>UQMJ01000014.1 GCA_900542035.1 uncultured Clostridium sp.
CCAGATTTAGGTTCTGGTGGGAGACCGTGCAGGTTCAAGTCCTGTTACCCGCAGTGTTAAATCCTTGATTTTTCAAGGATTTTTTCTTTTGTGTTGCATTTCGTGTTGCATAGGTTTTCAAAATGTGCATTTGCCTTTTGATTCATAGCCTTTGTTTGCTGCTCCATAGTGTGGCGATATATATTTTTCAATACCGAATCATTCCCCCATCCGCCGCGCTGCATGATATAAGCATCTGGAATTCCAAGTGCGTGCTGGATAGATGCAGAATAGTGGCGCAGGTCATGGAAACGGAAATGAGGGATGTGATTCTTTTTTAGCACTTCCGAAAAATGATTTGAAATCTGATGAGGGTATAAGTTTACAATTCTTCCTGGTTGTTGTGGAAATTTCTTGACCACAAAATCAGGAAATTCTATATACCGGTTTCCAGCAAAACTTTTGGGCTGCTTTACAACCCAGTTGTCATCATCATCCAATACCATGGCTGATTCAACATGAACAATGTTTCCTTGAACATGGTCGGAATTAAGTGCACAGATTTCACTGCGGCGCATTGGACCGAAAGCAGCGAGCAGAACCGGAATTTCAAGGGGCGTACCTTCTACTGCACCCATTAGTTTGCGTACATCTTCATCAGAAGGGATATAGAGCGTCGGACGGATTCTCTCTGGCAGTTTTGTATGGACGCTGAAATCAGGGCGGTATACGCCCAATACGGCCGTGAGAAGGCCATGCATATTCCGGACACTTTTTGGTGAATGGGTAATGGCTTCCAGGTTAATTTCGTTTTGTATGTCCTCTTGGGTAATAGAAGATATTTTTTTATCCATGAGATTCTGCAAATCGGCTTTCCTGGAGCGCTTATACTCTCGGATTGTAGCCGGAGATAGAATAGCGGATCTTGATGTAATATAATCATCCATTGCCTGTCCTAACGTCAGAGAAGATTTTGAAATTTGATTTCCACCACCTTTCCTGTTGGCTTGAAATTGGGCGGCAGCCAGTTCAGCGGCTTTTCGCCCGCGCGGGGATGGGTCATCACTGGTAAATGATTCATATACGCGTTTTTGTTTAGGCTTTCCGGTTTTGTTGTCAATAACTGGTTTTCCCGATTTGTCCAGAACCGGCTCGTAGTGACTGAAAGCCAGACAACGCCAGGAACCGGATGGGAGTTTTTTTGCTGTTGCCATAATATCATTCCTTTCATAAATGCGTGCGACATCGCACAAAAATGAGTATAAAAATAACGCCCCTTGCCAGGACGATCCAGAAATGATATAATCTAGGTGTCTAATCTGGATTTATCATAGTCGGAGTATCCGGCAAGAGAAATCTATGCAAAAGCCGTTCCTGTTGGCGCAGGGGCGGTTTTTCATTTATTGACGGTGTGTAATAATGTCAAGAGTTGATAAAATTTGATGCGCAAGGTTGAAAGCTTGCTGGTATTCCTTGCTATTTGTTTTTATAGGCTTTGTAACTAGAGAAATCAAACAACAGGGAAAGGAAAGGTTATTTGTTGTCACTTTAATGTATAAAGATTCTATTTTCTTCTTTTGTATTCTATTGGCAGTTATGCCGCCGGCAATTGCACCAAATCCTCCAAAGATAGCCCCACCGATAAGAGCTTGTCCGATTCCGCCACTGGTTACTAAACTGTCATCTTCAAGTAATTCGTAGTTGAGTAGATCCGAATAATTAAGCCATTCTTTATTTCCAACTTTTTGTTTATTTCCTCCAACAAGTTTTTCAGCAACTAAAGACATTCCCAGTGTAGAGATGGCTAAGGTTCCTTTTAATAGACCTTTTCCAATTCTACCTTTTTTTCCGTTTGCAGGAATAACACCGTTAATTCGAAATACAGAGTGGTTTTCATCAATCTGAACAGGACCGATTTGTTTTGTTGGACGATAAGCATTTTGATAGTTTTCGATAGCGGTTTGCACTCCTGCTTGTGCGACCGAAAAAATTTTGTTAGTCAAAGAGCCTGATTCTGAAGCAACATTCTCTGGAGACATTTCAGGTAATTTACTAACAGGAAATCCACAATTTGGACAAGCAGTAGCCTTATCTGAAAATTCTCTTCCACATTCTGGACATTTAATAAGTGCCATACGATACCCCCTTTTTTTTATTTAAGTCTTAATTCAATAAGTTCTTTTGGATATCCGGTACAATGGCAAAATTGCTCTTCTGTGTATCCAGCGTACTCTGATAATAAGTCATCAGTTATCAAAAGAACTGATGCGAATTGATTCGCCTCTCGCTCTATACCGGAAGTTAGAAGTAACGTATGGCTTTTGATAAATGCACAGTTTTCTCTTCGGTGTAGCAGAGCGTGGCCAAGTTCGTGCGCTACCACAACTCGAAAGAACGGACTATCAACAGGAATACTGTCATTTATAAAAATCCAACGTTTGCGCTTTATAAGCTTATAATTTCCAGAAATTTCTCCGAGAGGCACAATAGCAATCCGGATACCAGCGACAGCAGCAATTTTTATAGGGTCTCTGGTTCCGGTAAGCCGTTCATAGTACCGAATAAGTCTTCGTATTTTGTGTTCGACGGTTTCCAAGCAGCAACACCTACTTTTTATTTTTGTTTGGATTATATTTCACTTTGTTTTCTTTCTTAGTTTCTCTTAAAGCAAATTCAATGGCATTTTGCAGTAGATTCAGTGATGCATCGTCAATCTCTACACCATTGTAATAGAGAGGGCTGTCGGCTCCACTCTTAATTTCTGACATGATATGGTCTAAGGATTTAGAGATATCACGCTCATCCCTGGGGGAGAGCTCATTATCAACTGTTACACCATTTAGCAAATAATCCATAGTGACTCCAAAGTATTTTGCAACAGCATTTAATTTATCAGCATTTGGGGTAGATTTATCCCATTTAACAATTGTGCTATTTCCGAAACCTAATTCAGCTTCTAATGCGGGTAAGCTGATACCTCGTTCTTGAGCAAGATTTTTAATGCGCTCTTTAAGTGTCACGATATGCCCTCCTTAAGTACGAGAAAAAAATCTCGAAAAAACTATTGACAAAAAGAAAATATTCTCGTATAGTAGAGGATGTAAAGAGAAAAGATTCTCGTGATGATAAGTACAGCCCGTAAACGCCAATTTAAAAGACTGTATATGAGAATATATTCACGTTGTCTATTTGTATAATAGAATATTTTCTTCTAAATGTCAATATATAAGTGAGAATATTTTCTTCTAATTGGACACAAAGGAGGCGAAATTAATGATTTTTGACAATGTAAAGCGTATTTGTGATGAAAAAGGGATTTCCATTTGGAGATTGGAAAAAGATTTAGGCTTTTCGAATCGTAGCATTAGTAAATGGAACGAAAGCGAGCCAGGAATCCATAAGGTTCGAAAAGTAGCAGATTACCTTGATGTGAGCATCGAGGAACTGTTGAAGTAGGGAGGTGGAGTAAGTGAATGAGATTGTTTAAGGCTTTCTTAGCTGCTGCAATAAGCTGCGCTATAGGAATGACATATGGATGGTGCTACAGCGCAGCATGGCTTTGCATTTGCGTGATTCTATTTAAAAAGTAATTAAGGATGCTTTTCAAAGAATTTTAAAAAAGTAAGAGCAGCTATGGAATAGAACAGAAGTAAAAATATTTTTCCCAGTTCATCAGCAGAGTTAAAAATTTCTTTTGCGAAAAAGAAAGCAATCCCTATCATTAATATTCCGAAAAATAAGAAGAAGGCGAAAATAAGAGTGGAGGCAATTAGATAGAAAATAAAAAAACTTTTGCTTTTGTATTGATGTCTATCAATTCGGTATTCTATAGTTCTTCTCTTTAATTTTAAACAGCGACAAGACTTATCATAGGAATGGTCGGCATAGGAACATAATGAAATGAAGTTTTGAACAGAGGGATATTTCTTACAGTAATAATAAATATGGAGTAGTTTTCCATCGGCTAGGGATTTATTTTGTTCAATTAAATCAAAAATTTTGTTCCATAACAAAGGATCATTTATTTCTTGATAAAGCGATGGTTCCAGCAGATTAAAAAGAGGGAAAATAAGTTTTTCGTGTCGTTCTTGAAGATATGAAAACGGTGTATCAGCTTTAAAAATATAAAGCGATATAAAAGCAGTAATTAATCCACCGATGAAATTTAATGGATCAAGGCTTATTTGCTCATTTTTTAGTAGGTTTTGAAAAAAATTTATCATTTTGGAAAGTCCTTTCACTGGTACTCGGCTTGGCGGGGCCTGTGAGTACAGTATAGGACAGGGAGACAGGAAGGACAATAGGATATTTAAAGAAACTATTCGTAGAGTAGGAGGTGGAGTGATGCCAAAATTAAAACCCAACCCAACTGAGGAGGCCAGCAGAGTAGTACGTTCCTGTATTGCAGGTAATATGGAGCTCTATGCAATCAGAGACGAACAGTTAGCTAACAGAATGGGGGTCTGTAAAAAGACAGTTCAAAACCGGAGGGACAAGCCGGAAAACTATACACTTAAGGAGTTATGGGCGGCAGCCAAAGTGCTGAAGTTAACGCCCATACAGGCGGCAAGCATTGTATTGGGGCGTCCCATTACCAGTAAAGAAATTAAGGAATTTATTTTGATGTGAAAGGAGGTGGACAAAATGCAGCAGATCTATAACCCAGAAGAGCCAACATACGAGGACGTGCTGAGAGAGAACGGCCGGCTGCGTGGCAGACTGGCCGAGAAGCACAGCGCGCTTGGATGGACAGTAGCGTTAAACTTGGCTATGTTGTGCGCCAACGTGTATATGTTTGGCCGGATGCTGGAATTCTTGGTGAACTAAAAAGGCCCGCCGGATAGCCGCCGGACAGGCCCAGATAAAAAATATCACAATCCAATTATGGGAGAAAATGGAGGAAAAGTCAATGGTAAAAGTAACAGTCGTACAGGATGACAAGAAAGTTTTTGAGCGAGAAGGAGAGTTCTTCGCGGGCACTGTGATTATAAACAGTGATGAAGACATAGTCGCTGCATCAGGGGTTGCATTTGGCGAAGCAAATGCGAGAGACGTTACTATCGCTTTGGCGAAACTTGCTGCGGATACAGTCAGAGAAGCATCTCCAAGCCGGACGGATTATATGATTAATCTGAAAGTGCTGGAAAAAATTCTGCATAACCATATTGCAGAGGAATTAGCAGGACTTCCTCAGGGATTAGCAAAGAAGATTCAGAAGATAATGGAGGATTGATAATGAAAATTAATAAATTAGAAATTGAAAATGTCAAGCGCATTAAGGCAGTAAAAATTGAGCCAACGAAAGACGGCCTTACTATTATTGGAGGCAAAAATAATCAGGGGAAAACTTCTGTGTTAGATTCTATTGCATGGGCGCTGGGAGGCGATCGGTTCCGTCCATCCAAGGCACAGCGAGAGGATTCCGCAATCCCGCCAAACCTTAAAATTGTAATGGATAATGGACTTATTGTAGAGCGTAAAGGAAAAAACAGCGATTTGAAAGTGACGGATCCATCTGGTCAAAAGGGAGGCCAGCAGCTGCTGAATGAGTTTGTAGAACAGTTGGCATTGAATCTTCCTAAATTCATGGAGGCCGGAAATAAAGAAAAGGCTCAGACGTTATTAAACATTATTGGCGTCGGCCCGCAACTGGCAGAGTATGAACAGACTGAGAAGGAATTATATAGCCAACGTCTGGCGATTGGAAGAATTGCAGATCAGAAAGATAAATACGCAAAAGAGCAGCCGTATTTTACCGATGTACCGAAAGAATTAATTTCAGCCTCTGAGTTAATTAACCAGCAGCAGAGAATCTTGGCAAAAAATGGAGAGAATCAACGATTGAGAGAAAATCTGCATCGTTTGGAACAGGAGCAGCAAGGCATTATGGAGCAGTTGCAGAACCTTCTGGCAAAACAGGCGGAAGTGGACGAAAAGGTTCGTGTAGCCAGATTATCCGCTCAGGATTTGCAGGATGAATCAACTGCAGAACTGGAAGCGAATATTTCTCATATTGAGGAAATCAATCGAAAAGTACGTGCCAATCTGGATAAAGAAAAGGCAGAAGAAGATGCAATGGAATATAAGCGTCAGTATTCTGTATTAAATGAAGAAATTAATGCTGTGCGTCAGAAAAAAGTGGAACTTTTACAGAACGCAACACTTCCTCTTCCTGGACTGTCTGTGATGGATGAAGAATTGGTATATAACGGTAAAAAATGGGATTGTATGTCTGGATCGGACCAGTTGAAAGTAGCAACAGCGATTGTCAGAAAATTAAATCCAAAGTGTGGGTTTGTTCTTCTGGACAAGCTGGAACAGATGGATCTGGATACATTACAGGAATTTGGTCAGTGGCTGGAAACAGAGAAACTACAGGCTATTGCAACCAGAGTTAGTACTGGAGATGAATGTAGCATTATTATCGAAGATGGTTATGTGGCAGGACAGAAAACCTTAGTTTCAGAGGTTGCAAAATCAGGATGGAAAGCAGGTGTTTTTTAAATGAATATTATAAGAGGAAAAATTCCCTGTGCGAAAAAAGTAGTAATTTATGGGCCGGAAGGAATCGGGAAATCTACGTTTGCATCTAAATTTCCGGATCCTGTATTTATTGATACAGAAGGAAGTACGAAAGACATGGACGTGGCCAGATTTGAAAAGGCCAGTAGCTGGCCTATGTTAATGGAACAGATACGTTTCGTCCGATCGAATCCATCAATCTGTAAAACCTTGGTAATTGATACTGCAGACTGGGCAGAGCAGATGTGCGTGACAGATCTATGCGCCAGATACGGAAAAAAAGGTGTAGAAGATTTTGGATATGGAAATGGCTATGTTTATGCAAAAGAAGAGTTTGGCCGGTTTTTAAATGCTTTAGAAGAAGTGGTAGAAAGTGGAATCAATGTAGTTCTTACAGCTCACGCCCAGATGCGAAAGTTTGAGCAGCCGGATGAACTGGGAGCTTATGACAGATGGGAAATGAAACTCGGGAAAAAGACTAGCTCACAGACTACTCCGTTGGTAAAGGAATGGGCCGATATGGTGTTGTTTGCCAATTACAAGACCTGGTCTATTGCTGTAGATGATAAAGGGAAAAAGCGGAAAGCACAAGGAGGAGAAAGAACCATGTACACCTCCCATCATTCCTGCTGGGATGCGAAAAACCGTTATGGCCTTCCAGAAGAAGTTCCGTTTTCCTATGATTCTATTCGGGCTATTATCGAACCGGAAACGAAAGTAGAAAATAAACCAGAAGATGCAATGCTTAAGCAACCATGCCAGCCAGAGCAGCCCCAAACAGAAAAAAATCCAGAATATAAAGAAGAAACGATACAGGAAGATGGAGTGCAGCAGTCTCTGGATTTATCTCAGCCAGTTTCAACAGAAACGGAAAATGAGAAAGGGCCAGGGGATATGAGTGCATTTCCACCTGATAACCGGATTCCCAAAGCACTTCGGGACTTAATGATTAACAGCAATGTATGCGAATGGGATGTTCAGTGTGCGGTGGAAGCAAGGGGGTATTTTCCATCCGATATGAACATCTGGGATTATCCTCCGGATTTTATAGAAGGAGTTTTAATTGGAGCATGGCCACAGGTTTTCTCCACGATTAAAGAAATAAAAGAAAATGAATCGATACCATTTAATTAAACAATAACAGGAGGAAGCAATATGAATACAGAAAATATGAATACAGGGAAAGAATTAGGGTGGGATGATCCTATCAAAAATGACGGACAGGATTTTGAACCGATTCCCGCAGGTGATTACGACGTTACCATAGAAAGTTTTGACCGCAGCAGAAGCAAGGGGGAAGGAAAACTTCCTCCCTGCAATATGGCAGTTGTGCATTTCATTGTTCATGCAGGAGACAGGGATGTTCCAATTCGGGAGAATTATGTACTTCATTCTTCTCTTGAATGGAAACTTTCAGAGCTGTTTTGTGGAGTTGGACTGAAGAAGAAGGGGGAAGAACTGCGCATGAATTGGCAGGCGCTTCCAGGTAAAAAAGCAAGGGCCAAAATTGGTTTAAAGCCTGGAGTTAAGGATCCGAATAAGCAGTTCAATTATATTGAAAAATTATATCCGAATGAAGGCCCCAAGTATCAGGCAGGGAGTTTTTAAACGATGAAAGAAAAAATGGAATTAAGGCCATACCAGCAGGAGGCAAAAGAAGCAGTATTTGATGAGTGGGAAAAAGTCAGCAAAACCCTGGTTGTTCTTCCGACTGGATGCGGAAAAACCATTGTGTTTGCAAAAATCGCGGAAGAATGCGTCAGACGGGGAAAACGGGTATTGATATTGGCGCATCGGGGAGAATTGCTGGAACAGGCATCTGATAAGATTGCCAAAGCTACCGGTTTACGGTGTGCAGTGGAAAAAGCAGAAGAGAGCTGTCTGGGGAGCTGGTACCGAATTACGGTGGGCTCTGTTCAGTCTATGCAGAGAGAAAAACGGCTGGCCCGTTTCTCAGAAAGCTATTTTGAAACCATTATTATTGACGAAGCTCATCACTGCATTTCAGACGGGTATCAGAAAGTGTTACAGCACTTTCCAGATGCGAAAGTTTTAGGGGTAACTGCAACACCAGACAGGGGAGATATGCAGAATCTGGGACAGTATTTTGAGACGTTAGCGTATGAATATACTCTTCCAAAGGCAATTAAAGAGGGCTATTTATCTCCAATAAAAGCTTTGACAATACCTCTTAAGTTAGACTTGTCTGGCATAAGTGTACAGGCTGGAGATTTTAAGTCGGGAGAGATTGCGACGGCTCTTGATCCATATTTGTATCAGATTGCAGATGAAATGGAAAAATATTGCAAAGAGCGTAAGACAGTCGTATTTTTACCACTCGTGAAAACCAGCCAGAAGTTTCGAGATATTCTTTCGGAAAAAGGATTTCAGGCGGCAGAAGTGAATGGGGAAAGCAAAGACAGAACAGAAATTTTAGAAGCCTTTGACAAGGGAAAATACAATGTTTTGTGCAATTCCATGCTTCTGACGGAAGGATGGGACTGTCCATCCGTTGATTGTGTAGTGGTGCTGCGGCCGACTAAGGTACGCAGCCTATACAGCCAGATGGTGGGGCGTGGAACCAGGTTGTATCCAGGGAAAGATCATTTACTGTTACTGGATTTTTTATGGCATACAGAACGGCATGAGTTATGTCATCCGGCAAACCTGATCTGCGATAATGAAGAAGTGGCTAAAAAGATGACGGAGAACCTGGAAAAGGTAGCAGGGTGTCCAATTGATATTGAAGAAGCAGAAAAGACAGCATCGGAAGATGTGGTAGCACAAAGAGAGGAAGCCCTTGCAAAACAGCTTGCAGAAATGAAACGTAGAAAGAAACGTCTTGTAGACCCCTTACATTTTGAAATGAGTATTCAGGCAGAAGACCTGTCTAGTTATGTTCCAGCGTTTGGATGGGAGATGACGCCTCCTACACAAAAGCAGTTAGAAACCCTGGAAAAACTGGGAATTATGCCAGATGAAATCAATAATCAGGGAAAAGCATCAAAATTACTGGAACGATTAGACAAGAGGAAGCAGGAAGGACTTACAACACCAAAGCAGATCCGATTTTTGGAAGGAAGAGGCTTCCAACACGTAGGTACCTGGAAATTTGAAACTGCAAAAAACCTGATAGACCGGATTGCAGCTAATGGATGGCGCATCCCCAGAGACATTGTGCCGCAGGAATATAGAGAATAAAAGGAGCATTAATCATGGACAGCCAATTTAACTTACTGGAAGCAATCGAATACATAAATCCAGAAGACCTTACTTATCAGGAATGGGTAAATGTTGGAATGGCTCTGCAGCATGAGGGATATGGTGTGAATGTATGGGATAACTGGAGTGCCAGAGATTCTGCAAGATACCATTCCGGAGAGTGCAGCCAGAAGTGGCGCAGCTTTCGTGGCAGTAATTCTCCGGTAACGGGCGGAACCATCATTCAAATGGCCAGAGAAGCCGGATGGGAACCTGAATATGGACATGAATTAAACTGGGATGATTCTATTCGGGAAGATCTGGTTGTAATCGATAAACATTATGTAGAGGAATTAGAGATTAAAGAGCCAGATGAGTGGAATCCAGCCAGCGAATTGACAAGGTACCTGGAAACGTTGTTTGAATCTACCGAAAATGTAGGATATGTGACAGAAAGCTGGGAAAAAGACGGACGCCATATGCCAACAAGAGGAAGCTGGGACAGAACTGCTGGACAACTAATTGAAGAATTATCCCGTTGTAACGGAGATATCGGAGCTGTAGTTGGTGATTGCAATCCAGATGCTGGAGCCTGGATCCGGTTTAATCCTCTGGATGGAAATGGCTGTAAAAATGAAAATGTAACAGATTACCGGTATGCGCTGGTAGAATCCGACAGCATGGAAATCGGACGCCAGAATGCTATTATTCGTGAGCTGGAGCTGCCTGTGGCCTGTCTGGTATATTCTGGTGGAAAAAGTCTCCATGCAATTGTTCGGGTGGATGCAGCAGATTATTCAGAATACCGAAAGCGTGTAGATTATCTTTATCATGTATGTCAGAAAAATGGATTAAAGACAGACAATCAAAACAGGAATCCTTCGAGGCTTTCACGTATGCCAGGAATCATACGGAAAGGCCGGAAACAGTTTCTGGTGGATACGAATATAGGAAAAGAAAACTGGCAGGAATGGTACGAGTGGATAGAAGGCGTAAATGATGACCTTCCGGAACCTGAGAGCATGGCGGATGCATGGGGAAATCTTCCGGAACTGTCAGCTCCCCTTATTGATGGAATTTTGCGCCAAGGACACAAAATGCTTATAGCAGGCCCGTCAAAGGCTGGCAAATCATTCGGATTGATTGAACTTACCATTGCTATCGCAGAAGGCCGGAAATGGCTGAATTGGCAGTGTGCAAAAGGAAAAGTGATGTATGTAAACCTGGAATTGGATAGAGCCAGCTGCCTGCACCGCTTTCAGGACGTATACAATGCATTACATTGGAAGCCGGAAAACCTGTCCAATATTGATATCTGGAACTTGCGAGGAAAGTCTGTTCCAATGGATAAACTGGCGCCAAAATTGATTCGTAGGGCGGCCAAAAAAAATTATATTGCCATTATCATCGATCCTATTTACAAGGTCATTACAGGAGACGAAAACAGCGCAGATCAGATGGCAAATTTTTGCAATCAATTTGACCTGGTTTGTACGGAACTCGGCTGTGCAGTTATATACTGCCACCATCATTCAAAGGGCGGCCAAGGAGGAAAAAAATCCATGGATCGTGCATCTGGATCCGGAGTGTTTGCAAGAGACCCTGATGCTCTTTTAGACTTAATTGAGCTGGAACTTAATGACAATATCTTAAAACAGCTGGAAAATCATGCAGTCTGTAATGTCTGCAAACAATATCTGGATGCCCATTTTAAGTGGCAGGAAGACCTTTCCCAGGACGATTTATGCAGCAGTTACCAGATGATTAATTATTGTGAAAATACGTTGGATAAGTGGCAATTCCAGACTTTGCAAAAACAGATAAAAGATGCGAAAGAAAGTGTAAGACAGAGAACAGCGTGGAGAATTGAGGGGACGCTTAGAGAGTTTCCAAAGTTTGAGCCAGTGAATTTATGGTTTGATTATCCAGTGCACAGCATAGACCAGACAGGGGCATTAAGCGATATTTTGCCGGATGATGCAGCGCCGCCCTGGAAGAAGGCGCTTGCCAGCCGGAAGCCAAAAGAACAGAAGTCGAAAGAAAGAAAAAAATCGATTATGACGGCTTTTGAAGCTTGTGAAATTAATGAAAAAGTAACGATTTCTGATCTGGCAGAATACCTTGGCGTGACAGAAAAAACAGTTCGGAACCGCTTAAAAGAGCATGGGGGATTCCTTATAAATGACAGTGAAGTAAAGAAAAAAACATAAAATTTCCCTGTTTCCCTAGGAAGAAAAAAACAGAATTTATGTTATTTTCTCTAAGGAAAAATACATACAAAAAACGTTATTTTCCCCAGGGAAAAAATGACGGAAAAAAACAGGTTTTGTGTTGTTTTCACAGGGAAGGAAAAAAACTATATATTATTATTCTAATAATATATAAAGATTTTCCTTTCCCTGACGGTCAAGTGGGAAAGTAGTCGTGCGTAAAGCTGGCGCACGACGACTCCTTCCCCTGTCACTTGACAAAAGAGTTTTTTTCGAAATAAGACAATTTAACAGTTTAAAGGAGTGAATCTAATGAGGAAGAATCTAAAAGATGCCAGACAAAAGGCAGGTATGACACAACAGCAGGTGGCAGACCATCTGGGCGTGAGTCTTGTGTATTATCAAAAAATTGAACAAGGAACCAGAACAGGGGATTTTGAAATATGGGATAGCCTAGAAGATTTGTTTAGTCTTCATCAAAGGGAACTCCGCAAGATATAAGAAAATCATCCCGACCAAGTAAATAATCGACAGAGACATTCAAAATGTCAGCTATATGGACTAAGCAATCTAAAGACGGGGAACGCTCCGCCTGCTCATACTTTTGGTAAGCATTTAGTGAGATTTGTAATTTATCAGCCATAGCTTGCTGTGTCAACCCGCTTTTCATGCGCATCTTTCTAAGCCTTTGATTGAACATAAGACCCTCCTTGAAAATGTTCTTGACTTTACATACAAATTGTACTATACTGCAAGAAATAATAATACATACAATTTGTATGTAAAAGAAGGATAATAGCATGACAGTAAAAGAAATCGCATCTCGGTTAGAAGAAGTACAGACAACATTATGGTCACTAAATAGTTTAACTCTGGCAGTGAATGATGCCATTGTAGAAGGGCCAAATGCAGCAAGTAATTTTCATGGAGCATTACATATTTTGACTTGTATGACCCACGAATTAGAACAGGAAGTAGATGTGCTGACAAAAGAACTTTTTGAAATTATCGAAAAAGATAAAGCAAGAGAGGTGGCATAGAATGGGGCGAATTAAATCAAAAGATAAGAGGTTATTTGTAGCATATGAGATGCCTCCGTTACGAAGAGAGCCATTTGGAAAACCTTATCAACATAAAACAGATGAGGTATTAAATTGGATTTCAAAACGCCCAGGATTATTGATGTATGTGTTCGATAAGCTAACACAGGGCGGATATATTGAGTATGATCCGGATACAGGAACATGGCAAGGAGTGAATTACGATGGAGAATAAGAAATGTTGCAATACCTGCAGATGGTATGAAACATTTAACGGTGTCTGTAACAATGAAGATAGTGAACATTGGGCAGATTTTCGTTTGTTGGATGACAGCTGCGATAAGTGGGAGGGAGCAGCGTATCAGTTCTTTATGGCAATGCAGCCTCCCACTTGTACGCATCAGGAGAAACAGGTAAAGGTGGTAAATGGCAAACCTGTGTTTTACGAACCACAAGAGTTGAAGGCAGCCAGAGAGAGGCTACGAGCACATCTGGGACGTCATGTTCCAGATGAAAAATTTACAGGTCCCCTACGTCTTACTACCTGGTGGTGCTTTCCGATTACCGGCAGTCATCAAGATGGGGAATACCGAACCAGTAAACCAGACACGGATAATCTGGTTAAGACGCTTAAGGATGTTATGACGGAGTTGCATTTCTGGAAAGACGACGCTCAAGTAGCCAGTGAGGTAATTGAAAAGCGTTGGGCGGAAATCCCAGGAATTTTTATAAAGGTGGAACAGATATGACAGATGAACAGGTAAGGGACGGATTTTCAGAGGTCTATAACAACTTTTGGAACCAGTACAAGAATCAACAGCCAATGGAAAATAGTCCAGAATGGGAAAGGATGCATAGCTGGGCCGTAATACTTAGAAAAAAGTATCCGTTTATGGAGGAAGTAGTCAATAGATTATTAACAGAGTTGATAGAGAGGGCAAGAAACCGAGGAAGAAAAACTGACGATTTCCAAATGCCACCCAGAAAGGAGCGTTCAAGATGATGCAGAAGCCAACAAAGATTTACCTTTGCAGCGAGTGTGGCAAGCCCATCGAGGGAGACCATGTATATATCAAGACCAAAAGAGGGACTGAGCTGCATATTCATCACGAATGCATTCCAAGAGGACCGAGAAGGGAGAAAAAATGTACGTTAAACAGATAGACCAAAAAAAGGCGTTAGAACTGGTGGAAAAGGGATTAGAGGTTAAGGTTCTGGTTCCAGGAGATGTAAAAAATAGTTGGGAATATATGATGCCGGATACCTTGCAGCAAGTTTTGGATAGGATGTTGTTCTTCCGGACAGAGCCGGCGATGGAAAAATCGGAGTTTGAAGAACTGGGAGAGAGTCAATCCCCCCCCCGAACCAAAAAACAAGCGAACACTAAAGGTGGATACTGGAAAGATGCTGGCATTAAGAAAAGCCGGCTGGAGCATGAAGAAGATAGCTGAGGAGTTAAAAATCAGTGAAGGCAGTGTATACAATTACTTGAAGAAATTGGAGGCAGAAGAATGAGTGTGAACAGATATGGGAGGAATACGGCTATGCTGAGTTTTGGAAATCCATTTTCGACGGAACTACAGAGATGTCAGGATAAAATCAATGAATGCGAAGTATGTCTGGCAAAAGAAAAAGAACAGAAAAATATATTGGTTGGCCAGATTGCGGATTTCTATACCGAGAAATTACAAGGTGCTTATTATAAGTGCGAGGAAACCGGAAGAATCGGTCAGATTGATAAGGTATATTTCAAGAGCGGGAAATTCTACGTCCACGCCTATTACCTTGATGTAACTGCCAATTCGAAAATCAGGAAGATGTATGCCAATATCGAATTCGACGAAATGGAGGGGATAACACTACTAACTGGAGAAGAGTACAGAGACGAGTTCTTCTGTTACGTGAACCCGCGTCTGAAAGCAACCGAGACTTGATTGAGATTTTGGAAGAAAGGAAAAAATGAAAAATATTGAACGTATAAAAACAATGAGCGAAAAAGAATTGATAGAGCTGTTTCATGAAATTCCATTCGACTGCGCTGACCAATGTCCTGATTTCGGGTATGGATGTCTGGGAACGTGTACGCATGATTGCGGTAGGGAATTCATACGGAACTGGCTGAATGCAGAGAATTAGGATTTAGGAGGAAACCAATGAAAAACAGTGAAGGCTATCCAGACCCGACAGCAGGAAAGGCTATTAAGAGGGCAGACAGGAGGTAATTGTATGAGAACCAGATACAAAAAATTGGAGGATTACGGAATAACGGGAGGTAAAAGTCTATTTGAACGTTGTAGACACTTAAATGCAGACGAACGTATTAAACTATTTCAGTGCGCAATAGAGTCGGCTCCTGGGTTAGAAATTGCGGTATATGAATCTCTTGTCACTGGCGCGGGATATCGTACTATTACGAAACGTGGAAGGAATATTCCCGCAAAAGAGGACGATTTCTACGCATATAGGAGAAAGACATTAGCAGCATTTTGCACCCAAATTTTAAAATGTGGGGAGAATCCGGAAGAAAAAAGATGATATGATAGAGGGGGCATAGACTATTAAAACAAATGCTATGATGCGAAAATTACAGAGGGCCATATTAACAACAGGATTAGTAGTCAAGGCATCCACGAATCAATTTTACAGTGATAAACAGGGGCGGATGATAACCATCTATGTGTTATCAACGCCTACACTGCAAAAAGGGAAAAATGACAGATGGATCACGAAAGATTATGTGATATTGAAGACGACAAGCGTTATTGAGATTGTGAAATGTCTGGCGGATATATGGGAACAAACAAGAGGGTGGTGATTAGGTGCTTACTCCAAAGCAGAAGGCTTTTGCGGATTATTACATAGAGTGCGGGAACGCGACTGAGGCAGCGAAACGAGCAGGGTACAAAAAAAGGGCTGCATACGCCACAGGAGCAGAAAACCTAAAAAAACCTCAAATAATTGCATACATCGAGGAGCGGCAGAAACAGATTGAGGACAGCCGCATAGCCTCTGCTGCGGAAGTACTGCAGTATTTCACTTCGGTCATGCGCGGAGAAGTAAAGGACCAATTTGGTTTAGATACTCCGCTATCGGAGCGGACAAAAGCCGCAGTTGAATTAGCTAAGCGTAAAGTTGATGTTACGCAAAATAATGACACTGGAGGAATCGTTATTGTAAATAACATCCCCAGACCAGAAGACACAAAGAAGGATAAAAATGAATGATACCGTCCAGCTTACAGACATCATAGCCCCAGCATTTTACTCTGTCCATTGGGATATCCTGGATGGCAATCATACATACTATGACCTTTATGGTGGGCGTGGCTCTACAAAATCTTCTTTTATTTCTGTGGAGATTGTTCTAGGGATGATGCAGGACGCAGAGAACGGGGAGCATACCAATGCAGTGGTATTCCGCAAAGTTGGGAATACCCTTCGAGAATCTGTATTTGAACAGATAGCTTGGGCAATTAATGCACTTGGAGCGAACGACTTATGGGCACCTAGTGTCAGTCCAATACAGTATGTGTACAAACCTACAGGTCAGAAGATTATCTTCCGAGGATTGGATAAGGCAAAGAAAACGAAGTCCATTAAGACCAGTCGGGGATATTTTAAATATCTCTGGTTCGAGGAACTGGACGAATTTGCAGGGATTGAGGAAATCCGAACAGTGCAGCAGTCAGTCCTTCGTGGCGGCAGCAAGTTTGTAGTGTTTAAGTCCTTCAATCCACCTATCAGCTGTAGCAACTGGGCAAATGTATACGTCAGTGAGCCGAGAGAGGACAGTTACAGGCACAAGAGTGATTATACAAGCGTTCCGGCGGACTGGCTGGGCGAACAGTTTGTAAATGACGCCGAACATCTGAGGACTACAAACGAACGGGCGTACCAGCATGAGTATCTGGGAGAGCCTGTGGGACTTGGTACAAATATCTTTGATATGCTGGAAATTCGGGAAATTACGGACGAAGAAATCAGCCGCATGGAAAGGATATACCAAGGGCAAGACTGGGGCTGGTATCCGGATCCAAAAGCCTTTATTCGAGCAGCGTATATCCACAACACAGAGACTATATATTTGTTGGATGAGCTGGGCGGCTGCAAAATCCGTAACAGCGAGATGGCGCAGCAGATTAGGGCAAAGGGATATAATGATTATACCATTTGCTGCGGCGCCGATGAGCAGGAAAGCATTGTGGATTTTCGTGATGCCGGACTTCCGGCTAGACAGGCACACGTGGGTCCTGGCAGTGTGAAATACACCTTTGAATGGATTCAATGCCGGAAGATGGTTATTGATCCAAAAAGAACGCCGAGGGCTTACAAGGAGATTATAGAATATGAGCATGAAGTGGACAGTAATGGGGAAGTGATCGCGGACTATCCAGACCATAACAATCACTGGATTGACGCTTTGAGGTATGCAACAAGCCCGCTATCAATGAGAAGAGGAAATAGTGCATGACAATAGATATACAGAAGGCTATCTGGGAAGAAATCCAGGAAAATGAGAGAAAGGAACAGAAGTGTGAGAAACATGAATTCGAGAGGGTAAAAATAAATGGCCTGTCAAAATACAAATGCAGAAATTGCGGATGTATAGAAAATGTATCATGGGTGTGTGGATATAACAGAGGACTGGAGCACGCAAATAGGTGAACGGAATGGGACTGATAGCAACAGTAAAAAGGTGGATAGATATGGTTTTTCGAGGTCAAGCAGAGAAGGATTTTGGAGTGGATGTAGCTGGTTCTCCGGAAATGGATTTGATTATTTCCAATTGTGCAGATATATATCGGGGATTCCCGAACTGGGTCAGTGCAGACGATAACGTTAAAACCATTAACTTTGCAAAGACAATCTGTTCGGAACTGGCACGTTTGACCACATTGGCCATAGGGATTCGGATTGATGGATCTGTTCGGGGAGAATGGCTCCAAAAGCAGATTAATAGCATATATTTCCAGATCCGCCATTGGGTAGAGTATGGCTGTGCCTGTGGCACAATTTTTGTAAAGCCTAACAGCAAAGGCTTTGATATCTTTACACCACCGGATGTGTTACTGGTTGATTATGGCAATCAGGACATCAGAGGGATTATATTTAAAGACTCATACACTGAAGGCAAGAAATATTACACGCGCTTAGAGTACCATCGTTTCGTGGAGGTGTCTCAGGACGGAACATCCCGTAGGCCTTATATTATAAGCAACAGGTCATATGTGTCAAAGTCAGTGGATTCTATTGGTCGGCCTATTGCGCTGGCCGAAACAAAATGGGCGGGACTGATGGAAGAGACGCCGCCTATATTAAAAGCCAATGGAGAGCCATTAGACGGCCCCATGTTTGGAGTGTTCCGGACACCACAGGCAAATAATGCAGATATTAGCACACCTATGGGCCTGCCAGTATTTGCAGAAGCTGTTGAGGAACTGAGGGATCTGGATGTTGCATACAGCAGGAATGCAGGGGAGATTTTTGACAGTGAAAAAATTATACTGGCAGATGACAGGCTTATGTTTGACACCGGCGGGAACCTGAATAACAGAACGCCCAGCGTGAAGCTGCCGCATTATGTCAAAAATGTGTTTGGAAACAGTCCTGAGGAATTTTACCAGGAAATCAATCCGCAGCTTAATACCGAGGTGCGCATTAAGGGTATTAATGCACTGCTTTCCCAGATTGGATATAAATGTGGTTTTTCTAATGGATATTTCGTGTTTGATGAAAAATCAGGAATGGTTACAGCGACACAGGTTGAATCGGATGACCGACGTACAATTCAGACAGTAAAGGACATCAGAGATAAGCTGGAAGATTGCCTAAATGGCGCTATCTATGCAATGTCTGTATATGCAGATTTGTACAGTCTGGCACCCATAGGAACTTACGAAATAACCTATAATTTCGGTGATATCACATACAATCGGGAAGAGGACAGGGCGCGTTGGTGGCAGTATGTAATGCAGGGAAAGGTACCTGCATGGATGTATTTCCAGAAGTTTGAAGGGATGAGCGAAGAAGAAGCCAAGGCTATGGTGGAAGAGGCCCAGCCCAAAGAAAAGCCAGGATTTTTTGAAGAATAAGATGAAAGGGGTTCTATATGTCAGTAAAAACAGTACAGGCAATTATAAACGGTGTTACAACAACCTTAACACTGAACAAGGAAAACGGAAAGTATGAGGCAACGATTACAGCACCTGGAAAATCAAGTTATAACAACAATACAGGGCATTATTTTCCTGTAACCATCAAAGCAACAGATGATGCAGGAAATACAACTACAGTAACAGACGAACACGCAGAATTAGGGGATAGCCTGAAACTGCAGGTTAAAGAAAAAGTTGCACCGATTATTACAATAACCTATCCAAGTGCTTCAGCAGCCCTTACAAATAATAAACCAGTTATCAAGTGGAAAGTAACCGATGATGATTCAGGTGTTAATCCAGCCACTATTGGAATCACAGTTGATAGTGGATCCAAGATTACTGGGGAGGTAATAACCAAAGAAAAGATTTCTGATGGGTATGAATGTAGTTATACTCATGAATTGGCTCTTTCAGATGGCAGCCATACCATTAAGGTTGATGCCAGTGATAATGATGGCAATGCAGCAACTCAGAAGGCCGTTACATTCAAAGTTGACACTGTACCGCCGACATTGAATATTAACAGTCCTGTGGAAGGTTACATAACCAACAATTTTGAGATTACTCTGGAAGGTACTACAAATGATGCAACATCCAGCCCTGTCAAATTATCATACAAATTGAATAATGGTCAGGTAACGCCTATTTCAGTTGGTCCTGACGGTAAATTCAGTGTTAAGATTACCGGCATAAGCGGGGTCAATACTCTTGTTGTAACCGCAAGGGACAATGCAGGCAAGGAGACGGTTATTACCCGTAAATTTACCGTCGATACCGGAGCTCCTGTTATCCGCAGCATTACCATTAATCCGAATCCTGTTGATGCCGGAAAGACTTATATTATCAGCGTAGATGTAACGGATTGATATGGTTGTAAGGGTGTATGGACATTGTAATGGCAGGGAGATAATTTTTACACAGCAGAAAGAGACTAATATCTGGTCTCTTTCTGTTCCGCTGGCTGAGGATGACTGGTATGTCGTTGATGTATATGCGGAAGATGAAGCAGGGAATATTTCTTACGCAACAAAATATCTGTATTATTTTGACAGCAAGTCGTTCAAGGTAATATTCCTTCCGTATGAGTGGCAATGTGATTTGCTGGAGGATGAGTATTCAGTCAATGTGTTAGGAGGATGCTATGACGCGATGTGTACAGATGGAACTTGGAGAAGTACGCCATGTCCGGATACAGGTCCGTAATCTGAACGGGAAAGAATTTACAATTTCAACCGCAAAGTATGAATTAAAGGGACAGTTTGAAGCAGATATGGAATCGTCTGGCGAGTGTATGATACAGGAACACGTGATAGATGCATATATATCCCCGAAGCAAAAAGGTGATTACTATCTTACTTATACGTACAACATAGGGGATGAGACGCTGGTCGATGTTATTAAAATAAGGGTGGTGTAGTGATGAAAATCGTGATTGAGGGAATAAACATCACTCCAAATCCGGCAGAAACGAGAACCAAGGTTACGATTAATGTATCATTACTTCGTCTGCAGCCACACAAAGGTCTGCATCCGCACAAGGGGCTGCAGCCTGTAAATAATCCTTACAGATTGATTCCAGAACGCGGTTTATATCCGCACAAAGGCCTTGTTCCAAGCGCAGGTAAGCCCCACTAATATACAAAGGAGTTGTTGCTAATGCTTGAACCTCATTACCTGCAGCAAATAGCAGATGGCGCTGAACAGATTGCTTCTGAACTCCATGAGTACATAATCCATCAGATTGTAGACAGGATGATGCTGCGCATAGGACGGGGCGAAGACTATCTGTTAACGCCCTCAGACCGCTGGCGTATCCAAATATTGCAGGATGCAGGTTATCTGCTGGAAGATATAACAGCAGAGCTGTCCAGATGTACGAGGCTGCAGGAACAAGAAGTCAAAGCAGCAATGGAAGAAGCTGGGGCTAAGGCCCTGGAATATGATGACAGGATATATAAAGCCTCTGGACTGTCTCCGGTTCCTCTCTGGGAATCTCCGGCATTGGTACGGCTGATGGAGAGAAACTATCAGGCAACAATGGGAGAATGGGAAAACTATACCAGATCTACAGTAGGAGCCGCCCAGAAACTATTTCTGAAAGAATGCGATATAGCTTACAATAAAGTTATGAGTGGAGCGGTATCTTACAACCAAGCTGTCAGAGAGGCTATAGAGACCGTTGTAAGTAATGGGGTATATGTGGAATACCCATCTGGACATAGGGATACCATAGAGACGGCGACAGCGCGTGCAGTACGAACTGGAATCGCACAGGCAGCCGGCGATATAAGCCTGAAACGCATGGAAGAAATGGATTGGGATATTATTCTGGTATCAGCACACATTGGGGCCAGAACAGGAGATGGCGGCCAGAATCCAGGTAATCATCTCTGGTGGCAAGGACAATTCTACAGCCGGACAGGACAGGACAGACGGTTTCCGCCATTTTCGCAGACAGGTTATGGAACAGGCGAAGGCCTCTGTGGGTGGAATTGCCGTCATAGCTTCGGATCTGGGGATGGGGTTAATAATCCATATGCGAACATTCAGACAGAGGATAACATCCGTCTGGAGAAGCTGGAGCAACGCCAGAGAGCGCTTGAGCGCCGCATCCGTAAGACGAAACGGGAAGTCCTGGGATTGCAGGAAGCTGTGGACAAATGCCAGGATGAAGCGGCCAAGAATGATTTGCAACAGACGCTTGACCGGAAATACTATACCTTACAGCGGCAGAATAAGGCATATCGTGATTTCTGCAAGGACAACGACCTCAGGCCGTTGCCAGAGCGGCTCCGGATTGCCAAACGGCGTATGGAGCAGGCGACAAAGGCGAGGAGACAGAGCAAACCAGAAAAATCTGTTGCAAAGGCTTCTGGTTCTGATATAATAAAACCATCAGATACGAAAGAGGCTGCTGATGTGCATTTAGTTGGGAAAATCGACAGGAAGATATATAGCTGCATTGCGAAAGATATTGTGACTGATGAGGTAATCATTACAGATAATCAGATTCAGCATATCATGGATAGACATCCAAATGATTATGAACGATTTTCGTCGTATTTTGCTGAAATTGTAAGTAGTCCGGACTTTATTATTGAATCGCCAAAACCGAATACAGCATTGATATTAAAGGAAATTGTAACGGAGAGAGAAGTATTTAAAACTGTATTGCGTTTAGTTGCTGCCGGAGATAATCCACAATATAAAAATTCAATTATTACATTTATGAAAATAGACGAAAAAGAGTGGAATCGTCTGCTTCGTAATAAGAAAATTCTTTACAAAAAAGAATAAAACTGTTATACTATGTATATAATAATACGGCTTTACCCAGATGATTATTTGAGGTGGAAAATTTCGCACGATCCACACGCCGCTGGTACTGACAAGGGAAACCTGAGAGATGCAGGAGAAACGTGCGCCTGCCAAATAATTATCTGGATTAGCATAAATAAGCAAATAGGATACCATCAGTCAGAAATGGCCGGTGGTATTTTTGTGTGACGTCGCACACGAAGTAATGAGAATGTTAGTCATAGAAAGTCATAGACATTTCCCGACCAAAAACAGTATATTAAGTTGATCAGAGCGTCCTTCTTCGGAAGGGCGTTTTTTTAAATGTGGGGAGAGGCAAATTCTGAATGTGTGATATAATCGGATTGAAAGGGGTGTAGATATGGTTAAAGGTGGATGGGTATACTGCCCGATATGCAGTAATAAAACCAGAACGAAGATTCGTCCGGATACTCAGGCAAAGAGATTGCCTGTATATTGCCCCGTATGCAAGAATGAATCAATTATGAATATTGAAAAGGGCAAGGCCGAACTTGCCGAATAGAGCCAGGCGCCAGACGCAGAGCCAGTAAACTCGAATCCACAGGTTTACTGGCTCTTTCTTTATATTGATTTACCTCCTATACCGTACATGGCCTTAATGGAAGGTTGAAAATGCGGTTCGATTCCGTCCATGTACAATCTGGACAGGCCAGGTCCTATAAAATGGCAGACCGTTGGTGGATGGTTACACACCTACAAATAACCTAATACGGAGAGGAGCAACACAATGAAAACAGAAGACTTAAAGGCACAGGGATTAACGGACGCTCAGATTACTTTTATCATGGCCGAAAATGGAAAGGATATCACGAAAATCCAGAGAGAAAAGGATACCCTTACTACGGAACGAGATAACTGGAAATCCAAGGCAGAGACAGCAGAAGAGACGCTTAAAAAGTTTGAAGGCATTGATCCGGAACAGATTAAGACGGAACTTGCAGACTGGAAAAAGAAGGCAGAAGATGCAGAAAACGATTACAATGCAAAGTTGTATGAGCGGGATTTTGCAGATGCCTTAAAGGTGGCACTAGATGAAGTACAATTTTCTAGCGAGGCAGCAAAGAAATCGGTTATGGCAGATATTAAGGAGGCCGGATTGAAACTGAAGGATGGAAAGATTCTCGGTTTAAATGATATGCTCGCCGAGATGAAAGAATCGGATGCATCGGCATTTATTGATGAAAATCAGCAGCAGGCCCAGCAGAATCAAGCGAAGTTTACGCAGCCGGCAGGGAAAAAAACGCCTGCCAATGGAAAGAAATACAATATGCAGGAACTGATGAAAATGAAGAACGAAAATCCTGGCCTCGATATTACGCAGTATATGCAGTAAGGAGAATGTAAATGGCACTTTTTGATATGAAAAACTTTAATGGGGAAGTGTTTGGCGCTTATGTAGACAGAGTACCAAATCTTAACCGTAACGAACTGTTAAAATCAGGTGCAATTGTGGAGAAGAAGCAATACGCATCTATGCTTCCAGACCAGACTGGAGGTAATTATATTACCATTCCGATTAAGGCAAGGATTGGCGGTGAAGCAGACAATTACGACGGATCTACGGATATCACAGCGGATTCCAGAGATACCTATACTCATGGTCGTATCGTAGTGGGTCGTGCTCATGCATGGACGGAAAAGGATTTTGCTTCCGACGTTACTGGTGAAGATTTCATGCCGGCGGCGGAGGAGGTAGCGGAATACTGGGACGATATTGACCAGAAGACACTTCTTGCTGTCCTGAAAGGTATCTTTTCTATGTCTGGCGCGGAAAATCTTAAATTTGTGGATGGACACACTTACAATGTCTCTGAAAATGCCACAAATAGCGGATTTAGGGAGACAACGCTTAACAATGCAATCCAGAAAGCGCTGGGGGATAATAAGGCGAAATTCAGCCTTGCAATCGTCCATTCCAAGATTGCGACAGACCTTGAAAATCTCAAGCTGTTGGCATACATGAAGTATACAGACGCGGAAGGGATTGAGAGAGACCTTACACTTGGAACTTTAAATGGAAGGACTGTCTTAGTGGATGATGCTATGCCGACCGAGGCAGTCAAGGCAAAATACGTAAAGGCAGCGCAGACCGATCCAGGAGCTTTAAAGGTAGTGGAATCCGATGCGGCCACAGGAGAGGTAAACAAGGCAGACGTGACAAAAGATGTGTCCGATGCAAAGGCAGGAGATTACGTTGTGCTGCTGCCGGCTGGTACAAAGTATACCACCTATGTTCTTGGCGCTGGTGCTATTGAGTACACAGACTGCGGGGCAAAAGTACCGTATGAGATGGATCGGAATCCGAAGGTAAACGGTGGAGAAGATACCATGTATTCCAGACAGAGGAAGATTTTCGCGCCATATGGAATCAGCTTCAAGCGTCCGTCTTTTGTATCTCCGACAGATGTACAGCTTGAAACTGGTACAAACTGGGAGCTCGCAAACAATAACAGCGAGGACACAAAGAAATATTTCCCGATTAAGGCAATTCCGATCGCCCGTATTATTACCAGAGGTTAAGGAGGTTCTGGCATGGCATATGCTGATTTTACGTTTTACACAACTTCATATTTTGGCAATGTCGTGCCGGAATCAGACTTTCCAAGATTGGTTGAACGCGCCAGCGATTGGTTGGACATGATAACCTTTGACCGATTGGCGGATGGGCTGCCTGAGTCAGAAAAGGCACAGGCAAAAATCAAGAAAGCTGTCTGTGCATTAACTGATGTGTTTTATCAGATGGAGCTTGCGCAAAAAAAAGCGCTGTCTGTCTCTTCTGGTTGTGGCTGCAATGCTTCTTCCGAAGGCTCCGCTGAGATTTCTTCAGAAATAATACTGTCGAAGTCATCTGGAAGTGAATCCATCTCGTATGCATCCCCACAACAGGCAGGAGCAGCAGCGAAAGAGTGGAATGCTGTATTTGCTGCTGCCGGCAATCCAGAAACAACAAACAAACTTCTGGAGGATACTGTAAAATCGTATTTGTTAGGAGTAAAAACAGACAAAGGAGTACCATTACTATATGCAGGATATGACGGTTAATGTTTTGGGCACCGAATATCGAATCAGAAAAAAGGCTTATGCAGATGAACCAGCCTTTGAAAAACGAGGAATAGATGGGTATTGTGACAGTTACACCCATGAAATTGTTTATTGTGACCTGGATACAGATACAAGATGGGATGTAGAACCAAAAGAGACGAAGCGTATATGCGAAAAACATACCATCCGGCATGAATTAATACACGCATTTTTGAGCGAGAGCGGACTTAAGGAAAGTTCACACGGCGTTGATCATGGATGGGCGTGTGATGAAGAGATTGTAGACTGGTTTGCGGTTCAATCTCCAAAGATTTTTAGACTATTTCAAGAGCTGGATTTGCTTTAGCTTGTTGTATATTTTAGATGTTAAAGGAAACGTGAATGCTATGGGCGGAAGAGGGTCATCTAGCGGCATAAGCGATAAAGGGAACCATTATGGAAGTCAATATCGTACAGTTTTAAAAAGCGGAAACATAAAATTTGTGGAAGCGAATGATAGACATTCAGAAAGTCTGTTTGAAACCCAGACAAAAGGACGGGTATATGCAGTAGTTGGTGGAAATGATATTCTGAAAGTTATATATTACGATAATCAGAAAAAAAGAACAAAGCAGATAGATCTCAATCATGTGCATAAAGGCATGAAGCCGCACGCCCATCATGGGTATAATCACAATGAAAATGATAGTATCAAGGGCGCTAGTAATCTGACAACTGCAGAAAAAGCAATGATTGAAAGAGTAAGTCGGATATGGTATAATCGAAACAAACGGTAAGTGTCGTATACTCTGGTGATTACGCCTTGATAGAGGAGAGTTCGGTTCAACTCCGAACGCTTGCCGAACGAGAGATACCATGTCTTAACAGATGTGGTATCTTTTTTATTTGTCAAGAAATGAGGAATTATATGGGTGGACGTGGTGGAAGTAGTGGATTAGGGACTGTTGGAAAGAATAGCGGTCTGGATGTCACAAAAGATGGACAGACCACGCGGTATTATTTCGCGCATAAAAATGGTGTAAATTATTACCAGCGTGGAATCGGTGGCACGCCGGAGCCTACACCCATGAATATGTCTGCGGGAGAGTTTAAACAAAGGTTAGAGCGTGGCGGAGCAGTTACAAGAGTAGTATCTAGATCAGAACGCAGCAAGGACGAAAGGGCATATAAAGCTGATAGGAAAGTGACTAACAACTTCCTGGATAGAGAAACAGCATCAAACAGAGCGCTTTCCAGTGGTTCCAGGGCAGATGCAAAAGTGAATCGCGCAAACCGCAGGCGAAGAAGGTAATTATGAATTATAGAAATACTCAAAATTATGAGAATTTAGAACGCCGGATATTTGATGGAGTGGGGGAATACAGGATACCACAATTAGAGCCAACTTTGTTTGATGGAGATTGTCAGTTTATAGGTTTCAACTATGCTGCAAGCTGCAAAAACAGGGCGGATAAGGTGGTACATTTCTTCCTTGATGATTATCAGTTTAACCGGCTGTGGAATAACATAGACCGGTATGTCGGGATGCTTGGACAGTTCCGTTATGTGTTATCTCCGGATTTTTCTACTTATACAGATTTTCCAAAAGCTATCCAGATATACAATCACTATCGAAAACACTGGGTAGGGGCTTACCTTCAGGAGGCAGGTATACAGGTTATTCCAACTATTTCATGGAGTACACTAGATTCTTATGGCTGGTGCTTTGATGGAGAACCAGAAGGCGGAACCGTAGCGGTATCAAGTGTAGGTTGCATGAATAGTGTAGAAAAGAAGCAATTGTTCCTAAGTGGATACAACACCATGATAGAACGTTTGCATCCAGAGAGTGTTATTTTCTATGGTTCCGTTCCGGAAGAATGCAGAGGAAATATTGTAAGGATACAGGCTTTTCAAGATAAGTTTGCAAGAGCTATATGTAATGGATGGTAGCATATGTATGATAACACGATTACGATTTTTAATTATTTTGAATCTAAGGGTGGCGCCGCCTGGTATCCACACATTATACCGGATGTAGACCTTAGCACCGATATCGGATCAATCCTAAAGAAATACGGACCAGGCAGTACAGACAGGGCAGAATTACACATTGCATATGTTGAAAGGTCAGGGCAGAAGGTTATTGTTGACAGTGACGGAGCAGAATTGCCATGGATGCCTCCAAAAGAGTGGAGTAAGCAGATAGAAAGTGAACTGCTAAACAGTATTACATTTGGTCCAGATGATTTTTTTATGGAGGGCGTGTGGGAAGATGGATTGATTAATGAAGACGATTATCCGGATGGATTTTACAATTTTGTAAATAGCCAATACGATTTCGTGTATAAGATATCTTCTGTGGGCGGGCCATACACGCTTATTCCCCATTTTGAAATCCTCGGAAAGTAGGCAGAAAATGAGAAGTAAAATTACACATTTTAAAGGATTTTCCATCATTCAGGGAGAGGTACAGGTAATGCTGGATATGTCCCGTTTCGAGGAACAGTACCGCAGGGCGCAGTATCAGTTAGATGGCGCTGTAATGAATAGTATGGAGCCGTTCATGCCAAAGATTACAGGGAGCTTTATTGATGCGAGCAGGGCAGCTAGCGCAGCGGCTCAGGGTTCTGGACAGGTGTATGCAGCTTACGGGCCACAAGGCAGGTATCTGTATGAGGGTAAGGTTATGGTGGATGAATTAACTGGAAGTACCTGGGCCAGAAAAGGCGCTCGGAAAGTGCTGGTCAGTCAGTATGCTGGCAAAACCAGAGCGAAAGAAGATATCACTTATACTACTCAGGCCCATCCAAAAGCCCAGGCCCATTGGTTTGATGCAGCGAAGAAGAAAGATGGAAAGACATGGATTCGGAATGTAAAGAAAACAGCAGGAGGTGGAAGGCGTGGATAATCAAAAACCAATTGGACAGGATGCAACTGGGTATGAAATACTGACGGCAGCAGTCAGGGACCTTCTAAACCAGTATCCAGGATTACAAGGGAGAAGTATCAAATTTGAGGAATTGGCGAAAGATAGCGGAATAGCTTTTTCAGCTGATAACGGCGCTCTGGTGTTTAGCGAAAAAATAGATATCACTGACACGGTGCATCAGGTGTGCCAGTACCCGTTGTTTGTTATCTTCCGGACTGCATCCACAAAAGAACGTCAGAAAATGACAGCTCAGAAGTTTCTTGATACATTAGGAAAATGGATGTGTCGAGAACCGGTTGAAATAGATGGACAAGAGATGCGCTTAAAAGCCTTTCCGCAACTCTCTGGAAACAGGGTAATAAAACGTATTACCAGAGATAATTCCTATGGTTTAGAGCCACAGGAAAACGGCGTGCAGGACTGGGTATTACCGGTATCTGTACAGTATACAAACGAATTTGAACTCTAGGAGCCAGACGCCAGACGCAGAGCCAGAATCAAAGATGATTCCGGCTTATTTTTTTTTGAAAGGAGTATGACTATGAAATTAACAAGAGGTGCTTACAGGACTTTTCTGGATTCCACTTTTGGTGGAGAAGGAACTCCAAAATGGTGGAGAATTGGTAAAGATATGGAAGAAATGTCTGTGGAACTGAATCCTGATACTAGCAGCGTGAAAAACATCTGGGATGAGACGTCGGTACAGGATAACGGATATGAACCCAGCGTAGATGCAGATCCGTACTATGCAAATCCGACAGACGAGATCTATCCGAAGCTGCTTGACATTGCTATGAATCGATTAAAAGGAGATGCGTGCAGAACTCAGATCCTAGAGGTTATGGTGGAAGATACAGAAGCAAAACAACATAAAGCCTGGACAGAAGATGTAGTAGTTAAGGTAACCAGTTATGGCGGAGATACTGCAGGGGTAAATATGCCATTTACGGTAATGTTTGACGGTAACCGGAAAGAAGGCTATGTGACAATTGAAGATGGAACGCCTAAATTTACAGAGGGTTCATTGCCGGTGTGATGAAGGAGGATATCTATGAGTAATGTAATCAAAATTGATGACGGCAGTGAGGTATTTGATATTGTAAATACCCGCGGCGAGTTATTGGGACAGTTTACCTTTATCCCTTCCGATTTCGATCTTGTACAGCGCTACGAGGAAACGGTTAAGGCCTTTGAAGAAATGGAAAATGAAATTCAGACCAAAGAAAATCCATCTCTGGAATACATGAAGGAGCTGGATGATCGGATGGGAAAGAGTATTGACTATCTGTTTAATGCTCCTGTGGCTGAAAAGTTCTTTTCCATTACCTCTCCTTTTACAATGCTGAACAGTGGCCAATTTTTTGTGGAGAACGTTATGAACGCTATTCGGGGTGTAATTGAGCAGAAGCGGGATGTGAAACTGAAAGCGGTGCAGAATCATGTGCAGAAGTACACTCAGAAATATAAAGCGGGTCCTGGTGGCTATCTAGCCCCAGTAAATTAATGTTTTCCTGGAATCTCCCATCAGCTCTTGAGGTTGGTGGGAAATCATACCCAATCCGTACAGACTTCCGGCCGGCTCTGGATATTATGGCGGCATTTAATGATCCAGAACTTCCGGAAGATGCCAGGCTCCAGGTAATGGTAGAAATTCTATACATCGATGTGCCGCCAACGGAATATCTGGAAGAAGCTATAAAACAGGCTATCTGGTATCTGGATTGCGGAAAACAGCCGGATGGGAAAACTCGTCCTCGAACCATGGATTGGGAACAAGATGCGGCAATTATCTTTCCGGCGGTCAACAAAGTAGCTGGGTATGAAACGAGAAATCCACAGACATACACGCATTGGTGGACGTTTGTTGGATTTTTTGAGGAAATCGAGGAAGGCACATTTTCCCAGGTACTTGCAATCCGGCAGAAGCGGGCAAAAGGGAAAAAGCTGGAGAAATGGGAACGGGAGTTTTTACAGGAGAATCGTTCTCTTGTGGAACTCAAAGAAAAAGTTACGAGCGAAGAACAAGTAAGAAGACGGCAGGAACAGGCTGCGGTAGATGCTCTATTTAAGTAAGGTGGTAACGAAATGCGGGCAGATGGAACAATCATCATTGATACTGCAATAAAGACAGATGGGATGGATCCAGGAACAAAAGAAGTCGAAGCCGCAGTGAGACGAATGGCCAATAGTGTTACTGATTTGGGTAAAAAATCAGAAATTGCCTTACAGAAACAGGCTGCTGCTTTCGCGAAGATGAACAGCGCTTATGCTGAACAGGAACGAAAGGTTAAAGATTTAAAACGTCAGATAGACGAATATGGCAGTGCTAAGATTCCTACAAAAGAGTACATTGATATACAAAATCAGATTGCCACAGCAGAAAAGAAACTGGCCCAGTTGACTGAACGGCAGGAAAAATTTCTCGGCACTGGCGGAAAGACGAATAGCAGCGCTTATAAAAAGATGCAGTATGACATTGAGGAATTGGCAAATACGATTAAGTATGCAAAGGGAGAACTGACATCTTTAGAAGCAGGTGGCGGCGCATTTATTTTGGGGAAGAATACAGATAAATTTTCGGAATTATCCGATAAATACACGAAGGAATCCCTTAAGCTGTCGCAAATGAATGAGACATTAGGCGCATCCTATTCCAGGGTAAAAAATGAATTTACCCAGTATAAGAAACGTTTGCTTAGTGTGGATGGTGCGAATAAGAAAGCTGATAAAAGTGGGAGAGAGCTGAACAAAACTCTGAAGGGTACCAAGAAATCTGCAAAAGGTGCACAAATGAGTCTTGGAAAAATGCTGTTGACATCTATGCTGTTTAGCGCAGTATTCAGGGCAATTTCCATTGTAATGTCCGGATTAAAAGAGGGTATGGACAACCTGGCTTTGTATTCTGATAATACAAATGCGGCTTTGTCTCTTTTGATGTCTTCTTTGACACAACTTAAAAATGCATTTGCAACTGCTTTCGATCCACTGTTACAGGTAGCTGCTCCGGCAATGGGAAAATTTATATCTTTACTGGCCGAGGCGGTAACATGGACAAGTCAGTTTTTTGCAGCATTAACCGGAAAAGATACCTATACAAAGGCTGTCAAGGTGGAGGAGGATTATGCAGATTCTATCCGAGACAGCAATGAAGCCTTAAAAGAAAAGGATAAAACCAATAAAAAGGTTCTATATTCGTTTGACCAGCTAATCCAGGCGCAAAATAAGGATACAGATTCCGGCAAATACACAGGCCCAACACCCGATCAGATGTTTGAGACAGAACAGGTAAGCAATGAAGCGAAAACTCAGGCAGATGCTGTTAAAAAGACATTTAAGGACTTGTTTACTCCTCTTAAGGAATCCTGGATGGAAAACGGGCCTGCGGTTATGGAATCCTTACAAAACCTTTTTACTGCAGCAAAGCAGCTTGCTAAGGATGTAGGAGCATCCTTTATGCAGGTTTGGAACGTGGAAGGATATGGAAAGGCTATTACGGACGACCTGTTAATCACGTTTTCAAACCTTGTACAGACAGTAGCTAATCTGATTATACAGTTTGATAAAGCTTGGACTTCAGGAGATGTAGGGACAAGGATTTTGCGGCATCTGGGAGATATCATCCTGGAAATAACCGGATTCTTTCGGAGTGCATCTGAAAGCCTGAAAAATTGGGCTGCTGAATTAGACTTTACGCCATTATTAGAAAGCTTTGACAGAATTCTGGTTACGTTAAGGCCTATAGTTGGAGATATTGGAGATGCGTTACTGTGGCTGTTAGATGAAGTTCTATTACCAATCGCAAAATGGGGAGTTGAACAGGCACTCCCAGCCGCTTTTGATTTGATTGCCAGTGCATTAAAAGTGCTGCACAGCGTCATAGTCGCATTAAAACCCCTTGGATTGTGGTTATGGGAGAGTTTTTTAAAACCATTAGGACAGTGGGTAGCGGATTTATTTATTTCAACTCTTAACAAAATCGCTGATGGCTTGGAAAAGTTTTCAGGGTGGATTAACGACAATCAAGAGATTGTACGGGCTGGTGCGGTGGCAGTAGCCGGATTTTTTGGAGCTTGGAAGACAGTAGAACTGTTGTCGTTTATACAGCAGTCAGGGGGCGTGATTGGTGCCTTGAAAAACATAACAAATGCACTTGCTGGATCTACGTTAGCAAAGATAAAGGATAAAGCAGAAACAGCCTACCTAAACGCGCTCTATGCAAAGGATTTTGTGGTAAGTATAGGGAAGACGACAACCAAATTGCTGGCACAGGCTGCTGGATTTGCAAAGTCAACCGCTGCAAAATGGGCAGATGTTGCGGCGCAAAAGGCAGTAACATTGGCAACCCAGGCATGGCAGGGAATTTGTAACTTGTCGAAGATTGCTACCGATTTTTTTGCAACCTCAATGGGAGGATTAGCCTTAAAAATAGGAGCAGTGGTTGCAATATTTGTGACTGTACAAAAATTGGCATCCTATGTTGCACAGGCATGGGACAAAATGACTCCTGGGGAGCAGGTTGTTACAAGCATTATGGCTGTAGCTGGTGCAATAGCTCTGGTAGTGGCAGTAGTTGCAGCATTTATGAAAGATGTAACTACTCTTATGGTGGCTGGTTCGGTTGCAGCGATAGCTGGATTTTCTATAGCAGGAATTGCTTATGGAGCAAACCAGCGTAGCAGCAGTGGCAGAAGCAGGGGAAGCAGTCAATATACTGGGTATACGCCGGCTTACGCAGCAGTGCCTTACAGGATGCCAAGACTTGCTACCGGTACAGTTGTTCCTCCGCGAGCTGGAGAGTTTGCAGCAATTCTGGGCGATAATAACCGAGAAACAGAGATTGTATCCCCTCTGTCAACCATGAAGCAGGCATTTAAAGAGGCTCTTTCTGAAACGGGCATGAACGGTGGAGGAAGAGATATTAATATTGAACTGATAGTGGACGGTCAGAGATTTGCAAGGGCGGTATATAAAGCTAATAACCAGGAAAAACAACGGGTAGGACTACGGATGGTGAATGCATGATGAAAGGAAATGGGATTTTTTCGATAGATGGACTCAATCTGAGGCTGTGGGTAACGTCTCTAAAACGAAAATTTGCAGTAACAGATAGTGAAAATTCCGGACGTGTACAGTCAGCTGAAATGTACCGAGATGTGATAGGCACATTTTACAATTATACTGTGACTGTTGAACCAGATAAGAGCAATCGGGCGGATTATGATACCTTTTATGAGATGATCTCCGCCCCAACGCCATCTCATAGTCTGATATTTCCGTATGGCCAGGATACACTTGAATTTAAGGCCTACGTGACAAGTGGAGAAGACAGCCTAAAAAAGACAAGGGATGCATATGGAAATGAATTAAATATGTGGTCGGGGCTGTCCGTTGACTTTGTAGCCATGGCTCCACAGAGGAGATAGGATATGTTTATCAAACTGGAAAACAGGCAGCGGAAAGCTGTAAATAGGGAAGAAAAGACAGGATTAAAAATCGTATATGATGACGTGGCTCCTTACGCAAAAGAGAATAGTAATCCCCAGATAATGGAGATTGGGCTGCGGCCGCATATAGGGTTATATCCTCAAAAAGAGCTATGTCCTAGGCCAACGGTGGTTAAAAAAGAATTTCCAGACCTGCGCCGCAATGATTTGAATTATCCAGGATACGCATTGTGTTATCCAGGTTTTTCGTTACTGAACGGGGAGTATATCAATCTTCCGGATAAGCCACAGGAGCTTGGGTATATCAGTGATGCGTGGAGTAATGAAAATGGACGTTTCAGTTATGTATATTCGTATGAGGGGTTAATGCCAAAAAGTGGTTTATATCCCAAGATTTTCCTGTTCCCAGAAAAAAGCTTAAGAATGGATATGAATGCTCCGGTACTTACCATAACGTTCAACCAGAAGTTTTCCAGTGTAGGTATCCTGCTAACATTCAATATGTTGTCAAATGATTATGCAACAGATCTGGATATTAAATGGTACGAAGATGGAAGGCTGATATCAGAAAAGAATTTCCAACCTGATAGTGACAGGTTTTTCTGCAGTAATTACGTACAGAAATATAACATGATTACCATTACCTTCAAGAAGACGTCCAAACCATTCCGGCCAGTATTTTTGACCAGAATTGATTACGGAATCTATCGTGATTTTAGGAGTGATGAGATATCAGTGATTGACTGCATTCAAGAGATTAATGCAATCTCGGAAAATATCAGTATTAATACGCTATCATTTACGGTAAGAACCAGATCCAATGTTCCGTTTGACCTGCAGAAAAAACAGAAGCTGTCTGTTTATTTTGATGAGAGCTTAATTGGCAACTTCTATCTGAAGAATGGAGCCAGAAAAAATGTGTTTGATTATTATCTGGATGCTCACGATGCTATAGGAATTTTAGATGGGAATGAATTTGCCGGAGGAATCTACAACGGGGAAACAGTTGCAGATGTAATACACCAGATTTTTGAAGGGGAAGACTTCACTTACAGAGTGGATGAAACACTGGCATCTGAAAAACTTTACGGTTATATCCCTTATACGACAAAAAGAAATGCTCTTGTGCAGATTGCCTTTGCAATAGGGGCCATTATCGACACATCAAATTATGATGGAGTAGTTATCTATCCGCAGCAAACAGACATAAGCGGGAGATTTTTGGAAAACGAAACCTTTGAAGGGGTAACATTGGAGCACGCAGATATTGTAACTGGAGTGCGCCTTACAGTACATACCTATCAGCCTGGAGAGGAAATAGAGGAACTGTATAATGGTGTACTGGACGGAACGGTAGAAATCGTATTATCAGACCCGCACCATTCTTTTAGCATAGAAGGAGGAAAAATCCAGAAGTCAGGCCCTAATAATGTGGTGGTAACTGGAACCGGAAAAACTGTTATAATAACAGGTAAGACGTATGTGCACAGCACGACCCAAATGCTCAAAGAGAACCCTGATATTACTTACAATAAAAATGTAAAAGAGGTAACAGATGCAACTCTTATCCATTCAGGGAATGCAGAGCAGGCCTTAGAGCGTATCTATCATTATTACCAGCGCGCGGAAAGCGTTGTCGGAGATGTAATTCTAGGGAATAGAGTTATTGGACAGCAGGTATCCATCAATACAGAGTATGACGGAGAGAAGACAGGAACTATAGAAAGTGTGGATTACAGCTTTGGAAGAGAAATGAAAGCGAGGATAAAAATCCATGAATGAATACATAGATAATCTTGTGTTTGACCGAACTCAGGCAGATCTGGATAAATTAACTAAGAAAGCTTACATAGACTATCAGGACTTAATTAGGGTTGAATCAGCGGTTAAGTGGATATCTTATATCCTTAATGTAAAAGGATATCGGAATGTGACGAAAAATCGATTGGACTGGAATATGAATGATTTCCGGACTGATGTTGATATGGAACGACTAAGAAATAATATATTGACAGTACGTGAGGCATATTATACTCCGGACAGCACACCACTTACGCCAGATCGAATTACATACACCTCTATCTATCAGGCAAATGCAATAGAAAAAATACTATATGATCTAGGGACGCTTGCAGAGAAGATAGAACCTGGACATCATCATCTTGCATTTCGATTAGGAACCAGACCGTTGGGAAACAGGAGTGAAGCATTGTGAAGTTAAAAGAAGATTATAAGAATGATAAATATTCTGGTAAAAGAAAATACCGGATGACACAGAATGGAGATGAGACAGTATCACTTGATGACGCAACGGAATATTTGGAAAGTGGAGATATCTTCAATGCCGATGATATCAATGCTACAAACAGACAAGTAAATAAAAATACAAAAGGAGTATCTGAATTAGATGCAGGAGTAAAAGAACTTAAAGGGGTAAGAGTGGTAACTATATCCGAAACAGGGTGGTCAGCTTCCGCTCCTTATACACAGACTGTGGTTATCCCTGATATAAAGGCCGGAAGTCCAGTAATTGCCCAGAAATTAATAGGGACACTAGATGAAACGGTTGTTAACAAACAGAAAGAAGCGTGGAATTGCGTGGACAGAATAGACGTACAGGATGGAAAGATTGTGTTGTATTGTTACGGACAGAAACCTAAAATCCAATTCGGAATAGTGATTAAGGGGGTATAAGCAGGATGGATGCGGTATTGCTATCATCAGGAGGAGAAAAATTTTTCCCCAATAATTATTCTGCTACGCCACAAAAGGTGCGCGCAGGGAAGAAATTTAAGGGTCTGGGTAGTTATGAGACACAAGTAGGAGAATTACCAGAAATATCGCAGGTTGAGCATACCTTGCCAGTAAATGGAACTTATAACATTCAGCCAGGAATACATAATGGCCAGGATCGTATCTATCAGCAGATTCCTACAAAAGGTAATATGGAGATTACACCAACAGCTGCAGGAGATACGATAGGAGTGAATGAAAACTATATGCTTCAAGATGTAGTAATACAACCGCTCGATAACTTTCGGCCGGAAGTTATCAAAAAAGGAGTGACTGTGGGCTATGGAGACGGCGCATTAACCGGAAAATTCCAGGGCTTTGTGGATTGAGGTAACAAAATGGATGCATTATTAAAAAAGAATGGCGGAAAGATTGATGTAAGTGATCTGACAGCAAAACCAGAAGATGTGGCAGAAGGCGAAACCTTTTTAGGAAATGGAAATGCAGATAAGAAAACGGGAAATTTAAAAAATATAGGAACCCCTAAGTATACGTTGCCTGTAAATGAATTATTGACGCTTCCACCAGGAATATATGAAGGCGGAACAGTTACACAAAGTATACCAACCCTTGGAGAACAAAGAATATATCCAGGGAAGAACGTTGTTATATTACCGACAGCAGAAAAATATATGACAGGTAATATTATCTTGGAACCGATTCGGAATCTAACCCCAGATGTTATCAAAAAAGGGGAATACGTCGGTGGTGTGGGACCTGGAACCTGGGAGGGTTACGTGAATGATACACCGCTAACCCCGTACTATAACGGTGCATTTTACCAAGGGCAAAGCGCCATGGTATTGACCGGAAATCCAAACGAAGAATTGGAAAGCAGACAAGGCCCTTACCGCGGATACGTAGGGAATCTCGCTTTTCAGAGAGATCGTATCCATGTGAATCATCCGCGAGATAATCAAATAACCACAAGTGGAATAGTATTTAACGTGCCGTATAACTTTGAAAATATTGATTCTGCCTATGTGACAGCGGTTGTGACGACAGCAAATGAAGCAGGGGGAGAAATACGAGTTATATTGGCTCAGAAACGAGTAACGAACTGGATAAGAAATTATGCGTCATCGTATAATCCGGATCTAGGAACCGTGTACGCGGATGTTACTATGTTTGACGCAGATGCCGACCACTTCGCAGATCTGTATGAATACCATATCAGTCCTGTCGCTGCAGAAGCGTATCTATATGTAATATGCGTAAGTAGATACGCTCAGACAAAAGACATATACAGTGTCGAACTTGAAGAAAAAAGATAGAAAGGGTTGCATGAATTATGGAAAATGAAGTTATGAATCTAGCAGAAAAGACGGTATCAGCATTGGAAACAACACTGCAAGCTGTAGAACCCTATGTGCCGACAAAATACGTAGATTATAGTGAGCCAGATATAGACGCAGAGCATCTCAATCATGCAGAAAATGCGATCAAACTGGCCACAGATGCTCTTAACTTGGCAATTAGTACAATTAATACCCTGAGTAGTGCTGTTGATCAACTAAATAGGGATATAGGGTCGGGATATTTCAAAATGCGCGTCAAAACTGTGACTATAGTCTTAATGATACGAGAATGTAACTTCTCGAATGGAAAATGCTCTGTTCCAGCCGAAGAGCTATTCGGTTATACCCCGAAATGGGGGAGCGCCGTCTGCCAATCGTTATTGCTGAACGAGTCCGTAGTAGTACCAAGCATGCATTATGATAACGGTAATGCCTACACCATCACATTGCAAAACCGGCTTGATTACACTGGTATCGCATGGATAACTGCTATGGTAATTGCCAATATTAGTTAATTGGCTACTAAATACACCAGATAAAATCTGATTTCGTTCACTAAGTCCTGATTTTGATTAACCCTAACCACCCCATATTGGTCATCTATATCCGCAACTATTGGGATTGTAATTCCGGTACTGGTATTTCTTCCGACAGCACATATGTGCATATTGGTACTTTCCGGCTTCCATGGAAGAGAAAATAAAGACTCTTGGGCAATTAACGCCCCCGATTCTTTAAACGCCCAGATTTCGCAGAAAGCTATTTTGCCTATGCGCTTACAATTATTAGTTGTGACTTTGGCACTCCAGGGTTTGGCTTGACCTGTTATAACAGTCATATCCCTATATTATTGAGTAACTGTCTGTCTCTTCCTGGATTGTGTAGAATGGGCAGGAAGGAGGGATATCATGATAGAGAGGATACTTGAGAACGTGGTTAATGCAATGGTTCCACATCTAACGCCAGAGCAGTTGGAGACACTCAATAACGTACTGTACATCAATTTCCATGACGTGGAAGTGCAGGAGCAGCGGACAGAGTTGGTAACCAGAGGAATTGATGGGGATGAAGCCAAGATACGGATGTTTGTGGCCAGCAAGAAGGCTGTAAACCGGCAAAATAACACTCTACTGCAATATACCAGAGAAATCCGGAATATGCTGGCCTTCTTAGGAAAGAGGCTGGAGGATATTACCGGTATGGACTTGCGGTATTACTACGGCGTAATGCGAGAGCAGCGAGGGATTAGGATGTCTACCATGCAGACCAGATTACATTATCTGAGCAGCTTCTGGGATTTCTTGACAGCAGAAGAGCTGGTGCACAATAACCCAGTCAAAAAGGTTGGCCTGTTAAAATTGGAAAAAACCATCAAAAAGCCATTCAGCGCCGAAGAGATGGAAGCACTTAGGACAGGCTGCAACACGCTTAGAGACAGGGCATTGGTAGAGTTTTTGTATTCTACTGGCGTCCGTGTCTCTGAACTGGTGGCGCTGAATGTAAGCGACATAGAGATGAGCAAGCAAGAGTTGATTGTATATGGAAAGGGCAGTAAGGAGCGAAAGACTTATCTGACGGACAGCGCAAAGTTCTACTTGAAGCGTTATCTGGATGAACGAAAGGCTAGGAACCAAGAACCATTGTTCGTAACATTGGATTATCCTCACAATCGTCTGACGGTCGCCGGTGTGCAGCATATGTTACGGCAACTGGGGCAGCGTAGTGGAGTTGATAACGTGCATCCGCACCGGTTCAGGAGGACAATCGCTACAGACCTGCTTAACAGGGGGATGCCAATTGAACAGGTCAAGGAATTTCTGGGACATGAGAAGCTTGATACAACAATGATATATTGTACCGTCAAGACGGAGAGTGTCCAGGCATCTCATAGGAAGTATGCATAATTAATACTCTAAATATGCTTTTTAAGCAGGCCAAAAGGGTTGCTCTATTAAGTGCAGCCTTTTTGAAAAAAATATCAACGAAAAGGAGGTGGTGTAAGGCTTAATAATATAGGGATATAGTGGCAGCATTACCTAATAAGGTATTGGAAGGCGGCACCATATCAGGAAAAAAGGATGGAATCTACACCATACTCAATCCAACTGATGGATGGGACTCAGGATACTACTTTGTAATTAGTTCTGTTGGTGCTACTATTGCCCTTAACCTTAACACTAGCAAAATGAAATACCGCAGTGGTGGGGATTGGGTTAATTTGGCTAACTAGCATTCGCGATTACCGCAGCGGTAATCCATGCCACGCCAGTATAGTCAAGACGATTTTGCAACGTAATGACATAGTTGCTGCTGTTATCATAGGCCATGCTTGGTGCTACTACAGATTCGTTCAACAATAATGCTTGGCAGACACTAGCTCCCCATTTTGGCTGAAAGCCGAATAGTTCTGTAGCAGGAACTGAACACTTGCCATTCACAAAATTGCATTCCCGTATCATAAATAATATAGTTGCAGTCTTGACATGAATCTGAAGATATCCTGATTCTATATCCCTATATTATTAAGTAAAAATTGAAAATTCGAACAAAAGGTTCTTTTTATATATTTATACACTTAAGAAAGGATAATGGAAATGAAACAAAAAACTATTGAGTACACGTTAAGTGCGGCAGTTGGTGCATTCTTCAGCTTTTTCGGAATCTTGGCGGTACCGTTGGCTCTTCTGGTTCCGTGTAATGTGATCGATTACTTTACTGGATTAGCGGCAGCTAGGATGAATGGAGAAAAGATAACGAGCAAAAAATCATTTGAGGGAATTACTAAAAAAGTTTTGATGTATTTCTTGATTTTTGTAGGTTTCGGTATTGATTGCATGATTTCTTATGTGACCGCAACGCTACATATTGATATGCATTTTCCACTGCTATTTGCCGCTATTGTGGCTAGTTGGCTGGTTATCAATGAATTAATCAGCATTACAGAAAACTGCGAAGCAGCGGGCGTTATGATACCGGTTTTAAATCCGGTGCTGCGTTTTATTAAGAAAAAAATCGAAACTTCTATAGACGTACCAGAAGAGGAAGAAATTAGTGTGCGACGTCGCACATTAAAATATAACACAAAAAAGGAGATTAAAATTATGAGAGAACACGATGAAAAGAATTGTAACATTAATGACCAGGTACACGATACTCCACCAGCAAATGACTGCGGACATCCAGTTATGGAAGGGCCTGGAATCAATCCAGATGGCAGCATTAAGCCCAACCCATCCGGAAAGACCATCCGGAAGGATTTAGGCCGGTTCGGTCCTGGCATGAAGGATGAGCGTCCAATCCCGAAAGCGGACGGCAAAGTTATTCGTAAGGATTCTGCTGCCGGCGGTCCTGGAGTACATTGAGGAGGAAATAAAATGAAGAAAGCTATGTTATCTCAGCCAATGGCTGGAAAAACGGATGAAGAAATCAGAGAGACAAGAGAAAAGGCGATTGCTGTATTAGAAGAAAAGGGATGTGAGATTGTCAATACTCTCTTTACGGATGAATGGTATAGCAAAGAACAGATGGAAGAACGTGGAGTTGTACAGATTCCGCTGTGCTTCCTGGCAAAATCTCTTGAAAATATGTCACTGTGTCATGTAGCGTATTTCTGCAAAGGCTGGGAAAATGCCAGGGGATGCAGGATTGAACATGAAGCAGCGGTAGCATATGGATTGGAAATTATCTACGAAGAATAATTATGTAGGCCTGGCATATGCTGGGCCTTTTCTTATGAAAGAAGGGATTCTATGAATATCCAAAAACAATACCTTACTATCAGCAACTACAACCGCCCAGGAAGCATCAGACCTCGCACTACAGCCGTAGCCTGTCACTACATTGGGAATCCGAACACAAGCGCCAAGGCCAACCGGAACTGGTTCGAGAGCCTTGCTAAGACTCACGATACTAAGGCCAGCTGCCATTATATTATTGGGTTAGAGGGAGAAATCCTACAGCTAATTCCGGAAGAGGAAATAAGCTGGTGTACCAACAGCGCCAACAGCTATACTATTAGTATAGAGGCCTGCCATCCGGATTTATCCGGTAAATTTGCGGAAGCTACCTACAAATCTTATGTAGAGTTGTGTGCGGACATCTGCAAACGCTGGGGACTTGACCCGTTAAACGGCGGCCTTATCCGGCATTACGATGTAACCAGGAAGCATTGTCCGAGGTGGTTCGTTACTTATCCAGAGGAATGGGAACGGTTCAAACGGGACGTAGATGCTGCTATGATGCATCCAAACAAGTCTGGCTGGCATCAGGAAGATGGCGGATGGCGATACTACTTAGGTAACACCGGCGAGCCCATCCGCAATGACTGGCACCAGGAAGACAACGGAGACTGGTACTGGTTCGACGGCGCCGGAATGAAGGTCTGCAATGCCTGGAAGACCGGAAAGGACGGTAAGTGGTACTATTTAGGGCCTGACGGGAAGATGTTGAGAGATACCTGGCTGCTTCTTGGACAGGAGTTATTCCGGCTGAATTCGGACGGCAGTATGTTTGAGGGACAGATGGATTTAAAGACGGATAATAGAGGTGCGTTGGTTATTAGATAAGAAGTTAGACCCTCTCCCAGAGTTGCGAGTTATGAGAGAGGGTCGTGTTGCATTTCGTGTTGCATAGATTAGAAAAAAGGCATTTTAGGGGGAATAATCGTTCTGATGTAAAATCAGAAATTCCTTATAAAATAAAGCTTCGCGTAAAAAGAAGCGAAAATATAGGATTTGAGTTATCTGGATTTGGCAGGTTCAAGTCCTGTTACCCGCAGGTAAAAAACCATTGTAAATCTTGACTTCTTTGAGATTTGCAGTGGTTTTTTTGTTTTAGCGGGTCGGGACTGCGCGCTAGATTTTTTTCTGATTTTGACGGAAAAACGGTTGAAAAATAAAACCTGCAACAATGAATCTCTATTTGCGTGCAAAAATGTTACCAAGTAGAGAAATGTTATATTAAGGTGTAAATTTGTTTCATTACTTAAAAGGAAAAAAACAAAAGCCACCATTCTAAAACAATATACAGTGTCAGTTAATAGGGAAAACTTTTATAATAAAAATATGTTGAAGCTGCTGGATGAGATATAAAAACAAAAATTTGTAAGTTATTTTGAAGATTAAAATATTATTTAGGAGGAATGAATGTGAGAAAAAAAGCGATTTACAAAACACTTTTAACAATGGCAGCAGTTGTATCTTTGGCTGGCTGCGGCGGAGGAGAGAAACAGCAGGAAACAGAAAGTACAGTTGCCCAGGCAGATAATTTGCCGGTAAACGAAAGCGGTGAACCAGATCCGCTGGGAGTTTATAAGGAACCGATTGAACTGAAGATTGCCCAAGTAGTAAATCCGTCTGATTCGTTTCCAGAAGGACAATCTGCAACAGACAATGCGTTTTTTGACTATTTCAAAGAAAATTTGAATATAGATGTTGAAGTATTGTGGCAGTCCGGAAGCGGTGATGATTATAATGAAAAATTAAATTTATCTATTTCCAGTGGGGAACTTCCGGATATTATTTCTGTAACGGCATCCCAGCTGGATATGCTGCTTAAGGCAGACATGATTGAGGATTTGACTCCGTATTATGAGCAGTATGCCAGTGAAACGATGAAAAGTGCAATTGACTCTACTGGTGGAATAGCTATGGAGGCAGTTACATTTGACGGAAAGATGATGGCGCTCCCGAACGTAAGATCTCTTAAAGATGGCTATGATTTGCTGTGGATTCGTCAGGACCGGCTGGATGAACTGAACTTAGAGGTTCCAAAGACAATTGAAGAAATCAGAGAAGTGGCAAAGGCTTTTATTGATAACCAGATGGGTGGACCGGAAACAATAGGACTGTTAGGGCCTTCTTCTAATAATTTATTGTATGCTACATTCCAGCAGTCAAGCGGTACGATGTGCGGACTGGATGGTATTTTCCAGGGAAAAGGCGCTTTGCCAGGATACTGGGTAAAAGATGAAAGCGGTAATGTAGTATATGGTTCTCTAACTCAGGAAACAAAAGATACGCTGCAGGTACTTTCTGAGATGTACAAAGAAGGAACATTAGATCCGGAACTGGGAACCAGAAAGGATGCAGATGAAGCATGGAAATCCGGTCAGGCCGGAATGTTCTTTGGCCCATGGTGGGTGGGATATAACCTGGCTGATGCAATTGCCCTGGATCCGGAGGCTGAGTGGCTGGCATATCCATATCCGCTTACAGATGAAGGAAAATGGGAACCGCATATGCAAAACCCATCTGACAGTTATTACGTGGTAAGAAAAGGATACGAGCATCCAGAAGCTTTAATTATGATTAATAACCAGCTGCTGGTTCCAGAAGTTTCAAATACATTAGAAAATACAGGAATCTTAGCGGGCTATATTCCAGGACGTCTGGTAATTAATTTTGCAAAACCAGAAGAAAGCGATGCTCAGATTCTGAATAAATATCTGGAAACAGGAACTGTGCCGGAGTACGAGCTGGCAGAGCATACCCGTATTGAAGCGGACATTAACAGCGTTAAAGAAATTAAACAGGAACCTTATGATGATTTGGGTATTGAAACCTGGAATGTAAGTGCAGAAGGTAATTTTGGACGGATTTATTCTACTTTAATAGGCGTTGGGGCAATTGACGAGGGATATGAAATTGGATGCGAAGAAGGTTACAGCGTCTTCTATGGACAGACGGACAGCATGCAGAAAAAGTGGTCCAATCTTAAGAAAATTGAAGATGAAACGTTCCTGAAAATTATTCTGGGAACTGTGCCGATTGAGGAATTTGATACCTTTGTAGAAAACTGGTATGCACAGGGTGGTACAGAGATTACGCAGGAAGTAACGGAAGCAATTAGTAAGTAAAAGCATGGACCTGATTTTGCTTGAAGGAGTTTGATATGAAAAAAAGGCAGAATGCAATCAGCTACTGGATTATGGTTATGCCTGCGCTGGTATGGCTGGTTTTAGTGAATATTGTCCCGATGGGCGGAGTGGTAATGGCTTTCCAGGATTTTAATCCTGGAAAGGGAATCTTCCGTTCTCCATGGGTAGGATTGGAAAATTTTCAATATATGCTGCAGCTGAAAGACGCGCAGACTATTTTAATTAATACCTTTACCATTGCGTTGTTTAAGATTATTGGAAATCTGATAGTGCCGGTTGTGTTTGCGCTTTTGCTGAATGAAATCAGTCATGCCATGTTTAAACGGGTTTCTCAGACATTGGTATATATCCCTCACTTTTTATCCTGGGTTGCATTAAGCGGAATGCTGATGGAAATATTCGGACACAGCGGACCAATTAACGCCATTTTAACCGGTTTAGGTTTTGACAGATTACCGTTTTTTCAGGATGGCGGACTGTTTCGAGGATTGATTATCGGAAGCGATATATGGAAAGAATTTGGATTTAAGACGGTAATCTATCTTGCAGCTCTTACTGGAGTAAGTCCCAGCCTTTATGAGGCAGCGGCAATTGACGGGGCAAACAGATGGCAGAGAATGCTTCATATTACCCTTCCGAGCATTAAAGGAACCATTGTTCTGATGATGGTGCTTTCATTGGGAAATGTTTTGAACGCAGGTTTTGACCAGATTTATAATTTGTATAATCCGGCTGTTTATTCAACGGCAGATATTATTGATACCTGGGTATATCGTGCAGGACTTGTAGATATGCAGTTTTCTCTTGCTTCTGCAGTAGGACTTTTAAAATCAGTAGTAGGGTTTACTGCGATTTCCGTTTCTTATCTGATTGCAAATAAAGTAGCGGATTATAAGATATTCTAAGGAGATCATTCCATGATAGAGAGAAAAACATTGTCTTCAAAAATATGTTATATACTAATCATTGCAGTTGTTTTGCTGTTTTCTCTGTCCTGTTTGCTGCCATTGATATATACACTGGCATTGTCACTGAGCAGTAAAGAGGCGGTGGCAGCGGGTCAGGTAGGATTCTGGCCGGTAGGGTTTACGCTGGTTAATTACAAGGAAATAATGAAGGATATCCAATTTTTCCGTTCCTTTTTGACAGCCGTTATCCGAGTGGTTCTGGCAACGGTAATCGCTTTGGGAGTGATGATTCCAGCATCTTATGCCCTTGCAAAGTCTAAAAAGGACTTTGCTCCCCGTAACGTAATTATGTGGATTTGTGTTTTCTGCATGATGTTTTCAGGCGGACTGATTCCATGGTATATGACTATGAAAAATTATGGCCTGATAAACAGTGTGTTTGGCCTGGCGGTTTGCGGGGGACTTCCTATTTACAATATGATTTTGATGATTAACTTTTTTGAGTCAATTCCAAAGGAATTGGAGGAAGCGGCTATTGTAGATGGGGCAGGTCCATGGAAGATTCTGGGGTATACTATAGAAGGTAACAAAATTGTTTGTCTGATTGAGGAGTTTTCAGAAGAGGAAGACAGCGGAGAGCGATTTTTAAGCTTAAATGAGATCCGGAAAAAGGAGGGATTCCGAGAGATCATATCTGGAATCTGGATTTGGAATTACCAGGAGGAGAACTATATTTATCCGAAAAATTACTCAGGCTGCTGCTTGATGGAGATATATGGAGTAAAAGGGATAAGTTATGAAGAGATAGACAGGGTTTTGTTAAAGTACAAAAGAGAAAAGTTTTTTGGGAATATACTGGAAAAAAGGAACTTCAGAGAAAAGAATACCAGGAACTTCAGAAAAAAGAAGAGCCAATTGATGAAGAAACCTTTCAGGAATTAAAAAAACGCTGGCTGTCGTTTCAGTGGATTACAGAAGAAAGCTTATTTGAAAAAATCTGTTTTGATTTAAAGAAAAGCAATATTACGGTTGCAAAGCTGTATCATATTATGCTTGCCATGGAAAATGCATGGAATCAAAATTACGGGATGGTATCGGAAGAACGGTATGAACTTCCTTCGGAATTTCATTCCTGGCAGGAAATTGAGCATTGGCTTGAAGAGATGTATCACAAAACCTCTGGTATCTTTTCGCATACCCAGTATTCCAATGAGGTGGTTCAAGCCGTTATGAAAGCAAAACAGTATGTGGATGAGCATTTTGATGAACATCTGGTAAGCAGCGATCTCGCCGCACAATTCAATTTTAGCAGAAGCTATTTCAGCATCTGTTTCGGAAAGATTGTAGGAATACCGTTTAATGAATATTTGCGGAATGTACGGCTTGACAGAGCAAAAGAATACCTTGGAAAAACTTCAAAGAGTATTAGCGAGGTAGCCAGTATTGTAGGATATGAGGATGAAAAGTATTTTAGTAAGGTGTTCAAAAAAACAATAGGAATCAGTCCTGTGGAATACCGAAAGCAAAAGTAAATAGAGGGGAAGCAATGAATAAGAAAATTTTATATGGCGGGGATTACAATCCGGAGCAGTGGCTGCATATGCCTGAAATTTTAGAAAAAGATATCGAGTATATGAAAGAAGCTGGAATCAATACGGTAACAATGGGGATGTTCTCATGGGCAGCATTAGAGCCGGAAGAGGGGACATATGAGTTTGGATGGCTGAAAAAGAGAATCGATCGTTTATATAAAGAAGGTATTTCTACGATTTTAGGAACCCCTTCTGGAGCGAGGCCAAAGTGGCTGGCAGACAAATATCCGGAGGTGCTTCGTGTGCGGGAAGACCGTACCAGACACATTTTTGGCGAACGCCATAATCATTGTTATACATCTCCTGTATATCGGGAAAAAGTGGAACATATAGACAGAACTCTGGCAGAATGTTTTAAAGATCACCCAGGAGTAATTTTATGGCATTTATCAAATGAGTATGGAGGAGAGTGTCATTGTCCACTGTGTCAGGAGGCATTTCGTTTATGGCTGAAAGAGAAGTATCAGAATATAGACGAGTTAAACAAAAGATGGAATACTGCGTTTTGGAGTCATACATACCAGTCGTTTGAACAGATTGAAAGCCCATCTTCCATTGGAGAAACCGGACTTCATGGGCTGGTTTTGGACTGGAAACGGTTTGTAACAGCACAGACTGCTGATTTTGCTCGGATGGAGGCAGAAGCAATTCGGAAAGGAGGAGCAGTGCAGCCCGTTACGACAAACCTGATGTATGATTACCAGGGGCTGAATTATGATAAACTGGCAGAAGAGGTAGATGTGATATCATGGGATACTTATCCGGTATGGCATAAGAGAGAAGATATTGTGACAGCCAGAGATAATGGTATGCAGCACGATTATATGAGATGCTTAAAAGACAAACCGTTTCTTTTAATGGAATCCTGTCCTTCCGCAACCAACTGGCAAAGTGTCAGCAAGTTAAAGAAACCAGGTATGCTTACAGCTGCGTCAATCCAAGCTTTGGCTCATGGTTCGGACAGCGTTATGTTTTTTCAGATACGGCAGAGCAGGGGCGCTTCAGAAAAATTCCATGGTGCAGTAATTGACCATTATGGCGGCAATGACACCAGAGTATTCAAAGAAGTGAAACAACTGGGAGAGACGTTAAATGAACTGAGTGAGATTATGGGAACGAATGTAAAATCAGAAGCTGCCTGCATTTATGATATTGAAAACCGCTGGGCATTAGAAGATGCACAGGGACCTAGAAATGAGGGGATGCATTACCATGAAATAGTAATGAAGTCTTATAGCGCTCTAAAGAAACAGGGACTGAATGTGGACGTTGTCAGCCAGGAACACTCATTGGAGGGATACCGTTTGGTGGTAGCCCCTATGCTTTATATGCTGAGGGATAATATGAAAGAACGTCTTCGTCTATTTATAGAAAACGGAGGATGTGTGGTTTTAACGGGCTGGTCTGGAATTGTAGATGAAAATGATTTATGCTATTTAGGCGGAACGCCTGGTGGATTAACAGATGTTTTTGGGGTGCGCCGGACAGAAACAGATGGACTTTATGACTGGGAGTGTAATTCCCTGGTTCCAGATGAAAAGTCAGGATTTACAGGAACATATGAGTGCCGGTATCTTTGCGATTTATTAAAGCCAGCAGATGGAACTCAGGTGCTGTACCGTTATGGAAAGGATTTTTATCAGGGTACTCCGGCGGTTGTAAAGAACATTTATAGAAAAGGAGCGGCTTATTATATAGCGGCAGATGTAGAAGAAAGTTTTTATGAGGAGTTTTATGGAAAATTAAAACAAGAAAGAAAACTTTCCACAGTGATTACAGGAAAGCTTCCTGAGGGAGTAGAGATTAGCTCCAGAGAATCGGAAAATGCAGAATATATATTTGTACAGAACTTTAAGGCAGAACCGGCAGATGTGAGGGAGATGAAGCTGGAGGGGAAACTGCTGTATGGCTGTTTAAAGGATGGATGTCTGGAAGGATACGGAAGCTTGATTTTAAAAAAACAGAGATAGGATGAAACAGAACATGGGAGAACAAAACTATAAAGAGGATTTGCCAAATCAGATTGACCGAATTGTTAAACGAACGATGCAGATGGATTTGCCTTGGGAATGGTCTTGCGGCGTAGCTTACTATGGCATCGCAAAAGCATACGAAAAGACAAAAAGGGAAGAGTATCTGGATTTTTTAAAGAACCGGATAGAAGAATTTCAAGCATTAGGTATTCCAAAACCGTGGACGGTAAATGCATGTGCAATGGGGCACTGCCTGATTACATTGTATGAAGCGACAGGCGACGAGGTTTATTACGACTTGATTAAAAGTAAATTAGAGTATCTAAGGACAGATGCGCTTCGTTTTGGAGAGCGTGTACTCCAGCATACCGTTTCTTCCAAAAATGATTTTCCAGAACAATGTTGGGCAGATACGCTGTTTATGGCAGCCTATTTTATGCTTCGCGCAGGCGTTATGGAGCAGGATGAAGGGCTAATTAATGACGCATTAAATCAATATTGCTGGCATATCTGCTATTTGCAAAATAAGGATACCGGACTTTGGTATCACGGATATAATCATATTTCAGATGATCATATGTCAGGCGTTTACTGGGGAAGAGCGAATGCGTGGGCGGCATATACAATGGCATGTGTTGGAAGAGTGCTTCCGGAAGCATATCTTTACCCACAGTATATGGATATTTCAGGTTCTTTAGATGAGCAATTGACAGCGCTGAAACGCTTACAGACAGAAAATGGATTGTGGAGAACCATTTTAGACGATCCAAAAGCTTATGAGGAAGTTTCTGCTTCCTGTGGAATTGCAGCAGCTATGGCTATTAAAGGAAACCCGTTTCATCGAAAATATATAGAGAAGGCGGCCAATGGGGTATTGAATCAGGTTAATGCCTCTGGAAAAGTATTGAATGTGTCAGCCGGAACTGCAGTAATGAGAGACAAAGAGGGTTACCGCAGCATTTCAAAAGAATGGATTCAAGGATGGGGGCAGGGACTAGCACTGGCTTTTTTGACAGAATTATTGTAAGAGTTTGATGTATGGAGGCAGATGAAGATGAAGACCGTACATTTGGTGATGTTTATGGGGCAGAGCAATATGGCTGGAAGAGGAGAGGCTGAAGAAGCGCCAGGAGTCAGCGAGGAAGCAGGATACGAGTATCGGGCTGTCAGCGATACGGAGTGTCTGTATCAAATAGAAGAACCATTTGGCGCTGCGGAAAATGATAAAACTGGAGTATATGAGCCAGGGATGAAAACAGGTTCTATGGTCTCTGCATTTGTGAATGCATATTATGAAGCGGTAAAGATTCCTGTGGTTGGGGTATCCTGTTCAAAAGGCGGTTCTTCCATTGCAGAATGGATGCCAGGAAGTGCTTATTATCAGGATGCTGTTAGAAGAGCAAAGAGATGCAGTGAGTGGCTGGAGTCGAATGGCTATCGGATAGAACACCGCTGCATGGTATGGTGCCAGGGGTGTACAGATGGAGATCTGGGTACACCGCCTGAGACTTATAAGCGTCATACAGGTCAGTTTATAGAAAAATTTTTGAAAGAATGTCAGCTGGAAGTGTGTTTTTTGATTCAGATAGGAAACAGAAGAAGTAATAAAAATTTATATGTACCGATTCAGCAGGCACAACAGGAATTGGCAGAGGAACGGGAAAATATTGTAATAGTAAGCCAACAGTTTAAAAATTTTGCTCAAAGAGGCCTGATGAAAGATGAATTTCATTATAGCCAAAAAGGGTATAACCTGGTGGGGAAAGAGGCAGGAAGAAATGCAGGAAGCTATGTGCTGAATGGTTTATTTGCGTTACAAAAGTGAGAAAATGTCTATTATCTATTGACAAATCCGGAAAGATATAGCAAACTACAATAAGTGGTTTTAAAAACTATATAATGAAAGGATAAAAAACGGAGGATTTGTCATGGTAAGAATCATAACAGATTCTTCTGTACTGTATACAGAAGAAGAAGCAAAAGCAGCGGGGTTTGATGCAGTGCCTTTGTGCGTCCATATAGGAGAGTTGGAAGGCAGAGACCTGCAGATGGATATGGAAGATTTTTATAAACGGATTGAAGCGGGGCAGATTCCCAGGTCTTCCCAGCCTCCTGTGGGAGAGGTAGCGGCTCTTTATGAAAAGTATCCGGATTCTGATATTATCAATATTTCTATAGCAGACGGGCTATCTGGAACCTACCAGGGAGCGTGCTGTGCAAAGGACATGATCGAGCATCCAGAGAAAATTACGGTGTTTAACAGCCAAACGTTATGTGGCCCTCATCGTTACATGGCAGAAAGGGCCAAACAGATGGCAGAGGATGGGCAAGGAAGAGCAGAGATTCTGGACTGGCTTGAACAAGCGGCAAAAAAGACGGAATCGTTTCTGATTCCTCAGGACTTTTCTTTTTTGAAGCGGGGAGGCAGACTGACTCCGGTGGCAGCGGCATTTGGATCTGTTCTCAGGCTGAAGCCAGTTATGAAGCTGACGGAAGATGGCACCCGCATTGATAAGTTTGCAGTGAAACGCACGATGTCTTCTGCAGTGGACAGCATAATGGATTATATGAAAAAGGCGGGAGTTGGTTCCAGGCATATTTTATACATTGCTCATGCCAGGGCATTAGAAGATGCGAAAAAAATCCAGGAAATGATGGAACGGACATTTGAAGGATTGGAAATTCATATACTGGAACTGAGTCCTGTGTTTGTGGCCCAGGGAGGGCCGAAATGCGTGGCAATTCAGTATATTGAGCGTTTTTAGGAACCGTGCACAGGCGTGTTTGCCCCTGGACATGAATGATAACCGATATTTTGAAATTTTTCTTGACCTTATACGAACTATAAGCCTTATAATACAGCTGTAAGAAGCAGATGAACCGGTATGCAGACGGGCTTAAAGCAAGTAAGGAGGTTTTTATCGTGACAATTAAAGAGGCAGAGCAGATTACTGGCATTACCAGCCAGAATATCCGTTACTATGAAAAACAAGGACTTCTCACTCCATCCAGAAGAGAGGGAAATTCTTATAGGGAATATTCCGAAGAAGACATTCGCAGGCTAAAGAAGATTAAATTATTCCGTAAATTAGGAATGCCAATTGGAGATATCCGGCGTCTTTTTATAGGAGAAATTTCTCTGGAAGAAGCAATAACCGCACAGATTTCCAGACTTCAGACAGAAAAAGAAACGGTTCTGGCTGCATTGAAATTTTGTGGAAAAATACAGGAAACCCAGCTTGCGGAGATGGACGAATCGTTCTATCTGGAGCAGATGGAGGAAGAAGAGCAGAAGGGATCGGTATTTGTACAGTTTGCAGAAGACTATATCAGTGTAAGGAAGGCAGAGCTTGAAAGGGAATTCTCTTTTATGCCGGATTCCAGATGCGATACGCCCCAGGAGTTTACAGAAGAACTTCTGAAATACGGACAGGAAAGCGGAAAGAATATTTCTGTTATAAAGGAAGGAATGTCTCCGAAACTGATGATCGATGGAATTGAATACGGCGCTTACCGGACCTCTTCCAGATTTGGCATTGTAATTCATTGCAGAATGACCCATCCGGAAGATTATATGCCGGATGGAATGCCGGAAAAAAAGTACCGGAAATACAGAGCGCTTTCGCTGGCTGCAATTCCGGTACTAATCTTCCTTTTGCTGGCAGTTATCATTCTGGCAAGCAGAGACTCATCATTCGAAACCTGGCTGATGGTACTGGTAACAGGTGTGATGCTGATATCGGACGTCTGCTTTGCCTATTACTGTTATGGGAGAAATTTCCAATAATCAGACGGGAAGAACGGCTAAATCCAGCCGCCGTCTAAGCCGATGACTTCTCCGGTCAGATAGGAGTTTTTATAGCCAAGGTGGTAGACTAAGTCTGCCACTTCTTCGGCTTTTCCTAAGCGCCCTGCCGGTATTTCTTCTACCAGGGCGATAAATTCGGATTCCTCCATCCATTGATTCATTTCTGTGTCAATCGCGCCGCAGGCGACAGCGTTGACCTGGATGTTGCTGGGGGCCAGCTCCTTTGCCAAAGCTTTGGTAAATGCGTTGATGGCTCCTTTAGTGGCAGAATACGCTACTTCGCAGGAGGCGCCTACATTTCCCCAGACAGAAGAAATGTTAATGATTTTTCCCTGCTTTTTGGAAAGCATTCCAGGAATCGCAAGCTTACAGCAGTTAAACACAGAGTTTAAGTTGGTGTGGATGACTTTGTCCCAGTCCTGGACAGACATATCCTGAAGCAGGCCGATGTAGGAAACGCCGGCATTGTTTACCAGCACATCTAACGTGCCAAATTGTTTGCGGATACGTTCAAACAATTCTTTGCAGTGTTCCATATTGCCCATATCTCCTACATAGGCAAGGCAGGAAACCTGATAGGATTCAATTTCTTTTTTTGCCTGCATCAGACGTTCTTCGTTGTGAATACAGCTAATTGCTACATTATAGCCTTTTTTAGCAAATTTGACCGCAATGGCTTTCCCGATTCCGCGGGAAGCGCCGGTAACTAATACCGTTTTTTGTGCCATAATTATCACCTCTTTAGAGAGAGTATAGCACATTTTTATCCGCTTGTAACAGAATTGTAAGAAATTTTTTTGGAATATTGGGGAAAACTTGTGTTATACTGAATGAAAATGGCGAGAATTGCGAAAGGAGTGTGTGTGGTGCAAAAATATGATTTAGTAATTGTGGGTTCAGGGCCTGCCGGACTGGCAGCAGCAATTTATGCAGAGAGAGCCAGAATCCGTACCCTTGTAATAGAAAAAGGAATGGTCAGCGGAGGACAGGTGCTGACTACCTATGAGGTAGACAATTATCCTGGACTTCCTGGAGTAGGCGGATATGATTTGGGGACGAAGTTCCGTGAACACGCTGACAACCTGGGGGCTCAGTTTGCAGAAGACGAGGTACTGCGGATTGAAGATGCAGGAGACGTAAAACGGATTGTATGCGAGCATGAGACTTATGAGGCGAAAGCGGTAATTCTGGCAACCGGAGCCAGTCACAGAAAACTGGCTGTACCAGGGGAAGAAGAACTGGCCGGTATGGGAGTGTCTTACTGCGCTACTTGTGACGGCGCATTTTTCCGTAAAAAAGTAACGGCAGTCATTGGAGGAGGAGACGTGGCTCTGGAAGATGCCATATTCCTTTCCAGAATGTGTGAAAAGGTGTATCTGATTCACCGCAGAGACGAGTTCCGCGGCGCTAAGAGTATTCAGGAACAGGTATTTTCCAGGGAAAATATTGAAGTTGTCTGGGATACGGTAGTCGAGCGGATTACAGGTACAGAGAAAGTAGAAGCCCTGGCAGTAAAAAATGTAAAAACCGGCGAGGAAAGAGAGATTTCAGTCAGCGGCGTCTTTGTAGCAGTTGGAATTACTCCAGCCAGTCAGGCATTTGAAGGGCTGGTAGAAATGGATCATGGCTATATTAAGGCAGGAGAGGACTGCTGTACCTCTTGCCCAGGTATTTTTGCAGCGGGCGATGTGCGGACAAAGCCGCTGCGCCAGATTATTACCGCTGCGGCAGATGGAGCAAATGCGGTAACCAGCGTGGAACGCTATTTGATGGAAGGTTAGACGAAAGGAAGATACGCATGAAAAACTGGAAAAAAGCAGTGATAGTCGTTTCTTTTTGTCTTACTGGTGCCGGTGCAGTTCCGGCGTTTGCCTCTGTAAAAACAGATGCAGGGCTTCTGGCAGCGCCTCAGGCGGTCGTCAGTGAAAAGAAGACTCAGGTAGTGACTGCAACGGCTGGAGATTATGAGAATGTGGCAGTTTCCCAGGTTAGCGGATATGTAAACGTCCGCAGTGAGGCCAGTACGAAAGGTCAGATTGTGGGGAAAATTTATAATAACTGTGCGGCAACCATTCTGGAGACCGTGTCTGGGGAGGGCGGCGACTGGTATCGCATCCAGTCGGGAAATGTAACCGGATATATTAAGGCCCAGTATTTTGTAACGGGAGCAGAGGCTGAAAAGCTGGCAAAAGAAGTAGGCGTGGAATATGCTACAATTAATACGGCGTCTCTCCGCCTGCGGGCAGAGCCAAACCTAACCAGTGAAACCCTGACTCTTTTAAGCCAGGGCGCCCGTTATGAAGTGATGGGCGAGGAAAATAATTTTGCAAAGCTGGCAATTGATACGGACCTGACGGGGTATGTGTCGATGGACTATATCAAAACGACAGTAGAGTTTAAGCAGGCTGTCTCGCTGGAAGAAGAGGCGGCTCAGAAAGCAGAGGAAGAAAAACGGAAGCAGGAGGCGGAGACTGCTATCAGTCAGTTAAATGCAGTGATAAGCGCGGAAGTAGGAAAAAGTCCGTCTTCCCAGCAGTCAGAGGGCAGTGTTTCTTCCAAGTCTGAAGCCAGCGAATCTTCCACCGCTCCGGTTGGAGTGAACGGGACCATTGCGGCTAACCCGATGGGAAGTGGAAAGGATACGGCGGCACAGGCTCCGGTTCTTCAAAACAAGGAAACTGCCAGCGCAACCGTACCGGCAGGTCCTTCCGGTTCTGGAACGAGTAATGCCGGCAATGGCCAGGCGCCCAGCGTGTCTTATGGACCAGGAGGGAATGCTTCGGATAAGGTGGTGTCCGCAACCAGAACGGCAGTAGTAGCATATGCAAAACAGTTTCTGGGAAATCCATACGTATATGGAGGAACCAGTCTGACCGACGGAGCGGACTGCTCCGGCTTTACTATGAGCGTGTACAAGCATTTTGGCATTGACATTGGCCGTACTTCCAGAGATCAGGCGGCAAAGGGACGTGAGATTTCCCAGTCGGAGATGCAGCCAGGCGATTTGCTGTTTTATGCAAGCGGGGATTATATTAACCATGTAGCGATGTACATAGGAGGCGGACAGGTTATCCATTCCAGTACTCCGGCAACAGGCATTACCCTTGCGCCGGTTAATTACCGGACTCCCTGCAAGGTTGTTACATTTTTGGATTAAAGGATAAAGAAAAACGACCAGAGCGCTGGAAGGATTCATTCCAGCACTCTGGTCGTTTGTTATGCAAAAATACACAATGGGGAGTCAGGCTTCCCATCTTCCGGATGCGCCGCAGGGAAGAACCAGGCCATTTTTGGCAACTGGCAGTCCGACCTCCTCAGCCTTTACCTGTCCGCCGAACGTTGGGACGATTTCTGTGCCGATCATATAAGAAAGCACAGATGGCGCAAGGCCGGTGGTGTAGGAATTAATTAGGAAAAACAGCGGCTTATCTGATAAAAGCTGGGCGCAGAGCTTTACAAATGGATGGATAGCTTCTTCGATTTTCCAGATTTCTCCTTTGGGGCCTCTTCCGTAAGAAGGCGGATCCATGATAATGGCGTCATAATGATTGCCTCTGCGGATTTCCCGCTCTACGAATTTTACGCAGTCATCGACAATCCAGCGGATGGGAGCATTTTCAAGACCGCTGGATTTTGCGTTTTCTTTGGCCCATCCTACCATGCCTTTTGACGCGTCTACATGGGTAACGGCTGCTCCTGCTGCAGCTGCAGCTAAAGTGGCGCCGCCTGTATAGGCAAACAAGTTCAGCACTTTAATGGGACGGCCGGCTTTTTGAATTTTATCTCCAAACCAGTCCCAGTTAGCAGCCTGCTCCGGAAACAGTCCGGTGTGCTTAAAGCTGAAGGGTTTTAAATTGAATCTCAAGCTTCCATAGGAGATGCACCACTGCTGGGGCAGGTCGAAAAATTCCCATTCGCCTCCGCCTTTGCTGCTGCGGTGATAGTGGCCGTTAGGCCGCTTCCAGCCCCGATCTTTTTTGGGGGTGTCCCAGATAACCTGAGGGTCGGGACGGATTAAAAGATAGTCTCCCCACCGCTCTAATTTTTCGCCTTTGGAACAATCAATTACCTGATAGTCTTTCCAATTATCTGCAATCCACATAATGTAAAATATCCTTTCTTATCTCAATGCATGGTACACGGATACTGCTGTTTCATTATTATACATAACCCTGTTGGGAAACGTCAAGCAAATGCAAAAGGAATAGGAAAAACCAGCTGTCTGGAGGAGAATTGTAATAGAAATGAAAGATTATAATGGTTGAATATTTAGAAAATTCTTGATACAATAAATGCAAATATGGCTGTGTACGAATATTTGGAGTGCGGAGTAAGAGAAGGAGTGGTTGGATTGAGGACAGGCAGAGGACTTGCGATATTAGGATTGACAGCAGCGCTGGCGATTGGCGGTACGGCAACGGTGTATGGTGCCGGCTGGCAGAAGGCGTCAAATGGCGCGTGGGAATATTATAGTGATTCTGGGAACAGAGAGACCAACGTATGGCGCAAAGGAGCAGATGGATTGTGGCGCTATATTGATGGCAGCGGATATATGGCTACAAATAAATGGGTCGATGAGACTTATTATGTAGATGGAAATGGGATTATGGTTTCCGGAAACTGGAAACAGATGGAGTCATCTTCCAGTTACCATGACGGTACGGTCTGGTACTATTTTAATACAGACGGCAAACGGGTGGAAGAAACGTGGAAGAAGATCAATAATAAGTGGTACTATTTTGACGAAGACGGTGTGATGCTGACTGGCTGGCTGCTGGATGATATGTATTATACAGATGCCAATGGAGCAATGGTTACCGGCTGGCAGAAATTGACGCCGCCAGACGATGACTATTATGATGACTATGAGGAATCGCATAACGCACCGGTAGATAATCAGAATGAAGACGGAAAATACTGGTATTATTTTGGCAATAATGGGAAAAAAGTCATTCCGGATGATATGAATGGCTCCGATTATCAGGAAAAGAAGATCAACGGCGCTTATTACTGCTTTGATGCCAATGGCCAGATGCAGACTGGCTGGTGCAATGTCAAAGGGGATTCTTCAATTGAAAGTTATAAATATTATAACGAGAACGGACAGGCGGTAGTCAGCACCTGGCTGTCTCTGGAAGCTCCGGAAGAGTTTGACGAATATGGCGAAGTAGAGTGGTACTATTTTACCAGCAACGGTACTCCGAAAGTGGGACCGCCGGAAGGAGAAGCGACAGCCAAGGATCTGACTCGGATCAAGGGGCTGACGTTCCTGTTTAACGAAAAAGGCAATCCTATTTACGGGCTTCATAAAGTAGCGGCCAATAATGATCCGGATAACTATACGGCATATTATTTCGGTACGGACAAGATGCATTGCGCGATGCTGACCGGCAAACAGAACGTAGAGGAAGGAGATGGCTTTGAGTCAGAATATTTCTTCCTGGATTCTGGAAAAGGCTATACGGGAGTAAGAGACGGAAAGCTTTATTATATGGGAAAACTTCAAGTTGCAGACAGCGGCATCAAATATATGCCGATTACGCTGACTACTGGGGGAACCACGAAAAATTATCTGGTTAATTCCAATGGCCGGACTGTAAAAAATACCACGGTTCGGGATGCGGAAGGAACCAAATATAAAACAGGAAGCAACGGCATTATCTTAAAAGTCAATGACGAAGATGTTGCTGGAGAAACCTTTAACAGTCCGGTAGAGCCTACCTGGTGGAATGAATAAAAATAATAAATACAAATAAACGGATGATAAAACCGTCTAACCTGCAAATGCCTGGATAGGCAGAGGCGGGCAGGCGGTTTTTCTGCAGGAGCGTAAAACATGAATGAACACAATGTAAGGAAAGCAGAAGCAGTTGGAGGAAATCTGGGGATTTTAAACTGGATAAAGCGGATACCAGGCGGTTTGCTTCTGGTTCCCATGATGATTACAGCAGTAATCCATACCTTCTGTCCAGAACTCGTGAAAATTGGAGGTGCAACGGAACTGCTGTTTACCAATACCTGCACCATGTATGTGGTGGGATTGATGCTGTTCTTTTCCGGAACCCAGTGTATGGTGTCCCAGGTAAAAGAAATGGTCCGGATAGGCGGCCTGCTGTGTGCTTTGAGAATTGGAATTATGGCAGCTGGATGCATTGCGGTCCAGAAACTGTTCGGGCTGGACGGTTTCTGGGGGATTTCCCTGGTAACGTTTGTGGCGGTGCTTGCAAGTACGAATCCTGGGCTGTATATTGCCTTGACGTCAGATAATCCTACAGCGCTCAGCATATTCAGTTTGTTGAATCTGCTGGTCATGCCTGCGATTCCGGTTATGGCGCTCAATCTGGCTTCCGGATATGCCATGGACTGGAACAGCGTTATTTCTATATTAATACCGTTTCTGATTGGAATGGTTCTGGGAAATCTGGACGATGAGATCCGAAAGATGTTTCGCAACGGCAGTACTCTGATTCTGCCGTTTATGGGATTCTGTCTTGGAGGAAGCATTAATCTGGTGGCAGCCGTAAAAGCAGGAGCGGGCGGTCTGTTGTGTGCAGTTCTGTTTTATATCCTTACCTGGATTCCGCTGTATATTGCAGAAAAGAAACTTTTAAGGCGGGATGGCCTGGTAGCGACTGCCATGAGTTCCATTGCCAGCTTTACGGCAACGGTTCCACAGGTTGCAGCAGCTGCGAATCCGGTATTTGAACCTTACGTAGAGACAGCGGTAGCCCAGATTGCCCTGGCATCCCTGATAACCTGCCTGATAACTCCTGTGCTGGTGGGAAGAATTAAAAATCGTATACAAATTTGAAAAAAGTGCTTGCATTTTGGAAGAATCTGTGTTACGATGACAAAGCTGTGGCATGATAGCTGTGAAGCGCGAGGTTGCTGCCCGATTTGAGGCAGGTTTTCCGTGGAGCGAATGTCAAGTTAGAAAACTGGCGACAAGTCACTGTACCAATTGAACATCTGCAACAGAAATGAAAGGCAGCATGAGTGTGAGTCCTAGGGAGGACACACACGGAAACGTGTACAGTCACCGCTTGTCGTACTTAGAAGTAAAAGTGCGAAAAGGAGGCGACTTTTTTTATGGCAAGTCAAGTAATGAGAATCACATTAAAGGCTTATGATCATCAGTTAGTTGATCAGTCAGCAGGAAAAATTATCGACACTGTAAAAAAGACAGGATCTAAGGTGAGCGGACCGGTGCCGCTGCCAACTAAGAAAGAAGTAGTTACTATCTTACGTGCAGTACACAAGTACAAAGATTCCAGAGAGCAGTTCGAACAGAGAACTCACAAGAGACTGATTGATATCATCACTCCAAGCCAGAAAACTGTTGATGCATTATCCAGACTGGAGATGCCTGCTGGTGTCTACATCGACATCAAGATGAAAAACAAATAATTAAGGAAATATCCTGAAGGGTTTAGATAGATTCTGGACTGTTCTAGGATGAGCGCAAAAGCGCTCCGCTGTAGAAAAGAAACAGGAGGTAAGAAAATGAAGAAAGCGATTTTAGCAACAAAAGTCGGAATGACTCAGATCTTCGATGAAGACGGCGTGTTAATTCCGGTAACCGTTCTTCAGGCAGGTCCTTGCGTAGTAACCCAGGTTAAGACCGAAGAGAATGATGGTTACAAAGCAGTACAGGTTGGTTTTGTTGACAAGAGAGAAAAATTAATCAACAAGCCGGTTAAGGGCCATTTTGATAAGGCTGGCGTATCCTACAAGAGATACGTAAGAGAGTTTAGATTTGACAACGCTGAAGAGTACTCTGTAAAAGATGAAATCAAAGCAGACGTATTCGCAGCAGGCGATAAGGTAGATGCAACCGCTATTTCCAAAGGCAAAGGTTTCCAGGGCGCAATCAAGAGACATGGCCAGCACAGAGGACCTATGGCTCACGGTTCTAAGTTCCATCGTCATCAGGGTTCCAACGGTTCTGCAACCACCCCAGGCCGCGTATTCAAGGGCAAGGGAATGCCAGGACACATGGGCAGCGTAAAGGTAACGGTTCAGAACCTTGAGATTGTTCGCGTAGACGCAGAGAACAACCTGATTCTGGTTAAGGGTTCTGTACCAGGACCAAAGAAGTCCTTAGTAACCGTTAAGGAAACCGTAAAGGCTTCCAAGTAAGCTTTTGCATAGGAAAGGAGGAACACACAAATGGCAAATGTAGCTGTTTACAATATGGAAGGTAAAGAAGTTGGCACCTTAGAGTTAAACGACGCTGTGTTTGGTGTAGAGGTAAATGAACACCTGGTACACATGGCAGTAGTAAGCCAGCTTGCAAATAAACGTCAGGGCACCCAGAAAGCAAAGACCCGCTCCGAAGTTTCCGGCGGCGGCAGAAAGCCTTGGAGACAGAAAGGAACCGGTCATGCAAGACAGGGTTCAACCAGAGCACCACAGTGGACCGGCGGCGGCGTAGTATTCGCTCCAGTACCAAGAGATTACACCATCAGACTGAACAAGAAGGAAAAGAGAGCTGCATTAAAGTGCGCTTTAACCAGCAGAGTAAACGACAACAAGTTCGTTGTTGTAGACGAGTTAAAGTTTGATGCAATCAAGACCAAGAACTTCGTAAACGTTTTAAACAACTTAAAAGTAAACAAGGCTTTAGTTGTTCTGGATTCTAACGATCAGAATGTAGTTCTGTCTGCTAGAAACGTAGAGAACGTTAAGACCGCTCAGGTTAACAGCATTAACGTATTTGATATTCTTAAGTACAACACCGTTGTTGCTACCAAGGCAGCAGTTGCAGCAATCGAGGAGGTGTATGCATAATGGCAGATATTAGATATTATGATGTCATCCTCAAACCGGTTATTACCGAAAAGAGCATGAACGCTATGGCAGATAAGAAGTATACCTTCATGGTACACGCTGATGCCAACAAGACTATGATTAAAGAAGCTGTTGAGAAAATGTTCCCAGGAACCAAGGTTGAGAAGGTAAACACCATCAACATCGACGGCAAAGCAAAGAGAAGAGGCATGGTGGTTGGCAAGACCGCTCAGTCTAAGAAAGCAATCGTTAAGCTGACTGCTGACAGCAAAGACATCGAGATTTTCGAAGGTCTGTAAGAAGCAGTACAGGCGTAAAGAATACGCAGTGAAACCTCGGAACCAAAGGTTCCCTGGCTGCGGGCCCGCCGCCCGCACGCCGCTGTTTCGGATTACGCACAATATACGATGAACATTATATCGTGATAAATTAGTTAAAGGAGTAAAATGTCATGGGAATTAAAAAGTATACAGCATATACACCTTCCAGAAGACATATGACCAGCTCTGATTTCTCTGAAATCACCAAAACAACTCCGGAAAAATCCTTAGTTGTATCTTTAAAGAAGAACGCTGGCCGTAATAATCAGGGTAAAATCACCGTAAGACATCATGGTGGTGGAAATAGACAGAAATACAGAGTTATCGACTTCAAGAGAAATTCCAAAGATGGAATTCCGGCAACTGTTATCGGTATCGAGTACGATCCAAACAGAAGCGCCAACATCGCATTAATCTGCTACGCAGATGGTACCAAGTCCTACATCTTAGCTCCAGCTGGATTAACCGACGGTATGAAGGTTATGAGCGGCGAGCAGGCTGAGGCAAAGGTTGGAAACTGCCTTCCATTAAGTGCGATTCCGGTTGGTACCCAGATTCACAACATTGAGCTGTATCCTGGCAAGGGCGGTCAGCTGGTTCGTTCCGCTGGTAACTCTGCACAGTTAATGGCAAAAGAAGGCAAGTACGCAACCTTACGTCTTCCTTCCGGTGAAATGAGAATGGTTCCGATTATCTGCCGCGCTACTATCGGCGTTGTAGGAAATGGCGAACACGCTCTGATTAACATTGGTAAGGCTGGTAGAAAGCGTCACATGGGTATCCGTCCTACAGTCCGCGGTTCCGTAATGAACCCGAATGACCATCCACACGGTGGTGGTGAAGGTAAGACCGGTATCGGACGTCCAGGCCCAAGCACTCCATGGGGCAAACCGGCTCTTGGCTTGAAGACCAGAAAGAAAAACAAGCAGTCTAATAAGTTAATCGTAAGAAGACGCGATGGAAGAACCATCAAATAATTGAAGGAGGTTAGAACATGTCTCGCTCACTGAAAAAAGGACCATTCGCAGACGCGCATTTATTGAAGAAGGTAGAAGCGATGAACGCATCCGGACAGAAGCAGGTTATTAAGACCTGGTCCCGCCGTTCTACAATCTTCCCAATTATGGTTGGTCACACAATTGCAGTACACGATGGAAGAAAGCATGTTCCGGTATACGTTACCGAGGATATGGTTGGTCATAAATTAGGCGAATTCGTTGCCACAAGAACTTACAAAGGACATGGCAAGGACGAGAAGAAGTCTGGCGTTCGCTAATCGATAAGATCTGAAAGGAGGTTTTTAAGTCATGGCAAAAGGACATAGATCCCAAATTAAGAGAGAAAGAAATGCTCAGAAAGATACCAGACCTAGCGCAACATTATCTTACGCTCGCGTATCTGTTCAGAAAGCATGCTTCGTATTAGATGCCATCAGAGGCAAAGATGTGCAGACTGCACTTGGTA
>UQMJ01000015.1 GCA_900542035.1 uncultured Clostridium sp.
CGTGTCCGACAATTCCTAACAGGAAATACACGTTAAACCGGAATGCTCCCCAGACCCGCTCCAGAGTCTGCCCCATAGAATAATAGAGATAGAGAGCCAGGATTCCAAAGAAAATCCCAGGCGCCGGCGGGTAGCACAAAAATGTGACAATTCTCCAAATCTGTCCATGAAGGATTGCCCAGCCATCCAGGCTTAAATAGCGGTAATAAATCATCGGATTCCACAAAGAAATTGCCAGCCCGATTCCATACATAATCACAACGTACTGCATTAAATTGGGAATGGCGTATTTTCCGTATTTGCGTTCCAGTTTGTAAAAAAATTTCATCGAATTCTCCTATCCAATTCATTCAAATCAGAACAAATCTCGTTTTGAAAAAATCCAGGCGATGATCAGACAGACTATGACCGAACATCCGATAATAATCGGAAATCCATATGGACTTCTGGCAAACGGCATTCCTGCTACATTGACGTTCATGCCATAAAAGCTGGAAATCATGGTCGGCACAGACATTACGATCGTAACCGTTGTCAGAAATTTCATAACCAGGTTCTGATTGTTAGAAATAACCGACGCAAACGTATCCATGGTTCCTCCCAGAATACCGCTGTAGATATTTGCCATCTCGATTGCCTGTTTATTTTCAATAATAACATCTTCCAGAAGATCCGTATCTTCCGGATATTTTTTGATCCTTTCGCTGCGCATCAGCTTCTCCAGAACCACTTCGTTTGATCTGAGGGACGTGGTAAAATACAAAAGAGATTTCTCCAGCTCCAGAAGCTCGATAAGTTCCTGGTTTTTCTGAGATTTGTGAAGCTGTTTTTCGATTACTTCACTTTTCTTTTCAATCACTCTCAGATACTGAAGGTACAAAGATGCATTTTTATAAAGGACCTGCAGAATAAAGCGTGTCTTCATGTAGGTATGGAAATCCCTCACACGTCCATCCATAAATGCGTTCAGTACTGGCGTTTCTTCCAGACAGACTGTAATAATATTGGCAGCAGTCATCACGATTCCAATTGGGATTGTCACATACCAGTCCTTACCGTTTCGTTCCTCAATAGACGGAATATCCACCAACACCAGTGAATAATTATCCTCTATTTCCAGACGGGATCTCTCTTCTTCATCCAAAGGCGCCCTTAACGGATCCGGATCAATCTGAAATGCATCCGCGATCTCCAGAATCTCCGCTGCTGTAGGATCGGTCAGCGCAATCCAGGAATTTGGCTCTATTTCATCAATCTGATGAACTGCGCCATCTTCTGTCTTGAAAATCTGAATCATGCCCTTCTCCTCCTTTTCCTGCCTATTTTACCCATTCTAACGCTTTTACCATTATACTAACCGCCATGTTGTTTGTCAAACAAATTGCCCGATTTTACATAGTCTCCAAAAATATTTACGCTTTCTTTACACTTTTTTAACAGATGCTACCAATTGTATTCTTACCTATTTTATGTTAAACTAAAGCCGAATATTGCCTAATGGCTTTACAAAGGAGGCGGGGGATTTCCCCACAAGTATGAATGTATTCAACACCCTCGGAATCGACATTGGTTCCACAACTGTAAAGATTGCAATTTTAGATGAAGATTCCCATATACATTTTGCCGATTATGAACGGCATTTTGCTAATATCCAGGAAACGCTGGCCCATCTGCTTGAAAAGGCAAAAGATGCCCTGGGCCCCACAGAGGTACGTCCGGTCATTACCGGTTCCGGCGGATTAACCCTTTCCCAGCACATGGAAATTCCTTTTGTCCAGGAAGTCGTAGCGGTTGCCACTTCTTTGCAGGACTATGCGCCCCAGACAGACGTTGCCATCGAGTTAGGCGGCGAAGATGCCAAAATCATTTATTTCACAGGCGGAATCGACCAGAGGATGAACGGAATCTGCGCTGGCGGTACTGGTTCTTTTATCGACCAGATGGCTTCCCTTCTTCAGACAGATGCTTCCGGATTAAATGAATATGCAAAAAACTACCAGGCCATTTACCCTATCGCAGCCCGCTGCGGCGTTTTCGCCAAATCGGACATCCAGCCTTTAATCAACGAAGGCGCTACCAGAGAGGACTTGGCCGCTTCTATTTTTCAGGCAGTTGTCAATCAGACCATCAGCGGCCTGGCCTGTGGAAAACCTATCCGCGGCAACGTCGCATTTTTAGGCGGCCCTCTTCATTTTCTTCCAGAGCTTCGCAATGCCTTTGTCCGCACTCTTCATTTAAGCCCTGAACAGATTATCGCACCGGAGCACTCTCATTTGTTTGCCGCCGTAGGCGCTGCTATGAACGCAGAAGAAACTGCCGCTCCCGTCAGTCTGGACTCCCTGATTGAACTGCTTTCTTCCGGTATCAAAATGGACTTTGAAGTAAAACGGATGGAGCCGCTGTTTGAAAGTCCGGAAGATTATCAGGCTTTCCAGAAACGCCATCAGGGCCATTGTGTCCGGACTGGCGATTTATCCACCTATAAAGGCAACTGCTTTTTAGGAATCGACGCCGGTTCTACTACCACCAAAGTTGCCCTGGTCGGAGAAGACGGAAGTCTTTTATACCGTTTTTACAGCAACAACAACGGCAGCCCGTTAAAGACAGCCATTGAAGCAGTCCGTGAAATAAAAAAACTGCTTCCGGATACAGCCAAAATCGCCTGGTCCTGCTCTACCGGCTACGGCGAAGCTCTTTTAAAGGCCGCGCTGATGCTGGATGAAGGAGAAGTAGAAACCATTTCCCATTACTATGCCGCCGCATTTTTTGAGCCAGATGTAGACTGTATCTTGGACATTGGCGGCCAGGATATGAAATGCATCCGCATCAAAGACGGCACCGTAGACAGCGTTCAGCTGAATGAGGCCTGCTCTTCCGGCTGCGGTTCTTTTATTGAGACCTTTGCAAAGTCTTTAAACTACAGCGTACAGGATTTTGCACAAGAAGCTTTATTTGCAAAAAATCCTACGGATCTTGGAACCCGCTGTACCGTGTTTATGAACTCCAACGTAAAGCAGGCCCAGAAGGAAGGCGCCAGCGTCTCCGATATTTCCGCTGGTCTGGCTTACTCGGTTATTAAAAACGCGCTGTTTAAAGTCATTAAGATTACCTCTGCTTCTGATTTAGGAAAGCATATCGTCGTACAGGGCGGAACCTTTTACAATGACGCCGTATTAAGAAGTTTTGAAAAAATTGCCGGCTGCGAGGCCATCCGGCCGGATATTGCCGGAATCATGGGCGCTTTCGGCGCTGCTTTAATTGCCAGGGAACGGTTCGACGCTTCCAAAGAAACTTCCATGCTTCCCCTGGATAAAATCATTGATTTAAAATACACCACCTCCATGACCCGCTGCAAGGGATGCACCAACAACTGCGTCCTGACCGTCAACCAGTTTGGAGGCGGGCGCCATTTCGTATCTGGCAACCGATGCGAAAGAGGCCTTGGTAAAGAGAAAAAGAAAAAAGAAGTTCCCAATCTGTTTGATTATAAGTACCACCGGATCTTTGATTATGAGCCGTTAAGCGCAGATCAGGCAATCCGCGGCACGGTAGGCATCCCCAGAGTTTTAAATATGTACGAAAATTATCCATTCTGGGCTGTCTTCTTTAAAGAACTGGGATTCCGGACTGTTTTGTCTGCCCAGTCTTCCAAACAGCTTTACGAGCTGGGCATTGAATCTATTCCCAGCGAATCGGAATGTTATCCGGCAAAACTGGCTCATGGCCATGTCAACTGGCTAATTAAGCAGGGAATTAAATTTATCTTCTATCCCTGCATTCCTTATGAGCGCAATGAGACTCCGGAGGCAGGCAACCATTACAACTGTCCGATGGTAACTTCCTATGCAGAAAATATTAAAAACAACATGGAAGAGCTGGAGGAACACAGCGTCCGGTTCTTTAATCCATTTATGGCGTTTACCAATGAGGAAATTCTGACCAAAGCCCTGGTTCAGGAATTTATCCAGGAACTGGGACCTGACTCCGGATTTGCCGTTCCGGTAACAGAAACGGAAATTAAAAATGCCGCTCACCTGGCCTGGCAAGAGCTTTCTGCCTGCCATCTGGACATTGAAAAAAAAGGCGAAGAAACCATTGCCTGGTTAAAAGAGCACAATCGTCGGGGCATCGTCCTGGCCGGACGTCCTTACCATGTGGATCCGGAAATCCACCACGGTATTCCGGACTTAATCGCTTCTTACGGATTTGCCGTCCTGACAGAAGATTCAGTTTCTCATCTGGCCAAGGTAGATCGTCCTCTGGTTGTTACCGATCAATGGATGTATCACTCCCGTCTCTACGAAGCTGCAAGCTATGTAAAGACCTGTGATTTCCTGGATTTAATCCAGTTAAATTCCTTCGGCTGCGGCCTGGATGCTGTAACCACTGACCAGGTAAATGATATTCTTACCAAATCCGGTAAGATTTATACCGTATTAAAGATCGATGAAGTCAACAACTTAGGTGCTGCCAGAATCCGTATCCGCTCTCTGATTGCCGCATTAAGAGTTCGGGAGCAGAAACACTACCAGAGAAAAATTGTTTCCAGCGCCTATAACCGCAGAGTCTTTACAAAAGACATGAAAAAGGACTACACCATCCTCTGCCCTCAGATGTCTCCTATCCACTTTGATTTGCTGGAGACCGCCATCCGTTCCTTCGGCTATCGGGTGGAAGTTCTGCAAAACCACGACAAACGGGCCGTGGACGTCGGACTTCAGTATGTCAACAATGACGCCTGCTATCCGTCCTTAATTGTCATCGGCCAGATTATGGACGCCCTCCTGTCTGGAAAATACGACCTGGATCACACAGCCATTTTTATGACCCAGACCGGAGGCGGCTGCCGCGCTTCCAATTATATCGGATTTATCCGCCGCGCCCTGGAAAAGGCCGGTATGGGGCAGATTCCGGTTATTTCCGTCAATGCCAACGGCATGGAGACCAATCCTGGATTTACCATTACCCTGCCGCTCCTTACCAAGGCCATGCAGGCGATCATATACGGAGACGTATTTATGAGAGTTCTCTATGCCACCAGACCTTATGAGGCTGTCCCAGGCAGCGCCAACAAACTCCACGAAAAGTGGAAAGCCATATGTTGTGCTTCCCTCTCGAAAAAGAATCCGTCCATGATGGAATTTGGCCGGAATGTAAGAGGCATTGTCCAGGATTTTGACAATCTGCCGCGGCTGGCTGTAAAAAAGCCCCGAGTTGGAGTCGTAGGAGAAATTTTAGTCAAATTTTCCCCTCTTGCCAACAACCATATTGTCGAACTGCTGGAGGCAGAGGGCGCTGAAGCCGTTATGCCGGATCTGATGGACTTCCTCTTATACGCGTTCTACAACAGCAACTTTAAGGCTGACCATTTAGGCGGCAAGCGTTCTACTGCCCGCCTGTGCAACATGGGAATCGCTTTATTAGAATACTTCCGAAAGACTGCAAGGAAAGAACTGGAGCAGAGTCGTCATTTTGATCCGCCTGCCAATATCCATAACCTGGCAGATATGGCAAAAGATTTTGTTTCTCTTGGCAATCAGACCGGCGAAGGGTGGTTTCTGACAGGAGAAATGCTGGAATTAATCCACAACGGAGTGGAAAACATTGTCTGCGCCCAGCCATTTGGCTGTCTGCCCAACCACGTTGTCGGAAAAGGCGTTATCAAGGAGCTGCGCCGCAGTTATCCTCAGTCCAATATTATTGCCGTAGACTATGATCCTGGCGCCAGCGAAGTCAACCAGCTGAACCGTATCAAGCTGATGCTTTCCACTGCCCAGAAAAATCTGCGTAAAACTCCTTCCTATTCCGGAAGCGGCAATAGCCATACGCCAACCTATCCAAACTCCAACCGGAGCAGCCAAAATAAATTGGACGCTAATGCTTCCGCAAATGTCGCGGCAGCCAGTCTGTCTTCGTAAAAAACGATTTTCTGATTAAGCGGTATAGCCCATCCAAGAGCTATACCGCCTTTTTCTTCCATATCTTTTATTTTCTTTTAATTTCATCCCCTCTCATCCTTTTCCTATTTTAATTTTTCCTATGCTATCGTATAAGCGTAAGGAGGAATGACTTATGACAGCGATAGTAAAATCAATTCATAAATTTGAACACGACTTTGATAGAAAAGCAGAACGGTTTGCTTTCCGTCACCCATATATTGCATTTGCAATGATGTTTATTGGAATGCCTCTTGTTATCTTAATGACGGTTGCTGCTTCAACAACGGTACTTGCATTACCTATGACATGGATATTTGGATGGCTGTAGCCGCCTTTAGATAGTCTTAATTTTATATCTGCGCTGCTAATCCCATTTTAATACAATCGGTAGTAAAATGCAGCAAGTAAAGGAGGAAACGATTATGAGTCTTGTAGTTGGCATCATTGGTCTATGCGCTGTGGCGCTGCTAGTCTACTATGTCTATGTTCTTATGAAGGGAGATGAACAATCATGAATACCGTCATACAATACATTCTGTATCTTGCAGTTCTGATAATCCTTGCAGTTCCGCTTGGAACATACATCAAAAAGGTAATGGACGGAGAAAAAACTTTTTTATCCAGGCTTCTTACCCCCTGTGAAAGCGCAGTATATAAGGTGCTGCGGATAACGAAGGATGAGCAGATGAACTGGAAACAATACGCCACTTCGGTTCTCATCTTTTCTGGTATCGGACTGGTGTTTTTATTTCTGCTTCAGCTTTTGCAGGGAGTTTTGCCAGGAAATCCGCAGGGGCTGCCAGGAGTAAAATGGGATTTATCTTTTAATACAGCCGCCAGTTTTATTACAAATACAAACTGGCAGGCGTACAGCGGAGAGTCCACTCTTAGCTATCTCACACAGGCCCTCGGTCTGACCGTTCAGAACTTCGTGTCTGCGGCAACAGGCATTGCTGTCCTGTTTGCTTTGATTCGAGGATTTATACAGGTAAAAACGGATGGGCTAGGCAGTTTCTGGGTTGATATGACAAGAATCGTCATTTACATCTTAATTCCGCTTAACCTGGTAATTTCCCTGATGTTAGTAGGCGGCGGCGTAATTCAGAATCTGAAAGGCCAGGAAACCGTATCTCTTGTAGAACCAATCGCGGTAAGCGCTGAAGGCGAACTATTAGAAAATGCAAAAATTGATCTGGAAGCAGGAACCGTTACCGTTGACGGTCAGATCATAGAGGATGCAGAAATTGTGACAGAACAGTTTGTTCCAATGGGTCCGGCTGCAAGTCAGGTTGCCATTAAACAGACAGGTACAAACGGCGGCGGATTTATGGGAGTAAATTCAACTCATCCCCTTGAAAATCCAAATGCGTTTACCAATCTGATAGAGATGATTTCACTGCTTTTAATTCCTGCGGCGCTATGCTTTACCTTTGGCCAGGCGGTAAACAATAAAAAACAGGGAATTGCCATCTTTATGGCAATGTTTCTTTGCCTAGTATTTGCACTGAGCGTGATTGCTGTCAATGAGCAATGCGCTACGCCACAACTTGCTCAAAACGGAACTGTAGATATTTCTATGGCAGGCCAGGCAGGTGGAAATATGGAAGGAAAAGAAACCCGCTTCGGTATTGCTTCATCTGCTACCTGGGCCACATTTACTACAGCCGCCTCCAATGGATCTGTAAATTCTATGCATGACAGCTATACGCCGCTAGGCGGCATGATAACTATGCTTTTAATGCAGCTTGGCGAGGTTATTTTCGGCGGCGTGGGATGCGGCTTATATGGAATGCTTGCATTTGCAATTCTGACCGTGTTTATTGCAGGACTAATGGTAGGAAGAACGCCAGAATTTTTAGGTAAGAAAATAGAGCCGTATGAAATGAAATGGTCTGTCCTGGTATGCCTTGCAACGCCGATAGCCATTCTTGTGGGAAGCGGTATTGCCGCAGTATGGCCAGGTATTGAAAACAGTCTGAATAATACAGGCGCACACGGATTTTCAGAACTTCTCTATACCTTTTCCTCCTGCGGCGGAAACAATGGTTCTGCCTTTGCCGGCTTTAATGGAAATACGGTGTTCCTAAATCTGTCATTAGGACTTGTGATGCTGTTTGCAAGATTCCTGCCAATTATCGGAACTCTGGCAATTGCTGGAAGCCTCTCAGAAAAAAAGAAAATTGCGGCAACTGCCGGTACTCTCTCTACAACGAATGCAATGTTTGTATTTCTGCTGATTTTTATTGTTCTTCTTGTGGGAGCATTGAGTTTCTTCCCAGCATTGGCATTAGGCCCAATTGCAGAATTTTTCCAGAGTATCGTTTAAGGAGGGACTATTATGACATCAAAAACGAATAGCGCTTTTGCCGATAAAAAAATGCTCGGCAGAGCAATAAAAGAATCGTTTCTAAAATTAAATCCGAAAACGCAGCTGCAAAATCCTGTCATGCTGCTGGTATATCTATCTGCAATTCTGACAACCGGATTATGGATAGTTTCATTGTTTGGATTAAAAGACGCATCCAGCGGATATACGTTTTCCATTGCAGTTATTTTATGGTTTACCTGTGTCTTTGCAAATTTTGCAGAAGCGATTGCCGAGGGCAGAGGAAAAGCCCAGGCTGACGCGTTAAGAGCCTCTAAAAAAGACGTGGAAGCGCATAAAATCCCATCTGCTGACAGTAAAGAGCTGATTACAAACATATCTTCTTCCTCTTTGAAAAAAGGAGACATCGTAATTGTAAAAGCAGGTGAACAGATTCCTGGCGACGGCGAGGTAATAGAAGGCGCTGCTTCTGTAGATGAAAGCGCCATTACCGGCGAATCTGCGCCAGTTATCCGTGAAGCTGGCGGCGACAGAAGCGCCGTTACTGGCGGCACAACCGTACTGTCCGACTGGATTGTCATCCAGATTACAAGCGAAGCCGGATCGAGCTTCCTGGATAAAATGATTGCCATGGTAGAAGGAGCTGCAAGAAAAAAGACTCCTAATGAAATCGCTTTGCAGATTTTTCTTGTAGCGCTCTCCATTATTTTCATCCTTGTTACCATGTCCCTTTATACCTATTCTGCCTTTTCGGCAAAACAGGCGGGAATTGACAATCCGACTTCTATTACGACCCTGGTTGCTTTGTTGGTGTGTCTTGCTCCTACTACCATCGGCGCACTGCTCTCTGCCATCGGTATTGCCGGTATGAGCCGGCTCAATCAGGCAAATGTGCTTGCCATGAGCGGCAGAGCGATTGAAGCTGCCGGAGATGTGGATGTCCTGATGCTTGATAAAACAGGTACCATCACTCTCGGTAACCGCCAGGCACACGCATTTATTCCGGTAGACGGTACAAGCGAGGAAGAGCTTGCCGATGCAGCGCAGTTATCATCTCTTGCCGATGAAACTCCGGAAGGAAGAAGCGTGGTAATTCTTGCAAAAGAAAAATATGGAATCAGGGGCAGGGAATTATCCGATAAACATATAAACTTTGTTCCATTCACGGCAAAAACCCGAATGAGCGGCGTGGATTTTGACGGAAATGAGATTCGGAAGGGCGCGGCAGAGTCTATGCAGCTTTATGTGACCCATGCAGGAGGCCTATACTCAGAGGAATGCGACCGCATTGTACAGGATATTGCAAAACAAGGCGGAACTCCCCTGGTTGTTGCGAAAAATCATAGAATCCTCGGAGTCATTCATCTAAAAGATATTATCAAACAGGGCGTTCAGGAAAAATTTGCGGATCTCCGGAAAATGGGAATCAAAACCATCATGATCACAGGCGACAATCCGATGACTGCCGCTGCGATTGCAGCCGAAGCAGGCGTAGACGACTTTCTTGCCCAGGCAACTCCTGAAGGGAAATTAGCTATGATTCGTGAGTTTCAGGCAAAGGGGCATCTAGTTGCCATGACAGGCGACGGAACCAACGACGCTCCCGCCCTTGCGCAGGCGGATGTGGCAGTTGCCATGAATACAGGAACACAGGCAGCAAAGGAAGCTGGCAATATGGTGGATTTAGATTCTTCGCCTACGAAACTGATCGATATTGTACGGATTGGAAAACAGCTTCTAATGACACGGGGAAGTCTGACTACTTTTTCCATCGCAAACGATGTGGCAAAGTATTTTGCAATCATTCCGGCTTTGTTTATGGGACTTTATCCTGGACTGTCCGCTCTCAATATTATGGGACTGCATTCTCCGCAGAGCGCTGTGCTATCTGCCATTATTTACAATGCGCTGATTATCATCGCCCTGATTCCATTGGCATTAAAAGGCGTTAAATACCGTGAAGTTCCGGCGGGAAAGTTATTGTCGCGAAATCTGCTGATTTATGGTTTAGGTGGATTAATTGCTCCGTTTATTTTCGTAAAACTGATTGATATTCTGCTGGTTATGACCGGTCTGGTCTGATAAAAAGGAGGCTTAACATATGGAACGAATAAAAGAACTCATCCCCAGGGCGTTGCTTATCTTTCTTTTCTTTACCCTGCTATGCGGCGTTGCTTATACGGGTGTTGTAACAATCGCGGCACAGCTTATCTTCCCAGATAAAGCAAATGGCAGTCTCATCGAGGTGGACGGAAAGAAATACGGATGCGAACTTTTAGGGCAGCAATATACGGATGCAGAACATATGTGGGGACGTATTATGAATGTTGACATATCCACTTATAAAGATGAAACTGGTAAAATGCTGATGTATGCGGCTCCGTCCAACCTTTCCCCTGCCAGTGAAGAATTTGAATCTTTAGTTGCACAACGGGTGGAAATGATTCGCGAAGCAAATCCTGATATGGATAAAACTGCAATTCCTGTTGACCTTGTAACCTGCTCAGGCAGCGGACTGGATCCGCATATCTCCCCTGCTGCAGCAGAATACCAGGTGCCAAGGATTGCACAGGCAAACGGTATGACACAAGAGGAAGTCAGAAGCATCATAAAGGAATGTACGGACGGCCGGTTTTTAGGCGTTTTTGGCGAAGAAACTGTAAATGTCCTGAAAGTTAATTTAATGTTGGATGGCATTCTGTAATGTCCTCTAAGATGGGCAGACGTCAAAAAGCTTCTGTCCATCTTTACGTAATCTTAATTTCAAAGCAGGCTTGCTTATACCCATTTAATACAAATAAAGATAAAATAAAGCCGATATAAATATGAAATTAAAATGATGAGGGTATTTTTATGCAGAAAACAAAAAAATCAGGACATCGTCATATCACATCGTTTCAGATCATTATTTTAGGCTTTTTATCTGTAATTCTTTTTGGCAGCCTGTTTTTAATGCTGCCGGTTTCTGCGCAGAGCGGTCAGGTTACCCCCTTTCGGGACGCTTTGTTTACCGCCACCTCTGCAGTTTGTGTAACCGGTCTGGTTATTTACGACACGGCGACGTACTGGTCTGCCTTCGGGCAAGGGGTTATTTTACTGCTGATTCAAATCGGAGGAATGGGAATTGTTACGATTTTTGTCGCAGTGGCAATGGTGTCCGGCCGTAAAATTGGATTAATGCAGAGAAGCACCATGCAGGAAGCGATTGCCGCTCCGACGGTAGGCGGGATTGTGCGAAGAACAGAATTTATAATTAAAACCGTTGTTTTAATTGAATTAATCGGAGCGGCTTTTTTAGCTCCTGTTTTCTGCAGAGAGTTCGGCTTTTTTAAGGGCATCTGGTATTCTCTGTTCCACTCGGTTTCCGCTTTTTGCAATGCAGGCTTTGATCTGATGGGAGTAAAAGAACCCTTTTCTTCTATTACCTCTTATTCTGCACAGCCGATTATCAATATAACGATTATGCTTCTGATCATTGTCGGCGGTATTGGATTCCTCACATGGGAAGATATCAAGAATAATAAATGGAATTTCAAAAAATACCGGATGCAAAGTAAAGTGATTCTTACAGTAACGGCACTTTTAATCGTGTTTCCTGCACTTTATTTTTTCTTTTTTGAATTTTCTGATTTACCATTTATTAAGAGAATCTGGGTTTCTCTGTTTCAATCTGTCACGCCGAGAACAGCTGGGTTTAATTCGGCAGATTTGACATCGATAAGCGAAGTCGGACAAATGCTGATTATTATATTGATGATAATAGGCGGCTCTCCTGGTTCTACGGCTGGAGGTATGAAAACAACGACCCTTGCGGTTCTTGTTTCGTCTGCTCTGTCAGTGTTCCAGAAAAAAGAGCACACCCATTTTTTTGGCAGAAGAATTCCTGATGATACGATTAAAAATGCATCTACTATTTTTTCCATGTATATTACGTTGTTCCTCGCAGGAGGTATGATCATCAGCAGCGTTGAACGTATCCCCCTAATTGCGGCGTTGTTTGAAACTGCGTCCGCAATTGGTACTGTAGGGCTGTCTTTAGGAATCACTCCTGAACTGGGAGCCCTTTCCCATTTCATTTTGATTTGCCTGATGTTCCTCGGCAGAGTCGGCGGGTTGACATTGGTTTTTGCCGCACTTTCAGAAAGAAAGCCCAGCAGTTCAAAGTACCCTCAGGAAAAAATAACAGTAGGTTAAAGGAGACAAACGATGAAATCTATTTTACTAATTGGTCTTGGAAGATTTGGAAGGCATATTGCAATGAAATTGGATGAACTCCATCATCAGGTAATGGCGATAGATAAAGAAGACAGCCGCGTAGAAGCAATTCTTCCCTATGTGACGAATGCGCAGATAGGCGATGCGACAAATGAAGATTTTTTAAGTTCTCTCGGCGTCCGGAATTTTGATGTTTGTATCGTAGCAATTGGAGATAATTTTCAAAACTCGCTCGAAACAACAGCTCTTTTAAAAGAGCTGGGTGCAAAACTGGTCGTGTCCCGTGCGGCCAGGGATGTCCACGCAAAATTCCTTTTGCGCAATGGAGCAGACGAGATTGTTTATCCGGAAAAACAGCTTGCCAATTGGACTGCAATCCGGTACAGCGCCGATCATATCCTGGATTACATAGAATTAGATGAGGAGCACGCCATTTTTGAACTGTCTGTACCGCATGACTGGATTGGAAAAACAGTCGGACAGTTAGATATACGAAAAAAATATAATATCAATATTATGGCAATCAAAACAAACGGAATTCTGGATTTAAGAATCAATTCAGATACGTATCTGCCGTCTGATAGTTCTATGCTTGTTCTGGGAGAAATTAAGTATATACAAAAATGTTTTCATATTTAAAGAAAGAAAACGTGCTATAATCTTAATAACTAAATCGAAAGAGGGGAATACTATGAGCGGAAGGCAAAATCCAGATCAGTTATTAAAGGCAATCCAGGATGAAGAAGAAAATCAGAATAAAGGACATTTGAAAATATTTTTTGGATATGCGGCAGGCGTAGGGAAAACCTACGCGATGTTAGAGGCAGCTCATATAGCAAAGCAGGAAGGCATTGATGTCGTAGCTGGTTACATAGAACCCCATGAACGACCAAAAACAGCCGCACTTCTGAATGGCCTGGAAGTTCTCCCTGCAAAAGAAATATCCTATAATGGTATCCGGTTACATGAATTTGACGTCGACGCCGCGCTGAAAAGAAATCCTAAATTGATTCTTGTAGATGAACTTGCCCACACAAACGCGGCAGGATGCCGTCATGCAAAGCGTTATCAGGATATCAAAGAATTATTGCGGGCAGGGATTGACGTGTACACAACGGTCAACGTACAGCATATAGAAAGTCTCTGCGATATGGTCGCCTCTATTACAGAAGTGGTGGTACGGGAGCGCATTCCAGATTCCGTATTTGATCAGGCCGATCAGGTAGAACTGGTAGATATTGAACCTCAGGATTTAATTGAACGCCTTGGCGCAGGGAATGTCTATCAGGAAAATCAGGCAAGACAGGCCATGGAAAACTTTTTTACGATAGAGAATCTGACAGCTCTCAGGGAGATTGCACTGCGCCGTTGTGCCGATCGGGTAAATATTCTTACAGAAAATGCCCGTATTAAAAAAAATGGCTATTATCATACGGACGAGCATATTCTCGTATGTCTTTCTTCCTCCCCTTCTAATGCAAAAATCATCCGCACCGCCGCAAGAATGGCCTTTGCTTTCAAGGGAACTCTCACGGCATTATTTGTAGAAACTCCTGATTTTTCAGTAATGGGGGAAGAAGATTTAAAACGTCTGCGTTCTAATATGCACCTTGCCGAACAGCTTGGCGCAAAAATTGAAACCGTATATGGAGAAGACGTTCCCTTTCAGATTGCTGAATTTGCCAGACTGTCCGGCGTATCAAAAATTGTGATCGGACGCAGTTCTGCCGCCAGACACCATCTGTTCAGCAAACCGACCCTGACCGAAAAGCTGATTGCCCATGCACCTGATGTAGATGTACATATTATTCCTGATACCATTTCGAATACAGCCATCTACCACCAAAAAAAGGCAAAGAAAAAGAACTTTATTGTTTTTTCTGCTACTGATATATTGAAATGCATCGGGATTCTGATTGCTTCCAGTCTGATTGGAATGATTTTTCAAAAACTGGGATTTAACGAAGCGAACATCATTACCGTGTTTGTCCTTGGAGTGCTTATTACCGCAGTTACCACAAAGCATCAGGTATATAGCCTGGTTTCCTCGATTGTAAGCGTCCTGGTTTTTAATTTTCTGTTTACAGAGCCGGTATTTTCCCTGCAGGCATATGATCAAGGCTATCCCGTTACCTTTGTTATTATGTTTCTGGCAGCGCTCCTTACAGGCTCTCTTGCGGTAAGGATTAAGAACCAGGCAAAGCAGGCGGCAAAGTCTGCCTACCGTACCAAAATTCTGTTTGATACTAACCAGCTATTGCAGCAGGCAAAAGACAAACATGAAATCGTCTCTTTAACATCAAACCAGCTCATCAAGCTGTTGGGAAAAAATGTTGTTTTCTATTTATCCAAAGATGAAAAACTGGAAGAACCGCAAATTTTTTCTGCAGCCGAAGCGGATTTAAGCGAGTGCACTTCAGATAATGAAAAAGCAGTTGCCGCATGGGTATTGAAAAATAACAAACACGCCGGCGCAACAACAGGCACCCTTTCCAATGCAAAATGCTTATATCTTGCTGTCCGCAGCACGAATATGGTATATGGCGTTGTTGGGATTGTCATGGATGAGTCTCCGCTTGATCCGTTTGAAAACAGCATTTTATTGTCTATTTTAGGCGAATGTGCGCTTGCCTTAGAGAATGAAAAAAATGCCCGTGAAAAACAGGAAGCGGCTATTCTAGCAAAAAATGAACAGCTTCGGGCAAACCTGCTGCGAGCCATTTCCCACGATTTAAGGACACCTTTAACGTCTATTTCCGGCAATGCCAGCAACCTGCTGTCTAATGGCGATTCCTTTGACCGTGACACAAAGAAGCAGCTTTACATGGATATTTACGACGATTCCATGTGGCTGATTAACCTTGTAGAAAATCTGCTGGCCGTTACAAAAATTGAAGAAGGCCGGTTAAATCTGCGGATGTCAGAAGAACTGGTAGACGATGTAATCACAGAAGCATTGCACCATATCAACCGGAAAAGTATCGAACATTCTATTTCTGTTGAAAGTAAAGAGGAATTCCTGCTTGCCAAAATGGACGCAAGGCTGATTGTACAGGTCATTATCAATATCGTGGACAATGCCATTAAATATACGCCGAAAAACTCCCACATTGTTATAAAAACAGAGAAACAGGGGAATAAAGCCGTTATTTCCATTTCCGATGACGGCGCCGGAATCCCTGATGAATTAAAGCCGAGAATATTTGATATGTTTTACAGCGGCGCAAACCAGATTGCAGACAGCCGCCGCAGTCTGGGACTGGGGTTGTCACTCTGTAAGTCTATTATTCATGCTCACGGCGGCGAAATCAAAGTTTCTGATAATCTGCCGCATGGTACCATATTTACATTTACACTGCCTGTTGGGGAGGTCAAAATTTATGAATAAGTTACTTATATTAGTTGTAGAAGACGATACATCCGTCAGAAATTTAATCGCAACTACTTTAAAAGCGCACGACTATCGGTATCTTACCGCGCCAAACGGTCAATCCGCTATTTTAGAAGCGTCATCCCATAATCCGGATATTGTTCTGCTGGATTTAGGACTGCCTGATATGGATGGCGTCGCAGTGATTGAAAAAATCCGTTCCTGGACAAACACGCCCATTATTGTCATCAGCGCCCGAAGCGAAGATACAGATAAAATCGATGCTCTTGATGCCGGAGCGGACGATTACCTTACAAAACCATTTTCCGTAGAGGAACTGCTTGCCAGATTACGCGTTACGCAAAGAAGGCTTGCAATGATGCAGAAAGAATCGCCCATCGAGTCTTCTGTTTTTACCAATGGGCAGCTCAGGGTAGACTATGCTGCCGGCTGCGCTTATCTGGATGGGGAAGAACTCCACTTAACTCCTATCGAATATAAGCTGCTGTGCCTACTTTCTAAAAACGTAGGAAAAGTTCTGACGCATACTTTTTTAACGCAGCATATATGGGGCAGCAGTTGGGATAATGATATTGCTTCACTCCGTGTTTTTATGGCGACTCTCCGCAAAAAAATTGAAAAAACGCCAGACTCTCCCCAGTATATCCAGACGCATATCGGAGTAGGATATAGGATGGTAAAAGTATAAAAAACGATTCCGAAGAATGGACAGGCTATAACCATCTGTCCTTCTTCGGAATCTTCAATTCGTTATCATATTATCTGAATGAGATGGATGGCAAGACCATCCATCTCATCCTTTACAGCTTCTCAATGATTTCCGCTGCTTTCAGCGCCTGTTTCATCACATATGCAGTATTGGCAGATACGGTGTCCAAATCAATGCTACACGGCTTTCCTTCCAGAAATTCGCAGGATAGGAGATACATTTTCTGCTCATCTCCGTCTTCCTCTCTTGCCAACGCTTCTCCATTTGCTTCCATATCTTCGGTATTCTGCTCTCTGCCCAGAGACATCCTCATCAATGTTTCCAAAAGAATGGCAAAATGTTCTTCATCCCAGGCCGAAAGATACATACATTTGCAAAGACCTTTTGTAAAAAACGGATAACCGCCATAGCAGTCCATCAGTTCCAGAAATCTGGTCCGATGTTCTGAATTCTCAAATAACTTTTCTTCATCCAGCGCAGCAACGCACTGATCCTTCCATCCCATTGTATTCCCCCATAAATTCTTACTGGTAAATCGGATATTTCTCGCAAATTCTGGTAACTTCTGCCCGAATGTAATCTGCCTTTGCTTCAAAATCTGTGGCTGCCAGCCAGATGCACTCTGCAATCTTGTCCATATCTGCTTCTACCAGACCTCTGGACGTAATCGCCGGAGTGCCAATCCGGACGCCGGATGTCACAAACGGGCTTCTTGGATCGTTTGGTACGGAATTTTTATTCAGAGTAATATATACTTCGTCACAGCGGTTCTGCAGTTCTTTTCCAGTTACTTCCATTCCCCGCAGGTCGATCAGCATCAGGTGGTTGTCCGTACCTCCGGTCAGAACCTTAAATCCCTGCTTTTCTAAGGCCGCCGCCAAGGCCTTGGCGTTCTTTACTACCTGTTCCTGATAAGCTTTAAATTCCGGCTTTAAAGCTTCTCCAAAGCAGACTGCCTTTCCTGCGATTACGTGCTCTAAAGGTCCGCCCTGGGTCCCTGGGAAAATAGCTTTGTTAAAATTAAACGTTTCTGCCGCCTCTTTGTTGGCTAAAATCATACCGCCTCTCGGCCCTCTCAACGTTTTGTGAGTCGTTGTCGTAACCACATCTGCATAAGGAATCGGGCTTGGATGAAGGCCCGCTGCTACCAGTCCGGCAATATGTGCCATATCAACCATCAGATATGCGCCTACTTTATCTGCCACTTCGCGGAACCGTTTAAAGTCAATGATGCGTCCGTATGCGCTGGCTCCGGCTACAATTAATTTAGGCTTGTGTTCGACTGCCAGGCGCTCCATCTCATCATAATCAAGGAATCCTTCATCGTTTACGCCGTAAGGCACAATGTTAAAATAAAGTCCGGAAAAATTCACTGGGCTTCCATGGGTCAGGTGGCCGCCATGATTTAAATTCATTCCCATTACCGTATCTCCAGGCTTTAACATTGCCACAAATACTGCCATATTCGCCTGCGCTCCGGAATGTGGCTGCACATTGGCATAATCGCAGCCAAACAGCTTTTTCGCACGCTCAATAGCAATGGTTTCCACTTCATCCACAACTTCACAGCCGCCATAATACCGCTTTCCAGGATAACCTTCTGCATATTTGTTGGTAAGAACAGTACCCATTGCCATCATAACGGCTTCAGAGACAATGTTTTCAGATGCAATCAGTTCCAGGTTGCGTCTCTGTCTGGCGCATTCTTTCTCTACTGCTTTTCCGATCTCCGGATCCTGCTCTGTAAGAAACTTCATCACTTCATTTACCATACGTATTTCCTCCCTTTCAGCTTTCATTTTTGAATTTTATTTTGGACTTTATGTTTCAGGAAACCGGTATTCCTTAATAATTGCCTGAAGGGTCCGGTTTCCGTTATATTCATTCACTGTAGGATAATACACGATATCTATGGAATGCTTTCCGGCAAGTTCTTCTGCAAAACGGGCCCCCTCTCCAAAAAACATTCCATCCATGGCAAATCCGCCAGGAGTTACCAGGGAAAGCCTTACTGCGTTGCGGTTCTTTCCCAATACCCGCACATTCCGGACAGACAAGTCTTTCTGGGCAAACTGGGGCTTTTCGTTGCCGTTTCCAAACGGTTCTAACCGTTCTAATTCCTGAATCAGAGATTCGTTTATGTATTCTAACGGCATGGGAACGTCTATCCAGACTTTCCGGATAAAATCTTCCTCGGTCAGACGGGCGTTTTCATTCAGACGGCGCCGGAATTCTTCCACGTGTTCTTCCGGAAGGGACAATCCGGCCGCCATGGGATGTCCGCCAAACTTTGTCAGCAGGTCTTTTACCTCCACCAGCCCCTCAAACATATGGTAGGCCTCTATGGAACGTCCAGATCCCTTTACCCCTTCTTCGGAACGGGTCAGTACGAAAGACGGCTTCTGGAACTTTTCCCTGAGCCTGCCAGCCACGATTCCAGCCAGGGATTCGTGGCAGTCCGGAAGAAATACTACCAGAACGCGGTCATCCTGAAAGCATTCTTCCACCTGGGCAATGGCTTCTTCCGTTCCCTTTAAGGTCATGTCCTTCCGCTGCTCGTTTAAGTCTTTCAGTTCTCCTGCCAGATGGTCTGCCGTTACTGGATCCTCTGCCATCAGAAGCTTCAGCGCTGTCTTTGCAGTCTGCAGACGGCCGCCTGCGTTTAAACAGGGGCCGATTACAAATCCGATATGATAAGCGGTCAGCGTTTCCGGATTTAAGTTATTTTTCTCAATCAGGCTCAAAAGCCCCAGGTTTCTGGTCTGTCCAATGCGTTTTAAGCCTTCTTTTACCACAATCCGGTTTTCATCCTGAAGTTTCATTACGTCTCCCACTGTGGCGATTGCGGCAAATTCCAGCATTTCTTCCCACTTTTTAAGAGGAATTCCAAACGCTTCATATAGCGCCCGCATCAGCTTATAAGCCACCATTCCCCCGCAGATTTCCGGATATGGATACCTGCTGTCACTCCGCTTCGGGTTTACCACAGCATCTGCTGCCGGCAGAATATCGTTTCCCATCCCGTCTTTCTGGATATCATGGTGATCCGTAATAATAACCGTCATTCCCAGTTCTTTTGCCATACGGATCTGTTCCACAGCGGCAATTCCATTGTCGCAGGTCAGAATGGTATCCACTCCGTCTTCAAAGGCCTGCTGGATAATGGCTTCATTGATTCCATACCCATCCTTAATCCGGTCCGGTATCCGGTAATCTCCAAAAGCGCCGGTTTCCTTTAAGGCCGTGAGCAGAATATACGTGGAACACACTCCGTCAATATCGTAATCTCCTACTACCCGAATCCGTTTGCCGGACTCTGTCTTTTCTTTCAGAATTTTTACCGCTTTTTCCATATCCGGAAGGAGATCCGGACTGTAAAGATCCGAAATGGTTCCATATAGATACCGTTCTATCTCTTCTGTTTCCACAACGTCCCTGTTGCGGATAATGCGGGCGGTTACCGGACTAATGTGATAGTTTTCAGCAATCGCAGTAAAATCTGCCCGCTTCGTCTGCATCATCCACTGGCTTGGCGCAGCGGTTTGTCTGTCTGTCATCTAGTTGTCTGTCTCCTTTGCATGGGATTGTGATTCTCTTTCCTGCAGTCTGGTCTCCAGTCCCTTCATCTCATATAAAATAGAGGCGAAGTCTCCATGGTAGGCGTTCTCTCTCTTTGAAGATACCGTTAAGTTTCCTCTTCCAATCTCGTTTAACAGCTTTTTCTGATCAGTCGTCATTGTCTTTAAATTGTCGGAAAGCAGATTTACCGCCTTTTCCACCTCCTGCATTTCCTTATCTCCGGAAAGTTCCAGATGCACGTCCAGATTGCCTGATGCCAGACGGGTCACGCCGTCTACGATATTGCCGATGGGCACTGCGATTCCCCGAATCAGGGATATTACAAATGCAGACAGTCCTGCCCCTAAAAACAGGATCATCACAATTTTCCATCCAATCAGACGCCTGTACAGATAGTTTCCATATTCGCTGGAAGCCTCTACCCCTGCCTGATTATTCTCTGCCAGTTCTTCCAGAATCAGGCTTGCCTTGTCAAACAGCTGCTTGGACTCTCCCTGAAGCAGCCTTAACGCCTCTTCCGGCTGGTTTTTCCGGCTGATTTCCAGGATTTCATCGCTGCATACCAGATATTGATCCCACGCCTTTCTGGCCTGGTAAATCAGGTCTGCTTCGCCGCCTCTTGCATAATGGTTCATATAATTTTCAAAGGCCTGGTCAATGAGCTGCCGCTCTTTTAAAATTTCTTCTTCCATGGCTTTCATGTCGTCCTTCTGTTCCGACAATGCATGGTTGTGCTCGGCAATCCGGTAATCGAACGTATGGGTGTTCAGTTCTTCTGCAGCAATTACCGCAGGAGCCCAGTATTTCGCAATATCCGTACTGGCCTGATTAATCGAACCGCTGGTCACAATGGCCACCAGTCCTATGGCAATCATCCCCAGAATGCTAATCAGTTCTATGGTAATCAGACGTTTTTTGATGCTCATTTTATCTTTCAATCGTTCTTTCATAGCCTCCTATCCCCCGACTTTCCACTGTTTTCCCTATTATAGCGGATTTCATTTTCGAATACAAGCCGTTAAAAGTTTCCGGACTAACCGCGTCTGAAGCCGGACTCCCAGGGATAATACTCTTTCATCAATGTCAAACTGGTTGTTGTGAAGAGGCGCATCGATTCCCTTTTCTTTGTTGGCGCAGCCTAAATGATAAAAAACGCCAGGCGCTTTGTTTAAAAAGAATGAAAAATCTTCTACTCCCAGGCTTGGGAACTGTTTGAAATGAATGTGTTCTTTCCCCAGACTTTCTGAAATCGTCTCAATGGCAATGTCAACAATCTCGTTGGTATTAATCAGCGCATCATAGCCAGGGGTAAAGATCGCTTCTCCCTGTCCGCCGTAGGCCCTGCAGATGTCTTCTGTCACCTGCCTGATATACGCTTTTGCCATCTGTCTGGTCTCCGGATCCGTGGTTCTTAACGTGCCTTCCAGTTCCACACGGTCTGCCATTACGTTAGCCGCCGTGCCGCCTTTAATGGTACCTAAGGAAAACACTGCGTTTTTGAATGGTGAAATTCTCCGGCTTACCAGGGTCTGAAGGCTCTGGATGACCGCAGCGGCTTCGGTAATGGCGTCAATTCCGCCGTCCGGATAAGCGCCGTGACAGCTTTTTCCTTTGATAATCAGATTTACTTCATCGGAAGAAGCATTTAAGTCGTCGTATTTGACTTCAACTTCCCCGTACTCATAGGTCGGCATCATATGAAGACCCAGGACATAGTCTACGTGGGGATTTTCCATACATCCTTCTTCTACCATCCGTTCCGCGCCTCCGCAGGTCTCCTCTGCCGGCTGGAAAAACAATTTTAAATTCCCGCTCCATTGTTTTTCATACTTTTTTAGCAGCCAGGCCACTCCCAGGGCAATCGTCGTATGGGCGTCATGGCCGCAGGCGTGCATGACTCCTGGATGTTTCGAGCAGTAAGGGCGGGAGTCGTCTTCTGTCATAGGAAGGGCGTCAATATCTGCCCGTATGCCTATGGTCTTTCCCTGATTGCTTTTTTCTGCCGTTTCCGTTCCTTTTCCTTCTACCAGCGCAACAATGCCCGTATCTGCGCAAGGGTACTGGTAAGGAATCCCCCATTCATCCAGATATTCCCGTATGATGGCTCCCGTTTCGTATTCCATAGTTCCCAGTTCCGGATGCTGGTGAAGCCGTCTGCGGATCTGGGTCAGCATCGGAAGCATTTTTTCTGTCTGGTCAGCCGCCCAGGCGTCTGACCAGATTTCAGGTTCTGTCAGGCTCATATTGTTTCCTCCCCATCATGGTTTTAATCTCTGTGATATTTCCGTCTTTTTTGTAGATTCTGGCTGGTCTCTGGGTTAATCGGGACACGATATCGTTTTTATTAGTCTCTGCCAGGACGCTGACCGCCTGAATATCCAGGGTATTGCCGGTTCCGTCTCCGTAAATGATCACTTCATCTCCTACTGCTGCTTCCGGTACGTCTCCTAAATCCACCATGCACTGATCCATACAGAGCACTCCTACCACCGGAACCTGCTTTCCATGGATCGTTACCATCCCTTTTCCTCTTAAATTCCTGGGATAACCGTCTGCATAGCCAAACGGCAGAGTTCCGATACGGGTATCCCGTTCTGCCCGCCACATAAAATCATAGCTTACCCCTTCTCCTGCCTTTACCTCTGTAATATGATTAATCCTGGTCTTAAAGGTCAGCGCCTGGCGAATGTCCAGATGGCCTTTATGGAATCCCTTTAATCCATAAATAATTGCACCGGCCCTAATCATATCCATCCGGTACTCCGGATAGTCCACCGATGCAATAGAGTCCGCCAGATGGCAGCATGGGATTTCCACCCCTCTGTCCTTCAGCGCCTGGATGGCGCGGCAAAAGTCTTCATACTGCTTTTTATTGGACGCATCATCTAAGAGCACCAGGTGGGAAAACATCCCCTCAATCCGGATTCCTTCCATATGACTGATTTCTTCAATTGCATCCAGGCTCTCCTCCGTATCTGGAAATCCCAGACGGTGAAAGCCTGTGTCATATTTAATATGTACTCCTGCAGTCTTTCCCTGCTTTTTTGCCAGTTCTGATAAAGCTTTCGCCTGCTCTAACGTGTCGATTGTCTGAAGAATGCCATAATCCAGAACATAGGGGAAATATTCCTCTGCTGTCAATCCCATAATCAGTACCGGATACTCCGGATACGCCTCTTTTAATTCCATCGCTTCTAACAGAGTTGCTACGCAAAGTAAATCGCCGCCATTGTCCATAATTGCCGGAGCAATTCCTACCGCCCCATGCCCATAGCCGTTGGCTTTTACAACCGCCGCAATTTTTACGTCCTTTCCGACCATGGCGCGAATCTGCTTTACATTTTCTGCAATTCTGTCTAAGTTTACTTCAATTACTGTTTCCCTGTAAATTGGTAATGTGTTCATGGATCCCATTATATGCACTCTCTCTGTAAATTGCAATTTTTTTATTTTTTTCAAAAAACTATTGACAATTTTCATCCTCTCGTATATAATTGTTTTTGCGCTGTTGAGAAAGCCTTTTGGCTGGGAAACAGTAGTGTGCGTCAGTAGCTCAGCTGGATAGAGCATACGGCTACGGACCGTAGTGTCGGGAGTTCGAATCTTCTCTGGCGCGCTGAATAAAAGCCTCACAATCGTAAGATTGTGGGGCTTTTTCTTCTATTACCGGAACTTGTAGGTTCATCTTTGCCTGTTTTCGGGTGAAAGGAGTCCTTCTATGGAGTTAATCAATCAATTTATAGAAGATTATAAAAGCAAATTCAATTACTATGATATGGCTGCGCGGCTGGGAGCAAAACTATTAGAAGAAGCTCTGCGCTCTTCTGGTATCCGCGCCATGGTCACTTCCAGGGCAAAAAATCCTTCCCGTTTAAAAGTCAAGGTGGAACAGCGCAGCCGGAAACGCGGGGTTTTCTACCAGACCTTAGCAGAAATCTATGAAGACATCGCCGACTTATCCGGCGTCCGCGTCTCCCTTTACTTCCCAGGCGACAGGGAGAAAGCCGACAAAGTCATCAATACCTTATTTGCCGTACGGGAAATCCGCAGTTTTCCCAACGAGTCCAAACCGCCTACATACAACAAGCGTTTTTCCGGCTACTGGGCCAATCACTACCGTGTCCAGATGCGGGAAGAGCAGTTAGACGCCAGACAGAAAAAATACGCCCAGGTACGCCTGGAAATCCAGGTGGCGTCGGTCTTAATGCACGCCTGGTCGGAAGTAGAGCATGACCTCATCTACAAGCCGTTAAAAGGCGCTCTTTCCGAAGAAGAGCTTTCCATCTTAGACGAATTAAACGGCCTTGTACTAAGCGGAGAAATTGCCTTAGAACGCCTCCAGGCCGCAGGCGATAAACGAATCCAGAGTACGACCGCTGCGTTCAGCAATCAGTACGACCTGGCCTCTTACCTTTATAATTACTTAAATAGCTCTCCGCCATCGTCTGATATTAAAGTACGCATGGGAAATGTAGAACTGCTGTTCCGTCTTTTAAACCGTCTGAAGCTGGACAGCGTCCAGGAATTGGGGCAGATTTTAAAATCCCTTCGTCTCCAGAATGACCGGAGAACCGTATGCCAACAGCTTACAGACCGGATTCTTTCCGGAAACAGCAGACGTTACGCCCTGTATCTGGAACTGCATCCTCTTAGTGAAAATATGCCGGAGGAGCGGAAACAGGCGTTAGAACATTTTATTGATTTATGGATTGCTTTAGAATCCTCCTTAAACCGTCTGATTCGCCGCCGTTCTCCCAAATCCAGGGGAAATGCCATGCAGGCCGCCTGTGTCAAACGGATCAAAGTATTTTCCAGTGAAGATCTGGAGATTTTTTCCAGACTTCTGGGAATCCGGAACTATCTCATACATGGGATTGAAATTCCAGGAACGGATCAGCTCAATCATATGTGCGATGAACTGGTTTACCTGATGGACCAGCTTCCTCAATTATAAATCACTGCAAAAGAAAAGGAGATGCATCATGGATCCAAGATTTACGTTAGAAAAAAGAATTGCTGCGGAATTAAAAAGCTATGACGGCCATATGTGCTTTTATGCGGACGATTTAAAGGGAAACGTTGTAGCAATCGGCCCAGACGAAGATTTTGAAACTGCCAGCACCATCAAAACCTATATCCTGGCCTGCTTATTTGACCAAATCAAACAAGGCAAAGCCGATCTGAACGATACTCTGATCTACAAAGAAAATCACTGCGTATCCGGAAGCGGCCTGGTTCATTCCCTGGATTTCGGAGCCTCACTGCGGGTAAAAGACGCCGCTACTTTGATGATCATTGTCAGCGACAACGCCGCTACCAACATGATAATTGAATATCTGGGAATCGATACCATTAACGCCTGCATCCAGAAACTTGGATGTACATCCACTAAGCTTCACCGGTATCTCCATTTCGACGGAGAAAATATGGGGCGGCTCGGCACGTCCACCCCAAGAGATTATGCCAGCATCTTTGTCCGCCTGGCAAAGCACCAGCTTATCGGACCAGAGGAAGATGCTGCTATGATTGAAATCTTTAAACAGCAGCACTACAACTCCATGATTGTCCGTGATTTTCCAGTTTACTATATGGATGGCGAAGACAACGGCGAAGAAACTTCCATTCAGGTCGCTTCCAAAAGCGGCAGTATGGACGCCTGCCGCAACGACGGCGGCATCGTCTATACCCCTTACGGCCCCTATGTCATCGTTATGATGCATAAAAATTTCAGCGATCCTATGTATTACGCCAATCATCCTGCCACCCGCTTTGGGGCAAAGGTCAGCAGGATGATGTTAGACCAGTTTCTGGCGCTGGAAGGACGGTTTGTGCTGTAAATCTTACCAATAAAGTACCGTTCCTCCTGTTTTTTCCTGGTCCTCCTCAAATACGATTACACTTCCCAGGCCCATATAGCCGTCGGAGCCAAGCATTTCATTTGCGCCTCCGATGTCCTTATGGCCCATCAGTACCAGATAGGTTTTTCCTTTCCATGTAATCCGGAGTCCATGAGCCTCTTCTTCTGTCAGGATTCTTCCCCTGGCAGGAGAAGATACTTCTGCAAGTTCTGCCTTTGGAGTCTTATATTCTCCCTTTTTCCCTCCCGCAATAACAGTCAGAAGGCAGCCAAAGCCGTCTTTTCTGCAGGATGCCTGAATTGACATATTCTCTTCCATCTGGTTATAATTTCTGGACATTCTGGAATGGTAAACGTTTGTTTCTTCCCTGCTATTTCCAAAAAACAAAAAATCCGATTCTACATTTCTGCCTGTGTAATGAACCCTGTTTTCTCCTTCGCAGGCAGTAAGGATTCCATCTGGGTGGAAATGATAATTCTGCTGGAAGGTATGTTCTTCTCCTGCAAAAAATTCATCCGCAACAACATACAGATCCGTTCCCAGAGCCAGAACTTTTCTCTGAATGTAAACGTTGCCTTTTCCATTGTGAAGGTAGCCGCCATGTCCTCCCTGAACCAGACGGAATCCGTTTTTCTCGCAGACAGGCATCTGGTAGGCCGGCGTCATTCCAGAAATCCCCCAGGAATCCAGGCAGACCAGATAATCTTTGCCATCGACTGACGGCGTATTATGACTGCAGGAATTTTTCAGTTCATGACGGATTTCCCCGTCCACATAATGATAGCGGCCTGGATCAATCAGGATATCTTCCCCGTTTATTGCCAGATCGATGTGCAGTTTGTCAGAATGGCCATGCCCTCCGCCTAAACTGCCGCAGCGGAAATGGAAGAAATCGTCGTTTTCTCCCCATCCGGAACGGATATAAACATTTCCGCTGTTCTCTAATTTATAAAACAGTTTCTCTGGTTTCTGCGCCACAATCTTCTCATAGGATTCTGCTCCTTCCTGCAGGTAATCCCATGCTCCGTCAAAATCCAGCCGATCATATCCGCCATATTTCAGCTCTGGATCCTGGAATAAATACGCGCTCTGGGACAAAAGATCCCGCAGATCGGTTTCATCGCTGTCTCCCTGGGCAATCTGACAATGGTTCGGCTTTTTCCAGAGTAAGTTTGCGTATGCCATCTTATGGATTTTTGCAAGAAATTCATCTGACATACAATAGCCATAACGTCTGGAAAGACGGATTGCTTCCAGCGCACAATGGAATACCTCATTATGATACATTGGAGACTGTTCCCACTGAACTCCGTCGTCTAAAATCTGAACCCGAATTCCTTCTTCCAGACGGGAAACCGCCGTTTTTTTCCACTTTTCGGCCTCTTTCTCATCCTTTAATGCCAGCGCGATTTCCAGAAGACCGCGGCTCTCAATCACGCCCCAGTTGCTTTTTACCTGGAAGATCTGATAGGAGTCCATCAGATAGCGGGCATGGGTTTTCAGACATTCACAGAATTGTTCCATCAGTTCATCTGTAATATAAGGGCTGTCTTTAAAGTAAGACATCGCCTTTACCCACGTTTCTCCACGGATTCCGGCCTCAATGCTTCTCCATACAGTCTGTCTGGTATTCTCATTGAAAGGATTTGCCTGAATCCATGCCAAAAGCTGTTCTGCAAATGCTTTGGCATAGGAGGAATCTCCTGTCAGCGCATAAGCTTGTCCCAGACAAATAAAATATTGGCAGCGGTTAAACTGGTAAATGAACTCCGGATCGTCTTTCGGCATGAAATCCCATTGGATTTCCCCATCAAAGTGAACCGGTTCGTAGGTTCTCTCCATATCCCATCTTAAATCAAATAAAAATGTATGATTTTTGGCATCTTCTGCAATCCGAAGAATGTGTGCACATTCCTCCGGCCAGAATTTTTTGCAGTAGTCCGCGCACCATGCCATTTGCTCCGGCGTAATAAAATTATTTGGATTACTGAAGTATAATTGATGCATAATACTCCTCCCTTTGTAATAAAATTCTGCTTTTCAAGCCTACTACCAGTATACACACGAATGCTGCAAAAGGAAATGCACATTTTCGGATTATGATATACAATTTTTACGGAAATAACAAAATAAGAATCTCCCCACGAATAACCATTACGAAATGTATGGATTTCCATAGAAGATCCTTATTTTATACTTCAACATTCTTCAGCGTTCTAGCGCTTCAAATAGCTGATTCACACTTTGCTCTACAGATGCAGAAGGATTCATAAAATATCGACCATCTGTAATTTCCAAGGACAGGTATCCCGAATATGCATATTCATCAAGTTCTGCCAAATAACCATTCATATCCAGGATTCCATCCCCCCAAGCCAAATGTCCTCTGGGCGCCCCATCGATAAAATGTATATGTACCAGTTTACGTCCAAGCGCTTTTAAATACTGGGATGGATGTTCTTCTGCCAGAGCCATTGGAATTGTATCAATCATTCCTCCAATTGCCCTATGATCTAATTCATTTAACATCTTCTGTAAAGTCGGCAAATTATGTACCAAATTACTTTCATCATAGCGTAATACCTCTAATGCCAACGTTACGCCATAGTGCTCTGCCAATTCTCCGAGACCGTACAAATTCTCTCTTGACCACTTCCAGGCATCCTGCCTATCACTTCCATCAAAGTATCCTGTTCCTGATGTTACTAATACTTTATCACAGCCAAGCTCTCCTGCAGCCCGAATACTATCTTCGAAAAACTTTACGCTTCTGCGTCGCATCTCTTTGCAAGAAGACGCGATATTGATTGGATACACACATTGTTCCGGTGTGTAGCATACCAGCTTCAACTTTCTTTTTTCAATTTCTCTACGGACTGCAGTTACTTCCCGATAAGTCATGTCATCCAGATAAAAATGCGGTGCTGCTCCCCACAGTTCAATATTATCCACATTGTTTTTCACAGCATCATCAAGAAATGCCGTCAAGGGAAAATATTTATACTGGATATTCATAACAGCAATCTGGTTCTTTTTTATATGTTTCATTACCCTTCCCCTACTGAAGTCATTACCTTAAATTCGTAACGTTCTGCATTAATCACTTCTTTGCTGTAATATACCGGAACACCATTAATATCATAAGTAATATCCTTTGAAAGAATCATTGCCTCATTTTCTTTTACATCTAAGTGCTTAGCTTCTTCCTGCGTAGCATAGCACACACCAATCGTCTTTTGCCCATGATGAAGTACAACTCCATGAGCTGTCAATATCTCATGTAAAGAGCCGCTCAGATCTTCTGCCAAAAGGTATGCATATGACCTTGGATAATGGGCTTCTTCCAAAATTACTGGAACATCATTACAAAACCGAACTCTGCGAATTCGTATAATCTTATCATCCTCATTCAAGTTCAAATTTTTAACATCCGACGGCAGTGCTTTTACTAATTCGGCAGAAAGAAACTCACTGCTGGCTTTGTCTCCATTTACCTCACAGCTTTTTGTAAATCCCATAAAGCTGTTTACTGTTCTGGATATTTTTTTATTTGATACAAATGTTCCTATTTTTTGTTTCCGAATCAAGATTTCTTCATCTACCAAAAGTTCCAATGCTTTTCGAATTGTAATGCGGCTCACTTGATAAAAATCACTCAATTCCAATTCTGTAGGAATTCTTGAATTCGCCTTTAATTCCTCTTTTTTAATTTTCGATTTAATATCTTCTGCAATCTGCAAATATAATGGAATTGCTGTATTGCGTTCAACATTTGCCATATATATTTCCCCTTAATTCATATTTTACTTATCTTTATGTCAAATGCATTCTCAACTAGCTATTATTATATACTTCTATTATGTATAATATCATATATTTGCAGATTTTGTTATATTTTTGTTTATAAAGTTTAATAATCTAACCTTCTGTAATACCTTCTAATTGCAAGAGGATGTCTTCTAAAATATTCTAAATGTACATTCACTCTCTGGAAAGCGGAACGCATTGCAATTGGCGCTAACATACCTCTAAATTCCTGGCGAATACCTTCCATTTTGAACTTCTTTGTATCAAATACACTAACCTTTGCGCTAATAGTATTAACAAATTTTTCTACCCGTTCCATTTCTGGTCTGGTAATATCCTCGCCTTTGATTAAAATAACCGGAATATCACGCTCAATTACCTCTAATGTTCCATGGAAAAAGTTTGCAGCAGAAATTGGTCTTGTACGCATCCACTGCATTTCTTCCATAATACACATACCATAACAAGTCGCCCAATCTTCAAGATTTCCCGAACCAATCAAGTATGTAATTGGTTCATCACAGTATTTTTCTGCATAAGCTTTTGCATCCTCATCCACTTCTTTATAAATCTCTACTACCGCATCTGGCATATGAACAATGTCTTTCATAAATTGATCATACTTTTCAAACAGTCCGGCATTCTTCATAAAACGCAGCGTTACTGTATACCAAAAATAATATCCGCCTCCAACCGTGCTTACCAGATAATCACTTTTTTCATATAAAGGAGTTCCCTCTTTTTCAACATATCCGATTACTTTTGCTCCCACCTTATGTGCCTTATCAACCGCTTCTACTACCTCTTTGGTATCCCCAGAAATAGATTCTATTACAACAACAGATTTTTCATTAAAAAATGGATTTCCTACCAGGTTAAAGTCCGCAGCATTTTCAATATACAATGGAAGAGTAGAACCTAATTGCTTGGAAATATGCATCATTTGGTTTGCATAAAGTACCGTTCCTCCAATACCAATATAAAAAATATTAGAATATCCTTCTTTACACACCTGATCTACAATACTTTCAACTTTCGGAATAATATCTACTCCATTCTGATGTTCCTGTCTCACTTTATTTTCATCAAAATTATACATATCTCTTCTCCTTATTTTCCTCTGCCTACATAACCTCCAAACGCTTTTCAAAATTACCAAACACTATATCTGGAGAGATAATTTGTATAAATGCATTTGGATCCTCCTTGTAAACTAATTTTTTTAAGGTCTGCAGCTCAAATTTATTGATTACAACCATATGAATCACTTCACCCTTATGGCTGTATTCTCCCCAGCCGCTCCAACTCGTAACGCCACGTCCAATTTCCTGATTGATTTTTTCTCCAAGTTTTTGATCATTTGTTACAATAAATGCAGATACTTTAATATTTTGATAATGTACCCGATCTACTACAATTCCTGATACAATGCAAAATACCATTGAATATGCTGCTACAGATAGATCATAACAATATGCAGCGATTCCATAAATCAAAAGATTAATCAGGATGCTCAGTTTTCCAACACTGAAATCCGGATAGTTCTTTGTACAGTACATTCCTACAATATCCAGTCCGCCTCCCGAACCACCGGCTCTTAATGTAACTCCAACTCCAAATCCGGAAAGCGCACCGCCAATTATGCAGTTAAGAAGTATATCATCTACTAACGGACTTGCCGGTGCAGGTATCATTGCAAGTAAAATTGACTGGATGCTTACTGCAATTAATGTTCTGTACAAAAACTTCTTTCCAATACTCTTGTACCCCAGACCAAATAACGGTATGTTAATACACCAAAAAATAATTCCTGTCAGATCTACCCGCTCTGATACCTTCCATCCGGCTATTTCAGTCAGAAACAATTTAATCAGCTGCGCAATTCCTGTAAATCCGCCGCTATAAAGTCCTATTGGTATCAAAAACCAGCGATAAGCTAACGCAAAACATATTACGCCAAAGATCGTCCAAAACAAATTGGCTGTTTCTTTCTGAATCTGTGTTTTCATCCTTTTAATACTCTAATTTCCACATATATCTTCTCTGGGTTAACGGATGGCATCGAACAATTGCAAGCTGTTCTGCATATACACGTAAAACCGCAGTAAGTACCATCGGGTTAAAGTATTCTGCAACAGAAGAAGAAAGTTCGGAACCTAATCCAAAGTCTTTTCCATCCAGAACCGTTGTCTTAGCCTGGAAACGATTCAGGAAGTCCAGCGCTCTGCTGTCCAACGTTCTAGTTCTTCCTTCATTCATTAATAAAATAAACGGAACATCCTTATCAACAATTTCAAATGGTCCATGGAAAAACTCTCCATCATGGAAGGAACCTGAATTTACCCACTGCATTTCCATTAATAAGCAAATAGAAAATGCATATGCAACTTCCTGGGTAGCTCCAGAACTCATTACGTAAATCACTGGGGCATCTTTGTATTCTTCTGCAAAGTTTCTGGCTGATGGAACTACGAAGGATACTGCCTTCTCGATTAAGTCATAAATCTTAGCAAATGCATCCTGCATTTCGCTGTAATGTTCATATCCCTCATACTGATTCAAGATTTCAACAGACAAATTCAATACATTTGTCATCTTCTCCAGCTTTGCCGCATAGTTTTTTTCAAATCCATGAACAATTACATAGTGTGCATTTTTTGCTAATGGAGAATTTTCAACGTGTGTTACTGCAATTACTTTTGCTCCTAACTCCATTGCTTTTTTTGATGCTGCTACTGTTTCTGGGGTAGTCCCGCCTAAAGAACAAGTAATCACGATCGCAGTCTCATCAACAGCTACTGGCGTTGCATATAAAAACTCATTTGCGGTATAGTGGCCTACTCGGATATTTTTAGAATTTTCTTCTAAAAAATATTTTCCTGGATAGAGCTCTGCTTTAGAAGCACCGCATCCTACAAAGTATACCGACTTGACAGCTGGCATTTCTGTTTTAATAGATTCAATAATTTGTTTAGGTGTCATAGTGTTCGCCCTCCTTTTGTATAATACAAATATATAACAATATGTATTTTTTGTCAATAATAATATTACAATATATTCTTATTTTGTATTATTTATACTATACCAAAGCAAAACAAGCCTTTGAACTGCCGCCTAGCTTCTGCATTAGTCCAAAGACTTGTTTTATTATTAATATTTAAACTTCCACATATACCTTCTTACACTTAGCGGGTGATTTCTTGCATCTGCAAGAAGGTCATTGTATACCCGAATAACATTTGTATGGAATAACGGATCCAAGTATTCACTTACATTTCCAACTTCATCCATACCATAATCTTTTGGATCTATAATCATGCACCGCTCATTAAATTTCTCCAAAAAAGCAATCGCTCTGTCATCCAGATAACGGGTTCTTCCCGTCGATTTCATCAGTACAAATGCTGTATCTTTTTCTGTAATTTCAAATGGTCCGTGGAAAAAATCTCCACTATGAATTGCACTCGAATTAATCCACTGCATTTCCATAAAAATACAGATAGATTCTTGATGCGCACTGCCCCAGGAAGCACCGCTTCCCATTGTATAAATTACAGAATCGTCTTTAAATTCCCATGCATACTTAATTGCATATGGAACAATTTCTTCCTTTGCCTTCGCCACAATCCCATGCAGCTTATCAAGTCCATCAACTAATTTCTCATAGTCTGCATACCCCTCTGTCTGATTCAGAAATTCTGCTGCCAATTTCAATGCATAGGAAGACTTCTGATTTCCTACGATAGATTCTTCTCCAAACTCATAAAGAATGACATACTGTGCATTTTCTGAAAGTGGAGACGGAACTTTAAAAGTCAGCCCAATGGTAACCGCACCTTTCTCATTCGCCACTTTGCAGGCTTCTACTGTCTCTGCGGTATCGCCGCGCTGGGACGCCAGAATTACAACTGAATTTTTTCCAATTTCTCTTGGAGTCGCATATACAAACTCATTGGAATTGCAGTAACCTACTTTTAACTTTTTTGCCTCACATGACAAAAAATATTTTGCCGGATAAAATCCCACCAGGGAACCGCCACAGCCAACAAAATAAATATTCTCAACTGTACGTTCTTTTAAAATACTGTTAACAATTTCTCTTGCTTTTTTCACGTTTCATACCTCCTCATTTGTTAATAAAAATTTGAATATGCTGAATAAAATCCCCCAAAGTTTCAATTACATCATCCGCCAGACTGCGATCAAAACCAAAGCGTTCATCTTTTAACGCAATAACCGTCATTCCTGCACATTTTGCTGCCGTAATCCCCGCCGTCGAATCCTCAATCGCAATACACTCTTCTGGTTTTACCCCCAGCAGTTCTGCTGTTTTCAAGTAGATCGCCGGATCTGGTTTGCTTTTCTCAAAAAACTCCCCGCTAATAATCAGATCGAGATACGGAGTAACCTCTACTTCTGTCAGGATTTCTTTTACTTTTTCATAAGCTGTCGAAGATGCAACCGCAGTATTCATCCCGCATTCTCTTGCCCATTTAAGAATTGTAAGCGTATCTTTTCGAAAAATTTCTTTATATGGAATGACAAATGAATGACTGGGCTTCCAGTTTCTCTCATAATCTTCCCTGGTTTCTTCCCATCCCTTACCATTTCCAATTATGGAAGCAATCCTGGTCCATACATCCTCTTTTACCCGACCAGCATTTTGATACATATCCTCTATTTTGGCTTCTGGACGCAGAGAATGGACATACTCATACACCCGTCTCATATTATAAGGTTCTGTATCTACAATTACCCCATCCATATCAAAAATTACTGCTTTCATAAGCTATATTCTCCACCATCATCCCTTTACTGCTCCGCTTGTTAAACCACGCACAAATTGTCTGGACGCGCAAAGGAATAAAATAATCAATGGTAACGACGCAATAACAAGTCCCGCCAGGGTAGATGTATAATCTACACGTAAGTCGCCCTTAAATGTCATTAATCCAATTGGAATTGTCTGAATTGCCTTATTATTTAAGAATACATTTGCAAACAGAAATTCATTCCATACAAAGTTTAAATTTACAATTGCGCAGGAAGCAAAAATCGGTTTGCTAATTGGAATAATTATCTTTCTAAAAATCTGAAAACTGCTATATCCATCCATGATAGCAGCTTCTTCCAGCTCACGCGGGATAGAGATGAAGTAAGCTCGCATTAAAAACACTGTAAACGGAATGCGGAACGCAATGTATGGCAAAATAACTGCCAAGTATGTATCGTATATATTCAGTGCTTTCAATATTTTAAAAAGCGGAACTAACGCAATTTGCTCTGATAATGCCATACCTCCAAGTACAATAATGAAAATCACATTGCTTCCTTTGGCATTAAAACGTGTCAAGCCATATGCCAAAAATGAAGATATAACCAAAATGCCAATCAAAGAGATACTGCTGACCAGCACAGAGTTTCCAAGATATTTGTAAAGTCCCATATTCCAGGCTTTTACATAGTTTCCGAACTGCCATACTTCCGGCAGCGCAAGAGAATCCTTAAACATCTCTTTATTAGTTTTAAACGAATTAAGAATGATCCATGCCAAAGGTGCCAGAATAATGGCTGCAAGCAGGATACAAACCAGATTTAGTAAAACTTTGCTAACTTTTTTCATGGTATGCTCCTTTCTATTCTTTGCCAGAATTGGTCATCCTAATTTGAATAATGGAAAGAGTTACAGTAATAACGAAAATAAATACTCCTGTTACGGCAGCCATACCTAAATCATCATGTAAAAACGCCTGCTGATATAGGAATAACCCCAAAACCTGAGAACTATTTCCAGGTCCTCCGCTTGTAGTTGCATAGACTTCTGTATAAAGTTTGAATGCTCCGATAATGGTAATAATGGAACACACCAGAAGCTGTTCTTTTGCCTGTGGAAGCATAATAAGCAGCGCCCTCTTAACCGGCCCCGCTCCATCAATGGAAGCTGCCTCCAGATACTCTCTTGGAACATTCTGGAATGCAACCACCATCAGCAGAGTGATATAACCGGTAAATTGCCATTGACTCATAGCAATAATACAGTAAATTGCCATTTTAGAGTCTCCGAGAAAGCCTAAAGGTCCCTTTCCCAGCGCCTTTAATATGTTATTTAAAAGTCATTTGGCTCATAAATAAAGGTAAACATAAGACCTACTGCAGTCAGTGAGATCAATGCTGGAATATAATAAATATTTCTAAATATTGGTTTTAACTTGTAGCTAATAGCATCACTTTCCAGAATCAAAGCTATGACCGTACCAAATCCAACCTGAACAATTAAAGAAATCACGCAATATGCAATATTGTTTTTCAGCATAATTGGTAAAGTACTGTCAGTAAAAAATCTGCGATAGTTATCAAGTCCTACAAATGTCTGGCCTGCTGAATAGGATGACAATCTGAAAAAACTGTAACCAATATTCATTATGACCGGTATATAGACAAAAAACAGAACCATAAAAACTCCCGGCAGCATATACAGATATGGGATACTTTTTTTAGTTTTCATTCTGTCACCGTCCTTTTTTCAGTACAGGGGATGCTGTACCGTCCTTTTGGCATCCCCTGTTAAACATCTCTTCAATGCACAACTGCCCTTATTGAACTAACGTTTGTGCTTCTTTTGCTTTTGCCTGAATATTTTCCATTGCCTGCTCTGGCGTAATGTCTCCACCAGTTAAAGCAGATACGCTGGTCAGATACTCATCACATACTGTGGAATATAATGCATTATCCAGCCATGCACTCATTGCTTTTGCTTCCATAACTGCATTATATCCATCTAATAATGCCTGATCTGTCAGCCCTTCTGTTGTACCCTTTGCTGCATTAAACCAACCGATTTCCTGACACATTTGGGTACCAACCTCTTTTCCCAGGAACCATTTCAAAAATTCTACGCATTCATCTGGGTATTTTGTCTTGGACGAAACTACAAAGCCTTCCGGAACACCTGTTAAAATATCCTGATTACCTTTCGCTCCCTCAATCTTAGGGAAGTTAAACATACCAAATTCCATTTCTGCATTGTCTGCCTTAATATAAGGAATTTCAATTAACTCTGCATAGTACATTGCAGATTGTTCCATAATAAAATTTGTTCTTCCCATATCCGGTTTTACACCATTGGGATTATCATTGGTATACTGAAGAATCTGCTGGTAATACTGAAGCGCTTCTACATATCCTGGATCAGTAAATTCACCAGTCTTAGGATTGTAGTCTTTTTCTCTGACTTCATCCGGAACGCAAATCTGATTCAGCGTTCCAATGTAATGTGATGCAGACCAAGGTTCCTGATTGCCAAAGCTGATTGGAGTAATACCAGCTGCCTTTAAAGTTTCGCAGACATTGATGAATTCATCCCAGGTTGTTGGAACTGTCAGATTATGTTCATCAAAGATTGCTTTATTATAGAAGAACAGCTTGCAGTCCAGACGGAACGGAATTCCATACTGCATTCCATCGGCATTCACATACTGTTCCAACTGAGACTCAATAAAGGAATCTTTCCACTCTGGATCTGCCTCTAAATATGGAGTTAAATCTAAAATCAAATCTTCTCTGATAAAACGTTCCGTGAAATCGCCTACCCAGCTAAAAAAAATGTCCGGAGTATCTTCGCTGCCAACCACGATCTTTATCTTCTCTTTATATTCCTGGTTCTGAGCACTGATAATATTAAACTTAATATCTGGATGCATCTGCTCATATTCAGCCAGCTTCGTATTGATAAAGGTATTGTACGGTTCGTCTGGGAAACGATGCATAAATGTAATTACCTTTTGTTCTCCCTCTGCCTGCGCAGACTCTGCTGTTGTCTGCTTACTATCTCCTTGGCCTGCTGGTGCTGCTGTTTCCGAATTTCCGCCTCCGCACGCAGTCAAAGAAAGCGCTGTGATTCCAGCCATCGCCAAACTCAATGTTTTCTTCCAAATGTTCTTTTTCATACAATACTCCTTTCCTCTTCCCCTGCCCTACACAGGTTTCATTTTTCCGTTTTCTTTTTATTTCCGATTCATTACTTCTAAATCCTTCTCTGTCAGTTCAATTTCTTTTCCAAAACCAAATGAACCTTCCCGCTGACATTGTTTTGCAGAAAAGACTGCCGCACGATAAAGACTAATTTTTACCAGCATATCCAAATACTCTTCTGATGTGACAATTCCCCGATGTCCAGATGCCTCGTCAAAATCTGCTGCCATGTCCAATCCATCCAGATAATTTATCAGAAAGCAAGTAATAAAAGAATCTCCCGCTCCCATTGTATCTTTTGCTTTTACCAAACATGGGGACTGCTCATAAAATTTGTCTCCTACCATCACAAATGAACCTTTGGCTCCTCTGGTAGCTATTACAATCTGTCTGCATCCATATTCTTTAATTTGTTTCATCACTTTGCGAATGTCGTCTTCCGCCATATCTCCGCATGAAATTTCAGCGCAATCAATGTATGGGCAGCACTGTTTCAAATACTCATCTGTATAACGATTTGAAAAATCCATAGAAACAAATTTCCCTGCTCTTCTTATCGCTGGGAGTTCTTTCTCCATAAAGCTATGAATACTTGTATGAATCAAATCGTATTCTCCAATATACTGTTCATCAATCTTCGTTAATACTGGAGGTTTTGTTCTGGATATTCCACCAGTATTTCCTTCCAGAAACACTCTGTCTCCATCTATCAGCAAAACTCTGGCACATCCATTTTCTCCGTGTTCCATGCGGCAATGCGAAAGATCTAACCCAAGTTCTTTTGTTACTGAATACACGTGCTGCCCTACTTCATCATCTCCAAAAGTCCCCAGATAAGCCGCTTCTGTTCCAAACAATTTTGCGAATACCGCAATATTTAACGCGTTCCCCCCTGGATAGATCTTTTTTTCATGAAGATATTTGTCACATACATTGTCTCCTATTCCTAATACTTTAATATCACTCACCCCTTTTTCTTTGTATTTATTTGTTCTATTTTGTTATATCATATTTGTACTAATTAATCAAGTATGTATCTCATTATTTTATTTATTTTTTCTACAAAGCTATCATTTTATATCATTTACAATATATATAATGTACAATCAATGTATTGTTTTTTCACATCCATACGTCATTTTTACATTACAAAAAGAGACGCAAAATTTTGCGTCTCTCTTCCTTAAATCAATAATCCCTATTAAATTTATCTTGTCCACTCCCTCAGGATTATACCTGTCCGTCTGTTACGCAGGCATCAATCTTAGAGGTATAGCCTAATGTGCCTTCTACAGGAGTTACTTCTTTAATAGTACCTTCTGCTGCTCCAGGCACACGGAAATCATGGCAGTCCAGTCTCTTTACCGGAGTTTCAACCGGTTTCTCAAGCTGCGGAACATAGTCGTATGGGTAACGGTATGCACGATATACCAGTTCTCTCATGTCCTTGAATGGAGCGATGTACTCCCAGACAACTTCCTTTTCTGGAGTAACCTCGAACATACGCATATAGCAGCCCTCGGTAATCAGGGTGTTGCCGTTTGGCAGTCTCTGTGCAGAGCTGATCAGCGGGCTGTAGAACTTGGAGTTTGCAACCAGTCCTAACATACCGCCGAAGGTCAGGCCCTTGAACTCCCATACTACCTCTAAGGTAACCGGATCAAACTCCAGGATACGGGAATGGTCGCGGATATCTGCCTTGGTACCGTCTTTGCTGACTCTGCTTGGCATACCATAGCCAGCCCAGCCGCCGTTGTCGAATACAAGGATATTGCCTTCGCCAGGCAGTCCTTTCGGAATCATATGGCAGTGATGCTGTCCAATGATCTGACCCATAATACGAAGCTCTTTTGTCTTAGTAAAGTCAGGACCAATCTGCCATACAATCTTGCCAGTCTTCTTGCTGATAATCGCTAAGATGTTTGCTTCACGGGCATCCCAGATAATATTCTCCGGATTGAATCTTTCATCGCCGGCATCATACCATTTGTTTGGACCTAATAAACTCATGGAGTTGATGTGCAGCCAGTCGCCCTGTCCGCCGCCGTTCTCATGGTTATTTGGATTACGTGCCAATACGTTTTTCTGGATCTCGTCAAATCCCAGTTCTGCGAAGTGCTTATTTGCGTGCCACTCCCATACAATATTGCCTTCCCAGTCAACTTCGATAAATACGTCGTCTAACAGGCGATGCTCGGTAATCTTCTTATTGTAAATGTCCTCATGGCACAGAATCAAAGTGTTTCCGCTGTCGGTCTTGCACTCCATACCTGGTACATAGTAACCAACCGGATTGCCCTCTCTCTGATAATCATGGTGCTGACGTGCGATCCATCTCTTATCTCCGTCATCATCTACTAATTCTTTGTGGTCGAACTTCCAGACAACTTTGCCGTCCCAGTCTACCTGAACCACATCCGTCTGATCCTGATAGCCGTATTTTGGATCACGAAGTCCTAAGCTTCCCATTACGTAACCGCCTGGAAGCAGTTTGTTGGGGAATCCCTGAACATCCTTCCAAACTTTTACTACATTACCATTCATATCTACCAGAACAGCGCCAATTCCCTGACACTGCATCAGAGTATAGCCGTTCCATGCTTTCTCCGGATCGTAGATTGTGGTACCTGTTGGATATACGTTATAAAGTCCCATATGTAAAAACCTCCTTTTTAAACCGGCTGTGCCGGAAAACTTTTAAATATATTTTTCGATTGCATCGATGTAGTCGTCTTCTTCATGATTGCCAGCCAGTTTTTCTACCGGATCGCCATTGTCGAAAATAACAACCTGCGGAACGCCTTTCATCATCATCTTTTCAAATAAAGCAGCTTCTTCCTCTACATCTACTTCATAAAATGGCATCTTGCCCTTGTAATCGCCCTCTAAATCTTCCAGTACTGCATGAACTCCCTGACATACATGGCAGGATTTTCTGGAGAAAATAACCAGACAAGTCTCGCCATCATTTTCAATATACTCTTCAAATGCACGTGAATTTAACTTTTTCATAAAAATTCCGTCTCCTTTTTCGTATTTTCAAACTCTAGTGCAAGTATACCACGTTATCTTCCGCAAGACAATAATCTATGTTATAGCAATTTCTGAAAAATGTGTTAAAATAGATTTAACTGTAAGTTTATTGTATTTCATTCTTCAGAGTTTAAACGGAGGAAACCAATATGGACGCAATGTATGATTTAATCATTATAGGAGCAGGCCCTGCCGGACTGGCAGCCGGAATCTACGGCGGACGGGCACATTTAAATACCCTGATTCTTGAAAAAAGCACAGTAGGCGGACGGGCCTATACCACCAGGGAGATTGTCAATTACCCAGGCATTCCCTCTACTTCCGGTCCTGATTTGACGGAAAAAATGGCAGAGCACGCCAAAAGTTTTGGCGTGGAAATCAAACGAGAACCAGTTAAGTCGATGGATGTTACCGGCGATGTAAAATTAGTAAAAACCAGACGGCACGAATACGGCGCAAAGGCAGTTATCATTGCCACTGGTACTTCTGCCAGAATTTTAGGCATTCCTGGAGAACGGGAACTGACCGGACAGGGTGTGGCTTACTGCGCTACCTGTGATGCAGAATTTTTCCAGGATCAGCACGTGGTAGTGGTAGGAAGCGGCGATCAGGCCATTGAAGAAGGTATGTTTATTACCAAATTTGCCAATCGGGTAACGGTTATTGTACTTCACGATGAAGGCATTTTAGACTGCAACAAACAGGCAGCAGAAAAAGCGCTGTCCCATCCCAAGATGGACTTTATCTGGAACAGCGTTCTTACCGAGGTATGCGGCGAAGAACAGGTAACCGGCGTTAAAATCAAAAACATGAAGACTGACGAAATCACAGACTTCCCCTGTGACGGCGTATTTTTCTTTGTAGGAATGATTCCCGAAACAAAATGGCTGCCGGAAGAATTGTATAAAGACGGCCGCGGCTGGCTTCATGTAAATGAACAGATGGAAACCAATATTTCCGGCGTTTACGCAGTCGGCGACGTACGGGACAAATACCTGCGCCAGGTATCTACTGCCATTGCTGACGGTGCTATTGCCGCTACTGCCGCAGAACGTTATATTGAGGATATGGATTATTTCCGCGAAAAGGTCATCGAAAGCGAAACTCCTGTTGTTTTAGGCTTCTGGAGTCCGGAATACGCCGGAAGTATCGATGCAATTGGAGCGATTTCTTCCCCATATCCGGTTATGGAAATTGATGTAACCAGGAAGAAAGCCTGGGCTGACCGTTATCACATCGAGCTGAGCCAGGAAACTCCAGCTGCCGCTCTGGTGGTAGAAAAAGGTGAAGTGAAAGAGACTCTGAATCTGTAACGCAGCAAACATTTACGAAATTGTCGATACGCATAAAAGCATGGACGGAATCGCAAAGCTTCCTACCATGCTTTTATCTTTTTCATTTTTTTACTTTTCTCTATATTCCATCTCTAATTCTTTCGCAAGATATTCATCGCTCATGCAGTGCATATCAGAGACTCCATCCCTGACTAATTGATAGACCTGGGAATGATAAAAAAATTTCAGAGCAGCATCCAATGAAATGTCCTGTTGCTTTGCAAAGAGTTCAATAATACGGCTGTATTTCTTTTGAAGTAAAATGGGATTTGCTTTCATACGCTCTCGCTCCTTTCGAAATGCAGCATTTTCAGTGCCTTTTCTGTCCGGAAACAGATTTGCAGATTTGGTTTTTCATAGCGAAGACGGTTAATCGCCTCATTCTTATCAATCAAACCATCAAAAAACAGTTCCACTGTATTAAACACTTTATCATTGGCAACGCCTCCAATCACAAGATCGTAATCCGTAGTATCTTTTCCTCTGCGTTTAAATTTACCGCACCATTTTACTGCCTGTTCATACAAGGGGGTAACATAAAACCCCCGCCCAAAATCCACATTAGCACGGGAATGTACTAAGTCCGGTACCGCAATTTCCAGATAAGATCCATGATACAGAATCATATCGTTACCCCTCTTTCTTTCATCACATCCAAAAGCTCACTCACAATGTACTCCCTGCTCTGAGTATGCAAAACTTCATATTCCGGCACAATATAACCATTTAAAATATCACTTTTCTCTGTAAATGCCTTATATATCAATTCCGCGCCCACATCAAGCTTTGCCGCAACACTTTCGATACAAAATACAGCAAATTCCAATTCTCTGCTATTTTTAATTCCTTCCTCTGTCATCTTTATTCCTTTCTTTGCCTTTTCCATGCTTCCAACACTTAAACTTCTATTACCAGTATACCAGATCCTCAAAAAAAGAGCAGCCTGCGCTGCTCTATTTTTTCACAAATTGAATGGTCTGATTGTCTGCGTCCATCCGGCACCAGGCACCGATTGGAAGGCTTCCGGTTGGCGTATCGTGTCCTACCTGAAGTCCGGACAGCACTGGGATTCCCATCTGGCCAAACCGGTCTTTTAAGAATTCGTCAATGAGGTAATCTTCCCCGTATTTGTTGATGCAGCCGCTGTAATCGCCTAACAGGATTCCCGCCGCATGGTCAAAAAATCCTGCGTTTTCCATCTGGGTAATGTACATATCCAGGGAAGCAATGTGCTCGTCCACATCTTCCAGGAAAATAATGGCTCCATTGGAATCCGGCTCATAAAACGTACCCATCATGCGGCCCATAACGGTTACATTTCCGCCAATGAGACGTCCCTCTGCCCTTCCTCCGGTTATGGTATGAAGGGGTCTTGTATCATTTGCAAACTCCAGCTCTTCCCAGTCCCCGATGGTCTTTAAAAAGCTTTCCCTGGTATAGTCGTCATAATGTTCCAGAATATTGGAGCTGACCATCGGGCCATGGTAGGTAACAAAACCGCATTTCTCAGAAAAGGCGTTGAGCAGATTGGTTATGTCTGAATACCCCACAAATACCTTTGGATGATTCCGGATCAATTCATAATCCAGATATTTCATTACCTGGGCGCTTCCGTATCCGCCACGGATGCAGATAATGGCGTCTACTTCCTCGTCTGCAAACAAATCGTTCAGTTCTTCTGCCCTGTCTTTTCCGCTGCCGCACAGATAACCATGGAAATTACTGCCTGCGGCCAGGTTCTTTCCTACTTTTACCTGGTATCCCAGATCTTCCAGACGTTTTACGCACTGGTTTAATCGTTCTTCCCCCATAGGGAATGCCGGCGCTGCAATCCCTATGCAGCCGCCGGCGTGTAATGTCCTTGGATAGTTCATCTTCTATTTACTCCATTGATACAGCTCTGAACAGCGGATGTCCGGAGTTGTCACACGTGAATCCCTTTACATATGGTTTTACTAATGCCATAGTATTGCGGAAATAAATCGGCATTACCGGCATTTCGTCCATCAGAATCTGCTCCATTTCCACAAACAATTCCATACGCTTATTGTTGTCTGCTAAAGTGGCTGCTTCTTCTAATAAATCGTTGTAGCGGAGCGCTTCCTCGCTTCTCCAGCGGCACTCTTTTTCCATACGGCTCTTGTTAAAGATACTTAAGTTGGTATTGGGATCCGGATAATCTCCTGTCCAGCCGTCAAATGCAATGTCAAAATTGCCTGCTGCGTGCTCATCCCAGTAAACCTTAGATTCGAAGGTTACAATATCTACGTTTACGCCAAGATTTTCCTTCCATAAAGCCTGAAGGATCTGAGCCTTGTCTTTGTTTTCCTTGGTATTGGTAATAATCAGCTGCAGGGTTGGAAGTCCCTCGCCGTTTGGATAACCTGCATCTGCCAAAAGCTGTTTTGCCGCTTCCACGTCTTCGGTAACCAGATTGTTTCCCACTTTGGTACGGAAATCATCGGTTTCATCGGCATAAGGAATGCCGTAAGGAACAAATGCGTATGCAGACTTTGGCTTGGAAGGAACTGCTACCTCGTTAATGGTATCACGGGTAATGGCCATGGACAGCGCTTTTCTGACTTCTTTGGTCATATACTCTTTCTCACAGTTGAAATCATAGTAAGAAGTACCAATCAGGTCGTAGCTGTGCAGTTCTTCACTGCCGTTATACTGGGTCATAGCCTGGGTTTCAATAGAGCCGCCGCTCATAGCGTCTACATCGCCGGCATTATATGCGGACAGAGCTGCTTCTGCCTGCTCAATAAAAATCATCTCAACGCCGTCTAATGCTACGGTATCTGCAAATACGTAGTTTGGATTCTTCACTAAGAAATATCCTTCCTGAGGCTTAATTTCTGCCATCATAAACGGGCCGTTGCACACGTAAGTCTCTGCAGACTTGGTCCAGACTTCCGCGCCTTCTACCGCTTCCTTCTTAACTGGAGCAAAGTTGTTGGCTGCAGTTAAGTTTACAAAGTAAGGGGTCGGATTATTTAAGACTACTTCCAGCGTGGTATCGTCAATGGCCTTTACGCCTACCTCATCTGCCTCGCACTGGCCGTTGTTGTAAGCTTCGCCATTCTTAATGTAGTATAACTGCCATGCTGCTGTAGATGCAGTCTCCTGTTTTAACTCTCTCTTCCAGGAATATTCAAAATCTGCTGCTGTTAAAGGAGAACCATCGGACCACTTTAAGCCTTCTTTTAACTTAAAGGTATAAGTCAGACCGTCGTCAGAAACCGTATAGCTTTCTGCGCAGGCCGGTTCAACTCCGGAACCGTCAGCAGAATACTGGTACAGTCCGGTAAACAGATTTAACAGCACATTAGAAGAAGATGCATAGTTGTTCATATTTGGGTCTAAGGTCTCCGGTTCCCCGCTCATAACATAGCGAAGTACGTTTCCTTCTGGTTTGGCAGCATCTCCTGCCGGCTGAGCGCCATTTGCAGCAGCAGTGGTATCTCCTGCCGCATCCTGTCCACCGCCGCATCCTGTAAGCAGGGACATTGCCATTACGGATGCAAGGATTGCACTTACCAATCTTTTTTTCATAATCTTTCCTCCTTCTTTGCATTAAAACATTTGGGGATTTCCCCTTTATTCAAACAAATGACAGGCAACAAAGTGCTTCTCATTTATCTTCTTTAATTCCGGTTTTTCACAGGCGCAGACTTCTTTTGCGTACTGGCATCTGGAACGGAACGGACAGCCTGGTCCCGGATTAATAGGAGACGGCACATCGCCTTGAAGAACAATTCTCTGGCTGGCCTCTGCCTTGTCCGGATCTGCCACTGGTTCTGCGGAAATCAATGCTTTGGTATACGGATGCATCATATTGTCATATAATTCATTCACTTCTGCATATTCCACCAGATTTCCCAGGTACATGACGCCGACCTGATCGGAAATATGGCGTACCATGGCAAGGTCATGGGAAATAAACAGGTAGGTAAAATTAAATTTATCCTGCAGGTCTTCCAGAATATTGATAACCTGTGCCTGAATGGACACATCCAGGGCGGAAATGGGCTCGTCGCAGACAATAAACTCCGGTTCTGCGGCTAATGCTCTTGCAATGCCGATACGCTGTCTCTGACCGCCGGAAAACTCATGGGGATAACGGTTTAAATGATCTGGCTTTAAGCCAACCAGCTCAACCAGCTGACGCACCCGATCCATTACGTCCTTTCCATGCATTAAATTCATAAAGCGGATAGGCTCTGCAATAATGTGGGCGACGTCCATTCTCGGATCCAGGGATGTGTATGGATCCTGGAAAATCATCTGGATTTTCTTCCGGTAAGGAAGCATCTGGCCGTCATCAAGTCCTGTAATGTCCTCTCCGTCATACAAAATCTTTCCGGCTGTAGGCTCATAAAGCTTTAATACGGTACGTCCTATGGTCGTTTTTCCGCAGCCGGATTCTCCTACCAGACCCATGGTCTCACCTTTCGCAATGGAAAAGCTTACGTCATCTACTGCTTTTAAAATATTGGGCTTTTTAAAAAGTCCTGCTTTCAGTTCAAAATACTTTTTTAAATTCTGGACTTCCAGGCAGTTTTTCCGGTTACTGCTGATGCTCATACAGCTTCACCTCCCCTTTCTTTGCTTTTACAGAAGGATTGTGAAGCCAGCAGGCACTTCTGTGGCCTTCTCCGATTTCTGTCAGTTCTGGCAAATGTTCTTTGCACAATTTCATCGCGTATTTGCAGCGGGCTGCAAATGGACATCCCTTCGGCGGAGCAAGCAGATCCGGCGGAGTTCCGTAAATCGGCACCAGCCGCTGTTTGTCGTGTTTGGGAATGGATTCCATCAGTCCTAACGTGTATGGATGTCCGGTCCGGTAGAAAATATCCCGTACAGAACCCTCTTCCATAATCAGTCCGCCGTACATGACCACAACTCTGGTACACATACTGGCAATCACGCCTAAATCATGGGTAATGAGAATTAAGGACATATGGTACTCTTCCTTCATCTTCTGCATTAATTCCAGAATCTGGGCCTGAATGGTAACGTCCAGCGCCGTTGTCGGCTCATCTGCAATCAGAAGCTTTGGCGCGCAGCTAATGGCAATGGCAATCATCACTCTCTGGCGCATACCGCCGGAAAGTTCGTGTGGATACTGCTTTAACCGTTTTTCCGGATCCGGAATCCCTACCTGGTTAAGAACTTCCACTGCACGTTTTCTTGCTTCTTTTTTACTTAATTTTTTATGCCGGATCAGCGGATTGCATACCTGTTCTTCGATGGTAAACAATGGATTTAAGCTGGTCATGGGATCCTGGAAAATCATGGAAATCTGATTCCCCTGGTATTTGCGCATTTCTTTTATCTCTTTATGGAGCAAATCTTCTCCGTCAAAGGTAATGGAATCTGCCTTCAAATCTGCATTTTCTGCTAAAAGGTGCATGATAGACAGCATACTTACGGATTTTCCGCAGCCGGATTCTCCTACGATTCCAAGGCTTTCCCCCTTATCCACATGGATGGAAACACCTCTGACTGCCTTTACCTCTCCGTCGTCTGTAGCAAAACTGGTGTGAAGATTTTTCACATCCAGCAGTACCTTATTTTCCGTATTGTTCATCTTAGGTTCTCCTGATTCCAACTTATTTTTTCAGTCTGGGGTCCAATGCATCCCGAAGGCCGTCGCCAATAAAGTTTAATGCAAAAATCGTAATGCTGATTGCAACTGCAGGGAAGAACATCTGGTAAGGATAGGAAAACAGATATTCAATGGCGTCGTTTGCCAGGGTTCCCCAGCTTGCTTTTGGCACCTGGATGCCGATTCCAAGGAAACTAAGGAACGCTTCCTGGAAAATCGCAGATGGAATTAAAAAAGTTACCGTTACAATAATGGTTCCAATGCTGTTTGGAATCAGATGGTGAATCAGAATCTGCCATTTGCTCAGTCCGCAGACCTTTCCTGCAAGTGCAAAATCCTGTTCTCTTAACGTTAAAATCTGTCCTCTTACCATTCTTGCAGTAGTAATCCAGTAGGTCAGACACATGGCGATTAAAATGCTCTTTACCGTATTTCCAAGGAACATCATAATCAGAATCAGGTAAATCAGACTGGGAATGCCGCAGAGCACATCCACAATACGCATCATGATCATATCGATTTTTCCGCCAAGGTATCCGGCAATTCCGCCGTACAGCACGCCGATGATCATGTTGATGAATGCAGCGGTAAATCCAATGGTAAGGGAGATTCTCGCGCCGTACATGGTTCTGACAAAAATATCTCTGCCCAGCTTATCGGTTCCAAACCAGTGGGCTTTGCTGGGCCACTCTAAGATATGGGCAAAATCCGTCTGATCATATGTATAAGGGGAAAAGATTGGGCCGAAGATGGCAAACAGGGTCATAATTGCAATAACCACAATGCCAAACATTGCCAGCTTATCTTTTTTCAACCGTCTCCAGCACATCTGCAAATAGGAAATGCTTTCCCTTTCAATGCTTTCGGCCTCTCTGTCTGAATCTGTCAGGTCTGCCAGCAAATCTTTTGGAATCTCATCTGTCATGGAATATGCGGTTCCCGCTGTCTCCTGAACCTGGGCCATACCTTTTTTCTTCATGTTAAACACTCCTATTTATCAATCTTTACTCTTGGGTCAATAAGGGCATACATAATGTCTACAATGATGTTGACAACGATAATCAACGCTCCTACAAACAAGGTCAGACCCAGGGTTACCGAATAATCTCTGTCGCTGATGGCCGTTACGAAATATCTTCCCAGGCCAGGTACGGAAAACATCTTTTCAATAATAAACGTACCGGTTAAAAGGGCCGCTACCATAGGACCTACATAGGTAATAATGGGCAGCAGGGAATTTTTCATGGCATACTTGCCGATTACTGTAAATTCCGGCACGCCTTTTGCCCGCTCCGTCCGGATATAGTCCTGACGCATGGTTTCCAGCATGGAAGAACGCATCAGTCTCGTAATGTAAGCAATCTGGGAAAATGCCATACAGAATACCGGTAAGATATAATGTTTCCAGGAAGTCAATCCATAAGACGGGAAAATCTTCCACTTTTCACAGAAGAAATACATCATCAGAACGCAGATAACGAAAGAGGGAACCGACACGCCTATGGTGGCAAATACCATGGCCGCTCCGTCCGGCCATTTGCCCCGCTTAACCGCAGCCACCACTCCCAGTGGAACTCCGATTGCCAGGGAAATCAGAACGCCCCAGAATCCTACTTTTGCAGATACCGGAAAGCCCTGGGCAATTAGCTCATTTACTGTCGTGTCCTGTTTCTTGAAAGAAGTCCCCAGGTTTCCCTGAGCCAGATTTTTCAGATAGCGGACATACTGCTCCGGAATCGGATCATTCAGTCCATACTGTTCGGTAATCTTTTCCAGAATCTGCGGCGGAACGTTCCGGTTTTCAGCTGGGCTGAACGGGCCGCCTGGAATGATGTGCAATAAAAAGAAGGTAATTGTTATCAGTACAAACAGGGATACAATTCCTGCTCCGATTCTCTTAAAGATGTATTTGACCATTGTCATTCCTCCCTTTCTTCTCCGCGGTGGAATGTGTATAATTACTCACTGCGCATAATTAAGTTTCATTTTACCTATTATTACTCTAAAAGTCAAGTAAAGCTGTCTTTATATTTGGCCTATCTCTTGACAATTCTTCTGTTTTTTGTGTAGGATGAAGAAAGAATGTACTGAGGCTTGTCCTCATTGAGAAGGAGATTTGGAAATGTCTGTAAAATCATCCGTATTAGCTTATCTGGAGTCCCAGAAAAGCAGCTACGTTTCCGGCGAAGAGCTGGCTGCCCGTTTGTCTTGTTCCCGCACCGCAGTCTGGAAAGCCATCCAGTCTCTGCGGCAGGAAGGGTATGCCATCAAAGCGGTTACTAACAAAGGGTATTTGCTGGAAAAAGACAGCGGACTGCTGTCTGCTGAAGTGATTTCTTCTTACTTAAGTTCTCCCGATATTCCAGTAATGGTCTATAAAGAAGTGTCTTCCACCAATCTGCTTCTGCGCCGGAAAGCGTTGGAATCCGTCCCTTCTCTTCCAGATGGATCCATGGTTCTGGCTGAAAGTCAGAGCGCCGGACGCGGACACTTAGGGCGGGGGTTCTTTTCTCCGGAAAAATCCGGTCTGTATCTGAGCATTTTATATCACCCTAAGGCCCTGTTTGCCCAGAGCCGGCTGGTTACGGCCGCAGCAGCCGCAGCCGTCTGGGAGGCCGTCCATTCTGTGTGTGGATATGATCTGGATATCAAGTGGGTTAACGACCTGTATTTTCAAGGAAAAAAGGTATGCGGCATCCTGACGGAAGGTTCCTCCAGCTTTGAAACTGGAGAACTTGACTGCATTATTACCGGAATCGGACTCAATTTATCCGAGCCGGACGGCGGCTTTCCGCCTTCTTCCGGTTCCGATATTGGCGCAATTACCACAGACGGCTGTACCCCTGACGGCTTTCCCATTAACCGGAACCGCCTGGCTGCCGCTATCTGCACCGCATTTCTGCAGCTGGCCGATTCGCCGTCTGTCCCAGAAGTCTACCGAAGCCGCAGTATGATTCTTGGACGATCCGCCATCATAACCGGCCCTGACGGGATTTCCCAGGCTGTCACGCCCCTGTCTATTGAAGATGACGGCAGTCTTACCTGCCGCACCCGAACCGGAGCTATCTGTTCATTCCCTTATGGCAGCATACGCCTGACCGATTAACGGCCAGGCGTATGTTTTTTTGATAAATTATTCATTTTATCTTATAATTATAGACTAATCCATCCCATTACATTTGCAATCGAACTTAACAGGATGATTACCAGGAATACCGGAGCCAGATATTTTAAGAAGAAATTGTACATCTTTTTTCTCTTAAATGAAGAGGATATCTCCACTTCTTCTGCGATTTTCTTTACTCCTACAACTCTAAGAACCAGAATACAGGTCGCAAGAGCCGCAAGCGGCATCATCACTGAGTTGGTCAAAAAGTCAAAGAAGTCCAAAATCGACATTCCAAACGGCTTGATAAAGTCTAATACATTGAAGCCCAGCGCTGATCCAGATCCCAGTACAATCAGAACAACTCCCATCAGCAGAATGCTTGCCTTACGATTGATTCCAAACTGATCGGTAATGGTAGACACGCTGGTTTCCATCAGAGAAATCGCACTGGTCAGCGCTGCAAAAAATACCATCAGGAAGAACATCACGCCTGCGACCGTTCCCATTCCCATACTTGCAAATACCTTTGGTATGGTAATGAACATCAGGGACGGCCCTGCCTGCAGAGTTTCAGGAGCACCGCCGGAGAATGCGAATACTGCCGGAATGATCATCAGGCCTGCCAACATTGCAATTCCCGTATCAAAGACTTCTACCTGTCTGGTAGACTGCTCGATGTCCACATCTTTTCCAATGTAGGAACCGTATGTATACAGAATACCCATTGCAATGGAAAGAGAGTAGAACATCTGCCCCATTGCCGCTACAACGGTCATCCAGGAGAAGTTTTTAAAATCCGGAAGCAGGAAATATTTAACGCCCTCCATTGCTCCTGGACGGGTAACCGAATAAATTGCCACAAAAATTGCCAGAATAACCAGAATCGGCATCATAATTTTTGAGCCCTTTTCGACTCCATGCTCTACGCCTGCCATAATTACGACAATTACGCAGACTGCAAACAGAAGGAACCAAATCTCCATGCTGGCTCCATTCTGAGTAAAGTTGGTAAAATACTGATCCTGAGCCAGAACCTGTACATTTCCTCTCAAATACTCAAACAGGTATTTTAAAACCCAGCCGCCGATTGCACTGTAATAAGGCACAATCAACATCGGAATAACTGCGTTCAGCCAGCCTCCTATTTTAAAGGCCTTTCCCTTTCCAAAGTGCGCGAATGCACCTACCGGACTTTTCTTGGTCATACGGCCCAGCGCTGTTTCCGTAACAATCAGCGTATATCCGAAGGTCAGCATGAGAACCAGGTATACCAGCAAAAACATTCCGCCGCCGAACTTGGCTGCTAAATAAGGAAACCTCCATATATTGCCTAAACCGACTGCCGAACCTGCCACAGCCAGCACATAGCCTAATCTTCCTGAAAAGCTTGCCCGCTCGCTTTTTCCTATCTTTTGTTTCTTTTCGCTATCCATAATAGCTTTTTCCTCCCCTTTCTTTTATGTTTACTTTTCATTATATCGTAAAAACGGCGGAATGTCTCTCTATTTTTTAAAAAGATGCAAAAAGAGGGGGAGTTTAGTTATCTCTTTCTGCTAATTCCTGAACTGCCAGTACCGGTCCCTGGTCGTATGTTTCATCCGGATATTCTCTTTCCATCCGCTTGGCTTCCTCCATTAAAAATGGAATCAGGCTTTTCTCGCCGCGAAATCCCAGTATCAGACAAAACAGCAATTTCAAATATTCACTGTGAAACAGGGAATATGATTCTGTAATCCAATCACAGCAATTGCATTGACTCTTCATAAAGAAATGCACTGCATTCTCAATAAAAATATCCTGTTTATTGCGTATGCATTTTTCTTTTACCATCTGCATGAGTTCTTGTTCATGCTCCACTATTTTTTTCGTAATGCACTTCTATTTGCTCCTGATAACCCTTTACGCATCAGTTTTAATAACTCTTCGGGAGTCTCGGCGTCTACAATGATTTTTTCCATTTCCAAATCTTCTTTTGTTTTGGAACATTGGCTGTTTGCATATTCAATTATTTTCTGACTTTCTTCTCCATATACATATATGGAATATTCAAATTTTGCTGCCCATCTCAAGGAGGGCTTCTATTGTTATATCATCAATTACTAAAACACAAGGACGATTTGTCAAGAACCATCCAGGACATGAAACGCCGCCTGTCTTCCTATCCTGACGGAGAACTGATTTGTGCAAAAAATGGAAACGATATCTCTTGTCTCTATTCTCGTAATGGAGCATATACTGTCTGAAATTGTCTGTTCTGCAACAGAGAAATTATCTCTTGCTGAACTGAGGCGCGCGACGAGCTGCCTTTAAGCCGTATTGCGCGAGTTTTTGAGCTGTTTTCCCTTGATATTCTGGGCTTTTCCGGCTTTCTGCCTCTCAGTTATCCGGTGTGCGGACCACAAAAATTGTCCCGATTCTTTATGAATAGCTAGACACCTTTATTGTCAGCCTTCCGTATCTTTCCGCAGTTCACTTTCAATCTCATCAATCGAAGGCAACGAACCTTTAAAATTCTCCGGTATCAGTTTTGACAATTCATATGCTGACACGCCCAGAGGCTGACTGCTTGCTTCCAATGCGTACTGTGCTTTTATATCATCCTTGGATTTACACACTAACAAGCCAAGCGTCGGTTCATCTTTCTCTGTTTTTAGCTGATGATTAACTGCCACTACATAGGTTCCTAGCTGGCCAGCATAGGATGATTCAAATTCTGTGACCTTTACCTCAACTACTACATAGCAATGTAGGCGAATATGGTAAAACAACATATCAATGAAGTTCTCTGTTGAGCCAATTTCAATTCGATATTCCCGTCCCACAAAAGCAAAGCCATTACCCAGTTCCAAAAGAAACTTCTGAATATTATCCATCAGTGCATCCTTCAGTTCCTTTTCGTTATAGCTTTGGGTCAAGGTAATGAAATCAAACTTATATGGATCTTTTGTGATCTCCTGTGCCAAATCACTCTGCATGGCCGGAAGTGTCAGATTAAAATTTGTGATTGCCTTTCCCTGCCGCTCATAAAGATCGGTATCTAAAAAATTCAGCAAAACTGCGCGCGACCAATTATTTTGAATCACTTGATTTACAAAGAACAATGCTTTTTTCGGATTTCCATTGCACTTATCAATAATAATCTTATGATGTCCCCACGGAATTGCAAAAAGCGGCTCAATTTCTTCACTTCTGAAATCTTCCCCAACTTGGGGAAGATTTGAAACTTCGCTATATAGTTCTGCAAATTTCTGCATATATCGTAAGTTTGTCTCCGAAAATGACTTTACATCCGGCAGTTCTCTACGCAGATCACGACTGATTGTTTTGTAAAAGCTCTGTCCATAAGAGAACTTATCTTTTCTATCATGAAGTTCTTTTCCTAACTGCCAGTAAAATCGAAGCATCTCATCATTCACTTTCACCGCAGCCTTAATCTGGCTTTGATAAAAGCGTTTACTCACTTCGGAAATCCACTCTCTATATTGAGCATCCACTTCTACTAATTTATCCATATCCATCCCTCATATCCGTACCAGAATACTGTGTGCGGCAATTCCTATTTAAAACTTGATATGCCAAACTGGCATTTCAAATATATTATTTATCCTGTATAAACGCCTGATTCACTACATCAAAAAGTTCTTCAGGTTTATTGTACTTTACCTTTGCGTAGATGTCCATAGTTGTTTTGCTGTTTTCATGTCCGGCAAGGTATTGTACTGTCTTTGGATCAACGCCTGCATAGAGAAGATTGGTAATGTAAGTGTGTCGCAGCTGATGGGGCGTCACATCGAAGTCCAGCGTATATTTGATTTTGGGTTGATTCTTCTGGGTCATACCCAGCGTTGGGGTAACCGTATCTGAGAAATTTGATATAACCGCCTACGGTTCTTATTGATTTTTGGAAGTAATAAAAAATACATTTACCCCAACTTTTGACAAAGAGCCTAAAAAACCCTCCCAAGACCGAAGTCCTGAGAGGGTTGCAAATACTGTCTGAAATTGTCTGTTCTGCAACAGAGAAATTATCTCTTGCTGAACTGTGGAGCACGACGAGCTGCCTTTAAGCCGTACTTCTTTCTTTCTTTCATTCTTGGGTCTCTGGTTAAGAAACCAGCTTTCTTTAATACAGGTCTGTAATCAGCGTCTGCGTGAAGCAGTGCTCTGGAAATACCGTGACGGATTGCGCCTGCCTGTCCAGAGAAGCCGCCGCCGTGTACGTTTACTAATACGTCGAACTTATCAGTGGTCTCGGTTGCAACCAGTGGCTGACGAACGATAACCTTTAAGGTCTCCAGACCTAAATACTCATCGATGTCTCTCTTATTGATAGTGATCTTACCAGTACCTGGTACTAAGTATACTCTAGCGATAGATTTTTTTCTTCTGCCAGTTCCGTAAAATTTTGCGTTAGCCATTACAATTTCCTCCTTCCAAATCTTCTAAAATTAGAATGTTAAAACTTCTGGTTTCTGTGCTGCCTGCTCGTGGTTCGGGCCTGCGTATACATGAAGCTTGTCTAACATACTTCTTCCCAGAGGTCCCTTTGGAAGCATACCCTTAACTGCTAACTCTACTACCTTCTCTGGCTTCTTAGCCATCATCTCACGCAGAGTGGTCTCTTTCATACCGCCTACGTAATCGGAGTGGTTGTAGTAAATCTTCTGATCTAACTTCTTGCCAGTTACTTTAATCTTCTCTGCATTTACAACGATTACATAATCGCCGCAATCCATATGAGGAGTAAAGATCGGCTTATTCTTGCCTCTTAAAACCTTAGCTACTTCAGAAGCTAAGCGGCCTAATGTATATCCGGTAGCGTCAACTACGTACCATTTTCTTTCAATTGTTGCTGGACTAGCCATAAAACTTTTCATTGGTTGACCTCCTGTTAAATTCGCTCAAAATATCTGAAACATTTATCGCAAAATGCCTGTTCCGGGGCTTTGGTCAAGCATTTTCTCGCAACGTCACAGTTATACATTATATAATACTCCATCTAGCCTGTCAACCCATTTTTCCGGAAAAATCCTTTTATTTCAAGGGATTTTCGAGGCTTTTGGGATTTTTCATAAAATTTCTTATTCTCCTTCTTCCTTCTGCCAGGAATCTCTGGCTCTGAAAAAAGGAATTCCCTCTCCCGATCTCTGAAAACCGCAGGCCTGATACAAGGAGATAGCTGGATGGTTATCGCTTGCCACCACCAGTTCCAGATGGGAAAAATGGGAAGATTCCGCCATTTCTTCTATGGCGCGTATGGCCTGACGTCCCAATCCCTGTCCCTGACGGGATTTTTCAATTCCCAGCATATCAATGAACAATCCCTCTTTCTTTTCTATCAGGACGGAAAAACCGACCCGTTCGCCGTCTTTTACCAGCCAGAAAAACCGGCTTCCCTCTGCCTGTTCGTTTTTAATGTCTGCCTCATCATAAGTTGCAGAACCGGAAAGATCAAAAAAGCAGCTCTGATACATAAAAATCCACTGGAACCAGTCCGGCTGATCCAAAGAAACCAGCTGCAGCTCTGAGAGTTTTGACAATTCTGATATTTTTCCATTATCTGTTTCTAAAACCAACTCCTTTTCCATCTGAAGGAGACGATAGCCTTCTTCCAGACAATAGTAGCCGTATTTCTGTCCTGGCTTCAGGCGATTTTTCCCCGTTTCCCTGTCTGCCACGAAAATTTCCCTGGCGCCATTCCGGTAGCACTGATGAACCAGACGGGTTATTGTCCGGTCAAAATCCTGTTCCCTGCACCGGTCAATGATCACGTACCCTTTTTTCTTTTCCGGTATCTCCCGCTGGATCATACGGTACTTCCAGTCTTTATTTTCGATGGAGATTTCCGGACACAGAGAGTTTTCGTATTCCAGGCTTACTAATGTAAGACCCTTAGCCGGAGCTGTTCCCCCTGCCGCCTGGCGATCCCTGGCGTCCAGAATTTCTTCTACGTGTTCCGGCGGATACATCCCCATTCCTACTTTTAAAAGGGTTCCCGCAATAATCCGGACCATATTATAGAGAAATCCGCTGCCGCTGATCCGCATGGTAATCAGCCCTTCTTCATTCTTTTCCAAAGTCAGGCTGTAAATCGTCCGGACCGTTTCCTCTGCCTGCGTCCGCACCGTACAGAAGCTTTTAAAATCATGTTCTCCTACTAAATACGACGCTGCCTGCCGCATCTTTTCCAAATCTAATGAAAAATAACAAAAATGAGCATACAGGCGTCCAATGGGCATATCGATTTTCTGGTTTAAAATCTTGTATTCATAGGTTTTCACGCAGTTCTGCTTACGGGGATGCCAGTCCAGGGGCACTTCTTTTGAAGACTGAACCCGTATGTCTTCCGGAAGCCGCTGATTTAAGGCAAAGCATATCTTTTCTGCCGGTATCCGGCTTTCCGTATCAAATACGGCTACATTTCCTTTTGCGTGTACGCCGGAATCAGTCCGGCTTGCCCCTATAACAGCAATGGGCTCTCTCAGCAAATCTGACAGAGCCTTGTTTAATACTTCTTCTATTGTAATTCCATTGGGCTGGAGCTGCCAGCCGCAGTAGTTGGTGCCATCGTAGGCCACCACTAATTTTACACGTTTCATACTGCCACCCTCAATATGAATACCAGCGCCGCATAAACTGCAAATACTGCATATGCAATTTTATCCCTGCTGGCATACTTTAATGGTTTCATCTTGGTTCGGCCTTCTCCGCCCCGATAACAGCGGGCTTCCATGGCCATAGCCAGATCCGTTGCCCTGCGGAATGCCGAAATAAACAGCGGTACCAGAAGCGGTACCATTGCTTTTGCCTTCTGAATCAGATTTCCGCTTTCAAAATCAGCGCCTCTTGCCATCTGTGCTTTCATAATTTTGTCCGTCTCCTCCACTAAAATCGGAATAAAGCGGAGGGCTATGGACATCATCATGGACACTTCATGAACCGGCATATGGAACCGTTTCAAAAATCCCAAGCCTTTTTCCATTCCATCTGTCAGTTCATTTGGCGTAGTTGTCAGCGTCATCAAAGAAGAACCAATTACCAGGTATATCAGCCGGACTGCCATAAATGCCGCTGTTTCCACACCTTCTCTGGTAATTTTTAAAAATCCCAGTTTTATCAATACTTCTCCGTCTGTCAGAAACAGGTTAAAGCTGACGCTGATAAGCAGCAGCACAACAATTGCTTTTAATCCGCGGACAATGAAACGAAACGGCACCTTTGTCAGCCGGATAACTGCAGCCAGCGCAGCCGTAGCCAGCAGATAACCCCAAATGCTGTCTGACAGGAACAAAGTAATAATAAAGACCATTGTCCCTACCAGTTTGGTTCTGGGATCGAGGCGGTGGACAATGGAATCTGTTGGGTAATATTGTCCGATTGTAATATCTCTAATCATGTTGTCTCCTAATACAGCCCTATTTCAAAAGGGCCAAAATTGCCTGGCGCGCTTCCTCTACGGTCGTGATTTCATCGTCAATTTCCACGCCATGTTTTCTCAAATCCTGCACAAGATACGTAATCTGAGGAGCTGCAAGTCCCATGGACTCCAATTCTTTGTAATGCTTAAATACTTCCTTGGGAGTGCCGTCAAACACTTTTTCTCCATGGTTCATTACTATCAGGCGGTCTGCATATCTGGCAATGTCTTCCATGCTGTGGGAAACCAGAATAATGGTCATTCCCTTTTCTTTATGGAGACTGGCAATCTGGTCTAAAATCTCGTCTCTGCCCTTGGGGTCAAGACCGGCTGTCGGTTCGTCCAATATCAGGACTTCCGGCTCCATAGCGAGTACGCCTGCAATGGCAACCCGACGCTTCTGGCCGCCGGACAGCTCGAAAGGAGACTGGGTATAGAAACTCTCATCTAAGCCGACTGCCTCCAATGCCTTTTTTGCCCTGTCTTCGATTTCTTCTTTTGTCAGGCCCTGATTCTTAGGCCCGAAACACACATCAGAAAATACGTCCACTTCAAATAGCTGGTGTTCCGGATATTGGAATACCAGGCCTACTTTGCTGCGAAGTTCCCGCATATTGTATCCTGGTGCGTAAATATTTTCCCCATTGTAGTACAATTCGCCGCTGGTTGCTTTTAAAAGTCCGTTCAAATGCTGGATCAGAGTGGATTTTCCAGATCCGGTATGACCAATCAGACCAATAAACTGGCCGTCCGGTATTTCAAAATTTACGTTTTTTAAAGCATACTGCTCAAATGCAGTTCCCTGGCCGTAAATATAATTCAAATTTACTGCTTTGATTCCCATGCTGTAGTCACCTATAACATCCTATGTGTAAAATCCTGTCTATAAAGTTACCGTATCCGGATATTTCTCTGCAAACAGCGGAAGAAGAACGTCCATTAACTCTTCGCGGGTTAAGATTCCATCCGGAACTGGAAGACCCGCCTTTTTCAGCTCGTAAGCCAGTTCCGTAACCTGAGGCACATCCAGACGGTAACGTTTCAGCTCTTCTACTCTGGAGAAAATCTCTCTGGGAGTTCCATCCATGACAATTCTTCCGTCATCCATGACGATTACCCTGTCTGCGTGAATGACTTCTTCCATATAGTGGGTAATCAGAAGGACGGTTACTCCTTCTTTTTGATTTAAATCTCTTACTGTGCGGATAACTTCACTGCGTCCATTCGGGTCTAACATGGCTGTCGGCTCGTCTAATACAATACACTGAGGACGCATGGCCATTACCCCCGCAATAGCAACTCTCTGCTTCTGGCCGCCGGACAGCTTGTTGGGGGACTGCTTCCGGTAGGCCGTCATACCGACTGCTTCCAGACTATCGTCTACCCGTTTCCAGATTTCGTCCGTAGGCACACCGATGTTTTCCGGCCCGAATCCTACGTCTTCTTCTACAATATTTCCAATAATCTGGTTATCCGGATTCTGGAAAACCATTCCTGTTTTTTTGCGGATCTCCCATATTTTGTCCTCATCCTGGGTATTCATATCGGAAATCCAGAGAGTGCCGTCTGTCGGCATCAGCAGGGCGTTTACCTGTTTTGCAAACGTGGATTTTCCAGAACCATTGTGGCCCAGAATCGCTACAAAATCCCCTTTTTCAATGTCCAGACTTAAATCGTCAATCGCTCGGTTAACTTCTTCTTCGTTTTCTTCTTCATCTCGTTTTATATAATCAAAAAAGACGTGCGCCGCCTTGATAATTCCCATATCTGTCCTTTCCCGTACAGCAACCGTTTCCCTCTTGTTACATTGTTTCATTTTATTAGATATTCCTACAGTAGTCAAGTACGATCCTTTTTTATTTCCACTGTCCGTTCTGATCCACCGGATACCTGCCGTCAATTACCGTATTTACCGCCATGCTTCCATCCTCATACAGATAGTACCAGATTCCAGGAGTCCCCTGAATCCAGCCTGTCTGCATTCTGCCGTCTTCTCCAAGGAAATACCATTTTCCGTCTGTCTCCTGCCAGCCCGTCTTCATCCTGCCATCCTGTCCCAGATAATACCACGCATTTTCAACCTTCTGCCAGCCCGTTGTTTTATAACCATTGGAATCAAAATAATACCAGTCTCCGCCTATCTTTTCCCACTGTGCAGATGGAGAGGTCCCGTCTGTTCGCAAATAAATTTCGCCGTCCGGATAAGATTTCCATTCTCCGTCTGTCTGTCCCAAATCTTCCAGGACAATATCTTCTGACTCTACGTATTCCCCGCTTAGCAGATAATACCGGTCAGCATCTGTTTCCCCAATGGCTCTGACGCGGTACGAATAACTTGCTTCCTCGGTCATGTATTCAGACAGGTCTGCTGAGTTGGACGTTACCGTCAAGGTTTTCACAATGTCTCCGTTCCGGAAAAGCTGAAGCTGGTAGGCAGTTGCAAACGGTACTTTTTTCCATACCGCCGTATGTTTCTTACTGCTGCTCCAGCCTGCCTGTTCCGTTTCTCCCAGCTGTGCTCTTGGAATGTAGGTCAGACGGACTTTCAGCGTATGTTCATCTGTCCTGGATGAACTGGAATAATTGGCTCCGGATACTCTGCAGGTTCCTGCATTATAGGAGCTTTTAAAGCTGTCTTCTGTTTCTAAAGTCAAAGTCGCCGTTACTTTGGAACCGGCTTTCCACCGTTTTGTGTCTTTTGACCACTGAATATCCACAATTTCACAGTCGCCGCTGTTTATCGTTATTTCCGGCTCCTGCAGGTCTTCCCCTATGTTGATTACGTCTTCTACTTCAATCGAAATCTGGGATACGCTGGCATATGCGGGGATTGATAATGCTGCTGCCGCCATCATTCCTAATAATACTGTTGTCATCTTTTTAAATTTTTTCATTCTCCTGCCTCTCCTCTTTTCAAAAATTTCACAGACACTTCATTTTACAATAAGAATATGTTTTTTTTATGAAGTTTCCCAGATTATTCCAAAAAAGGACTGCCAGTAAAGGCAGTCCTCTTGCGATCAGAGGTTTATTCATTCAATTTTACCGCGTCATGCTTTCTCTGTGCCAGATACCCTGCGCATCAACCGGAAATCCGTCAATAACGGTATTAACGGCTTTTTCACCGCTGCCTGGGTAGAAGTAATACCACTGGCCGCCTACCTGGTTCCAGCCTTCTGCCATAACGCCGTTGGCATTTACATAGTAGGTCTTTCCATTTACCTGAATCCAGGCGTTGGTACACATCGCGCCTTCCGGTCCGCCCTGATTTGGATTTAAGTAATACCAGGCATTGCCTTCCCGAAGCCAGCCCACCTGCATTGCACCGTAAGGTCCGCCTTCATTGGGGCTTAAATAGTACCAGATGTTATTGACTTTCTGCCAGCCTGTCAGCATAATTCCATCCGAGTTAAACAAATACCAGTGACCGTCTACATTGAGCCAGCCATTTCTATGGTAAGAGCCGTCCGGATAACGGAAGGTCCAATAACCATTGTTGACCTGCCAGCCTACATTGGTAATGCCGCCGGAGTTGGTCATTCCGTCTTCTAAATTCTGTCCGCTGCCGTCCGATACTTCATCAGAATCTAAATACAGTTCATCTGATGTCGTCCATCCGCTCTTCTTGCCATAATCTTCTTCTCTGCTGGTAGACGGAACAGTGCGTACTTTAAACGTATAAGTTCCCCTCTTTGTCATATATGGGTATAAATTTGCAGAGGTTCTCTTGTAGTTTTCTAATTTCTTAACCAGACTGCCGCCCCGATATAAGTAAACGTCATATGCTCCGGAGGATGCATACCGCTCTTCCGGCGCTTCCCATCTGGCCTGGCCTCTGGAACCGTCCCAGTAGGCGTCTGCCGGAGGATCGAATTCTCCCTTAACCGGTCTTGCGTTTACTGTTACCACCATATGACCGCCGTTGGTCTTGGCGCTTACAAAGTCTGCTCCACTTACCGATACATTATTAGAGCTATAACTGCTGCGGAAGTAATAGTCGTCAACGGCTTCCAGATAAATCTTCAGCTTTGGCGTTTCCCCAATCTTTAAGGTTTTATCTGTGGAAGTAGACCACTGCACATCCACTACGTCATACTTGGATGAACTCGTATATACGTAGTTGGTGTCTCCGTTGTTGCCCACGCTCATCTCCGGCAGCGTACTGCCTGCCTCCAGGTTAGTCTTAACGTGTACTCCAAAACTGCTTATAACGGTCCTGGCCCATACTGCAGGAGCCAGCACTGCTGAAAATAGCGATACCAGCACCATTGTTTGGATAACTTTTCGTAATTTGCTCATATCCCCGCCTCCTTTATCTGCTTTTATTATACGTCTCAGGCTATTGGATCGTCAACTTACAATATTCTGACATTTTTCTGTCCACCCTGTTTTATGTGCGGAAATTTTTGGTAATGTCATACAAACCCATTTATCACAAAACAGGCCACCGCAAACGCGGTGACCTGTCATATGTCGTATGGAATTATACTAACTCAAGAAGAACTTCCATAGCTGCATCGCCCTTACGCTGGCCAATCTTAACGATTCTGGTGTAACCACCGTTACGGGAGGTGTACTTTGGAGCGATCTCATCGAATAACTTTGCAGTTAAGTCGATAGACTTGGTGTTTTTCTTTCTGCCTGCAGCCTGGGTTGGAACCTCAGTTACTCCATACAGAACCTTTAACATCTGTCTTCTAGCATGTAATCTGGAAGGCATATCTTTCTTGATTTCCTTCTCGATTTCATCGTATACGGTAACTTTCTTGCCGTCTACTACTTCTTTTACTCTCTTGCCGTCTTTGTCCTTGCGGGCAACCTTAGCGGTAACCTTAACGGTCTCAAAGTTGTCTTTTTCTCTAACAGCCATAGCAATCAGACCTTCTGCAACCTTGCGGATTTCCTTAGCTCTAGCCTCGGTGGTTCTGATTTTGCCATTGTAGATAAGAGCGGTAACCTGATTGCGGATCAGGGCCTTTCTCTGGTCAGAAGTTCTGCCTAACTTTCTATACTTTGCCATAATAATTTTTCCTCCATTTGTGGAACACGCTGCCATGCTTCTTCGGTCTTACTGACAGTGTGCTTTTGATCCATAAATTAGTTCTGTCCAGACGAACAAACTATAAACGGTTTTGTTTATTATTCGTCGCTTGGATTGAGCTGAAGTCCCAGCTCTTTTAACTTAGCCAATACTTCCTCTAAGGACTTACGGCCAAGGTTACGAACCTTCATCATATCCTCAGAAGT
>UQMJ01000016.1 GCA_900542035.1 uncultured Clostridium sp.
TGACAGAGGTGAAAAATACGGCTGCGGCAAGCCGGATTGTACCGTTGGCTGTGAATGTGACCGGTACATTGAGGTATGGAATAACGTATTTACCCAGTTTGACAATGACGGTCATGGCAATTACAGCGATTTGGCACAGAAAAACATTGATACCGGTATGGGTTTAGAGCGTCTGGCAGTTGTAGTCCAGGATGTTGACTCCCTGTTTACTGTGGATACCAATAAGGCCTTGTTGGACCGAGTATGCGAGCTGGCTCATGCAGAGTATCAGAAGGATCATGAGACCGACGTGTCCCTTCGGATTGTTACCGACCATATCAAATCCTGTACGTTTATGATTTCTGACGGAATCATGCCGTCCAATGAAGGAAGAGGCTATGTACTCCGCCGTCTTCTGCGCCGCGCTGCCCGTCATGGCAGAAAGCTTGGCATTGAAGGCAAGTTCCTGGCAGATTTGAGCAGCACGGTCATTAATCTGTCCAAAGACGGCTATCCGGAGCTGGAAGAAAAGAAGGCTATGATTTTCAAAGTCCTTTCTGAGGAAGAGGATAAGTTTAATAAAACCATCGACCAGGGCCTTGCTATTTTAGCAGAAATGGAAGAAAAGATGAGCGCAGAAGGCACCAGGGTGCTTTCCGGCGCAGATGCGTTTAAATTGTACGATACCTATGGCTTTCCAGTAGACTTAACCAAGGAAATCTTGGAAGAAAAGGGCATGGAAGTAGACGAAGAAGGCTTTGCCGCTTCTATGAAGGAACAGAAAGAAAAAGCCAGAAAAGCCAGAAAGACGACAAACTACATGGGAGCAGATGTTACCGTATATCAGTCCATCGACGCTGCTATTACCACAAAATTTGTCGGCTATGACCGTCTGGTACACGATTCGAAGATTACGGTGCTTACAACGGAGGATGAGATTGTAGAAGCCCTCACTGACGGCCAGAGAGGTACTGTTTTAGTAGAAGAGACTCCATTTTACGGCACCATGGGCGGCCAGCAGGGCGACGTAGGTACCATTGTCAGCGCAGGCGGCGAATTTAAGGTAGAAGATACCATTCATTTACAAGGCGGCAAGGTAGGCCATGTAGGCGTTATGGTAAAGGGAATGCTGCAGACCGGCGAAACCGTTGCCTTAAAGGTATGTGAAAAGAACCGCCGTTTGACAGAGAAGAACCACAGCGCGACCCATCTGCTTCACAAGGCTTTGCGTACCGTTTTAGGCACCCATGTCGAGCAGGCAGGTTCCTTGGTTTCTGCAGATCGTCTCCGCTTTGACTTTACTCATTTCTCTGCCATGACTGCAGAAGAGATTGCAAAAGTCGAGGCGATTGTAAATGAAGAAATTCAGCGCTCTTTACCGGTTGTAACCCAGGAGATGTCTTTAGAGGATGCAAAAAAGACGGGCGCTATGGCGCTGTTTGGAGAAAAGTACGGAGAAGTAGTCCGCGTCGTTCAGATGGGCGATTTCTCTACCGAGCTTTGCGGCGGTACCCACGTATCCGATACCGGTTCCATCCAGGCATTTAAGATTTTATCCGAGGCAGGTATTGCAGCAGGCGTGCGCCGTATTGAAGCACTGACTGCAGACGGCCTGATGAATTACTATAAAGAGACGGAAAACGAACTGCACCAGGCGGCTAAGACGGCCAAGACTACACCGGCTTCCTTAAATGCCAGAATTGAAGCGATGTTAGAAGAGATTAAGGCGCTTCATTCTGAAAATGAAAAGTTAAAGAGCAAGCTGGCCAACGAAGCAATGGGCGACGTAATGGATCAGGTTCAGGAAATTAATGGCGTAAAGCTGTTGGCGGTAAAGGTTGCAGACGTAGACATGAACGGTCTGAGAAATTTAGGCGACCAGTTAAAAGAAAAACTGGGAGAAGGCGTGATTGTGATTGCATCTGTAACAGACGGCAAAGTAAACTTAATGGCAGCCGTAACCGACGGAGCACAGAAGATGGGCGCTCATGCAGGAAACTTAATCAAAGCCATTGCCGGATTAGTTGGCGGCGGCGGCGGCGGACGTCCGAATATGGCTCAGGCAGGCGGAAAAAATCCGGCTGGAGTAGACGATGCACTGAAAGAAGCTGCAAAAGTTGTCGGAGAACAGATAAAATCATAAAATGTTCTTGACGTATGGTAAATTTATGATATAATCAATTCAGTGTGAAAAATACCCATACAGTTGTATTACGCACAATTACACAACTGGAGGGAGGTTAGGTGTGAGGCTATGTCAAACGTAATTGTTAAAGATAACGAGAGCTTAGACAGCGCTTTACGCAGATTCAAGAGAAACTGCGCAAAGGCTGGTATTCAGCAGGAAATTCGTAAAAGAGAGCATTACGAGAAACCAAGCGTAAGACGTAAGAAAAAGTCTGAAGCTGCAAGAAAGCGTAAGTATAATTAATGCTTATTTAAAGTCCCAGTGTATCACTGGGACTTTTTCTTTATTCCAGAGCATATACTAAGAAGGAAATAACCGGTGTGGAAGTGGGAGATGTTTGCACAATCAAAGGAATTGCTGGTCACATCTTTAAAATTTCCGGAAGATGTGGTAATGGGAGAGATGATGCTTTCCTTTGCAGGCCGCAGAGCGCTGCTGGTGGAAAATTATCGGGCCATTGTCCTTTATACCGATGAACTGATAAAGCTTCAGGGGAAGACCTGCAGGCTGTGTGTTTCGGGAAGCCGGCTTTCTATTCAATATTATACCAAAGAAGAGATGAAAATAACCGGACAGATTAAATCGGTACAATTTGAATAGAAGTAAAAGGATGGTGAAGCCATGTATCTGAAAATCCTTCACAGCCTTAAGGGCGTGGTGCGGGTACGGCTTTCTGGCGGTTCGCCGGAACGCTTTTTTAACCTGTGCAGCGCAGGCGGTATTGAACTATGGGACTTTACCTATCAAAAAGGAGTCTGCAGATGTTCCATGACTCTGCCGGACTTTTTTAAAATCCGGCCTTATGCCGGAAAAGCAAAGGTACGGCTGGTTGTGGAAGAAAAAGTGGGACTTCCTTTTTTTATGCAGAAAAACCGGAAGCGGGTCTGGTACGGAGTGGGACTTGGCTGCTTTTTTCTCCTTTTGTACGGACTATCCTTTTTTATCTGGGAGATTTCTTTTTCCGGCAATTACCATTACACAGAGGACACCCTGACTGCTTTTTTGAAAGAGAGCGGCGTGGAATGCGGAATCCGGAAAGGGAGGATTGACTGTGAAGAGCTGGAATCATCAATCCGGTCTGCATTTCCGGAAATTACCTGGGTGTCTGCCAGAATTTCCGGAACCAGGCTTCTGGTACAGGTAAAGGAAAATGAGGTTTTATCAGAAATTCCTCCCAAAAACGAAACGCCTTGTGATTTGACGGCAGACTACGATGGAACGATTACAAATATGATAGTCCGCTCCGGTATTCCTCAGGTACAAATAGGGGAAGAAGTAAAAAAAGGACAGATTCTGGTCAGAGGGGCGGTTCCGATTACGGATGACAATGGGGAAACCGCCAAAGAACACCTGGTCTGCGCAGATGCAGATATTACTGCCAGGAGCTGTTATCGTTACCGCAAGACCTTTCCGGTGTTTCATACTGTTTTATCCGATACCGGCAATGTCAGAAAAGGACTGATGTTTAAAATAGGCCCTTATTCTGTACGGATTCTTGTTCCAGCCAGGGCAGATACCACCTGGAGAACGATTGTCCAGGAGCATCAGGTCCGGCTGTTCGGGGATTTTTACCTTCCCGTCTGGTGGGGGATTATAACTTCCAGGGAGACGGTTTCCTATGACAGGGCTTATACGAAAAAAGAAATGGAAGAAAAGGGAGCGGAGATTCACCGGAATTTTTTGAATAATTTAAGTGAAAAGGGGGTACACATTATTGAAAATAATGTTAAAATACTAGAAGATGCATCTCTATGCCATGTAGAGGGCTCAGCAGTGGGAGAAGGCGCCATAGGACAGCTCCGGCCGGCGGAGCTGATTCCGGCAGAAAATTAAAGGAGTATTGGAGAATTTCATGAGCATAACAGACACAATGATTGACATTCCTACAGAACACGAGAAAAATGTATGCGGCCAGTTTGACGCGTATTTAAAGAAAATCGAGAAAACCCTTCATGTTACCATGGTAGCCAGAGACGGCGCCATTAAGATCATCGGGCCGGAGGAGGCAATCGGTCAGGCTAAGGCAGTATTTCACGATTTGATTGAACTTTCCAAACGGGGCAATCCGATTACCGAACAGAATGTAGACTACGCCCTGGCTCTGTCTTTTACCGAAGGAAGCAGCAAGCTTTTAGAAATTGACAAGGACATTATCTGCCGCACCATTGCCGGCCGTCCGGTAAAGCCAAAGACGGTAGGACAGAAACAGTATGTGGATCAGATCCGCAAGAAAATGATTGTATTTGGAATCGGACCGGCTGGTACGGGAAAGACGTATCTTGCCATGGCGATGGCGATCCAGGCCTTTAAAAACGGCGAAGTAGGGCGGATTATCCTGACCCGTCCGGCTATTGAGGCAGGAGAAAAGCTGGGATTTCTGCCTGGAGATCTCCAGAGTAAGATTGACCCCTACCTTCGCCCTCTGTACGATGCCCTGTATCAAATCATGGGGGCGGAAACCTATCTTCACAATGCAGAAAAAGGTCTGATTGAAGTGGCGCCTTTGGCTTACATGAGAGGACGTACGCTGGACAATGCCTACATTATTCTGGATGAGGCGCAAAATACCACTCCGGCCCAGATGAAGATGTTCTTAACCCGTATCGGATTTGGCTCCAAAGTCATCATTACCGGAGACCAGACCCAGAAGGATCTGCCGGCAGGAACGGTATCCGGACTGGATACGGCGGTAAAGGTGTTAAAAAAGATTGATGACATCGGCTTTTGTTATTTAACCAACAGCGATGTGGTCCGCCATCCGCTGGTACAAAAGATTGTCCAGGCTTATGATGATTACGAAGCAAAGAAACCTGCGGAAACATCCAGGGTAAAGGTAACCTATAGGAGGAAATCATGAGTATTACCATTGATTATGAAACAGAGAAGCAGTTAGGAATTGACTATGAGAAGATTATTAAGGAGATAGTAGAAGAGGCTCTGGACTATGAGGGCTGTCCCTATGAGACGGAAATCAGCGTTCTGATAACAGACAATGAAGAGATTCAGACGATTAACAGAGAGTACCGGCAGATTGACCGTCCAACTGACGTGCTGTCTTTTCCTATGCTGGAATACGAGACGCCTTCGGATTTTTCCAGGGCAGAGGAAGAGTTCTGCGACTGTTTCAATCCGGAAACTGGAGAATTGATGTTGGGGGATATTATTTTATCGGTTGATAAGATTGAAGAGCAGGCCAATGCGTACGGGCATTCAAAAGAACGGGAACTGGCATTTCTGGTGGCTCACAGTATGCTTCATCTGTGCGGCTACGACCATATGGAAGACGGGGAACGTCTGGTTATGGAACAAAAGCAGGAAGAAATTTTACAGCGGAAGGGGTACAAAAGATAAATGAGTCAATGGGGGAAGAGATGGAAATGGGCGGCGGCAGTCAGCGCTGCCGCAGTATTGGGGCTGACAGGATGTTCTGGAAATGGAGCGGATGCTTCGGCAACGCTTCCGCAGGAAACGGCGGAGATGACCGAAGCCGAAACCACCAGGGCAGAGATTGAGATTCATCAGGAGACGACAAAGGCCCAGCCGGAAGAACTGGGTTACTACCGTCCGGAAGAACGGATAGAGGAAAATGGAAAAATCCGCAGCTATTTAACAGGGGAGCTGGTAGACGCAAAACAGGGAAATAGGCGTCCGCTGGCCGTTATGATGAGCAACGACAAGCAGGCCCTGCCCCAGTATGGACTGAATCGGGCAGGGGTGGTCTATGAAGCGCCGGTAGAGGGAACCATGAACCGGTATATGGCGCTGATCGAAGAGTTTGACGATTTGGATCGGATTGGGTCCGTCCGGAGCTGCCGCACGTATTACACGTATTTTGCCAGGGAATTTGAGGCAATCTACGCCCATTTTGGCCAGAGTACCTTTGCAAAGCCGTATCTGGGCAAGGTGGTAACCAATATTAACGGCATTGAGGGAGTGGGAAGTTCTGCTTTTTACCGGACAAAAGACCGGAAGGCGCCTCACAATGCCTATACCAGCGGAACAAGGATTTTGGAAACTGCTGAAAAATTAGGTTATACCTGGGAATATCCGGACAGTTACCAGGGGCATTACCGTTTTGCAAAGGGGGAAGAAACGTTAGAAGGCCGTCCAGGCGTTATGGATGCGTCTTCCGTAAAGCCAGGCTATCCGTTAAACCAGCCGGAATTTGTCTATGACAAAGAGGACGGACTTTACCACCGCTACCAGTATGGATCTGTGCATTCCGGCGATGAAGGCCCTATTGCCGTAAAAAATGTCCTGATTCAGTGGTGCCAGTGGGGGCATTATGCCTCGACAGATTATTTAAATATTAATGTACATACTGGTTCCGGAGGATATTATATTACCAATGGAAACGCCATTCCCATTACCTGGGAAAAAGACGGGGAATACGGGGTTACCCATTATTACGACCAGAATCGGGAAGAGATTCTGCTAAATCCAGGAAAAACCTGGGTCTGCATCATTGCGACTAAAGATGCGGCCCAGGCGGTAAAAATTGAAGGATAAAGAAAGAGACTTACATTATGCACACTAGAAACAATTTTGTTGTACAGGGAAGTATTTTGGCCATTGCCGGCATTATCGTACGGTTAATCGGTATGCTGTACCGGATTCCCTTGATTGAGATTATCGGAACAGAGGGAAATGGCTACTATACTTCTGCGTTCAGCGTGTATTCGATTTTGCTGATCGTATCTTCCTACAGCCTTCCGACTGCGGTTTCCAAAATGGTTGCCGGACGGATTGCAGTAGGACAGTATAAAAACAGTCAGAAGATTTTAAAGGCCGCATTGATCTACGCCACAGTGGTGGGAGCGCTGGCAGGCGCTGTGCTGTGGTTCGGAGCAGATTTGTTTGCTCAGCTTCTGGGAATGCCTTTTTGCAGATATGCGTTAAAAACTTTGGCTCCTACGGTTTGGATTATGGCCTATTTAGGAGTGCTTAGGGGATATTTCCAGGGACATGGAACCATGGTTCCCACTGCAGTTTCCCAGTTGTTTGAACAGATTGTCAATGCGGTGGTCAGCATCGGCGCTGCCAGCTGGCTGGTAAAAAAAGGCCTGGAAGCCGACCTGGTTTATGGGGAAACCGAGTATGCCAGCTCTTTTGGCGCAGCAGGCGGAACGTTGGGAACCGGAGCCGGAGCCGCCATTGCCCTGGCATTTTTCCTGCTTCTGCTGTTTTTGTATCGTCCCGTTATGAGACGGCAGCTTAAAAAAGATAAAACCGGCAGGGAAGATTCTTTTGGAAAAATTGCAGCAGTGCTGACCATTACCATCCTGCCCATTGTATTAAGCAGCACCGTTTATAACATCAGTTCCGTATTGGATAACTACCTGTTTGCGTCCGGACTGCGGGCTTTGGGAGAGGAAGATCAGATGGCAGCCCTTTGGGGAGTGTTTGGGGAATACCATCTGCTCTTTAACATTCCGGTAGCTCTGGCCAATGCCCTGTCGTCGTCCCTGATTCCGGCTCTGGCCAATGCAGCTGCCATGCGGGATCGCAAAGCAGCCGTCCAGAGAACCAGAACTGCAATCCGTTTTTCCATGATTATTGCCATTCCGGCAGCAGTCGGATTGAGCGTTCTGGCAGAGCCAATCTGCAACCTGCTGTTTGCCAGCCACGACAATGAACTCCTGATTAAACTCATGGTGGCAGGCTCTGCGGCAGTGGTATTCTTCTCCCTGTCTACCATGACCAATGCTATTTTACAGGGAACCAACCACATGAGCGCTCCTCTTATCCATTCTGCCATTGCCCTGATTCCTCATGTGCTGTTTTTGGTCATTTTCCAGAGAGTAATGGGACTTGGCATTTACAGCGTGGTGTATTCCAACGTATTGTTTGCGCTGGTAGTCTGTATTTTAAATCAGCTGGCTATCCGCAAATACCTGCGCTACCGCCAGGAGTATAAAAAAACGTTCCTGGTTCCGATTGCCTGCTCTGCCATTATGGGATTTGCCGCCTTTGGCGCTTACACGGCGATTTACAGCCTGCTTCCGGAAGGCATGGCGTCCGGCCGTCTTGGCATTATCCTGGCATTGTGTCCGGCTATTTTGGCGGCAGTTCTGATCTATGGAGTTCTGCTTTTGAGATTTGGCGGCTTCAGCGACAAAGAGCTAAAAGAAATGCCTATGGGGACCAGGCTTTTAGGAGCAGCAAGAAAACTGCATCTCCGTTAAAAAACAGGGATAATCTGACAAAATAAGCAGATACTAACCGTGGAAAGGAGGAATTTCCATGAAACGGTTTGTATACTGCTTATTTTTATTTGTCGGAGTCAGCTTCCTCTGCCTGGGAGCAGGAGTCTGGGTAACCAGAACATCGTCGGAACAGAAAGACAGGCAGGAAAAAATAATGGAACAGGAAACACTGCCGCCAGACAGGGCGGTAATCAACCAGACGGAAGTAGAACACATTTCTACTGCCGAGGATCCGCCTTACTGCCTGGTATCCGAAGACGGATTTTTACTGGTATTCCGAAAAAACCAGACCGATGTGTGCTTATATACCCACATTCCCATTGCCGATTTTCCCAAGGAAGAACAGGATAAGCTCCGGCAGGGAATCTGGTTTGCGACCATGATGGAGGTTTACAGTTATTTGGAATCTTATACCAGTTAAGGATGGTATTTTTGTGGCAAATCCGGTTTAACTGTGTTATACTGATTACCTAATATCATCAGAAGAGGGTTTCATTGTGAAGAGAAAGGTTATTGTAATCGGAGGCGGCGCTTCCGGCATGGCGGCAGCAATCTGGGCAGCCAGGACTGGAGCGGCCGTTACGGTTTTAGAACATACCGACCGGATCGGAAAAAAGATTTTGTCCACTGGCAATGGGAGATGCAATCTGACCAATGCATTTATGGCAGAAGAATGCTACCGTTCGGAACAGCCGGAGTTTCCCTTCCAGATTCTGGAAAAATTTGGAACAGAAGATACCATCCGCTGGTTTTCGGAAATGGGGTTAGAGGTAAAGGACCGGCAGGGATATTATTATCCCCTTTCGGATCAGGCTTCTGCCGTACTGGATGTTTTAAGAATGAGCTTAAACGAACATCAGGTAACGGTTTTGTGCGGCTTTACGCCTGTATCCGTCAAGAAAAGCAAAACCGGCTGGCTGGTCGCCGGACTGGAAAAATATGCAGATACCGGAAAGGCGAGAAACGTCCAGATAGAAGGAGACGCGGTTATCCTGGCAGCAGGAGGAAAGGCGGCCCCGAATACGGGGTCTGACGGTTCCGGATATGAACTGGCAAAGATGCTTGGGCACCGGATTATCCGTCCTCTTCCGGCACTGGTTCAGCTTCGCTGTCAGGGCAATTATTATAAGCAGCTTTCCGGAATCCGTACAGACGCAGAACTGACGCTGTATATAGACCGGAAGCCGGTGGTCAGGGAACGGGGCGAACTGCAGCTTACGGATTATGGATTAAGCGGGATTCCCACTTTCCAGATCAGCCGGTACGCATCCAGGGCTCTGGATGAAAAGAAGAACGTTACCGTCAGTGTGGATTTCTTTCCGGAAGTTTCTGAAGCAGGCACAAAGAAACTTCTGGAGGAACGGGCCGCCCGTTTCCCAGACCGTTTGTGCGAAGACTTCCTTACAGGTCTGTTAAATAAAAAGCTGGCAGCCGTTTTATTAAAGCTTTCCGGAATCCGTCCCCCAGAGCCTTGCAGAAAGCTGACGAAAGGACATCTGGAGACGTTAACCGGCCACATGAAGCGCTATCAGGCGCTGGTTTTAAGCGTCAATCCATTTGCCAATGCACAGGTGTGCTGCGGCGGAGTGGACACAAGGGAAATCAATCCGGAGACCATGGAGTCCAGGATCCAAAAGAACCTGTATATTGCAGGAGAGCTGTTGGATGTAGACGGAATCTGCGGCGGCTATAATTTACAGTGGGCCTGGGCCAGCGGTTATGTAGCCGGAGTATCGGCAGCCGGCGGCCGGACGGCAGGACAAAAAGGAACGGAAAGAAAGGAGAGACAGGATGATTCGTCTTTCTCAGGTAAAGCTTCCCATTCGCCACAGTCGGGAAGAACTGGAAAAAAAGGCGGCAAAGGCTTTAAAAACGCCCCTTCATCAGATAAAAAAAATAGAGATTGTCAAACAGTCCATCGACGCCAGAAAGCGTGAGGACATTACATACAGCTATGTGCTGGATATTTGGGCCGATCAGGAAGAGGCCATTATCAAACGGGCGAAAAATCGCAACGCCGTTATAAAAAAGGAGACGGTTTATCAGTTTCCGCCATGCGGCACAGAACCGCTTGCCAATCCTCCGATCATTATCGGAACCGGCCCTGCCGGACTGTTCTGCGGGCTCATGCTTGCAAAAGCCGGTTACCGTCCCATCCTGCTGGAGCGGGGCGGTTCCGTGGAAGAGCGGAAAGAGGCGGTAGAGACATTCTGGAAAGGCGGAAAACTGGATCCCCAGTGCAACGTCCAGTTTGGGGAAGGAGGCGCAGGCACCTTCTCGGATGGAAAATTAAATACGCTGGTAAAAGACGTGTCCGGCAGAAATGGGGAAGTTCTTCGGATTTTTGCAGAATTTGGAGCGGATCCGTCGATCTGCTATGTCAATAAACCACACATTGGAACCGATGTATTAAGCCAGGTAGTCAGCCGGATGCGGAACGAAATTATCCGCCTGGGCGGCCAGGTCCGGTTTCACGCCTGCGTGACCGATTTTTTGATAGAGGAAGGAACAGACGGCAGCAGACAGCTGAAAGGGGTTGTGGTAAACGGTACAGAACAGCTGGATACCAGCGCGGCAGTTCTGGCAGTAGGCCACAGTGCAAGAGACACGTTTGAGGTACTGCATCAGAAAAAAGTAGCGATGGAGCCAAAGGCCTTTGCAGTGGGCCTTCGAATCCAGCATCCCCAGGATCTGATCGATGAATCCCAGTATGGAAAAGAAGCGGCGAAACTCCTGGGGGCAGCCAGCTACAAGCTGACCCATCAGGCCCAAAATGGGAGAGGGGTCTATACGTTTTGTATGTGTCCAGGAGGCTATGTAGTAAATGCCTCTTCAGAAGAAGGCCGCCTGGCAGTCAATGGCATGAGCAACCACGCCAGGGACGGAAAAAATGCCAACAGCGCAGTCATCGTAACGGTAACGCCAAAAGATTTTGGAGGCGCAGAAGGGGATCCATTAGCAGGGATTTCTTTCCAGAGAAGATTAGAAGAACAGGCATGGAAGCTGGGACAGGGAAACATACCGATCCAGCTGTATGGCGATTTTAAAGAAAACAAAGAGTCCCAGGAGTTTGGAGAGGTAACGCCGGAGTTTTGCGGAGGCTATCAGTTTGCAGACTTGCGCCAGCTGATGCCGGAGCCGCTTTCAGAAGCTTTGATCGAAGGAATTGACCGGTTCGGACAGATCATTAAGGGATTTGATCGTCCGGACGGGATTTTAGCAGGGATTGAAAGCCGTACTTCCTCTCCGGTCAGGATTCCGAGAAACCAGGATTTGGAAAGCGATGTAAAGGGGCTGTATCCCTGCGGAGAGGGAGCCGGATATGCGGGAGGCATTACTTCTGCCGCTATGGACGGCATCCGCATGGCAGAAGTGGTGGCTGGCCGCTTTCAGCCTTTTGAAACTTGACAAGGAGCAAAAACGACATGAACACAGATATTCGTTTGACATTAAAAGACAAAAAAAGAATTATCATTAAAATCGGATCTTCTTCCTTAACCCATCCGGAGACGGGAGATTTAAACCTGATGAAAATAGAAAAGCTGGTGCGGATTATCAGCGATTTAAAAGCACAGGGGAAAGACGTAATCCTGGTATCCTCCGGAGCCATTGCTGCAGGCCGTCAGGCTTTGGGACACAGAGGCAAACCGGATACCCTGGCAGAGAAGCAGGCTTATGCGGCAGTCGGACAGGCCAGGCTGATGATGGTATATCAGAAGCTGTTTTCTGAGTACAACCAGACGGCAGCCCAGGTTCTCCTTACCAAAAATACCATGGTCAATGACGCGTCCCGTTTCAATGCCCAGAATACCTTTGAAGAGCTGTTAAAGCTTCATGCCATTCCGATTGTAAATGAAAATGACACCGTTTCTACGTCAGAGATTCCTCTGGTAGACAATTTTGGAGACAACGACCGTCTTTCTGCTATTGTAGCCGCTTTAATCGGGGCCGACCTTCTGATTCTGCTTTCCGATATTGACGGACTTTATTCAGACGATCCAAAAACCAATCCGGATGCCAGGCTGATTCCGCTGGTTCCGGAAATTACGGAAGAGCTTTTGGCAATGGGAAAGCCTACTTCCGGAAGCGATGTGGGAACCGGAGGAATGGCGGCTAAACTGGCGGCGGCCCGAATTGCGACAGACAGCGGCTGCGATATGGTAATTGCCAATGGAGAAGAAGTATCTGCAGTATTGGCGATTACCGAGGGAAAAGAAACCGGAACTCTGTTTCTGGCCCACAGAAATAAAGACTTTGATTTAATGAGCTACATTCATTATGAGTGCTAATTTACATAAAAATATTATGGAAACTAAAAACACCAGTCTGGAGGACGATTATGAATCAGGAAAAAATTGACCGTATTAACACGCTGTATCACAAATCCCAGGCAGTCGGCCTGACAGAAGAAGAAAAGGAAGAGCAGGCAGCGTTAAGAAAGGAATACATAGAAGCAGTGCGCAGAAATATGAGGGGAACTTTAAATAATATTTCCATCCGAGAAGCCGACGGAACCATTACGGATCTGGGAAAAAAGTATGGAAACAAAAAATGAGATCCGCAAAGAAATAAAAATACTGCGAAATCAGGTGTCCCTGGAAGAAAAAGCACAATGGGACCGGCAGATAGCCGAGAGGTTTTTTGCTCTTCCTCAAATAAAAGCCGCGTCTGACGTATTCTGCTACATTGACACCAGGAAGGAAGCCGGTACCAGGCCGATTTTAACAGAGCTGTGGAAGGAAAAACGTTTTGTAGCTGTTCCCAGGGTCAATGGAAGGGAAATGGACTTCTTTTGGATTCAAAGCCTGGAGGAAACCGCTGCCGGATCCATGGGGATTTTAGAACCGCAGAAGGGACGTCCGGCGCTTTGCCAGGATGGAGCGGTTATTCTGATTCCAGGACTGGCATTCGGTATGGATGGAAGCCGTCTGGGATACGGGGGAGGCTATTATGACCGGTTTCTTGGAAGACTAGAAGGAACGCAGGGAAAAAGCTGCCTGAAAATCGGTATCGCCTATGATTTTCAGATTTTTGAAACCCTTCCCAAAGAATCCCACGACTGTCTGCTGGATTGGATTCTTACACCGACACAAACAATTGCTTGCAGGAGGAATGCATATGACACTAACTGAAATGGGAAAACGCGCAAAAAAGGCGGCGTCGGTATTAAATACCTTGGGCAGCACAGAGAAAAATGAGGGACTTCTGGCTGCTTCCAGGGCGCTTTTAGACCGGATGGAGGAAATTGAAGCGGCAAATGCAAAGGACATGGAGCTGGCAAAAAGCCGGAACATGAGCCAGGGACTGTTGGATCGTCTGGCCTTAAATCCCGCCAGGATTCAGGCGATGGCAGACGGATTAAAAGAGGTGGCTGCGCTGGAAGACCCGATAGGAGAGGTGCTGTCTATGAAGACCAGGCCTAACGGTCTGGTAATCGGGAAAAAGAGAGTCCCCCTTGGCGTTGTGGGAATGATTTATGAAGCCAGACCCAATGTGACAGCGGATGCCTTCGGCCTGTGTTTTAAATCCGGAAATGCCGTTATCTTAAAAGGAGGAAGCGACGCCCTGTATTCCAATCAGGCCATTGCAGAAGCATTGCGGGAAGGGCTTGCATCTTGCGGCCTTCCGGAAGACGCCGTCCAGCTGATTGCTGATACCAGCAGGGAGATTACAAAAGAAATGATGCGGCTGAATGAGTATATTGACGTTTTAATTCCAAGAGGAGGAGCCGGACTGATTCAGTCAGTTGTAGAAAACAGTACGGTTCCTGTCATTGAAACCGGAACTGGCAACTGCCACATCTATGTAGACGAGTCTGCAGATTTTGATATGGCGCTGGATATTATTGAAAATGCGAAAACCCAGCGTATCGGGGTGTGCAATGCCTGCGAATCTTTAGTGGTGCACCAGAGGATTGCACCAAGCTTTCTCCCGCTTTTAAAGAAACGGCTGGATCCGTTTCAGGTAGAAATCAGAGGGGATAAGCGGGCCTGCAGCCTGACAGAGGGGCTGACACCGGCATCAGAAGAAGATTGGGGAAGAGAGTATCTGGACTATATTGTGTCATTAAAAGTGGTAGATTCCATAGAAGAAGCAATTTCACATATTAACCAGTACAATACGGGCCATTCGGAAAGCATTGTGACTTCCGATTACGCCAATGCCCAGAAGTTTTTAAATGAAATTGACGCGGCGGCAGTCTACGTAAATGCATCCACCCGCTTTACAGACGGGTCAGAGTTTGGATTTGGAGCAGAAATCGGCATCAGCACCCAGAAGCTTCATGCCAGAGGGCCTATGGGACTGACAGAACTGACGACAACCAAATATATCATTTATGGAAATGGACAGGTAAGAAGATAACTAACAGAAATTACAGGGGGAAAGCTGCATAAAATCAGCTTTCCCCCTGTAACGTTATAGTTTCCATCCATCTGGCAGGTAGGCTTTCGTCTGTTCCAGCATATCGTGAACCAGTTCCCGAACTTCTTTTTCAGAAGGGCGTTTGCCCATTACAAGAGGATCGTTTAGAAATGCCTCTGCAACCAGTTCCTCGTCGAAAGTAAACGCGGCTTTTAAGATCCGTTGGTGGTTTTCGATATGAGGCAGAAGAAGGGCTTTTACTTCTTCGCAAACAGGGCCGGACGCTACGGGATGAATGCTGTTTAAATCAAAGAGCGCATTGGTTTCCACCAGAGCATCCGCAGGAAGGTTGGGAATCTGTAAAGCAGTATTGGGAATGTTTACATTGCTTACAAAACGTTCCAGTCCGCACAGCGCTTTGATTAAAAGGATTCCTTCTTCTCCGGTAGGCTCTAAGGTTATTTCTTCTTCGCCTGCAGCCAGTCTGCGGCTTCGTTCCAGACGTTTCTTTAAATCCTCTTTTCTCCAGTCAACAGAAGTCAGGCCGAATTTCCAGGAAGCCACGGTTTCCGGATCCCTCAAATATTCATTTCCTGGCATAAATTCAGCCAAATGACGATCTCCAGCGGCGGCAATCAGCCCGAAACGCCGAAATAAATCCATTTTTACCCGATGAGCACACTGGAAAGAAGAATTCATCCAGTTTTCCCCTGTAAGCTCATAGCCTTCTTCAAAGTGTTTGGAAATGTAAGTTCTGTATATGGGGAACAGGTCAATGCCTTTATAACTTGCTTCTGTAAACCAGGTAAAATGATTGATACCTGTTACATTTACATGCACGTCATGCCAGTCTTCAATGGTATCTCCGGTTTCTTTTTCGTAAATGCCTTTTAACACCTTTTGTGTACCGAATACTTCGTGGCAGCAGCCAAAGGCCTTAATCTGAGGGAAGGTATGGTAAAGCGTTTTCATACATAAAGACATGGGATTGGTGTAGTTGATTACCCAGCAGTCCGGCGCATAGTTTTTGATGGCCTCTGCAATCTCCGCAAACATGGGAATGGTACGCAAAGCCCGAATCATTCCACCAGGGCCTGCGGTATCTCCTACAGATTGGTAGATTCCCAGTCGTTCCGGAAGATGTACATCAGCTGCCATTTCGTCAAAAGTGCCTGGCAGGATAGAAATGACAGTAAAATCACAACCGGTAAGAGCGTCCTGTATGCTGTCTGCTGCTTCAAATTTCCAATTTCCTTTTGCATCGCTGCGGCTCATCAGGCGAGTTCCAATGACGGCATTTTGTTCTGCGGCCTGACGGTCAATATCATAGAGACGGATTGTTCCGCTAATCTGATCGTCTAAAGCCAGATCCGTCATAAAGGTCCAGGCCCAGCCTCTGGAGCCGCCTCCGATATAAGCGATCTGGATATCGGAAACCTTGTTTTTGCTGTATATCATAATGTCCCTCCTAAAATAGATTCTAACTGCTGCAACGAATATTTTTAAGTTGCTTCCTGATTTTTATTTTATCGAAAATCTGTGGCAAATACTAATAAAATCAGCTGTTTATTTCGTATTATTATCGAATCGGCTACAATTCTTTAAAATAGAATGAGTTCGGATATGGAAAATAAACACGGACTGCGTTATACTCAAAATGATTGCAATAGTAAGATGTAATAGAACAAGGATGGTAACGTTTATGGAATCACAAGAAAGAACAGACACCCTCTATCTGGATGGAGCCCTGCTGAACGAAGAGCCGGAAATTCTGTTCCAGGGGGAAATTCCTGGGATTTTTGGAGAAGAAGCTCTTAGGAGCCACAATTTTTCCATGGTAAGACGCCATTTTCATCAAAGCCTGGAATTGTATTTTCTTTTGGAAGGAGAGCGGTTTTACTTTGTGGAACAGGATACGTATCACATCAAACAGCAGATGGCGATTCTGGTAGACCAGAATCAGATTCATAAAACCTGCCCTGCAGGAACACAGACCTGCCACCACCGTTTTTTGCTTCAATTAGAAGGCGAAACGTTAAACAGGCTGTTAAAAATATGCGGTTTTAACAGCCTGTTAGAATTTGGAGAACAGTACAAAGGGATTACCTGGTTCTCAGATGAAGAGTGGGAGATGGTTTTGGAGCAATTGAAAATCATAAAAAGGGAGATGAAAAACGCTGGGAGTATACCAGGGCATTCTGATACAGAAAGAAAAATCTCCACAGGACTGGTAAACCTATATACTGCCCAGCTTTTGCTTTTCCTGACAAGAGTGAGAAACAGAAATGAAGCAGAGGGTTGGAAAGGGACAGATTATAGAAATCTGGTTCACACAGGAATGTATCAGAAGGTCCATGAAATTGCATTATATCTGCAAAACCACTCTGCTCAGAAAATCTGTCTGGATGAATTATCAGCCCGTTTTTTTATCAGCCGTTCTTATCTGACCCGAATATTTCGGAGAGTTACCGGATTTACAGTCAATGAATATCAAACTGTCTGCCGGATTAAAAAGGCCCAGATGCTGCTGAAGGAGACTTCTATGACCATGACGGAAATTGCCATGGAGACTGGATTTGGAAGTCTTCCTTATTTTGAACGGGTTTTCCGCCAGGAAACGGATCAGACTCCTATACAGTATAAAAAGCTTCATCATTCTCCATGAAGTCGTGCAATATAAGCGCTGGGGGTCATGCCGGTTTTCTTTTTGAAAATCTGGGAAAAATACTGGGGATTGTTTCCGCAGCCGACCTGTTCCGCTATATTCTGGATTTTATCGTTTCCGGCAGAAACCAGAAGTTTTTTAGCCCGTTCAATCCGAACTTCTGTAAGATAATTAGAGAACCGGATTCCGGTTTCCTTTTGGAATTTTTTGCTTACGTAATCGGTATTCATAAACAGATGCTGTTCTGCAATCTGCTTTAATGTCAGATTAGGGTCGGAAAGATGTTTGTTTACATATTCATAAATCTGTCTGGTCATATTGCTGGTAGTGCAGGAATGAGCGCTGATTGATAAAAGGCTTCGGAATTTTTCTGCCAGGGTAAATTTGAATTGCTCCAGATTGGTCTCTTCCGTTGCACGTAAAAGCCATTCTGTTAAATCTACAGAAGAAAGCCGGTTATCACCTGCAGTAATTTTCAGCATCAGAGAATTGGACAGCTGTTTAAGAAAGGACAGATCGGTCACTTCTGACAGCAGATCGATTAGGCTGTCAATGGCCTCTGCCTGTCCTTCCTGCAAAGAAATTTTCAGAAGTTTTTCAGCCTCATTCATTATAAAACTATAATTGCAGCTAGATAAGATGTGAAAATCATTGATATAGTAAATCATACTGAACCGTTTTACTTTATCCAGGACAGTTTCCAGCAGGGTCTGAAGATTTTTAAAGGAGCAGTCTTCCGTTTCCAGGGATACGGAGTGATTTTGGGCGTTTGTGCTGGTAAAAAAATGGTTTAGTTCCTGATAATTTCCTGCAAATTCCTTAAAGAACAACAGCAGTGTACAGTTGACATAGATTCCATGTATGGTAATTTCTGGAAAATGCCGGTCTGCATAGATTTTTAACTGCTGCAAAAATTCATCCAGATAGTTCTGTTCCAGAAAATAGATATAGAAAAGGTGATAGGATGAAAAATTAAAATCCATATAGGGATCATAGGTTGCTATGATCTCATGGTAAGGCCGGTTTTGATAGAGCGCATTATTCAAAATAGTAAACACAACATTGTGCCGGATACTATTCATGGCAGGGTAGGAATGTTCGGAAATGTTTTTGCGATAACAGTCCTGGGCGATTTCCTGAATCACTTCAAGAATCTGAAGTTCGTTACAGGGCTTAAGCAGATAATGGCGAACGCCGTATTTCATGGCTGTTTTGGCATATTCAAATTCTCCGTATCCAGAGAGAATGATAAACTGGGTATTTAGATCCGTTTCAGAAATTCTTCGAATCAGTTCCAGACCGTCCATTCCAGGCATCCGAATATCCGTGAGCACAATATCCGGAGTTTCATCCAGAATGATGTCGTAAGCTTCCAGACCATTTTGGCAAAGGCCTACCAGCTCGATATTGTATTGTTTCCAATCAATAATTGTAGAAATGGTTTCACGAATAATCCGTTCGTCATCAGCAATAATTAGTTTTAACATGAAATTGAGTTCTCCTTACGATATGGTATAGTAACGGATGCAACAGCGCAGTCTTCCTGATTGGAGAGAGACAGGCCATAATGTTCGCCAAATAAAAGTTTAATACGTTTATCAATATTTAAAAGTCCAATTCCGGAACGGGTTGGCTGTTTTCTATTTTGTTTGAGAAGTTCTAAAAGATTATCATCAAAGCTGGAACCGCTGTTTGTAACAGAAATGCGGATACAGCGTTCTCTATTTTCTCCAGCTTCCTCCTGTATTGCGGCCTGAACGGTAATATAGCAGGTCTCTGTGATTTCCTCTAAAGCGTAATGGATAGCGTTTTCTACCAGCGGCTGCAGGGTAAGCGGCGGCAGCAAGGCGTCGTTTAATTCATCTGGAATTTCGGCTTTGTAATCCAGACGTTCTTCAAAGCGAATTTGCTGTATGGTAATATAGGACTGAATCAGATTCCGCTCGTATGCCAGCGTAACCAAAGACTGTTTGTTGCTTAATGTAGCCCGCAGAAGAGTTCCCAGGGACTCTGTCATAAGAGAAATCTCTCGGTTGTTTACTGCTTTTGCCCTCCAGTTGATAGATTCCAGGGTATTATATAGAAAATGCGGGTTGATTTGGGATTCCAGCGCTTTAATCTGAGCGTCCCTTGCAAGGAGCTCATTTACATAATTGGTATTGACCAGATTTTGAATCCGTTTGGTCATCTGTTCAAATTCCTGATGGAGCCGTCCAATTTCGTCTCTTCGATGGGCGTATTCCGAATCGTATTTTGTACTTAAAAGCGCTGCTTCATCCTGGCTGAACTGATCCATTTTTTGAAGCAGAATCTGGAAGTGTCTTAAAATGGAACGAATCAGAATATTGGAAATCACAATGATAACACACACACCTGCAGACAGACTCAAAAGCGTGGTCAAAAGCGTGGTCTTTAACGTGCCCATAACCTCATCGTATGGTACCAGTCCGTAATAATCCATGTTGTAGTCAGGGATGGTATTATGTACGGTAAAATAGGTGTGTCCCTTCAGATTTAAAATCTGGTATTTTTGCGAGGAAGAAGAAATAAGATTGTCTGCCAGCGATTCTGGAAAACCTTCCGGTATATAAATCCGTTCTTTATTACTGCAAAGAATGTAATGACTGTCTGAATACTGGCTGGCAGCGGCATTGGCTTTTTCAATAATATTATTTAAATCTACATAAACAATCAGAGTTCCCAAGGGTGCTAAGGAAAGGTGATCAATCTCCCTGATTTCACGGCTTATAAGGAGAGCATTACTGCCAGGATCTCCAGAAATCCAGGCAGCTGCACCTTTCTTACTGGCGGCTGCATCAATAGCAGCCTGGAAACGTTCCTCAGAAAGTCGGTTTTTCCATGTTGTATAGGTCGAATTATTAAAATATCTGTTTTGAATCATCATAAATGAGGCCCCGTTTCCCCGAACCGATGAAAAGTATGTCTGCAGGGAATTATTAATAATACGGTTGGCATTGGTCCATGCAACCCTGTCATTCATCCGTATGATATTGGATAAAGAGGTCTGGATTTCCGGTGCAGCAATGATGGATGAAGACATATTTACAATACTGTTCAGACTGTCTGAAATTGTATAGGCAGACTGGGTCAGGTTTTCTGCAACGGCCTTATAAAGTAATTCATTGTAAGCATTGGTGCACAAATGTAAACTGAAAATAACGAGCACCATAACAAAAAATACATTATTTAAGACAATCACAAGCATTTTTTGAAGCAGTGGAAGATTGCTTAATTTATGCCTGATTTTCCGGATTGTACTACGTATGAGACTGCTCAAAGAGTATGTCATGGGAATCCCTTTCCTGTAACGGAGCCATTGTCGGGTAACTGGATTAAGTATATACAGAAATTAAAAATTATGCAATCCATACAGAAAACTGATCGGTTTTTTAAACATGAATGTCGGTTTTACCTATCACTGTTTTTGGAAAGAAGGGGGTATAATTGTGACAACAGTTAGATGTGTAAGGGAACCATACAAAATCAAAAGGAGGATATGCTTTATGAGAAAAAGAAACATGGCATTGGTAATGGCAGGTCTGCTGACCGCGGCAAGTATGGCAGGATGTTCCGGAAACGCAAAGGAAGAGGCATCGTCTAGCGGTACTGCTGCAAAAACGGAGGCAGCCGCTTCTGAGACACCTGCAAAAGAGGAAGCGGGAGGAGAGAAGAATCTGACCGTTGCATGGTGGGGCAATCAGGTCCGGAATGAAAGAACTCAGTCGGCATTAGATAAATATTCGGAACTAAATCCTGGAGTGGTCTTAGACGGACAGTTTTCTGAGTGGGGCGATTACTGGAATAAACTGGCAACGGCATCTGCTGGAAATTCTCTTCCAGATGTAATCCAGATGGACTATGCATATCTGGATCAGTATGCCAAGAATAACCTTTTGTTAGATCTGACTCCTTATGTAGAAAATGGCTCCCTGAAGCTGGATGATGCAAATGCAGACGTATTAAATTCCGGCAAGGTAGATGGAAAGCTTTATGCAGTGCCAATTGGCATCAATGCTCCTGCTTTACTGTATAACAAAGCAGTAACCGATGAAGCAGGCGTTACGATCAAGGACAATATGACCCTGGATGAGTTTATTGAGGTATGCAAAACTGTTAAAGAAAAGACGGGGTATCGTACGAATATGGCCTATGGCGTAACCCAGGAAATTGTCCAGTACATGATCCGTGCCAATGGACATTCCATGTATGGAGACGGAAAATTAAATGTAGAGAGCCCAGATGAGTTCGTTCCGATTTTCAAAGTATTTGAGGACGGTGTAAAGGAAGGCTGGCATGTAGATCCAAGTATTTATGCGGAGATTACTCCTGGCGCTGTAGAACAGGATCCGTTTGTATATGGAGCAAGTGAAGATTCCAGATCCTGGTGCGTATTCTGCTGGTCGAATCAGATTGGCGCATATGAGAACTGCAAGCCGGAAGATATGCCTGAAATCGGAATTACTACCTGGCCATCCGCGGATCCAGCTAAGTCCAACTTCTTAAAGCCTGCACAGTTTTTCTCGGTATCTGCAAATAGTGCAAATCCAGAAGAAGCAGTTAAAATTATCGACTATTGGACCAATAATTTAGATGCAAATAAGATTTTGTTAGCAGAACGCGGAGTGCCGCTGTCTGAAACAGTAGCTGCTGAACTGTCTTCAAGTTTGGATGAATCCATTCAGAGTAGCATTCAGTTTATCAATGAAGTAGTATCTCCTGCTTCTTCTCAGATTGATCCTCCAATGCCAAATGGTTCCAGCGAGGTTACCGAACTGTTGCTGCAGTTAGAGGAAAAGGTAGCATATGGCCAGATGACATCTGAAGAGGCAGCACAGGAGCTGTTTACAAAAGGAAATGAAATTATGGCTTCGAAATAACCAGTTTCATTTCTGGAAACCGGAAATTGAACAAGTTTCTTAAAGCTCTGCCTGCTGCGTTTTCACAACGTATGCAGGCAGAAGTTTTTCTAGGAGGAAATCAGATGAATCCATTTAAAAAAGCCTTAAGCAAAGAAAGTACTGCTGGGGTGATCTTTACCCTACCCTTTACCATTGGCTTTCTGCTGTTTATGATTGTACCTATGGGAATATCCCTGTATTATTCGTTCTGTGACTATGACATTCTGTCGCCGCCAGAATTTACCGGATTGGATAATTTTGTGAAAATGTTTCAGGATGAAACCTTTTATAAGACTATTGGCGTTACGTTTTATTTTGCGTTTGTATCTGTTCCATTAAGACTGGTTTTTGCATTGATTGTGGCTATGCTGCTGCTGAAAAACTCGAAAATGAGCGGTTTTTACCGAGCAGCGTATTACCTTCCTTCTATTATAGGCGGTTCTGTAGCCGTTGCGATTCTGTGGAAGAGAATGTTCGCTACAGACGGTGTCATCAATCGTCTTCTGGGTGCAGTTGGCATTGAAACCACCTTTGCATGGCTGGGAAATACGAAGACCGCTATCTGGGTTCTGATTCTTCTGGCAGTCTGGCAGTTTGGTTCCTCCATGCTGATCTTTTTATCCGCTTTAAAGCAGATTTCCAGGGAGCTTTATGAAGCTGCGGAAGTAGACGGAGCCAATGGGATTCAGAAGTTTTTCAGAATTACCCTGCCGCTTCTGACCCCTACTATTTTTTTCAACCTGGTCATGCAGATGATCAATGGCTTTCTGGCATTTACCCAGAGTTACATTATCACACAGGGAAAACCTATGAATTCCACGCTGTTCTATACCGTCTATATGTATCAGCAGTCTTTTGAGTTTTACAATACCGGATACGGTGCAGCGCTTGCCTGGGTAATGCTTGCAATTATCGGAGCAATCACATTGCTATTGTTTGCAACTAAGAAATACTGGGTATATGAGGAGGGGTAAGCAATGAAAGAAAAAAGAAGAGTCAAAGCAGTGATCTATCATATACTGGTATTTGGCATTGGACTGATTATGATTTATCCGCTGATTTGGATGGTAATGAGTTCCTTTAAGCCAACTAATACCATTTTTCAGACGGCAGGCAGTTTGATTCCCGAACACGTTACCTTTGAAAACTATGTAAATGGCTGGAAAGGTTTTGCTAAGGTTACGTTTTCTACGTTTTTTAAAAATTCCCTGTTTATTTCTGTTGTAGCTACGATTGGAACTGTGATTTCCTCTGCTGTCGTTGCGTATGGCTTTGCCAGATTTCATTTTAAAGGCAAAAAGCTGCTATTTTCCGCTATGCTTTTGTCTATGATGCTTCCAGCCCAGGTTCTTATGATTCCTCAGTATCTCTGGTATCAGAAATTAAACTGGGTAGGCAGCTATATGCCTTTGATTGTCCCTTACTTTTTCGCCGTCCAGGGATTTTTCGTATACCTGATTTCCAACTTTATTTCCGGTATTCCGAAAGATTTGGATGAGGCGGCAAAGATTGACGGCTGTTCTTATGTGTCAATTTTTACAAGAATCATTCTGCCGTTAATAAAACCGGCTCTTGTTACAGCTGGAATCTTTTCTTTTATGTGGAGATGGGATGATTTTCTTTCCGCCTTGCTCTATGTAAATAAATCCTCTAAGTATCCGGTAAGTTTGGCATTAAAGCTGTTCTGCGATCCTGGTTCTTCTTCCGACTACGGCGCAATGTTTGCTATGGCTTCTTTGTCCATACTTCCTTCTGTTCTGATTTTCATTTTCTTCCAGAGATACCTGGTAGAAGGAATCAGTACTTCCGGACTGAAAGGGTGATAAAATGGAAAAAATGAGACTGAATTACAATAAGGAGCAGCTTGAGGCTGTTATAGACAAAGTAGCAGAGCGTACCATGAATATGGATATGACCTGGGACTGGCCCTGCGGCGTAGCTTATTATGGAATGGCTGAGGCTTATGAAGCAACAGGAAATAAGAAATATTTGGATATGGTAAAAGAGAGAGTAGACGAACTGATCCGTTTGGGCCTTCCGGATTTTACCGTAAATACCTGTGCCATGGGTCATGTGCTTTTGACGCTTTATAAAGAAACCGGTGATGAAACGTATAAAGCCATCATCGAAGATAAACTGGATTATCTGACCAATCAAGCCCTGCGTTTTGGGGATCATGTGCTTCAGCACACCGTATCTGCCAACAACGATTTTCCAGAACAGTGCTGGGCAGATACCCTGTTTATGGCCGCATTTTTTATGCTTCGGGCAGGCGTAATGTTTGATCGCCCTGAACTGGTAGACGACGCCTTAAATCAGTGGTATTGGCACATCCAGTATCTGCAGAATGAACGTACTGGACTCTGGTATCATGGATACGACAATATTGCAAAGGATCATATGAGCGGATTTTACTGGGGCAGAGCCAACTGCTGGGCAGCCTTTACCATGTCGCAGGTTGCTCACATTCTTCCACAGTGCTATCTTTATCCCAAGTATCTTGAGATTGTAGGAAGCTTAAATGAACAGCTGGCAGTTTTAAAGACTTTGCAGACAGAAAACGGACTTTGGAGAACGATTTTGGATGATCCGGAGTCTTACGAAGAGATTTCCGCTTCTGCCGGAATCGCAGCAGCTATGACGTTAAAAGGAAATCCTCTTCATATTAAGTATATCAATAAATCCATTGCCGGACTTCTGGAAAATATTTCCGAAGACGGAAAGGTAATGAATGTATCAGGCGGAACTGCGGTGATGAAAGATCGGGAAGGCTACCGCAGCATTTCAAAACGATGGATTCAGGGATGGGGCCAGGGAATGGCATTGGCATTCTTCAGTTCTGTTCTTAATTATGAAAAATTTACAGGCGACGGAGCGCTGTAGGAAACGGAGCAGATATGATCGAAAGAAAACAGTATCGTGGCTGTTTAAAGAAAAACACATCTCCCCAGGTCTTAAATGACGCCTGCAAAAGCGCAAAACTATGCGCAGAGAAACTGATAGAGGAGAAGCGGCTTTTAACCGCTTCTCTTTACGAATATAATGGAATGTGTTTTTTATATTATGAAGCTTTGGAAAAAGGGGTTATTCCAGAGGATTTCCTGTCTGCTCTGGATGAGGTTTTGGAAACCTGGCCGGAAGAACAGGGGCTTACTTCCTGGGTGCCAATGTACCCCATCTATTGGCATCAGATTCCGGATTCTGTAGAAAACTGGCAGAAGGCCAGGAACTTACTGGATGAAGATGGAAAGAAGACAGAAAAAGACCGCATCGGCCGAATTGCCTTTGTATATCCTGAAAAGCTCTTTTCTTATACCTACTGGCATCAGGCTATTGTAGGGGAAGGGCTTTTAAAAGGAGATCAGTATCAGTTTATCAGCCTGCATGAAAACATTCTGTTTTCTTATTTTGAAACGCCGAAACATATGGTAAATATCAAAAATACAGAAGAAGAATCCAAGGTAATCAGAGAGTGGATGGAAGCAGATCCGGAGAGTCATTTTGACAGAGTGAAAGCGGGAGGCGAAAATTTCCGCATCATTCCGGCGCTGTTTTCGGTGGGATAAGACAGAGCAGATGAGAAGGAGGAAACAAGATGGTTTATAATATTCTGGACTATGGGGCAGTGCCTGACGGTCTCACAAAGGCTACAAAAGCGATTCAGGCTGCTATTGATGACTGTACAAAAACAGGAGGACAGGTGCTGGTACCATCAGGGCGCTTTCTTTCTGGTTCTCTGCATTTAAAATCCGATGTAGATCTTCATCTGGAACAGGGAGCAGTTTTAATTTCCAGCCTGGAACAAGAAGATATGATTGATTTTGCCAGAGAGTATGAAGATGATAATGCAGATGTAGGCTGGGACGGCGGCTGTTTTCTCTTCGCCCGCCATGGGAAAAATATCCAGATTTCCGGAAGCGGAACCATAGATGGCCAGGGACGTCTGGTTTTTGAGGATGACAATGCGGATAACGGCTTCCATGAGTGCCCTCTTTTTGTCACAGGCTTCCGCCCACGTACCAGTTTTTTGGAAGATATTGAAAATCTCACCATTCAGGATGTAACATTTTATGATGCCGCTTTCTGGACCCTGCATATGGCAGGCTGCAGGAATGTCATGGTAAAAAATATCCGTATCCTGAATCATGACAGAGGCCCCAATAATGATGGAATTGACCCAGACTGCTGCCAAAATGTGGTAATACAGGGCTGTATTCTGGAAACAGGAGACGATTCTATTGTGGTAAAGGCAACGGGACCTATGTCTGAAAAATATGGAAACTGCGAAAATATTGTCATTCAGGGGTGTATCATGCATTCCAGGGATTCTGCTTTAAAAATTGGAACGGAAACCTATGGTCATATTCGGAATGTGACATTAAGCGACTGTGTAGTAAAGGACTGTTCCAGGGCAGTAAGTATCTGGTCCAGAGACGGAGGATCCATTTCGGATATTTATATCCATCATGTGCTGGGAAATACCAGAAGGTATGCGGACTGCCCCCAGCGGACAGACTGTGCGCCAAGATGGTGGGGGAAGGGCGAACCGATTTTTATTTCCGCTGCCAAACGAAAAGATGTAGACCGGATTCCAGGTTCCATCCATCATATTTATATGGATCATCTGCATATTCAGGCAGAGTCCTGTATTTTTATTGCAGGAGAGGAGTACAGCCCGATAGAAGAGGTGTACCTTGAAAATCTGGATATTACCTGGAAGCAGCAAAGCCTTCACCGTCCGGACGTCTTTGACGAACAGCCTTCTGTTCGAGACGTATATGAACATGAGATTCCGCAGGTCTATATCCGGTACGGAAAATATGTTCAAATGGAAGGCCGCCTTCGGGTGGATGCTTCTTTGACAGATGTAATTCAAAAACAGGAAATATTGGAACATACAGAGTGCTGTGAGATTAAAAATCTCTGTACCGGCCATGGAAATGTATAAAAGGAGAACAGAAAAGATGGAATATACCAAATATCCTCATACAACTGGAAGCTTTACACTGCCTGGAGAGGCTGGCTGCGAGGATCTTACGCTGAAACTGGCAGAACAATGGGGAGCAGATGTAATTCGTGATTCCGATGGAACAAAACTTTCTGATGAAATCGTAAAGGCAGGTTATGGAATCTATTCAACTATCTGCATCATTCGAGATCATAATGAATGGGCTAAAAGCCACATGGATCGCCTGCAGCAGACCTTCCTTATGTCTGCGCCAAAGACTGCTGAGAGTGAGACTGTGACGATTTGTCTTTTAGATGATTATTTTAAGGAACAATTTCTGGTAAACACTTCTGAAGCATCGATGGAATACTGGCAGGTGTTTGATCGCACAGACAATACAGAGATTCCCAGAAAGCAGTGGGAGTTTGATGAAACGACCGGCACTGTGGCCATTCAGGGAGCAAAGGAATACCATGATTATACCGTCAATTTCCTGGCTTACCGGATCTGGGAAGAAATCAATATGTACAACCATGTTACCAATCACTGGGATAAAGAACATCTGATGCCTGTGGATCCACGTTATCCGGATGTACAGGAATACCTTCTTTCCTGGCTGAAAAACTGGTGCGTAGAAAATCCAGATCCCACCGTTGTCCGCTTTACTTCCCTTTTTTACAATTTTGTATGGATCTGGGGAGCGGATGAACGCCACAGAAATCATTTTACCGATTGGGGGTCCTATGATTTTACAGTAAGTCCAGAGGCCTTGAATCAGTTTGAGGCAGAATATGGATACCGTCTGACCTCAGAAGATTTTATTAACCAGGGCAAGCTTCATGCGACTCACATGGCTCCCTGCAAAAAACAGCTGGATTATATGAAATTCACCAACCGTTTTGTAATTTCCTTTGGAAAGAAGCTGGTGGATCTGGTTCATTCTTACGGAAAGAAGGCTTATGTATTTTATGATGACAGCTGGGTAGGATTAGAACCTTATTTCCCTACTTTTACAGAATTTGGATTTGACGGTATTATCAAATGTATCTTCTCCGGATATGAAGTACGTCTGTGTGCCGGCGTCGATGTTCCGACTCACGAAGTCCGGCTTCATCCCTATCTGTTCCCTGTAGGACTGGGCGGAGCTCCTACTTTTTCGGAAGGCGGAGATCCCAAAAGAGATGCCCAGAAATACTGGGTTGATGCAAGACGGGCTATGCTCAGGGCAAAAATTGATCGCATTGGATTGGGAGGATACCTGCATCTGTTAGAGGATTATCCGGACTTTGTGGAATATATCAGTCATATAGCAGACGAATTCCGAGCCATTAAAGCGCTGCATGAGGAAGGAGAACCTCAGATGCTGCCGTTCCATGCAGGCGTGCTGACAGCATGGGGAAAGACCCGTTCCTGGACGTTATCCGGCCATTTCCACGAAACCTGGAAAAACGATTTAATTCATATTAATGAAGCGTTGGCTGGATGGCCGGTAAAGGTGGATTACCTGGATTTTGAAGATGTAAAGAAACAGGATCTTTCGGATTATGATGTGATTATCAATGCAGGCTTTGCAGGCAGCGCATGGAGCGGAGGCGAACAGTGGAATGACAGCTTCGTAGTGAAAACCCTTCGGGAGTACGCTCAAAAGGGAGGCTGTATCTTAGGCGTATTCCAGCCATCTATGACAACCGGATATATGACGAATTTCCGTTTGGCAGACGTACTGGGCGTAGACCAGGATATGGGCGAGCGGTGCTGCCATGGACGTATCGCTTATCAGAAGTCAGAAAATTTCTTTGGTGAAAGTAATCTGGCTGCTGAAAACGGCTCCAAATTTTACGCAGCTGCAGAAGGCCTGAAAGGAGCAGAGGGAATCTATCTTACTGATTCAGCGGTTCAGGTACTGGCAGAGGATGTAACCTACAGCCCTATTGGGGAGGAAGTACATACCCCGAAACTTACGTATCATCCATATGGAAAGGGCTGCGGCATTTACCTGTCCCATTTTACCTACAGCGCTGAAAACAGCCGGTTCCTTCTGGAACTGCTTTTAAAGGCTGCAGGAAAGGAAGAATTTAGAGCGCAGCTGGGTGATAATCTGTATTGTGAAGCAGCATATTTCCCGCACTCCGGCAAGGCGGTAGCAGTCAATAATTCCGGACAGCCTCAGCATTTGAACGTGACCCTGGGAGGCGTTGAAAAAGAAGTGGATTTGAATCCATGGGACAGCTGCATTATGGAAATAGAACCATAAAAGAGACAAAGGTGAAAAAATGACAGAGTATCGGTTTACAGATCAATGGGAACAAGATATTACAAACAATGAAACGGTAAAACGGCTTTTTGCTTCCAATCTCTATGGAGAAGAGGCAGGAGCCGGTTTCCTGCCGGAACTGGAAGAAAGGGCTGCAGAGGACTTTTACACAGGGACAGCCGGATGGATACCAGGAGGAAACGGAAAAAAAGAAGAGGGAGTAATGCGCAGAGACTGCCCTGATGGGGTGGAGATCAACAGCGAGAATTATCCTCTGCGTTTTGGAATCCCTGTAAAACATACAGGCCGCTATCAGATTACCGTAGAGATATGCGGCGGCAGGGAAGGCCTGTCAGGACTTACGCTATCTGTTGGAAGAAGAAATATTGTAGAAAGGAATCTTTCGATTTCTGCAAATCGGGTATACCGCAAAACTTTTTATTACGGCGTTTATCCCTACCGCCCTGTGGTACGGGAGGATGAACCGACGACAGACTTTATGATTGGAATCAGTGTCGTAGGAAAAGGGGCAAGACTTAGTCGAATCTGCGTTGAATACTGTGACGGAACAGGCCAACAGGTTCCGGCTCTTTTCATCGGAGGAGACTCTACAGTTCGGGACTATGAAGGGCTGTATCCATACAACCCGCTTACCAACGGAGGAAGCTGGGGACAAAACCTTTTGCAGTATCTGGACGGAATGGCTGTGTGCAACCAGGCCCACAGCGGACTGACAACCAATTGTTTCCGGCAGGACGGTCACTGGGAACTGGTAAAAGCTGGTATTCGTGAGGGAGATGTATTTCTGTTTGGTTTTGGTCACAATGATCAAAAACGCAGAAATCTAAAGGCTTATGACCAGTTTGCGTCCAATATCCGCCGTTATGTTATGGAAACCAGAACCTTAGGCGGTATACCGGTGCTTGCAACCCCTATGAGCCGGATTCCAGTTCAGGACGGGGACGGCTGGTATGATCTTCTGGAAGCTTATGCAGACAGCATCCGGCAGATAGGAAGGGAGATGAACGTCCCTGTAATTGACCTTCACAGCCTGACGTTCAAGCTGTTTTGTTCCATGGGGCCTAAGAACTGCCAGAATTATTTCAATGATACGACTCATGTAAATGATTACGGCGGCGCTTTGCTGGCAGATATGATGGCGAAGGAGATTCGGCGGCTTCGGATTGAACCGTTATGCAACCATATGAATCATACCGTCTTTCACGACTGGGAGCCGGATCTGTCGCTGCGTCCCCAAGGACAGATGGAAAGCAGTCAAATTGAGGAACGGCCTAATCTGAGTACAGAACTTCCGGAACTTCCCTATGAAGATTGCAGAAACCTAGATGAAAAAGATGTGATGGCGCTTAAAGAGGCAATGAAATATGGCTTTTTAGACCCTTGTGTCCGCTATCTGCATCCCCTGGAAGAAATGCCTCGGGCCCAGTTTGTGTTTCTTTTCTTAAAGGCAATTAAACCGGCCCTTAGACGGCCCTGGCAGGGGAGCTACTGTGATTTGAGCCGTTACGAGTATGATGCGGAACAGATTCAGGCGGCTCTGGATGAAAACTTGATTGATTTTGAAACGACGCCAAATCATTGTTTCCGGCCAGACGATACTCTGACCCTGGAAGAACTGGTAAGCTTTGCTGTCAGGGGACTGCACCCATGGGCGGAACGAAACCTGGGATTATCCGAATGTATCAAAGAGGCGCAGGCGCTTGGATGGATTGAGCCTTCCGGTCTGGAGCCTGGACGAAAAGTAACCAGAGCGGAAAGCATTGAGATGACGGTAAAGATGTACGAGAAAATAAATCGTTCAGTGTATTAGATAAACGAGGTATGATATGAATAATAGATGGATCGCATTATTATTTTGATTGCAATTTAAACGGCTGCTGGTTGAATGAGAAGTCTTGCAAAAAGGTGGAAAGTCAGAGTAAATCGGCTTTCTGCCTTTGTTTTCTATCAAGCCATTTTTATATCGTAATAGTATCGTAAGCTTTGCGGTCATTTTTCATATTGTTGTTTATGTAAAATTGTGCTATAATCCCACAAAGGGGAAGGGAGAGACCTCCCCTCCTTCTTTGTTGATACTAATTTTTGATAGAATAGGCAGGATGAAATTGAATAATCAGGATTTTGAAAGAATACAGCAGGCGGCTCCAGCAGAAGAGCCGGCCAGACAGAATTACTTTATTAATCAGGCGCGGCAGATTTTTAAAAGCAGATTTGAGGCAGAGGCTGCGTCTGGAAAGGCAGAGGAGCGCTACGGTGCAGAACTTTTTGCAAAACTGAAGGAGGGCGGCTATTCTGGAACGTTCTGTGTAGTTACCTTTGGCTGCCAGATGAACGCCAGGGACTCTGAAAAGCTGGAAGGCGTTTTGGAAGCAGTCGGGCTGATGCGTACAGAAAATGAAGATTCTGACTTTACTTTATACAATACCTGTACCGTAAGGGAAAACGCCAACCAGCGCGTTTATGGAAGACTGGGGCAGTTAGGCGCTCTAAAGAAAAAGCACCCTGGCATGATGATTGGCCTGTGCGGCTGCATGATGCAGGAATCCCAGGTGGTAGAAAAAATCCGAAAATCCTATCGTTTTGTAGATTTGATTTTTGGAACTCACAATATCTTTAAGCTGGCAGAGCTTTTAACCGAACGTCTGATGGGCGGGAAGATGACCATTGACGTATGGGAAGGAACGGATAAAATCGTAGAGGAACTGCCAACCGATCGGAAGTATTCCTTTAAATCCGGCGTGAATATTATGTTTGGCTGCAACAATTTCTGCAGCTACTGCATTGTTCCTTATGTAAGAGGACGGGAACGGAGCCGGAATCCGGAAGACATTATCGAAGAAATCAAACGTCTGGTAGCAGATGGAGTGGTTGAGGTCATGCTTCTTGGACAGAATGTGAATTCTTATGGAAAGACGCTGGAGCATCCCATTACCTTTGCCCAGCTGTTAAAACGGGTAACGGAGATAGAAGGATTGGAGCGTGTCCGCTTTATGACCTCCCATCCAAAGGATTTATCGGATGAATTGATTGAGGTAATGAAGTCTTCGGATAAGATTTGCCGCCATCTGCACCTGCCTCTCCAGTCTGGGAGCAGCCGGATTCTGGAGATTATGAACCGGAAATACACCAAAGAGCAGTATCTGACTTTAGTGGACAAGATTCGCGCCGCCATACCGGATATTTCTCTGACTACAGATATCATTGTAGGATTTCCAGGGGAAACCGAAGAAGACTTTTTGGAGACCATGGATGTGGTAGAAAAGGTACGTTATGACAGTGCATTTACCTTTATTTATTCTAAGCGTACCGGAACTCCGGCAGCTAAGATGGAAAATCAGGTGCCGGAAGAAGTAGTAAAAGACCGGTTTGACCGTCTGCTGGCGCAGGTGCAGCGGATTTCTTCTGAGGTTTCCGGACGGGATTTACATACCGTACAGAAAGTGCTGGCAGAAGAAGTCAACACGCAGGACAGCCGTCTGTTAACCGGCCGCCTGAGCAGCAATACTATCGTCCATTTTCCAGGGGATCCTTCTTTAGTCGGAAAAATCGTGGATGTTTCCCTGGATGAGATAAAAGGGTTCTATTATATGGGACACCTGGCAGAAACACAAGGAGGAAATTGAACATGAAAAAGAAGCTAAGGACTGCTGCAGTTCTTGCAATGGCCATGTCACTGACAGTACCGGCTGTTGCATACGCAGACAGCGGTTACATAAATGAAGGCCCTGGAGTAGCCTTAGATCAGAAGGGGGAGACTGGTTCCGGCGTGATTAATCTGGATTCCGGAAGCCAGGCAGAAGGCCCTGGGGCAGTAGAAGAGCCAGGAGAAAGTGTCCCTGTAAATCCAGGCGGGTCGGAATCCGGAGAAACCCAGGCGCCTCCGGCAGAAGGCGGGGAGACCGTTAATTCAGGAGTTATCACACCGGCACAGAAGGTATTTAATGGCGTTACTTTAAACTATGGCGTTGGAAACGGCGGATTTATCAGCAATATGTCTCTGGTATTTAACAGCGGACTGGGCGGTTCCATTACTTATACCAGCAGCATTAACAACGGCGGCTGGCTGGGCTGGAATTACGTAGGGGAATTAAACGGCGCGACTGACGGCAATGCAGATACCCGTATGGAAGCAGTCCGCATCAACCTTTCCATGCTGGCAGGATATAACTGGGATATTTACTATCGGGTTACACTGGATACAGTAGGACAATTAGGCTGGGCGAAAAATGGCGAGATTGCCGGAACATTAGACAGCGGCCATTACATTACAGATATTGAAATCCAGCTGGTTCCAAAGGGACAGCCAGGTCCGGAATCAGATCGCTACCGGTTCTATTCCGTATACGAGTCCCGTATGTGGAGAGACGAGGCAGGGCTGATTCACTATGACGATCCCAATGGAAACAATTATTCCGGCTGGCTGGACGATACAGAAAGCAGATTTTACGTATCGGATTCTATGGTTCTGACCGGCTGGCATTATCTGGACGGATATAAATACTACTTTAGGGAAGATGGCCGTCTGGTACAAAACGTGGATCCAATTATCGGCAAACAGTCTTCCTATGCCATCAAGGTAAACAAGACGGCAAATTGTCTGACCGTATATGCAAAAGACGGAGATAAGGGATATATCATTCCGGTAATGTCCATGCTGACCTCGGTAGGAGATGATACGCCGATTGGAACCTTTAAGAGTCCGGAGCGCTACCGCTGGCGTTATATGGTAGGAGACTGCTATACCCAGTACGCAACCCGTATAACCGGAAGCTTCCTGCTGCATTCGGTTATTTATGACAAACAGAACAACCGTACTCTGCGGGCACAGACTTACAATGATTTAGGCATTGCCCGTTCTGCAGGCTGCGTCCGTCTGCGTACAGTAGACGCCAAATGGATTTATGACAATGTTCAGGCTGGAGTTCCGATTACTATTTACGAGGATGCAGCCAGCGTAGGACCATTCTATCGTCCAGATATTGTGCCGGTACCCAATACTCAGGAATGGGATCCCACAGATGCAGAAGTCCGTCTGCAGTAATGATAACTTACAGAAAAGAGAGGATTGGAATACGTGGCCGGATTATCACCCATGATGGTCCACTATTTAGAGACCAAAGAGCAGTATAAAGACTGTATCCTGTTTTACCGGTTAGGGGATTTCTACGAAATGTTCTTTGACGACGCCATAACGGTGTCCAGAGAGCTGGAACTGACCTTAACTGGAAAGGAATGCGGACTTGAGGAGCGCGCGCCTATGTGCGGCGTTCCTCATCATGCTGTAGAAGTATATTTAAATAAGCTTGTCCAAAAAGGATATAAAGTTGCAATCGCGGAACAGATGGAAGATCCCAGACTTGCAAAAGGTCTGGTAAAACGGGAAGTTGTTCGGGTTGTAACTCCAGGAACCATTACCAGTGCGCAGGCATTAGATGAGACCAAAAACAACTACCTGATGGGAATCGTATACGTAGGAGAAATTTTTGGTCTGGCTACTGCTGATATCAGTACTGGTGATTTTTTCGTAACAGAAGTAGAGACGGAGCGGGATTTATTTGATGAAATCAATAAATTTTCTCCGTCTGAAATTGTATGCAATGAAGCCTTCTATATGTCAGGCGCAGACATTGAAGAGATCAAAAACCGGTACCATACGGTAATCTCGTCTCTGGACAGCCGATTTTTCGGCGATGACAGCTGCAGACAGATTTTAAAAGACCACTTTAAGGTAAGCCAGCTTGCTGGACTGGGACTGGGCGATTATGAAACCGGAGTGGTGGCGGCAGGAGCGGTAATGCGCTACCTGTATGAGACCCAGAAAAATACGCTGGGGCATATGACTACGATTACCACTTACAGCGTAGGCCAGTATATGATTCTGGATACGTCTACCAGAAGAAATTTAGAGCTTTTGGAGACCTTACGGGAGAAGCAGAAACGCGGCTCTCTGCTGTGGGTCTTAGACAAAACCAAAACCGCCATGGGCGCCCGTATGCTTAGGACCTTTATCGAACAGCCGCTGATTCACAAAGAAGATATTCTCCGGAGACAGGAAATTATCGAAGAACTGAATATGAACTATATTTCCAGGGAGGAAATTCGGGAATATTTAAATCCGGTTTATGATCTGGAGCGGTTAATTGGCCGGATCAGCTACAAAACAGCAAATCCCAGAGATTTGATTTCTTTTAAAAATTCTCTGGAAATGCTGCCTCATATTAAGCAGATTTTAAAAGAATTTACCTGCCCGCTGGTAAAAGAACTGGACAGCGATCTGGACTGTCTGGAAGATTTATACCAGCTTTTGGAACGGGCTATTGTAGAAGATCCGCCGGTAACGGTCAGGGAAGGCGGAATGATCAAAGAGGGCTTCAATGAAGACGCCGATAAGCTGCGCCATGCAAAGACGGAAGGGAAGAGCTGGCTTGCAGAACTGGAGACAAGAGAACGGGAAAAGACCGGCATTAAAAACTTGAAAGTTAAGTACAACAAGGTGTTTGGATACTATTTTGAAGTAACCAACTCCTTTAAGGAACTGGTTCCGGAATACTTTATCCGCAAGCAGACCCTTGCCAACGCAGAGCGCTATACCACAGATGAACTAAAAAATCTGGAAGAAATTATTCTGGGTGCGGAAGATAAGCTGTTTTCCTTGGAATACGACTTATTCTGCCAGGTGCGGGATGATATTGCCGCCCAGGTCGTGCGGATACAGAAAACGGCAAAAGCCATTGCCGGAATAGATGTATTTGCGTCTCTTTCGACTGTGGCGACGAAAAACAACTATGTAAAACCGGCAATCAATGAAAAGGGAGTGATCCAGATTCACAATGGACGCCATCCGGTTGTAGAACAGATGATTCCCGATTCGTCCTTTGTTTCCAATGATACCTGTCTGGATAACAATAAGAACCGGATTTCCATTATTACCGGCCCTAATATGGCCGGAAAATCTACGTATATGCGTCAGGTGGCCTTAATTGTCCTGATGGCCCAGATTGGCTGCTTTGTTCCTGCAGACGATGCCAATATCGGAATCTGCGACCGGATCTTTACCAGGGTCGGTGCTTCTGACGATCTGGCGGCAGGACAGAGTACCTTTATGGTGGAAATGACGGAAGTTGCCAACATTTTACGGAATGCAACCAGGAGCAGCCTTTTGATTTTAGACGAAATCGGAAGGGGAACCAGTACCTTTGACGGCCTTTCCATTGCCTGGGCTGTGGTAGAACATATCAGCAATACCAGGCTGCTGGGAGCAAAAACCCTGTTTGCAACCCACTACCATGAGCTGACGGAGTTAGAAGGGGCTATGAGCGGGGTCAACAACTACTGCATTGCAGTAAAAGAACAGGGCGATGACATTGTATTTTTACGAAAAATTGTAAAAGGCGGAGCGGATAAGAGCTATGGAATTCAGGTGGCAAAACTGGCCGGAGTTCCGGATTCCGTTATTGCCAGGGCAAAAGAACTGGTAGAAGAACTGAGCAGCGCAGATATTACGGTAAAGGCCAGAGAGATTGCAGAAAACTCAGCCAATGTAACCGTCCGCAAAGCGGTTCCCAAGCCAGACGAAGTCGATATGCTTCAGATGTCGTTTTTTGATACCGTAAAGGATGATGACATTATACGGGAACTGGGCGAGCTGAATCTGGCCCAGATGACGCCGATAGATGCCTTAAATACCCTTTACCGGCTTCAGAACCGTCTGAAAAACCGTTGGGATGGGCAAAATTGCCAGTAAGATTGGAAGGAAATTATGAGCATTGCTGTATTAGATGAAAATACCATCAATAAAATTGCGGCTGGAGAGGTTATCGAACGTCCGGCTTCCATTGTAAAAGAACTTTTGGAAAATGCAATTGATGCAGATTCTACTGCTGTTACGGTGGAAATCAGGGACGGAGGCACATCTCTGATCCGGATTACGGACAATGGCTGCGGCATTCCCAAAGAGGAAGTTTCCTTGGCATTTCTCCGCCATGCCACCAGCAAGATTAAGAGAGCAGAAGATTTGTCTTCCGTTTTGTCGTTAGGATTTCGCGGGGAGGCTCTTGCCAGTATTGCCGCTGTTTCCAGGGTGGAGCTGATTACGAAAACCAGCGACAGCTTAACCGGAAGCCGATACCGGATAGAAGGCGGAGCAGAAGCAGGGCTGGAAGAGGTAGGCGTACCGGAGGGGACGACACTTTTGGTTCGGGATCTTTTTTACAACACGCCTGCCAGAAAAAAATTCTTAAAACAGCCGGCGACAGAAGGCGGATATGTTCAGGATTTCGTAGAAAAGATTGCGCTTTCCAGGCCGGATATTTCTATCCGTTACTTAAAAGGCGGATCCAGTGTGCTGCATACGTCCGGCAATCACAATTTAAAGGATATCATTTATCAGATCTACGGCAGAGAACTGACGGCGAATCTCATTCCGGTAGAAGTAACCCAGGGACCGGTACAGATTTCCGGATATATCTGCAAACCCATTGTGGCCCGTTCCAACCGAACCTGCGAGACTTATTTTATTAATGGGAGATATATTAAAAATCCTCTGATTTCCAAAGCCATTGAAGAGGCTTACCGTCCATTCCTGATGAAACACAAATTTCCATTTACGGTACTTCATTTAACCATTGATACCCAGTCCCTGGACGTCAATGTCCATCCTGCTAAAATGGAGGTTCGGTTCCAGAATGGGGATATTATTTATCAGGCCGTTTATCATGCGGTTTCTGAGGCCTTACACGAAAAAGAACTGATACCGGAGATTTCCCTGGAAAAGGAGGGACTATCTGCTTCCCAGCCCAAACTGCCGGTCAGGGAAACGCCACGGATGCCGGAACCGTTTGAAACGAAACGTCTGGCCCAGATGGTAAAAGAGCCGGAATCGGTTTACGGGGCAAGAATGGCCAGCCAGATTCCGGAAATACCGGAACCGCCAAAATCACAGGAGCCTCTGAAAGAACCAGAGGTTCCGAAACAATCAGGATTTTCAGCAGAACCGGCAAATGCCGGACAGACAGAGCGTTTCCAGCAGCCAGAAACCTTCAGACAGCCAGAAAGTGTCAAAAAGACGGATATGGTCAAGCAGCCGGAGCCGCCGAAGCAGATGGAATTATTTGATGGAAAGCTTCTGGATTCCAGGGCACGTTTCCAGCACAAGCTGATTGGGCAGTTGTTTGATACCTATTGGATGGTTGAATATAAAGATCAGCTGTTTATCATCGACCAGCACGCAGCCCATGAAAAAGTCCTTTATGAGAGGACGATGAAATCCTTAAAAGAGAGAACCTATGATACCCAGATGATTAGCCCGCCAATTATCCTGACCCTGTCGGTTCAGGAGGAGCTGGCGCTGCAGGCCCATATGGATTACTTTACCGGCATGGGATTTGAAATTGAGCCGTTTGGCGGAAAAGAGTACGCGGTAAGAGGCGTTCCTTCAAACCTGCTTTCTATTGCAAAAAAGGACCTTCTCCTGGAAATGCTGGGAAACCTGACGGAGGAAAAGATTGACGGTATGTCGGCCAATCCGGAGCTGATTTATGAGAGAGTGGCTTCTATGTCCTGTAAGGCAGCTGTAAAAGGCGGCCACAGGCTGACAGCCAGGGAAGCAGATGAGTTGATTGACCAGCTGCTGGAGCTGGAAAACCCGTATGCGTGTCCTCATGGACGCCCTACGATTATTTCAATGAGCCGTTATGAATTAGAGAAAAAATTTAAACGGATTGTATAGATACAGGAGGCAGATGTGAAAAAACCGCTTATTATCCTGACAGGCCCTACTGCAGTAGGAAAAACCGCTCTTTCCATCCGTCTTGCAAAGGCAGTGAACGGGGAGATTATCAGCGCAGATTCCATGCAGGTATACCGCCGCATGGACATTGGATCGGCAAAGATAATGCCGGAAGAGATGGACGGCGTCCCCCATCACTTAATCAATATATTAGAGCCGTGGGAAGAGTTTAACGTAGTGGTATTCCAACAGAGGGCCAAAGCTGCAATAAAAGAGATTTATAAACGGAACAGGGTGCCTCTGATGGTGGGAGGAACCGGTTTTTATATCCAGGCTCTTTTATATGATATTGATTTTAAAGAAAATGAAGAAGGAAACCAGATCCGGAATGAACTGGAAGCTCTGGCACAGGAAAAAGGAAGCGGCTATCTCCATGAAATGCTGCGCCAGGTAGATCCGGAGTCTGCCAGAGCTATCCACGCCAATAACCAGAAACGGGTCATTCGGGCTCTGGAGTATTACCGGCAGACTGGAGAAAAGATTTCTGCTCATAACGAAGCGGAACGGCAGAAAGAATCCCCTTATCAGTTTTTATATTACGTATTGAATACCGACCGTTCCCTTTTATACCAGAGAATCGACCAGCGCGTAGATAAGATGGTAAAAGACGGCCTGGTGGAGGAAGTACGGAAACTGAAGGAGCTTGGATGCACCAGATCCATGGTTTCCATGCAGGGCCTGGGCTATAAAGAGATTTTGGACTATCTGGATGGCGCCTGTTCCCTGGAAGAGGCGATTTACATTTTAAAGCGGGATACCCGTCACTTTGCAAAACGCCAGCTTACCTGGTTTCGCAGGGAGCGGGACGTTAAGTGGCTGAATCTTCCGGAGTTTGGAAATGATCCGGAACAGGTATTCCAACATATTTTACAGGATTGGAGAGAATTAAAAGATGACGATTGAGCATATGTATGAAAATCTGGGAATCAGCAAAGAGGTACTGGCCTACGGAAAAGCCGTAGAAGAATCCTTAAAAGAGCGTTTCCTGGAAATTGACGCAAATGCAGAATATAACCAGATGAAAGTAATTGACGCAATGCAGAAAAACAGGGTAAGTGAAACCCATTTTGCCGCAACAACCGGTTATGGCTACAATGACGCCGGACGCGATACATTAGAAGACGTATATGCCACCCTGTTCCATGGCGAAAGCGCTCTGGTGCGTCCGCAGTTAATCAGCGGAACCCACGCCCTTCATATCGCATTGTCTTCGAACCTCCGGCCAGGGGATGAATTGCTGTCCCCTGTAGGAAAGCCATACGACACATTGGAAGAAGTAATTGGAATTCGGGATTCTGTTGGTTCCTTAAAAGAGTACGGCGTTACGTATCGTCAGGTGGATTTGCTGGAAAACGGAGACTTTGATTTTGAGGGAATCCGCAGGGCAATCAATGAAAAAACCAAGCTGGTAACCATCCAGAGATCCAAAGGATACCAGACCCGTCCTACCTTATCCGTAGAACGAATCGGTCAGCTGATTTCCTTTGTAAAAGAGATTAAACCGGACGTTATCTGTATGGTAGACAACTGCTACGGGGAATTTGTAGAGCGCATTGAACCGTTAGACGTAGGGGCAGATATGATGGTTGGCTCCCTGATTAAAAATCCAGGCGGCGGCCTGGCGCCAATCGGCGGTTACATCGTAGGCCGGAAAGATTGCATTGATCGGGCGGCAGTTCGCCTGACAGCTCCAGGGCTTGGCAAAGAAGTAGGCGCAAGCCTGGGATTAAACCAGTCCTTTTTCCAGGGACTATTTTTAGCTCCGACCGTTGTTGCAGGAGCGTTAAAGGGAGCAATTTTTGCAGCAAACTTATACGAAAAGCTGGGATTTCCCGTTGTTCCAAACGGTACGGAATCCCGTCACGACATTATCCAGGCAATTACCTTTGGAAAACCGGAAGGCGTTATCGCATTCTGCGAAGGAATCCAGGCAGCAGCTCCGGTTGACAGCTACGTGACTCCAGAACCATGGGATATGCCAGGCTATGATGCGCCGGTTATTATGGCTGCAGGCGCATTTATCCAGGGCGCTTCTATCGAACTGAGTGCCGACGGCCCGATTAAGCCGCCTTACGCAGTATATTTCCAGGGCGGTCTGACCTGGTATCATGCAAAACTTGGCATTTTAAAATCCCTGCAGAAGGTGTGTGATGCTGGTCTTGCAAACCTTCCGGAATAAGGAAGAAATTAGCCGGAATCTGTGAAAAATCAAGAAAATCCGCTGATATTTTTACCGGTTTTCTCCTAATTTTGACGGTATCCGTCGATGAAAACCGCGAAAACAGTGTATACACCAGCGGCTTCTTATGCTAAAATAGCATCATATTCGTTCGTCATATTCCGCTTCGTACTTGGAGAGCTGCGTAGAAAGGAAAATTATGAAGAACGGAAAAAGAATCAGCAACAAAATGACCATGCGCCAGATGCCAAAAGGAGAAGGCCCTTATGAGCGCTGTATGGAGAAAGGGGCGGAAGCCCTCAGCGATTCAGAGCTTCTGGCGGTCATTATCCGGACTGGATCCAGGAGTGAGACGTCTTTGGAGCTGGCGCAGAAGATTTTAAGACTGGGAGGAAAGGAAGGACTGTTTGGCCTTTTGGATCAGTCTTTTGAAGAATTTACAAAAATCAACGGAATCGGCAGAGTCAAAGCAGCGCAGCTTATGTGCATATTTGAGCTGTCCAGACGAATCTGGCGAAGCGGAGGACGTCTTCAGGAGAAACCGTTCCAGGATCCCTCCCAGATTGCAGATTACTATATGCAGTCTCTCCGGCATCTGGATCAGGAGCATATTTATGCCATGTTTTTTGATACCAAACAGCATTTTATAAAAGACGTGCTGTTGTCAAAAGGAACGGTAAATGCATCTGTGATTTCACCGAGAGAGCTGTTTGTCGAGGCATTGAAAGCCAGGGCGGTCCGTTTTGCCCTTATCCATAATCATCCAAGCGGAGATCCGGAACCCAGCAGGGAAGACGAACTTCTGACCAGGCGGATGAAAGAAGCTGGGATTGTGCTGGGGATTTACCTGGTCGATCATATCATTATTGGAAACGCTTCATATATGAGTTTTAAGGAACGAGGAATGTTATAGATGGAGAGTAAACGCAGTAAGTATATTCTGCTGGGACTGACACTGTTGTGTGTCCTGTTAATCGGAGTTTCTTCTTTGAAAGAAGGAATTATGGACCCGCTCCGTACCGGAGTGGGCTATTTGCTTGTCCCAATCCAGTCAGGAGTAAACGCAGTAGGGAGCAGTATTTATGAAGAACTGACAGACTATGCCCAGTTAAAGACTGCTCTGGAAGAAAAGGAGCAGCTGGAGCAGAGAGTTGGGGAGCTGACCGAGGAAAATAACCGGCTTCAGGCCCAGCAGCAGGAATTAAACCGCCTGCGGGAATTGTATCAGCTGGATCAGGACTATATGCAGTATGAAACCATCGGAGCCAGGGTAATTGCCAAGGATTCGGGAGACTGGTTCCAGGTATTCCGTATTAACAAGGGATCCGAAGACGGAGTTGAGGTGGACTCCAATGTGATTGCAGGCGGCGGTCTGGTTGGAATTGTAACTGACGTAGGCGCCAATTACGCGACAGTGCGGAGCATTATTGACGATTTAAGCCGTGTCAGTGCCATGGGACTGCGGACCGGAGATAAATGCATCGTGGCCGGCGATCTGACTCTTTATCAGGAGGGACGTCTTGCCATTACCAATATTACCAAGGACGGCGATATCCAGGACGGGGATCAGATTGTTACCTCAAATATCAGTTCCAAATTTCTTCCAGGTATTTTAGTCGGATATGCGTCTGATATTACCATTGATTCCGAGCATCTTACCAAATCCGGATACCTGGTTCCGGTTGCTGATTTTGACGATCTTCAGGAAGTCCTGGTCATTGTCGGGACCAAGGAGACCGGAGAGGAAGAACTGGGTCCTTTAGAAGGATCGGGCAGCTAAAGGAGGGGCTATGAAACGGATACTGATTAATTTGGCTCTGATGATTTTGGCCTTTACCATACAGACCTGTATCTTTCCGCTGATTCCGTTTTTCAGCGCATCGCCCAACCTGCTGCTGATTTTAACGTTTTCCATGGGATTTATTTATGGGAAAACCGCGGGAATGCTGTATGGCCTTTTTGCTGGTATTCTTCTGGATCTGTTTGGCGGAGGCAATTTTGGCTTTTACAGCCTGCTGTTTCTATATATCGGCTATTTAAATGGAATTTTCAGCCGCTATTATTATGAAGATTATATTACCCTTCCAATGGTGCTTGCCATTTTCAATGAGCTGGCGTATAATCTTTACATTTATGTGTTCCAGTTTCTGATTCGAAGAAGACTGAATATTTTATATTATTTGAAAAACATTATTATTCCGGAAATTATTTTTACGGTTGTCACCACCTTGCTGATTTACCGGCTGTTCTTATTTATCAGCCGGAAGCTGGAGGAAATGGAACAAAGGAGAGATACCAATCTTGTTTAAAGATTTACTGGAAATGCTGAAGGAATTCCTTCAAAAAATTGTTTCGTCCAGGCTGGTCGCCCTGTCCGTCCTGTTTGCAGGTATGTTTGCCTTTTTGGCGGTAAATTTATTTAACCTGCAGATTGTGCATGGCGAAGAATACCTGAATGAATATATGCAGAAGACCGAAAAGGTAATTTACACTCCAGGAACCCGCGGGAATATTCTGGATCGGAACGGGAATGTGCTGGCTTATAATGAGCTGGCCTACTCTGTGGCAGTTCAGGATACCGGCGCGTACCGGAAGGATGCTGATCGCAACGCCATGCTTCTGCGGCTTGTCCGCATTTTAAATAAGCATGAAGAAGAGATTGAGGGAAAATTTGAAGTAGGAATCAACGAAACCGGTGAAATGTATTTTACCTCCACCAGCGAAGCGGGAAAGCGCAGGTTTCTAAGAGATTTTTACAACCTGACAACAGCAGAAGACCTGGATAAAAACGGAAAAAATCCGTCTGACATTACCGCCAGAGAGGCTTTTGAGAAAAAATTCAAAGCATACAAGATGGATTCCATTGTAGATGAAAAAGGAAATCCCGTCGTTTTAGATGATGAGACAGCCCTGGACATGGTCAATATCTGGTATACCATGCAGCTGACTGCCTTCCGGAAATACGAAAGCACCACCATTGCCAGCAACGTTTCTGACGAAACCGTTGCGGAAATTATGGAAAATACAGCCGAACTTCAGGGAGTTACCATCGAGGAAAGTTCTGTCAGGGTATACAATAACAGCATCTATTTTGAACCGATCATCGGATATATCGGAAAGGTTCAGGAAGATCAGCTGGAGGAGTTAAACAAAGACATCCCAGAGGGAAGCAATCAGGCCTACAGGCCTACCGATCTGGTTGGACGTACCGGATTGGAAGCGTCTATGGAAAAAGAACTGCAGGGCAAAAAAGGATATAAAGTGGTAAACGTAGACAATATGGGTCGCATTCTGGAAGTAAAAGAAGAAGTATCTCCGGAAGCAGGAAACGATGTCTATCTTTCCATTGATCAGGATCTGCAGATTGGCGTTTATGAGCTGTTAGAGCGGCAGCTTGCCGGTATTTTGTTAGACCACCTTAGGATGGAAGACATTCGGGAGGACGAAAAATTTAAGGATTCCAAAAAGCCGATTCCGGTAAAAGACGTGTACTACCAGCTGATTAACAATAACGTGCTCTCGTTAAGCCATATGGGCTCTGAAGAAGCATCTCCTATGGAACAGCAGCTGCATCAGATTCAGACTTCTTCTCAGGAAAGGATTTTAAACGATATTCAGACAGAGCTGCTCAGTCCTCACGCAAGGGAATTAGGACAGCTTCCCAAAGATATGATGGCTTATATGGTCTATATCTATGGATATCTGTCCTCTGACGAGGTGGGAATTATCCAGAAATCCAGGATAGATGAAAACAGCCAGGCTTATCAGGCGTGGAAGGCAGATACCATCAGCCTGAGGGATTATATTTATGCAGGAATCGCAGATGGATGGATTGATACTGCAAAGCTTGAGATTGACGACCGTTACTCCAGTGCGGACAGCATTTTTGAAAGTCTGGTCCAGTACATTATGGAAGCGCTGCGGGAAGACAACCAGTTTACCAAGCAGATTTACCGGTATCTGATTAATGACGGAACCGTAAAAGGCTGGCAGCTCTGCGTGGCTCTTTACGATCAGGGAGTGCTGGAATACGACGCAGAAGAAGTAGCCAGATTGTCTGCCGGCGGAGACAGCTATGCATATACCTTTATCCGCAGCAAAATCAAGAGCATTGAACTGACGCCTGCCCAGCTGGCATTGGATCCATGTACGGGCTCCTGCGTGATTGTAGACGTAAATACAGGCGAAGTTCGGGCACTGGTAACCTATCCAGGCTATGACAACAACCGTCTGTCCGGAACGGTGGATGCAGATTATTACAACCAGCTTCGGGAAGATCTGTCCCTGCCTCTCCGTAATAATGCAACCATGGTGGTAAAGGCGCCAGGTTCTACCTTTAAGCCAATTACGGCAGTGGCGGCATTAGAAGAAGGCGTCATCCAGATGGGAGAGACCATTGAGTGTACCGGCGAGTACAAAGAGATTGACACCCCGATAAAGTGCTGGATTTACCCTGGCCGTCACGGCCCTCTGGATGTTATCGGAGGCATCGGCAATTCCTGCAACTACGTAGTAGCGGAACTGGCCCACCGGATGTCAATGGACGAAAACGGCAACTACTCCACCACTTTAGGCCTGGAGACGCTGGCAAAATACGCCACCATGTTCGGTCTGGATCACACCTCCGGCGTGGAAATTGATGAAGCATCGCCAAAAATTTCAGATACAGACCCAGAGCGTTCTTCCATGGGACAGGGCAGCCATGCCTTTACCAATACCCAGCTGGCTCGTTACGTTACAGCGATGGCCAACAGAGGAACGGTTTATGAATTGAGCCTTCTGGACAAACTGACGGATTCGGAAGGAAATCTGATGGAAGATTATACGCCAGAGGTTTCCTCTACGATTGATATTAAAACCTCTACCTGGGATGCAGTCCAGGCCGGAATGCGCCAGGTTATCGCAGAAGGATCTGCAAAGAGCATTTTCTCGGATCTTGCCATTGAAGTAGCAGGAAAGACAGGAACCGCCCAGGAAGATACCAGACGTACCAACCATGCGCTGTTTGTCTCCTTTGCTCCTTATGCAGCTCCGGAAATCGCCGTTACGGTCAATATCCCTTATGGCTATACGTCCGGCAATGCGGCAACTCTTGCGAAAAACGTGTATAAGTATTACTATGGATATATGACTCTGGAAGGAATCCAGGCAGCAGGCGCTTTGGACGCAACTGCTGTAGAGATTCAGGATTAAAAAAGAAAGGGAGACTGTCATGCGTCATAATACGGTAGTGATTAAAGGCAACAGGGCTGGTATGTCGGTCTATCTGGATCCAATGGTTCCCTTTGAAAAGCTGCTGGAGGATGTGGCAGTAAAGTTTAGGGAAAGCGCAAAATTCTGGGGTTCCGTCCAGATGACCCTTTCCCTGGAAGGCCGGCCGCTTTCTCCGGAACAGGAGTTTAAGATTGTCAATACCATAACGGAAAACTCTCAAATCGAGATTTTGTGTCTGCTGGATACCAATGCAGACCGGATTCATCGCTGTGAAAAAGCTCTAAACGAAAAGCTGATGGAGCTTTCTGAGCGTACTGGCCAGTTCTTCAAAGGAGATCTGCATCGGGGAGACACTCTGGAATCAGAAGCGAGCATTGTGGTAATTGGAGATGTGGAACATGGAGCCAGGGTAACTGCAAAGGGAAATATTATTGTCCTCGGAGAACTGCGAGGATCGGCTTTTGCAGGGGCCTCAGGCGATGAAAACACAGTTATTGTCGCTCTGGATATGGTTCCCCTCCAGATCCGGATTGGAGATCACATCCAGAGAGGCGGAGAAAAAGGCAGACGTCTGGGCAAGGGACCCGTTCTTGCCTATGTAGACAATCATGCTATTTGCACGAAAACACTAAAGAAAAGTATGTTTGGAATGTTAAATTTTATTTAATACTGGAAAATTTTTTGAAAATAGGGTAAAATAAAATATGGAATTGTATGCAGGAGGATATTGCTATGAGTCAAGTCATTGTCATTACTTCCGGTAAAGGAGGGGTAGGCAAGACGACAACTTCTGCCAATGTGGGAACCGGTCTGGCCATTTTAGGCAAGCGTGTAGTCTTAATCGATACCGATATAGGGCTGCGTAACCTGGACGTGGTAATGGGCCTGGAAAACCGCATCGTCTACAATCTGGTAGACGTGATAGAAGGAAACTGTCGTATGAAGCAAGCCCTGATAAGAGACAAAAGATATCCCAACCTGTACCTGCTGCCATCTGCCCAGACCCGCGATAAAACTGCGGTCACTCCGGAGCAGATGAGAAAATTAGCAGACGATTTACGAAACGATTTTGATTACATACTGTTAGACTGTCCTGCAGGCATCGAGCAGGGATTCCGCAATGCCATTGCCGGAGCAGACAGAGCCTTAGTCGTTACGACGCCGGAAGTTTCCGCTATTCGGGACGCAGACCGGATCATCGGGCTGTTGGAAGCCGAGGAAATGAAAGACATCGATCTGATTGTAAACCGCATCCGGATGGATATGGTAAATCGTGGAGACATGATGTCGGTAGAAGATGTGATTGACATTTTAGCAGTTCAAGTAATCGGAGCAGTACCGGATGATGAATCCATAGTCATTTCTACCAACCAGGGAGAGCCTTTGGTGGGAATGGGATCTCTGGCTGGACAGGCATATATGAATATCTGCCGTCGGGTAATAGGAGAGAACGTCCCTTTCATGGAATTAGAACAACCCAAAAGCTTCTTCGGCCGGTTAAGCAGCTTGTTAAGGCACGCTTAGGAGGGATGATATGAGCATCTGGCCTGCGTTTTTGAGAAAGACTTCCGGAACGGTTGCAAAGAAGCGTCTGAAGCTTCTGCTTTTATCTGATAAAACCGACTTTCCTCCGGAATTGCTGGATAAGATGAAAGATGATATGATCCGTGTCATCTCAAAATACACCGAGATGGAAGCGGATGGGATAGAAATACAAATTCTGGGCCCGTTCCTTCAGGCCAGGGTTCCCCTCCGCATTTTGCCGACTAAGAGGTATCATTAAAATATGCTTTTTGATTATGATTTTAAAAACTATAATTTCCGTATACTGATTGAGATTTTTTTGCTCAATATTATTGGAGTTCTGGTTCTGCGCAGCGCTTCCAATATGGACACTGCGCTGGTAACCAAACAGATCGTTGGAATCGTGGTAGGCTTTGTTCTGGCAATCGGCCTGTCGCTGATTGATTACCATAAGATTGCCAATTTAAGTTCCATGATTTATATTGGCTGCATCATTATTCTGGCAGCCGTTTTGCTAATCGGAAAGCAGGGAGGCGGAGCGACCAGATGGATCGTAGTGCCTGGCATTGGCCAGATCCAGCCGTCTGAGTTTACAAAAATCGGTCTGATTATCTTCTTTTCCTGGTATTTTAACAAATACCAGGAAAAGCTGAATCAGCCGGCTGTTCTGGGAATCTCCCTGGTTTTATTTTCCGTACCGGTACTGCTGATTCTGGCTGAGCCCAGTTTATCTACCAGTATTATTATTGTGCTCATATTCCTGTCCATGCTTTTTGCGGCAGGTTTAAGTTATAAATGGATTGGCAGTGCACTGGCTGTCGTAGTGCCCCTTGGTGCATTGTTTATCTATCTGTTACAATATGAGATGATTCCATTTTTAAGAGGGTATCAGGCAAATCGAATCCTTGCTTTCGTATTCCCAACCAATCCCAAATATCAGGATGGAAATATGCAGCAGGACAATTCCCTGATTGCCATTGGCTCAGGCCAATTAACCGGAAAAGGATTAAACAATACTACCATAGCCTCTGTAAAAAACGGCAATTTTCTTTCTCAGGAGCAGACAGACTTTATTTTTGCTGTAATTGGAGAAGAGCTGGGCTTTCGGGGCGTTATGATAGTACTGGCTCTGTATCTGATTCTTATTTTTGAAATTATCCGGCTGGCATCAAAAGCAAAAGATTTAACAGGAAGACTGATTTGTGTTGGTATGGCCGCTCTGATTGCGTTCCAGAGTTTTATAAACATTATGGTTGCAACCAAGATGATGCCCAACACCGGACAACCCCTGCCATTTATCAGCGCAGGAATCAGTTCGCTTCTCAGTATCTATATCGGAATCGGTCTTGTGCTGAATGTCGGACTACAAAGGAAAACAGTTCATTAATAAAGGAGGACCTATATGAACGTAGGATTGATCGCGCACGATGCAAAGAAAAAATTAATGCAGAATTTTTGTATTGCGTATAGAGGAGTGTTATGCAAGCATTCTCTATATGCCACTGGTACTACCGGAAGACTGATTGAGGAAGTCACAAATCTGGACGTTCACAAATTTTTAGCCGGACATTTGGGCGGCGGACAGCAGTTGGCGGCTATGATTGAACATGACTGTATGGATTTAGTAATTTTTCTAAGAGATCCACACAATCCGAAGCTTCACGAGCCAGACGTAAATGACGTAGTAAGGTTGTGCGATACCTATAACATTCCGCTTGCAACGAATCTGGCGACTGCAGAGCTGTTAATCAAGGCATTGGAACGCGGCGATTTAGAGTGGCGTGAGCAGTACCGTTAGGAGCGACGCTGTGAAGAAAAGAAAAAACAAACGGCAGACATTTCAGAAGCTGGCGCCGGTCTGCCTGCTGATTGCTTTATCAGCCGGCGGATGTGCGCCAGCTTCTATTGAGCGCCCTTATAACTTTGCAGAACGGTCATTTGATATAGCAGAAGACACAGAGGAAACAGGCAGGGCGCCGGCTTTTGCACAAGAGCTGTGTGTAGTAACGGATGATACCGGAGATGGAGACTCCGGAATTACTGCGGAGGCGGCAGGCGTTTTCGGAATCCAGAATCCGCGTACCGTATACAGCAAAAATGTGCTGGAACGATTATATCCGGCCAGCACCACAAAGGTTATGACGGCTCTTGTTGCGATTAAATACGGCAATCTTTCCGACGTGGTAACGGTAACCGAAGATGCAGTCATTACAGAATCCGGAGCAACCCTGTGCGGAATTCATCCAGGAGATCAGCTGACTTTGGAGCAGCTGCTTTATGGGCTGATGCTGCCTTCCGGCAATGATGCCGGCGCAGCCATTGCCGTTCATATGGCGGGAAGCGTCGAACAATTCGCGGAGATGATGAACCGAGAAGCCAGGGCGCTGGGGGCGACAGGAACGCATTTTACCAATCCCCATGGCCTCCATAATGAAGATCATTACACTACGGCTTATGATCTGTACCTGATCTTCCATGAAGCGCTGAAATATCCGGAATTTCGTGAAATTACCGGTTCTACTGCATATACAGCCAGCTACCAGTCGGCTTCAGGAGAAACGGTCTCTACGACATGGAAAGGCGGAAACTGGTATATGACAGGGGAACGGGAAACGCCGGAAGGCCTTACGGTATTTGGAGGCAAGACCGGTACGACCAGCGCTGCCGGATACTGTCTGGTAATGGGCAGCAGAGAGGATACTTCAGATGAGTACATATCTGTTGTGATGAAAGCGCCAAGCCGTCCAGGACTCTATGACAATATGACAAATATTATTTCTAAAATTGTCAATTAGTTGTTGATTTTTTTCGTGAATTATACTATAATTAATTTAATTCGAATGGACTTTTTATACAAATTAACGACCCAAGGAGGAGATTGCTATGGTTCAGATTATTGCAGGAAGAAAAGGAAAAGGGAAAACAAAACATCTCTTAGAAAAGGCCAACAGTGCAGTTAAGGATGCACACGGCACAATCGTATACCTGGATAAAAGCTCCAAGCATATGTATGAATTAAATAACCGAATTCGATTAATTAATGTAAATGAATATCCGATTGCCAGCAGTGAAAGCTTTATTGGATTCATCTGCGGTATTATTTCCCAGGATCACGACCTGGAAGCCATGTATTTAGATAGTTTTCTCAAGCTGTCCAGCTTAGAGGGAGAAGACATTTCCGAGACCATTGCAACATTGGAAAAAATCAGTGAGAAATCACATATTACTTTTATTTTGAGCGTATCCATGGATGCAGACGAACTTCCTGATAATGCAAAGAAAGATGTGATTATTTCTTTATAAGATATACATAAGAGGCTGCTGTAAAATGAAATAGGCCGGTATTTCCAAATATTTCATTTTGCGGCAGCCTTTTTTTGACTCTTGAATTCTTGGCAAAATTCTCCTATAATACAATGGAGAAAGGAGGACTTCCCTGGTGGCAAAGAAAAAGAAAAAACAGAATAACAAAATCATACGCTATCGAAGGCCTCTGAATATTAACATTGGCATGATTATTTTTGCGCTGATTTTCGTATATATGAGTCTGAGCGTGTATACGTATATCCGGCGCGAAAAGATCCAGTTTTATGAAGTCGTAGACGGCGGTATTGTAAATGACCGGAGCTATACAGGACTGGTTCTTCGGGATGAGGAAGTGAAATATACCGATCGGGCCGGAACCATTGACTATTACGTTCGGGAAGGCAAACGGGCGGCAGTCGGCACAACGGTGTACTCTATTGATGAAGAAAATAAAATGGCAGGTTATCTGGCAGAAAACAACAATGGGCAAGAGCTTAGTTCCGACAGTATCGCTGCTTTAAAAAAGCAGTTGTCCTCTTTTAATATTGCGTTTGATGAAGACAATTTTGGAAGCGTTTATGACATTAAGTATTCCCTGGAGTCTTTGATTTTAGAGTATTCCAATTTTGATACAGCAGACAGTCTGGCGGCTATGGAAGCAGCCGGAATCCGTTTTACCCAGATCCGATCGGACAAAGCGGGAATTGTTTCCTATGTTCTGGATTCTCTGGAAGAGATAGAACCCTCCCAGGTTGAGGAAGCCATGTTTGACAGAAGCAATTACCCCAGTACGGTAGTGCGTTCCGGACAAACAGTAGGAATCAATGAGCCGGTTTACAAAATTATTACTTCGGATAACTGGTCTGTGCTATTTCCTCTTAGCGAAGAGGATGTAAAGCAGTATAGCCAGGAGACTCAGCTGAAGGTTTCGTTTAAGGGCCAGGATTTGACTACAACCGGCCAATTTTCAATGATTACTGGTGCAGATGGAAAGACCTATGGCAAACTGGATTTTGACAAATACATGGTTCAGTTTGTTTCTGACCGGTATGTGGAGTTTGAAATTGTCTCCGATAAGGTAGACGGCCTGAAGATTCCGCTTTCTGCTGTTACAAGCAAGGATTTCTTCTTAATTCCAGTGGATTATTTAAGCAAGGGAGGCGACAGCAACGAATCCGGCTTCTTTAAGGAGGTCTATACGGAAGAAGGGACTCCGTCCATTGTTTTTGTGCCGACAACGTTGTATTATTCAACAGAGGATCATTATTATGTAGAAATTGATGGGGAAGAAGGCTTTAAAGCCGGAGATTATATCGTAAAGCCAGAGTCTTCAACGGAACGGTATCAGCTGGGAACGACCGCTTCCTTAAAGGGCGTATACAATATTAACAAAGGATATGCGGTTTTTAAACAGATTGAAATCTTAATGTCCAATGACGAGTATTGTACAGTAAAAAAGAACATGGATTATGGCTTGTCTGTTTATGATCACATCGTGTTAGACGCGGATACGGTAGAAGAAGGAAAGATGATCTACCAGTAGCTATTATCAGATAAAAGGAGAATCTATGGTAAAAGATCAATATTGTGAAGTACAGGAACGGGTAAGGAAAGCCTGTCTCCGTTCCGGAAGAGATCCAAAAGACGTTACCTTAATTGCAGTCAGCAAGACAAAGCCTCTTGAGATGCTTTTAGAAGCTTACGACGCAGGGGCCAGGGATTTTGGAGAAAATAAGGTACAGGAGATTTTAGAAAAGTATCCAGAAATGCCGGAAGATGCAAGATTTCATATGATTGGCCATCTGCAGCGCAATAAAGTGCGGCAGGTCATTGACAAGGTATCCTTAATCCATTCGGTAGATTCCCTCCGTCTGGCCCGTCAGATTGAAGAAGAAAGCGCAAAAGCCGGCCGCATTACCCCCATCCTTTTGGAGGTCAATGTAGCGAGGGAAGAAAGTAAGTTTGGATTTTTTATGGAGGAAGTGGAACGGGCAGCAGAAGAAATTGCCGCGTTTTCCCATATTGTGGTAAAAGGTTTTATGACAATTGCGCCTTTTGTCGAAAATCCAGAAGAAAATCGAAAAGTTTTTCAAGATTTATATCAATTATCTGTTGACATAACCAATAAAAACATTGATAATATGTCTATGGGTGTGCTCTCCATGGGCATGTCCGGTGATTATGAGGTAGCGATTGAAGAAGGTGCCACCATGGTTCGGGTTGGGACAAGTATTTTTGGGCATCGCTAAATCAAAAAGATAGGAGAGTAGGACACATGAGCCTGTTAAACAAATTAATGGAATTAACTCGTCTCACTGATGAAGAGGATGACGATTACTTTTATGATGAAGAAGAGGATTTCGATGACGAGAAACCTCCCAAAAAATCTATGTTTTCCCGTGACAAGGATGACGAGGGCGAGGAGGAAGAAGCGCCGAAGCCTCGTTTTATGGGATCTTCCCGTTCTTCATCCGGCAATAAGGTAGTTCCGATGCGCAGCAGGGGCATGGAAGTAACGATGGTAAGACCTACCTCTATGGAAGACTCCAAGGAGATTTGCGATTACCTGCTGTCCGGTAAGGCTGTACTGTTAAACATGGAAGGGATTCACACAGAGATTGCCCAGAGGATTATTGACTTTACTTCCGGATCGACCTATTCCATGCGGGGAAATTTAAAAAAGATTTCCAATTATATTTTTATTGTAACGCCGGAGTCTGTAGAACTGTCTGGTGATTTCCAGGAGTTTTTAAGCGGCAATACGTTAGGAGGAACCGGAGGTCTGAACATTCACCTGTAGGTTCGTGGATAGAAGCTGCTTATGGAAAAAGAAGAATTATTATTTCGGAAACGAATTCAGGAATTGTCCCGCCTGTCCTATGAGCGGGACATTCCTGTACATACAGATTTTTTAAATTTAAATGAGCAGACAATATTTTTCTCGCTGATTTCTTCTCTTTCTCCAGCAAAGTATCAGCTTGCCGGCGGATATGAAATGGCGGAGAGAAAGGTTGTTTGCTTTCTGCCTTCTTATGAAGAAGAGCAGCCGGAATATCCCTTTGTCTGCCTTTCTGCAAAGCCGGTAAATCCCCGTTTTGCAGAAGAGTTAAGCCACAGGGACTATTTAGGAGCCCTTATGCATCTGGGAATTGACCGGAGCAAAATTGGAGATATTCTGGTTGAAGAGAACGCCTGCCGGATTTTCTGTATGACAGACATGGCAGATTATCTGTGCAGGGAGCTTCGTCTGGTACGCCATACCAATCTGATGCTGGAGAAATCAGAAATCGGAGAAATTTCCATTACTCCTAAGTTTGAGCGGATTGCCGGAAGCGTGGCGTCTTTACGCCTGGACTGCATTCTGGCTCTGGCCTGGAAAGCTTCCAGAAGCAGGATGACTCCGTATATAGAGGGAGAAAAAGTCTTTGTAAACGGACGGCTGATTACCTCGAACAGTTTTACGATAAAAGAAGGAGACATTGTTTCGGCCAGAGGGCTGGGAAAATTCGTTTATAGAGGAGTAGAGACGGAGACGAAAAAGGGGCGGCTTTTTGTTGCGCTGGATCGATATGTTTAAAGAAAAGGAGAAATTATGACAGATCGTTTGACCGTACATGATGTACATACAAGACCAATTTACGATATTGTAATAGAAGAAACCTTTGACCGCCTAAAAGAAGAAATGCTGGCATTAAAATCTGATACCAGAAAGTTGTGTGTGGTATCAGATTCCAATGTAGCGGCTCTTTATGGAAAACAGGTACAGGAAATTCTTGCCGGCTGCAGCAGAAAGACCGAAGTGTTCGTATTTCCGGCTGGAGAAGAGCATAAGAATTTAACGACAGTCAGGGATCTATATGAATTCCTGATTCAGAAAGAGTTTGACCGCAGCGATATGCTGGTAGCTCTTGGAGGAGGTGTTACCGGAGATTTGTGTGGGTTTGCTGCCGCGACCTATCTGCGGGGAATCCCCTTTGTACAGATTCCGACGACCCTTCTTTCCCAGGTGGACAGCAGCATTGGCGGAAAAACAGGGGTGGACTTTGATTCTTATAAAAACATGGTAGGGGCTTTCCATATGCCAAGCCTGGTGTATACCAATTTGTCAACCTTAAAAACCCTGGATGCAGAGCAGTTTGCTTCCGGAATGGGTGAAATTATCAAACATGGTCTGATAAAAAACGCGGATTACTGTAAGTGGCTGGATGAACATACAGAACAGATTCAGAATCGGGATCTGGATGCCTGTCGGATCATGATCTTAGAGAGCAACCGGATCAAACGGGATGTGGTAGAAAAAGATCCGAAGGAGCAGGGAGAGCGGGCTCTGTTAAATTTTGGCCATACCTTTGGCCATGCCATTGAAAAGCTGAAAGACTTTACCATGCTTCATGGCCAGTGTGTCGCTGTGGGTTCCATTGCTGCCTGTGAAATCAGCGCCCTTCGGGGACAGATTACCAGGGATGAAGCAGACTGGGTAAGAGGACTGTTTCGCAGGTTTGGCCTTCCGGATGCCGTAACCGGACTGGATGCAAAAGCCGTTATAGAAGCGTCCAGACATGATAAAAAGATGGAACAGGGAACTATTAAATTCATCCTCCTTCGCGGAATTGGAAACGCGGTTGTAGACCGGACTGTGACAGATCAGGAAATGGGACGGGGATTGGAGGCAGTGCTTCGATGAAAGAGAAAAGAAAACAGATTGGGCTTTTTGCCGTCTGGTCGATCCTCCTGATTTTGCTGGATCAGTGGACAAAACATCTGGCCGTGTCCCATTTAAAGGGACAGCCGCCGCTTGTTTTGATTGAGGGTGTGTTTGAACTGCTGTATTCAGAAAACAGAGGTGCAGCTTTCAGCATTCTGCAGGGAAAACAGGGATTTTTGTTCCTGATTACCCTGGCGGTTTTAATATTTGTGGGATATGCACTGGTAAAAATGCCGGCAAACCGCCGCTATCTTCCCCTAACCGTATGCTTAAATCTGCTGTTTTCCGGTGCAGTCGGCAATATGATTGATCGGGTAACCAATGGATTTGTAGTGGATTTTTTGTATGTTTCCCTGATAGACTTTCCGGTTTTTAATGTAGCTGATATTTACGTTACTACAGCCGCTGCTTTATTTTTAGTTTTAATGCTGTGGTATTACAAAGAAGAGGAGCTGGAAGTTTTCTCTTTTAAAAAGCACAACGGAAAAACAGAATAAGGAGGATTTACCTTGAAACAGCAGTTTTTAGTAGATGCAGGAGAAGAGGATATCCGTATTGACAAGTATCTGGCAGGCCTTTTGGAAGGCCTGTCACGTTCTTATATCCAGAAATTGTTAAAATCCCAGGCCGTTTTGGTAAATGGCAGTCCGGTAAAGGGCAGCTATAAGGTGTGCGAAGACGACTTTATTGAATTTGAAGTTCCAGAGGCGTCAGAACCCCAGATTACAGCGGAACCAATGGATTTGGAAATCCTATATGAGGATGAGGACCTTCTGATTGTCAATAAACCAAAGGATATGGTAGTTCATCCGGCAGCCGGTCATTATTCCGGCACTCTGGTAAATGGCCTGATGTATCACTGCCAGGGTAGCCTTTCAGGGATTAACGGCGTGCTGCGGCCAGGAATTGTTCACCGCATTGATAAAGATACCACTGGAATTCTGGTAGTATGCAAAAACGATATGTCTCATCAGTCCATTGCAGAACAGTTAAAGGTACATTCAATTACGCGCCGGTACTTTGCCATTGTACACGGAAATTTAAAAGAAGAAGAGGGCACTGTGGACGCGCCTGTTGGAAGACATCCGACGGATCGGAAGAAGATGAGCGTTAATTATAAAAACGGCAAATCCGCTGTAACCCATTATAAAGTGTTAAAACAGCTGAAGGGATATTCTTATATCCAGTGTCAGTTAGAAACCGGCAGAACCCATCAAATCAGGGTTCATATGGCAAGTCTTGGCCATCCGATTTTAGGGGATACCGTATATGGTCCTGCAAAATGTCCGATTGCCGGATTAAAAGGACAGACGCTCCATGCAGGAGTTTTAGGCATCCGGCATCCGAGAACTGGAGAATATATGGAATTTTCTGCTCCATTGCCTCAATATTTCCAACAGCTTTTAGATAAATTGGGATAATTGTATAAAATTAAATATTTTTTTACTTTTTTTCTGTACTTTTTGAAAATTTTGCTGTATAATTATTTTATTAAATGACATCTATGGGTTGGCAGCATCGCATGGCGTGAAAGGAGAGAGATCTATGAATGGAAATTTAGTAATTACGATCGGACGGCAATGTGGCAGTGCAGGACGCCAGATTGGCCAGGAAGTAGCAAAACAACTGGGCATCAAATGTTACGATAAAGAATTATTGTCTTTAGCAGCAAAAAACAGCGGTCTATGTGAAGAACTTTTTGAGACCCATGACGAAAAGCCTACCAGCAGTTTTCTGTATTCGCTGGTAATGGATACTTACTCTCTGGGATATACGACATCTGCGTATATGGATATGCCGATTAATCATAAGGTCTTTTTGGCACAGTTTGATACGATCAAGAAACTTGCTTCTGAAGAATCCTGCGTCATTGTAGGCCGGTGTGCAGATTATGCGCTGGCAGATTTTCCAAATGTAACCACGGTTTTCATTTCTGGAGATGAACCAGACAAGATTAAACACTTAATGGATATGTATCATGTAGATGAGGGAAAAGCCAGGGATATTATGATTAAGACAGATAAAAAGCGTTCCAGTTACTACAATTACTATTCCAGCAAGAAGTGGTCGGATGCCCGAAGCTACGATTTATGTATCAACAGCAGCGCTCTCGGCTTCGAAAATACAGTAAAGATGATTATCAATTTTGCAAAAACGAAACAGGAATGGAAAAATCAATAACGATATGTCGCGGCAGCTGCAGGTTTGCAGCTGCCTTTTTGGCTCTTTTGAAGCAAAACAGTCCGTTATCCTTAAAATCTTAAAGAATATTTAAAGATTAGGTTCTAGGATTCCCACCCTGTCTGTGCTATACTATTATGGTGTTTTTTGGAAGTTAAAATCAAAATTAAGGTGGTTACAGGATTCCATGATAGTTTGGAACAGAGAAAATAAGAAACAAGCAGCAGCGGCAGCCGTTATGGTAATTGCCGGAATCATAACCGGTAATCTGGCAGGAAATTATGTTCCTGCAGATTCCCCGCTTCCTGAAAAAGAACCGGCAGTCCAGGCAGCGAATAGGCCGGAAGAAACAGAAGAACCGGTCTCTGAAGCTGAGACAAAGGAAGCGAGAAAAGACGCCAATGCATATGAGCCGTCTATTACTCTTTTGAATTTAGCATATTATTTTCCGGAGGGGGCAGATCCATCTGACGTAACCCAGAGCTACGCCGGAAAGGTATACCAGTCATTAAGCATTAAGGATTCTGACTGGCTGGCGTCCATTTATGACCTGGCAGATATTAAGCCGGCAAAAATGGCAGCCAGGCTTGGAAAGCCTGTTTCCGCAGCCTTCGGAACTTATAATCCCAATGATGAAACCCATGATCCAGACAATCCGGAGACCTGGACCATTAACACCTGGAAAAAGGTAAACATTTCATTTGTCAACGGCAGCGGGCAGCCGATTAATGGGTATTCCAATGTAAAAGAAATTCTTTCGATGGCAAGCGTTTATACCTATCAGAAGGATATGCTGGACGCAGAAGCATTTGAAGAGTATGCCAACCGGCTGTGGAAAGATTCCCACAGTTATTCTTACAGTATGAGCGATGTGTATTACTGTGACGGGTGTCTGGATATGTCTCTGGAAGAATTGCTTCAGGAGGCTGAGGAAGAGGAACTGGCAGGCGAGCTGGCAGCGTCGGGAAACAGCCAGGAATATGGACAGATGTCAGAAGAACAGCTTTTGCAGGAAGATTCAGACAAAGAAACTTTAGAGAAAGAAACCGTTTCTGCTAACAGCAGACCAAAACAGGAGAGCGAAGGCAGCCAGCTGGAGACGGAAAGCAGCACGGAAGATACCTACGCAGAACCAAACGATAAGATTGTTGAGGAACTCCCGTTAGACAATCTGGATGAGGTCCCTACAGGAGGAACCATTCGCAAAAGTACGGTTGATCCTACCCAGTGGGATCATATCGGACCTGGGGAAGAATCCATGGAGCAGCCGGAGGCAACTCCTGGAAATGCTTCTTATGAGTCCAATGGGGAACCATCATTAGAGGAACATATTGCTGCGAAAGCGGAAACGTCCATGCAGGAAACATCGGTGCAGGAAGCGTCGGCAGAAAAAAAGGAGCCGCAGAAAAAACCGTCTTCAAGCCATAGTTCAGGCAAAACGGGCGGCTGTCCAGGCCATGTGAATTTAAATATTACAATACAAATCTTGGGATTAAATGATACAGAAGGATTAATAAAAGCAGATGCCATTGGAAATAATCCGGAAAACATGACGGAAGGCGGTTGGGACGGCTGGGATGATTACAGTATCAAGATGGTAGAAGCCATCCATTCCCAGGACTGGTATCAGGATTACGGCCTGAGTATTTCCACAATTACTGTGGGAAATCCGCTGTCTGCTTCAGAAATCGATGCTTATATGGACAAACTTCCGGCTGGAACATCAAAAAAACGGAAGGAAATTATCCAGTTTGCATTGTCTTCTGTAGGAAAAGTTCCTTATTACTGGGGCGGAAAGGCATCCCGTTCCGGATATGAAGGCAACTTTTTCGGCACGCCGGTAGAACCGGATACAAAAGGCCGTATTTTAAAAGGACTGGATTGCTCCGGCTGGATTAACTGGGTGTACTGGTCTGTCACAGGCGAACGTCTTGCAGGAGAGAGCACCAGCAGTCTGGTTCTTTGCGGACGGCCGATTAAGCGGTCTGAGCTTCAGCCTGGGGATATTATAGTAAAAACCGGAACCGGCGCCCATGTGGTTATGTTCTTAGGATGGACTTCCAATGGACAGATGCAGGTAATCCACGAATCCAGTGCATCTGTGAACAATGTGACGGTAAAAACCATGACAGCCGATTGGCCCTATTACCGCAATCTGATTGATTAAGCTGTTTTATGGCAAAACGGTTTTGGCAAAGGAGAGTTTAAAATGAGTTACCGAAAGGATTATGACGACGATTATTTCTATGATGATCCAGAGGAGGGCTGGGAAGACAAGACTGGTTCTCCCAGACCAAAAAGCAGGGAATATTTTTACGGAGACGAAATACAGGAAGACGAAATTGAACGTATGCGCCGCAGAAGACAGCAGCCGGAATCATTCAGGCGCAGTTCCAATGGAAAGAAGAGGCCGGCTTCGGGCCAGGGACAAGGGGAGTATTCACGTTCCAAAGGTGCAGACAGCCGGAGACGAGACAGCAGACAGCCGGATCCACGCTCCAGAAAAGGCCGGACCAGTTCTGGAAACAGAAAGAAGAAACAGTCTAAAAAAATATTTGCTGGAATCGGGATTTGCCTGTTAGTAATCATTGGTGTACTGTTTATCCAGAGATGGTGGAAGACGCGGGACGGATATTGGAATATTGCCGTATTTGGAGTAGATTCCCGAAGCGGCAGTCTGGAAAAAGGCGCGTTGTCAGATGTGGAATTAATCTGCAGCATTAATAAAAAGACCAATGAAATCAGTCTGGTTTCTGTTTACCGAGATACATACCTTCAGATTGACGAAAAGGGAAATTTCGATAAAATCAATGAGGCGTATTTCTTAGGCGGCCATGAGCAGGCAGTATCGGCCCTGGAACGCAATCTGGATATTGAGATCGATGATTATGCCACGTTTAACTGGAAAGCCGTAGCAGACGCCATAAATCTGTTAGGCGGTATAGATTTGGAAATTACGGATAAGGAATTTGCCTACATCAATTCTTTTATTACAGAAACCGTAGAATCCACAGGAGTCGGCTCCTATCACTTAGAGCATTCCGGAATGAACCATCTGGACGGTGTACAGGCTGTTGCATATAGCCGCCTGCGTTTGATGGATACAGACTTTAATCGTACAGAACGGCAGCGTAAAGTCATAATGTTAGCGCTGGAAAAGGCAAAACAGGCAGATATATCCGTATTGAGCAATATTGTAGCAGGCGTTCTTCCGCAGCTTTCCACCAGTATCGGAGCGGAAGATGTAATGCCTATCGCAAAGAGCATCAGCAAGTATGAGATTGCACAGACTGCAGGTTTCCCATTTGCAAAAACAACCGCCAGGATCCATAAAAAAGACTGCGTTATCCCTATGACGCTGGAAAGCAACGTCGCCGCCCTGCATCAATTTCTGTA
>UQMJ01000017.1 GCA_900542035.1 uncultured Clostridium sp.
ATGCTGTTTTTGTAATTCTTTTTATAAACATACTTATGAATCCAGTTGTTAAACTGTCTATCATAATAAGTATTATATTGTATTTCAATCGGGTAATGACTTCCATCTAATTGAAAATACACATGAATGCCTCTATATCCATCATCATTAGCCTTTCCTTTTGACATATCAGCAATTCTTAATTTCGGAATCTGGCCTAACTCTAAAATATCTTCATAATTATCACACAAAGAACGAAATCCCAGCAAATCATCAAATACTTTACGTGCTTGATGATCCGGATAATAGCGATCATATTTCAAAATTGCTGATTGAATGCTCTTGATTCGATAATCCAACGCTAATTCATGCAATTCTTCGAACTCATCATACCATTCATTTATTTTTATAAGTTCTGCTATAATTACTTCTCTTTCAAAGTAGTGCAGATTTTTCTTAAGGTTAATTCCCATCTCTGATTTATATGATAATTTTTCGAGCAATTCTATTGTCAATCCATCACGTTGAAGAATATTGGACACTATACACCTCTTACCTTCCATTTTTACTTATAGGTACTTATGGCATATTCTCAATAAAGATACCGCCCCATAATTTTCCCATTCTGAACACCAATTTTTATTGTAAACAACCATAACATTAAAATATATGACTGTTATGTATCACTACTATTTCGTTCGTGAAACTGGAATTGAGTTTATTTATCTGATTTTGAAAAAACGCCCCATAAAGAAAATGTGATACCTGTTGCCAATAAAATAATTCCTATTATCAGCACAGGGAATAAGCCCATATCAAACACTGTTTGCCAATATACTCCCAATTCCGTATTCCACTCTGTTGTATTTTTCCATACTCATACTTGCAATTAAAGAAGAGCATAACAACATCAATGTCCCTGTAAGTTCAAATCCTATTCCCGCAATTATTTTCTTCATACTTTAACCTCACAACTTCAAATTTATTTGTTTGGGCCTTTCTTCCAAACCACAAACATACAAACAAGAAAATACACAGCAGTCATAATTCCCAAAGGTACTTTGCTGATAACTTGTCCTGTGCTTGTGTACTTATATACAGGATATGAGCAGCGGGGAGCAGGGCAAATAGACCACCCCATACTTTATCCTTGCTCAGCATAAATCCTCCAAGCCACAACAAAACAACCCAAACATACTATAGGGGAGAAAATGTCTTGAGAATTATGTTTAAGGCAATTACCGCAATCGTATATATAACTGCAGGTACATAGAATAATACTTTTTTCATTTATTATCCCTCCAAGACAACTTCCGAGTTATCTGTCTTTATTTCTTCCTCATCTTCTTGTCCTGCGGACAAGAAGCATCCCTCACTTTCAGCTCGGTCAATTCCTGTTTTTTATTTCATTATAGCATAAATACTCAAAATTTTACAGATAACGAAACTCCAAAGAGCCGACAACATAATAAAAAGCACTTACAATCAAGCTTGCAGCGCCTCTTTATTTTTCCATGTCCCACCTGCTCCGCCCAGGCCACCTCGAAAAGCTTTGCTTTCCTCGGTGTTTGGCTTTCGCCGTATATCATCCATAAGAAAAAGTCGATATCGTGAGCAAGCTCCCATATCGACTTTCCTTATGTCTGCTGCATTGCTCAATGCTCCAGCATATTTTCAATAAATATCCCATACCCTTTTGAAGAATCCTGGACAAAGACGTGGGTAACGGCGCCGATGAGTTTGCCATCCTGGATGATGGGGCTTCCGCTCATGCCCTGGACGATTCCTCCGGTCAGAGAAAGAAGTTCCGGATCGGTTACTTTAATAACCATTCCTTTGCTTTTATGATCCGTAGAATAATCCACCTTCAAAATTTCGATTTCATAGTCCGTGACGGTTCCGGAAACGCTGCTTCGAATCAGGGCCGGACCTGGATGGACGTCCTGACGGTAACCGATTGGAAGAGCTTCAGCCTGAATCCGGTTCTGCAGCTTTTCTCCTGCTGTTCCGAAAATTCCTTCTTCGGTATTCCCATTTATGGTGCCAAGCTGGGATTGTGGGCCATAATAAATGACTCCGCTCATGACCCCTGGTTTTCCTATGGTTCCTTTCTCAATTCCCATAATCTGGGTCTCATAAAGGGTTCCTCCCTCAATAGACACCACCTGTCCGGTATCTGCATCGCTGATGCCATGTCCCAACGCCCCAAAGTGGCCGTTTAAATCCATATAGGTCATGGTTCCGATTCCCTGGGTATCGTCTCTGACCCAGGCTCCCAGCTTATACGTCCCATCCTGATCCGCCACGGTTTCCATACTGACATCCATTTCCTGACCGTCTCGGCGTATTGTTAATTCAACCGTTCCCGTTCCGTCCGTACCTGCCTGATTAACTGCTTCTATCAGCTGTTCTTTGGTATCTAATGGTTCTCCGTTTACTTGTTCGATGTAATCTCCGGACTGTAATATCCCATTTGCCGGTTCGGTTTCCTGACCGTTTCCATCGGTAATCTTTCCTGTTCCTATGACCATAATGCCCTTGGATTTCAGATAAATTCCAACCGGAATCCCACAGGGAACCGCATAATCTGTATCCACTACGTTGACCTTCATTTCCTTTAATTCTAAAAGTCCAAACAGCTTTACTCCTACCTTATAGCTGCCCTGGGTATCGGAATAAAACGACACTGGCTGGCCACCTGTGATTCTTACCTGACCTTTTGGAATATTCGATTTTCCACCTACTACCACCTCTTTGCTTTCGCTTTCAAAACTGGTGCTTAACGGCAGATTCAGATCGAAAATTTCTTCTTCACTGGCAACAATATTGACCTCATCCGGTATTGACCGCTCTATATAATACCAGGTAAAACCGGATAAAAAGAAAAGTGCTGCACAGAATAACCGGCGCAGCACACGATAAAAATGGTTCCGTTTTGTCATGCCCATACCTCCTCTTTGTGTGCGTACCGCTTACATAAATCTTAGCGTCTCCACACTTAGTATGGGTCAAAACAGAAAATGTAATCTGTCAGAGTTTGTCATCTTTGTTTGGTTTCCTCTGCCAATTTTTTCATCTCTCTGGCATTGTTTAAAACCGTTTCCGTAATCTCCGCACCTCCCAGAAGTCTGGCCAGTTCTCTTACCATCTGATCCTCTCCCAGGCGGCTGATAGTTGTCACGGTGCGGCCGTCTTTTGCACTTTTTGAAATCTCAAAATGGCTGTCCGCCATAGCCGCAATCTGGGGCAGATGAGTAATACAGATTACCTGATGGCTTTTTGCAATATAAGAAAGTTTTTCCGACACTTTCTGTGCCGTCCGGCCGCTGATACCGGTGTCAATTTCATCAAAAATCAGGGTTGGAATCTGATCCGTATCTGCCAGAACTGCTTTTATCGCAAGCATAATTCTGGAAAGCTCGCCTCCGGAAGCCACTTCTTTCAACGGCCTTGCCGGCTCGCCTGGATTGGCCGAAATCTTAAACTCTGCCTCATCATACCCATTAGCTGTAAAATAAGGCAGACGGGCAATTTCAATGGTAAATGAAACATTTAAAAAGTTTAAATCCTGCAGGGCCTGGTAGATTTTTTCACTTAATTTTCTGGCTCCTTCTCTTCGTATCTGAGACAAGTATTGACAGGATTCTTCTAATTGATTCTCGCTTTTTTTCAGTTCTTCTTCCACTTCCTGCCGGACTTTGTCGTAATTTTCCAGTTCTGCCAGACGGCTCTTTTTTTCTTCCAGATTTTTCTGTACTGCCGATACGGTACCTCCGTATTTTGCCATCAATCCACGAATCAGATCCAGCCGTTCTTCCGTCTCCCGAAACGTCTTCTCATCAAAGGACATTTTTTCCATGTAAGAAGAAATCTCCCATCCAGCGTCGCTTAACAGGTTTTCCAGGTCGCTTAACTGGCTTTTAATACTTGACAAACCTTCTTCATCATACTGGACGACTGCGTCAATCTCTCTCAGCGCCCTGCTGATTCCATCGTTCTGGACTGCCTCATATGCGGTAGATAATCCTTCCGTAATTTTTCTGGAATGAAGAAAACGGCGGTATTCCAGAGCCAGTTCTTCTTCCTCTCCTTCTTTGAGATTTGCCTGCTCGATTTCTTCAATCTCAAACCGGCAGAAATCTGCTTCCCGAAGCTGACCTTCCTTGTCCAGCTGAAACTCTTCCAGCTTCTTTTTCAGCCCCTGGTAGTGAAGGTATTCTTCTCCTATTTTCTGTTTTATCTGGTGGGTTTTCTCGCAAAGATAGGCATCCAGAATTTCCAGATGTTTTGATTTATGAAGAAGGGATTGGTGTTCATGCTGCCCGTGAATGTCTAAAAGCAGTCCAGTAATCGCCTTTAAACGGCTGCTTGTTACCGTCTCATCGTTGATTCTGGACGTGCTTCTGGACGGTGTGATCTTCCTGGAAATAATCAGGGTTCCATCTTCGTCCGGTTCTGCATCCAACGCTTTCAGCGCCTGGATTTTCGCTGGATCCGTAACGGAAAACAGCAGCTCAATATACGCATTTTCCGCCCCTGTGCGGATGCTGTCCCTGGAGGTTTTCCCGCCCAGGGCCATGTTGACGGATCCAATAATAATCGACTTTCCTGCTCCCGTTTCACCAGTGAGAATGTTCAGGCCTTCTGTAAATTCAATGTCTGCTTTTTCAATCAAAGCCAGATTTCTCACGTGCAGTTCCAATAACATACGAAGCCCCCTATTCTGCAATCAGCTTCCGAATCTTGTCCATAACAAGAATGGTGTCGTCCACGCTTCTTACTGCGCACATAATAGTGTCGTCCCCTGCAATACAGCCTACAATCTCATGGAAATGAATGGCGTCCAGAGCGGCGGCAACTGCCATTGCCATACCAGACACGGTCTTAATTACCAGGATGTTCTGAGCCATGTCCATGCTGGAATATCCGTCCCGTAAAATCCGGATATACTTATCGCTGAACGTTCCCTGGGGCTTTAAAACTACGTATTGCTGTCTTCCGTTTTCTCCCTGGATTTTCGTCAGCTTTAATTCCCTGATGTCTCTGGATACGGTCGCCTGGGTTACGTTAAAACCGGCTTTATTTAAATACTCCGCCAGTTCCTCCTGGGTTTCGATGGAGTATTTTCCAATTAACTCTACAATTTTGCTGTGTCTTTCTACCTTCATCAACGTCCTCCTGCCTTTTTCTTATGTCAGGTTTAACATGGTGCTTAAATTCTCCAGAAATGAAATCTGCTTTAACCGTACCAGTCTGGTTACCTGGCTGGACTTGCGGATCACCAGCTGATCCCCCTGCTCCAGATTTACAATGGTATCTCCGTCAAAGACTGCCGCCTGAAGTCCTTCCTGAACCTCAATACAGATTTCATCTTCTGCCGAAAGTACAATACTTCTGGCATTTAACGCATGGGAACAAATGGGAGTCAGAACCGTCATCGCTGCATTCGGCGCTACAATCGGACCGCCTGCCGACAGATTATACGCCGTTGATCCGGTAGGCGTCGCCACAATCAGTCCGTCCGCCGTATAATGGTTTAAAAATTCTCCATTGACATATACGGTAAACCGCAGAATCTGAATCGCATTCTGATGAGTCAGAACAATCTCATTCAAGGCAATGTCAGATGCAATGGCCTTTCCCTGGCGGAGAATCGTTCCGTCCAGCATCATCCTGTTTTCAATCTGATACCGGTCCGCCAGCAGCGCGTCTGCCATATCCGGAATATCCTCTTTGCGTCTTACCTGGGTCAGATACCCCAGATGCCCCTGATTGATTCCAATCAGGGGGATGTCGCGGTCTGCCAGATCCCTGGCAGCCTGAATCAGGGTTCCGTCTCCTCCTATCGTAATCACGCAGTTTACGTTTTCCGAAACCAGGGAAGCATCGGTATAGCGGCCAGAATCCTTTTTAAAGTCGTTATCCTGTACCTGACAGAATGCTCCGTGACGTTTTAAATATCCCTGAGTTTCCTCTACCGTCTTCCAGATATGGTCTTTTTTATTTGAATTTGCTATGATGTAAAAGTTGTTCATAATCTCCAGCCCTTGTTCCCTCTATGCTGTCTTACAGATTTTCGTGGGATTGTTCTACCACATCCCGCGGACATACCGGATGTTCCGGTACAAATGGATCCTGTCCTTCCCGCCGGTTTCCTAAGTAAAGAAGGTATTCAATGTTTCCTTCCGGACCGCGGATGGGGGAATACTCCAGATTTAAAATATCAAATCCGATGCTTTCCGCATAGGAAATTACCATCTCAATCACTTCCAGATGGACGTTTTTATCGCGCACAACGCCTTTCTTCCCTACCTTTTCCCTGCCAGCTTCAAACTGGGGCTTAATCAGGCACACCACCTGACCGTCTTCTGCCAGCAATTCTTTGACCGGCCCTAATACCTTGGTAAGGGAGATAAACGATACGTCTATGGAAGAAAAATCAATGGGATCCGGAATATCTTCCCTGGTTACGTAGCGGATATTGGTCTTTTCCATGCAGACTACCCGCTCGTCGTTGCGCAGCTTCCATGCCAGCTGTCCATGGCCCACGTCTACTGCATATACCTTGACTGCCCCGTTCTGCAGCATACAGTCGGTAAATCCTCCTGTAGAAGAACCTACATCCATACAGATTTTTCCATCCAGGGTAAGGCCGAAATGGGTCATGGCCTTTTCCAGCTTTAATCCTCCGCGGCTTACGTATTTTAAAGTATTTCCCCGTACTTCGATGGAAACCGTATCTTCAAAAGCCGTCCCTGCCTTGTCTTCTTTCTGGCCGTCTACATAGACGATTCCGGACATAATAATGGCCTTTGCCTTTTCCCTGGATTCTGCCAGATTGCGTTTTACTAATAGTACATCTAATCGTTCTTTCATTCTTTCCGCTCCGCTGCCAATAATTTCTTTACAATCGAATCGCTGTCAATCCCTAGTCCGGATCGAAGAAGCGATACATTTCCATGCTCTACGTATGCGTCTGGAAGGGCAATATTTACCACTTTTATTTCCGGATAACGGCTGCTCATATATGCCGCTGCTGCCAGACCGAATCCTCCCTGGAGAACATTCTCTTCCATTGTTACAATCGTCCTGTGATTTTTTGCCAGTCTGTCCAAAAGTTCCGTATCTATGGGCTTTACAAACCGCAGGTTTGCCAAAGAACAGCTGTGTCCGGCTGCTTTTAGCTTCTCCCTGACGTGTTCTCCGGTGCTGACCATGCTGCCGGCTGCTAAAAGGGCAATTTCCTGTTCTTCAAACAGCATCTCTCCCTTTCCATACGATACGGGGCTGCGAAACTCTTTTAAGCCGTCATACGCTTCCCCTCTTGGATAACGGACTGCAATAGGGCCGTCATAGTCGACTGCAAAGGAAATCATATCCTCCAGTTCCCATCTGTTTTTCGGCGCCATAACCGTCATGTTGGGAATCATGGTTAAAAAGCTTAAATCAAAAATACCCTGATGGGTCTCCCCGTCGCTTCCAACCAGTCCAGCCCTGTCTACCGCAAATACGACCGGCAGGTTCTGAATACAGACGTCGTGAAGAATCTGGTCAAATCCTCTTTGCAAAAAGGAAGAGTAGACTGCTACTACCGGCTTTAATCCTCCGGCTGCCATACCGGCGGCAGACGTTACTGCATGAGCCTCGGCAATTCCGACATCAAAAAACCGATCTGGAAACTTTTCGCCAAATTTCTTTAAGCCTGTTCCATCCGGCATTGCCGCCGTTACGGTTACCAGATTGGGATGGGTTTCTCCAAGCCGGCAGATGGTTCTGGAAAAAATATCGGTATAAGACGGCTTTGTCTTCTTTTTCAGAGATTTTCCAGTTGCAATATCAAAAGGATCTACCCCATGGAAATGGGAAGGATTTTTCTCAGCAGGCCGGTAGCCTTTTCCTTTTTTGGTAATTACGTGAACCAGCACCGCATGATCCAGCTTTTTTGCCTCCTGGAAGGTGCGGCACAACTGTCTGATATCATGGCCGTCAATGGGCCCCAGATAGGTAATTCCCATATTTTCAAACAGCATTCCAGGAATCAGCAGCTGTTTAATTCCATTTTTGGTACGCTTAATCTTATCAATAATCGGCTGACCGCCAGGAATCTTGTCCAGCGTATCGCTGACCCATTTTTTTAAATCGTTATATCCCTCATCTGTCCGCAGGCCATTTAAGTACTTGGACATCCCGCCTACGTTTTCTGAAATTGACATTTTATTATCGTTTAATACAATAATAAAATTTTTCCGGATTCTGGCGGCATTGTTTAAGGCTTCATAGGCCATTCCTCCCGTCAGCGCTCCGTCTCCAATCACAGATACTACCGTATAATCTTCATCCAGCAGATCCCTGGCCTGGGCAATTCCCAGCCCTGCAGAAATCGAGGTGGAACTATGGCCGGTATCAAAGGCGTCATAGGGGCTTTCTTTCCGCTTAGGAAAACCGCTTAAACCGCCATATTGGCGCAGCTCGTCAAAGGCGTCTTTCCTTCCGCTCAAAATCTTGTGGGTATAGGACTGATGCCCCACATCCCAGATAATCTTGTCCTCCGGAAGATCAAATGCCCTGTGCATGGCAATGGTCAGTTCCACCACGCCCAGATTTGACGCCAGATGCCCCCCTGTATGACTGATTTTTTCAATCAGAAACGCCCGAATTTCTGCCGCCAGGGTAATCAGTTCTTCCTGGCTCAGATTTTTCACATCCTGCGGGCTTTTTATCTGTTCCAGTATCATGGACGCTCCTTATTTTTCTCTGGTAACCAGCATGGCTACCAGTTCTTCTAAAAATCTATTTTCTCCTGGAAGTGCTTTTATATCCTCAATGGCGGCCTGGGAAATCTTTGCCACGTCTTCTCTTGCCTTATCCAGGCCTTCTAAGGTAACATAAGTGGTTTTGCAATTTTTTTCATCGCTTAAAACCGGCTTTCCCAGCACTTCCTGACTGCTGGTTACATCTAAAATATCATCCTGAATCTGGAATGCCACGCCAATCTCTGACGCTGCTTTCTCCACCAGGCGGACGCTTTCTTCATCTGCGCCGGCCAGAACGGCTCCTATCATCATGGAAGCCTCTAAAAGCGCTCCTGTCTTCAGTCGGTAAATGAAGTCCAGTTTCTCTCTGGGAACCGGCTGGTTCGTAAGCTCCACATCTACGGTCTGTCCGCCGATCATACCGTAAATTCCGGTTTTTTCAGCCAGAATCCGTATGGCCTCTCCCACCCGTCTGGGGTGTTCCGACAATGCAAACGCCTGGCAGGCTGTTTCGAATGCATAAACAATCAAGGCATCTCCAGCCAGCACTCCCATATCTTCTCCAAAGGCTGCCCAGGTGCTCTTTTTTCCTCTGCGGTACTGGTCATTGTCCATACAAGGCAGATCGTCATGGATGAGAGACGATGTATGAATCATCTCGATAGCTGCCATAAACGGTTCTATTTCTGTTAAAGAACCGCCGAACAGCCGGCAGACTTCCTGCATCAGCAAAGGTCTCAGACGTTTTCCCCCTGCCTTCATGCTGTAGTTCATTGCCTCAAAAATGGTCTTCTGATGGCCTGTTTCCCTGGGAAGGTAGCGGTAAATCTTCTCCTCTGCTTCCCTGGTCCGTTTCTCAAGCTCCAGGTTCATTTTCTTCATCTCCCTGTTCCTCGCTCAGTACAATTATCTGTTTCTCTACTTTATCGATTTTATCATTGCAGGCCTTTACTAACTTCATCCCCTTTTCATAGCAGGCGAAACTTTCTTCTAAGGAAATGTCCCGTTTCTCCATCTGGGTAAGAATTTCTTCTAAAAGCGCAAAGGTCTCTTCAATGGTTAATTTTTCATTCATTTACTGCTCCTTACGGCTGTCTGTACAGGCCGCTTCTGCGGATTTTACCTCAGCGGTAATTTTACCGTCCTGTACGTAGACGAAAATCTGGTCGTCCGGCTTTACCTGACGGATGGAAACTACCTTTTTCCCGTCCTGTCCGCTTACAAATCCATATCCCTGGCTCAATTTTTCCAGAGGGGACATACCGGAAAGGCGGCCGGAAAAAATGGCCAGCCGGTGGCGGTTTTCCAAAAGCTGTTCCCTCATCAGCCGGTTCATCTTATCTTCTATCTCAATCGCCCGCTGCCTCCTGTCGTTCAGAAGTTTCTGCGGATCCTTTAATCCCAGTCGGTAATAATATTCTCCGGTGCGGTATCGGGTTCTCTCTGCCTGCCGCTGTACGGATCGGATCAGCGCCTGGCGGTATCCTTCTATCTCTTCTGTAAACTGACGGTAGTCAAACACTGCCAGTTCTGCCGCCGCAGACGGTGTCGGAGCCCGCATATCTGCCACATAATCGGCTATGGTCACGTCCGTCTCATGTCCTACGGCAGAAATTACCGGAGTTTTGCAGGCAAAAATGGCCCTGGCCACAATTTCTTCATTAAACGCCCACAAATCCTCGATGGAACCGCCTCCCCGTCCCACGATCAGCACGTCAAGATCCATATTGTCCAGGATCTCAATGGCCTTTACTATGCTGTATTTTGCCTGTTCCCCCTGAACCTGGGCCGGACACAAAACAAGCTGCACAAAGGGATTGCGCCGTCTGGCAATATTCATAATATCCCTGACGGCCGCTCCGGTACTGGCCGTTACGATGCCAACCTTTGCAGCATAGCGGGGAATCGGACGCTTATACTGGGCGTCAAACATTCCCATTTCTTCCAGCTGGTCTCTCAGCGCTTCAAACCGTTTAAATAAGTCACCAGCCCCGTCCAGGGTAATTTCCCTGGCATAGAGCTGGTACTTTCCGTCTCTTTCGTAAACATCCACATTTCCGCTGGCCACCACCTGCTGGCCGTCCTGCATCTGGAAGTTCAGGCCTTTTCTCTGACCTGCAAACATGACTGCAGAAATCGCGCTGGAACCATCCTTCAGAGTAAAATAAATATGGCCGGAAGTATGGTACTTGCAGTTTGACACTTCTCCTTTTATGGAAATCCTGTTTAATGCAAAGTCCTGTGCAAACAGGTTCCGGATATAGCTGTTGACCTGGGAGACGCTGTAAACCCCTGCCATCTTACACCAGCTTTGCTAAAATACCATTTATAAAGGCAGGCGCGTCGCTGCCGCCAAATTTCTTTGCCAGTTCCACTGCCTCGTTAATTGCTACCTTTTCCGGAATCTGATCGTCGTATTTCATTTCATAGACAGCCAGACGCAGAATTGCCAGCTCTACCTTTCCCATACGTCTGGTTTTCCAGCCTTCAGCCACCTGATCGATCTGCTGATCCAGTTCCGGAATCTTACTCATAATGGATTCCACTCTCTGAAGGATCTTCTCCTGGTCTGCCTCTTTTAATTCTACACAGTGCACAACTTCTTCGGCGCCTTCTGGATTTGCATCTTCTTCCTCCGGAGCCAGAAAATACTGTCTAAGCTGATCTTCTTTTTCCTCTGCTGGGTAAAATTCCGATCCAAACAGCATTTTAAAGCAATGCTCCCGCAATTCTCTTCTGGTCATGTTTTATCCTCCTGCACGTAATATTCTATAGGCATTTGGAGTTATTATAGCAAAAGCCGGCTGGTTTCACAAGATCCCAAACTCTTAATCCGCTAAAAATGTCCGGATATTTGCTAAAACTTTCTGGCTTAACAGCACAAATGCCTGGCTTGTCCTGCCTGCAGATATATTTGCACAGGACACCTGGGGAAGGTCAAAAAATGCTTCGTCTACTGGGCCTGCCGCTGCCTTCGTATCGCAGAAAAAGTAGTTTCCTTCCCGTTTTACCCAGTTTTCCAGGGCTTTGGAGTCAAATCCTGGCCCAATGGACGTATTAAAGAGGATTTTTCCGTCTCCCAATGCTTCAAATTCTTTTTCCTGAAGCAAAAGGACGTTTTTATTTAAACAGGTAAAGACTGCCTGGCTTTCTTTTAAAAGCTGATCCAACGGCTTATAAATCATCCCATGTGCTTCTGCATCTTCCTTGCGGCTGCGGCTGTAATAGGAAATCTCTGCCCCCATGAACTGCAGGGCGTCTGCAATCATTCTGCCGGAAACGCCCAATCCTACGATTCCCACTTTTAATCCGGTAATTTCAAGAGGCTCTTTTTTCCACATGGGACGCCCAAATCCATGAAGAAGCCCAATCAGCTGATGAAGAACGTATTCCACCACGCCCCTGTCTCCGTAATCGCGGATTCCCAGTACCTGGATGCCCAAGCTTCTGGCACAGGCAATATCGACATTGGCGCTTTCTTCCGAATACAGGCTGCAGCACATTCCGATATAGCGGATAGAGGGACAGCTCTGTATCACTTCTCCTGAAATCCGCGACGTATAGCTGACCAGTACGCCGTCCGCATCGCCAATCCGTCTGATAATTTCAGCATCGTCTGCCGGAATATCCGGATATAGTACGACTTCTTCTGCATACTGGCCAAGTTCGTTTTCTGCTTCCGGCACCAGGCTGACCGGCTCAATGGCAACTAACTTTCTAAACTTTTTCATTTTCTCCCCTCCTACTGGAATACAACCGGCGAACTGATGTTGCGGAGCAGGGAAATGACGCTCCAGGCTGCCATCTCCGCAGTACTGGAATAAATATCCACGACTGCTTTGATGCCGTCGGTTTCCATGGTAATTCTGTGATCGTCGCCTACAAATCCAGGCACGCTGGTAATGTTCACTTTGGTGTCCTCCGGTCCCATGCTTGCCAGAGCGGCAGCAACCGCTACATTTACCTTTGTCGGGAATAAAGCAATGGCCTCTTTTGCGTTGCCGGAAAATACTTCTGTCTCATCGGTATCAGTCATTAAGCTTTCCGTAAAAATCGGGGTTCCCTTTAAAGACGCCGGACCTTTATGGGTAGAAATACCAGAAACTGCTTTCTGACCCTTTGCCTGGCTCATTAACGTGATGGTGCGCAGCGCGTCAAAGCCTCCGATAACGCCGCTTGCCAGATACAGCTTGGTTCCGGATTCCAGGGCTGTCATCTTTAATTCTTCAAACAGCGCAGGATCTGCAAATGCTCCCATAGATAAAACCACCAGATTGGCTCCAGAAGACAGTACCTTTTTTCCAATCTCACTAACTGTCTTAGGAGACGCTGCTTCTGCCACAAAATCCGGCTTTAATTCCAGCAGCTCGTCTATGGTTTCGCAGGCCTTACATCCGGTAATGGCCGCTACTTTTTGTGCAGACTCCATGGTACGGCTTGCTGCTCCTACAAATTCATAATCTTCTAACAGGCCGTCTTTCCACGCCTGTGCAATCACAACTCCCAGTTTTCCACATCCTACAAGAGCTAATCGTTTCTTTTCCATTTTCCTGTCCTCCTATAAACCGAGAAAGCCTGCTGCTGGCGGCTTTTCCGGATGATTCGCAATAAAAAAGCTGCTCCGTCTCAGATAAAAACGGCAGCAGCTTGTTGCATATTATTTTTCTTCTTGCATATTAACGCCGGCAATCTTGATATTTACCTCTAAAACCGTAAGCCCTGTCATATTCTCAATGGCATTTTTTACCCGATCCTGTACCTTCGCGCTGACCTCTGGAATGTTATATCCATATTTTAAATACAAGGAAATATCGACACATACGTGTTCTTCTGTCACATCAATCTTAACGCCTCTGGACAGATTCTTCATTCCTAATTTTCCTACCAGCTCGTTGGTAATGTTGCCTGCCATAGAATCTACTCCGTCTACTTCTGTAGCTGCAAGGCCTGCAATAATAGCGACTACCTCGTCTGCAATCTGTACTTCGCCTATTTTATCTTTTTCGTATACTTTATGCGTATTGCGATTCTCTGCTTCTGCCACAATCCTTTCCTCCTGTCCATTTGGAATTGTCCAGTACGGCTGCCTTCTGATCCGGCCGTCCTGAACAGTTATACTCATTATAGCAAAAAGAAACCCATTTGGAAAGGTTTTTCCGCGTTTTTGTTGGGATTGTTTTGCTGGCATCCGGCTGTTATTCTTCCAGGTCCAGCAGGGTAATCACGATTTGATCGGCTCCTACTTCTGTTTTTCTCTTTACAATGTCTTCAATCTGGGCTCTCTGGGGATCCGTAATGCTTGAGGCGTTGACAACTACGTCCACCTTGTCGCTGCTGATGCTGACGACTGGATCGGAAAATCCCTTTGCCATCAGCAGGGTTTCCGCGGCGTTTTCTTTTTCTGCTATCTCCGTCAGCTCCACCATACTCTGGATGGCCTGCTGCTTGGCAGATTCTTCAATGGCTGTATTATTGACAATCTCCATCAGCGCTTCTTTATTTTTAGCCCGAATCTGTTCCCTGTTTAACTGGACATTGGCTATGTAATCCGAAACGCTGAGTCCGCTGGTCAGCACTGCTTCTCCTGGATTTTCCAGTCCGGTCTGGGAAACGTCTGTGCCTTCTGATTCTGCATCTGTATCTTCCGGCATTACCGGTTCCGTCTCCCCAGTCTGTCCGGCGTCTGCCAGTTCTTTGCCGTCCAGTTGATCCAGATCGTCCCCGTCCTGATCCAGACTTGCGATTTCCTGGAACTGTCCGTCTCCGGCATAGTTTCCTGCCGCCTGGTTTTCTGCCAGCAAATCTTCTTCCGAAATATCGGTCAGGCCGGCTTCGTAGGCGCCGCCTGCTCCCAGCTCCTCTTTGCCTGCATAGTTTAAATATCCGGCCGCCGCAATCATAATCGCCAGCGTGGTAATGATAATTTGATTTCTCCGAAACAGACGTTTCATATTCGCCTCTGTTTTTGATTTCGTAATATCCCGTTTTTTTAGTTTCATTTCCCTCGCTCCTTTATTCCACCCGCTTTAACACTTTTATTTTATGTGGCGGCAGGCCAAATAATGCTTCCATTGCTTCCGAAATTTCTGCTTTTACTTTTGGACTTCCTCCTCCCTGGGCGCTTATGATGATACCGGACAGTTCCGGACAAATCTCTTTTTCCACTATGGGCCGGTTCTGTCCGCTGCCTCCTTCCATTACCGTTGTCTCTCCTGTCTCTGACTGGGAAATCTCCCGTATCCCCCCATTGGTATCCTGTTCTTTTGTAACCGATGAAGACTGGTTCTGATCCACCCGAAGAACCTTTTCTTCTGAAGTTTTCAGGACAACCATGACCTCTACCTGCCCCACTCCTTCTACGGTCTTTAGAATTTTGCGGATCCGCTCCTCCATCTGGGCTTCATATAAGCCGTTTGGATCCAGATAAGCCGTTCCGTTCCCGCCAGTTTCCCTGGATTCTTTTAACATCCCCGTTTCCGTATCCACACCTGCGTTGTCTTCCGTTTGTCCGGTCTGACTGCTTTCATAAAAACTTCCTGTCTGGTCGGTTTCTTTGGAAGGCGGCGCAGCCAGAATCATCAGCGCTGCCCCAGAAAGAATCAGCATCAGCCACTGTTCTTTTTTAATCTTTCCAATAAATTTCCACATTCTGTTCCTCCACGCCATAATATTCTGAAATCCTGCGCTTCAGCGCTTCTGATTTTTCCAAATCCACCTTTTCGGGAACAGCCGACGCCGGCTGTCCTTCTTCTGGAGCCCCGCCAATTTTTATCGGTTCTACTGGCGATACCAGAAACGTTTCTTCTCTTTTTCCTTCTATCTCCATGGTAATCCGGCAGACGCCTCCATAAGAACTGCTTTCCGGATTCGTTTCTATGCGCACTTCTGCATTCTCTGCCTGAAGTCCTGCAGCCTGCGCCATCTGGGTTACCTCTTCTTCCACCTGTTTCTCGTATTCTTCTGTCATTTTATCGAACCGGTTCTGCTCCATCTGGGATAACTGCCTGCGAAATTCCCCTGCTTCTTCCTGAAACTGGATATTCTGAAACAGCGCCGCAATTTTATCGTCCAGATCCAGACTTTCGGTTACCGGCTTTAAAATCAGAAGAATCAGCACCATTCCGGAGAAAAGCCGGATATACTTTTCATAACCGGTTTTTGGCAGCAGATTTGACAGTACCGTAATAAAAATCAGGCAGCAGATAATCTGCCAGGCCCATTCCAACAGATATTCCATGATTTACCCCGCAAAATACATCACATTGGTAACCGCACAGAGAATTGCCAGACTGACGGCAAACAGCACCAGAGACGTCCAGACCAGACGGATCAGGAGCTGATGCGCCAGCGAAATCCCATGAATACAAGAAACAATCCGTTTGTCGCAGACGGGTTCCAGCAAAGCGGCACAAAAGTGGTACAGCACTGCCAGAATCCCCAGCTGTATCAAAGGCAGGGCTGAAATGACCGCTAAAATCACTACGGCAGCAGCTCCAATCGCGTTTTTGATCAAAACGCCGGCTCCTAGAACCGTCTGGGTTACGGTTCTTGCCCCTTGTCCGATTCCTGGAACTGCTTCTAAAAAACGGAACAGACTGCCTTTTCCCAATGCGTCCACACTGGGAAGCACCATTCCCTGAATCAGCTGAAATCCCAGCAAGACTGCCGTCATGGTTTTTAACCCCCACTGGACGCACTTTCCAACCAGAACGGTAAGCCTGGATAAACTGTCTTCCCTGGTAATTTTTCCTGCCAGAGTTAAAAGAGCATACATTTTTACCATGGGAAGAAGCCCGTTTAAACAGATCCACTGAAATACAGCAACCATGCCCAGAGTGGTTTCATAAAGGGCGGCGCCTGTCCCGCTTCCTCCGCAGAACGCTACGGATAGAAAAAAAGAGGGCAGCAGCGCTTTCATAAATTCCAGCAAATGATTTAACACTCCTGAGGCGATCTGGATGCTCTGGAAAAAGCTGGCAGACAGGCAGGTAAACAGCGTCAGGTATGTAACAAAAAATCCGGTTTCCGACAGCTGCCCACTGGAAAAAATCCCTGCAAATCCAGAAAATACGGCTCCCAATACCCCCAGCAGAACCACCTGCCCCAACATCCTGCTTCCCGTTCCAACCTGGGAAACCAGGGCCTGTCTGACTGCTGCTCCGATTTTTTCTGCCGCCTGTTTTCCCTCTCCTTTTCCCAGGTGAACGACCAGATCCGTAAAGGATAGTTCCACTCCTTCCGGCTGGTTCCGGCTCAGATACTCATCTACCGAGTCCGTATCAAACTGTTCCAGATCCCACTGGGACTGATCGCTTTTTTCTGCTGCAAACGCCATGCCGGCCGCTGCCAGACTAATCCCCGCCCCTGCTGCCAGACTGAATAAAAACGTTCTGCCTTTCATGCCAGAAATCCCTCCATTGTTTCCAGAAGAGCCAGAACTACCGGCATACTGACTGCCAGAATCGATAGCTTTCCGAAAATCTCGATTTGGGCGCCAATAGAAGAATAACCTGCGTCCTTACAGATTCCGGAAGCAAATTCTGCGATATACGCAATTCCAATCATTTTGACCAGCACAGTCAGATACACCGGATTCACGTTTATATATTCCTGGATTTTTCTGGCTGCCTCTAAAATTGTTTCCAGTTTTAAAAGGCCATAGGAAAAAATCACAGCTCCTGCCGCTGCTGAAAGGTAAGTTCCATACTCTCCTTTCAGGCCTTTAAACTGGACCGCTAACAGTACCGCCACAATGCCGAGAGCCGCTGCCGCCGCTGTTGTCATGATTTTCTCCTTTCCGGAATCTCCTATAATGCAAATAGATTTTTAATGGTTTCAAACAGCTCATAAATATAGGGAACCATCCAGAAAAGCACTAAAATCAGGCCTGCAAGGCTGGTTAAAAACGCCTGTTCTTCCCTGCCGCTGTGTTTTAGAATCTGGCAGATTACAGAAACTAAGATGCCTACTGCAGCAATTTTAAAAATCAGATTAACTCCCATAATCCCTCCCTGTCTTTCTTCCTGTTACAACAGCGTTATGGTTAAAAACAGGCCTCCTATGACCCCTAAGCTCATGTACAGACGCCGCCGTTCCCTGCTGTGTTCTTTTAAAAACCCTATGGTTTCATCCAGTTGTTCCAGATATAACAGGATGGTTCTCTCCTGCATGGTCAGGTCCAGATACCCCAGGTTATTTCCCAGTGCAAAGAACTGTTCCCAGTCTTCTTTTGTAAGGGGAAGATCCATCCGCTTCTCCCCTTCTTCTTTCCATATCTGGGAAAAAACCGCGCCGTCACGCAGATTCAGCCGGCCGGCCGCTTCTTCAAATAAATCTCCAAACGGGCCTCCCCCTTTTTTCCCTGCATGGGAAAGCCCTTCTGCCAGAGTCGCATGACTGTATAAAATTTCTCCTTTTAAGAAATAGACTAACTGCCTGAGAGACAGCAAAAGCTCCAGTCTCTGTTTCCACAGGCCGGCCATATGCCAGCCGAATCCGGCAGTTCCCAGCAGCACAAGCCCTGCTCCCAATCCCTTCATCTTACTCCTCCAGCTCATGTTCCCTTTCATCGTAAACTGCCTTTATCGTACCTGGATGGGGATCGGCTCCCAGCACCGCGTACCGGCGGAATGTGCGTTCCCTTATCAGCCGGTTTAAAACCGGCTTTTCCTTAATATCAGCAAGAGAAGAACCATGTACGGTCGCAATCAGACAGCAGCCGCAGTTTCTGGCATATTCAATGGCCTTAAAATCTTCTTCGCTTCCAATTTCATCTACTGCCAGGACTTCCGGCGCCATCGTTTTTATCAGCATCATCATGCCATCTGCCTTAGGACAGCAGTCCAGCACGTCTGTCCGGATTCCCAGATCATTCTGTGGGATTCCCTGATAGCAGGCTCCCAGCTCGGAACGTTCATCCACCACTCCTACCGTCCGTCCTCTGACCGATGAAGTGCCATCCGAAATCATCCGGATCAAATCTCTCAAAATGGTGGTTTTTCCACATCTGGGCGGAGAAATTAATAAAGACGGCAAAATTTTGCCGTCTTCACACAAAAAAGGAAGAAGTCCGGCGGCACAGCCCTTTTTCTGGTGGGCAATCCGTACATTTAAAAACGAAATGTACTTTAATGTCTTTACCTGCCGTATTTTCGGCTCCTTCCAGCTCTCCAGCACCGCCTGGCCTGCAAGGCCGACCCGATGTCCTCCCTGAAGAGTCAGAAATCCCCGCCGTACTTCTTCCTCAAACGCATAAAGGGAATAATTCCCCATATATTCAACCATTTCCTGTATCTGCGGACCATGAAACACTGCTGCTCCATCTTTTGTTGTCCTAAGCGCTCCGGACGGAGTTAAAAAATACTCCCGATTGTTCCGGATAATGATTACCGGTTGTTCTGCCCGAAGGCGGATTTCCTGGATTTCTTCAAAATTACCGGAAACCTGTCCCAGAATTTCCCGCAAAATCCCTGGAAACAGCCTTAAAATTTCTTCTCTTCCAGCCATATAGCCTCACTCCTTTACCCTAATATATGAGGCCTTGTCTGTTTTATGACTGGACTATCTTTCTTCGTAAGTAATTGCAATCTGACTGCCGGTTACCTGCACCTTGGCATACCCTCCGCACACAATCGGCATCATCGGCGGCAGATGGCCGATATCCAGATCCATAATGACCGGAACGTTGTATTCTGCCAGCAGCTCCGTTACGGCCCTGTACTGGTCTAAGCCCATGATTTCCTGTCCATGGCAGTAAGGTCGTCCGATTAAAAAGCCTTTTACGTAACGGAACCATCCTGCGTGCTTCATCTGCCAGATGGCTCTCCGGATAGAAAATACATTTAAATCGCAGGACTCTAAGAACCAGATCAGTCCGTCTTCTTTGTAAGTTTCGTTAAACGTCTCCGTCTGATCGTAAACCGTTCCCAGAAGATTGACCAGACAGTCCATACAGCCGCCAATCATTCTTCCGGAAAACTGAACCTCTGCCTGTTCTTCCAGAACTTCTTTCCGGCCAAAAAAGCTTCTGATTTTTGCCGGTTCTGTTACATGGTAAGGTTCCAGTGGATGTTCTTCGTCTTTTAAGGATTCTTTTTCCCATTTTTCATAACCGGTTACCCGATGGATTGTCCCCCTTAACAGGCCGTAGGCGTCTTCAATGGCCGGATGCCAGGGTTCCATGCCAAATGCCGCCGCGCACGGGCCATAGATTGCCGCAGTATCGCATAAGGTTGCAGACAGATAAGTAAAATTGGTATTGTCCGAATACCCCATGTACCACTTAGGTTCTGCATTCCGGATTGCTTCAAAATCCACATAATCCAGGATTTCGCACATCAGCTCTCCGCCGCCGCAGGAAATCAGGACGTCGCTGTCTGGACTTAAATAGCTTTCCGTCAGTTCTTTTCCGCATTTTTCAGGAGTATTACTGATTCCGATTCCAGACGCTTCATAACAGTTTGGCCCTAAAACAAGGCCATGTCCCTTTTCCCGAAACGTTTTCTGGCAATTTTCAAACGCAGTCCGGTAAGGCTCTGTCGCACAGCCAAAAGACGGCGCTGCAAAACCAATGGTTCCATGTTCGGTTAAATGTTTTGGATAACGCATATATTCTCTCCTTTATGCTTTGACAGCCCACCGCATCTTAGTGGATCTGGCCCTGCTGTTCATGGCACATTCTTCTGCAGACGGCCGGATCACATCTTTTGCAATTTCTTTATAAAGTCCCTGTCTGTAAAAGTCTTTAAATGATTTTTTTACCAGACGATCTTCTCCGGAATGGAAGGTTAAAATCGCTACCCTTCCTCCTTCTTTTAACACGCCTGGAAGTTTTTCTAAGAACTGGTAAAGCACTTCAAATTCATTGTTAATATCAATTCTAAGCGCCTGAAAGGTTCTCTGGCAGGATTTTTTCACTGCCTCTTTCCTGTCTTTTTCCGGCAGGAAGGACAGCGCTTTTTCTATGGCTTCTTTTAATTTCACTGTGGTGTCCACTGGACGTCCTTTACGGATTTCGGCAACAATGGTTCTGGAAATCTCTTTTGCATAGGGTTCATCTGAATTTTCAATCAGCATTCCGCAAAGCTCCTGCTGGCTGATGGTTTTTAACCGTTCTGCTGCTGAAATTCCCGTTTCCGGATTTAACCGCAGATCCAAAGGCCCGTCTGCCTTATAGGTAAATCCCCGTTCCGGATTGTCGATCTGCATGGAAGACACGCCTAAATCTGCCAGTACAAAATCAAATGGCCCGTATTCTTGTGCCAGCTGATCAATATTGGCAAAATTCAGCAGTTTTACGGTCACCATATCCTCGCCAAATCCCTGGCGGGCCAGACGCTCTTTCGTCTTTGCCGACTCAATGGGGTCTACATCCAGTCCATAAATATGTCCCTGATCCTCCAGACGCTTTAACATGGCCAGCGTATGGCCGCCATATCCCAAAGTCGCGTCCACTCCTTTTTGTCCAGGCTGAATCTGGAGAAACTCCAGAATCTCGTTTACGCAGATCGAAATGTGCATTCCTGCCGGAGTGCTTCCTTTCCGGATTACTTTTTCAATGGTATCTCCGTATTTTTCCGGCTGCAGTTCCTTATATTTTTCGCTAAAATGTCTGGGATGGGTTCCGCTGTAGCGGACACGGCGCTTGTGAGGCGTCCCAATTTCCTCTTTCTTGTCCTGATTTTCCATCGTTTTCTCCTTAATTTTTCTTAGCATCAGTGTACAGGGGCGAAACTGCGCCTGATAAATTGGCGTCAATCCACGCTTTTACATACGCCCCTGTTTCTTCGCAGGTCATATTGTCTGTATTCAGCACATCGACACAATCCATATGGAAAAACCACTCTCGTTTCATAGGAAGCAGATACTTCAGATGATGCTCAAAAAACTCCCTGGAACGGGTAAGATCCCGTTCTTTTCTCTGACGAAGCACACTGTCGGACGCGTCCAGAAACAGAATCCGGTCTGGGAAACACCTTTTCACGGCTTCCAGTTCTTTTCTTAAAGGCTCTTCTACCTCCCAGTTTTCTCCAATGGTTCTGGGATAATGAAGCGTATAAAATTCAATCTCCTCTGCCCCGAAATCCATAATCGTGCAAGGATAGCTCTCTGCCTTTTCCCAGCGCCTTATTTCTTTTTCCAGCCAGAGTTTCTGAATTTCCAGATAGTCCTCATATCTGGTTTTGATCAGACCTCTCCGGCGTATTTCTTCCAACACGTCCCGATTGTCCTCATAACTGATGTGGACGTAGGGAGCGTGTGTTTCTATGTAGCGGACTGCTGCAGTCTTTCCAACTGCCATGCATCCCTGAAGCGATAGTATCATATTTCCCTCATTTATGGTATGGCGCACCGGAAATAATCCGGTAGCTGCGGTAAATCTGTTCCAGCAAAATCACCCGCATCAACTGGTGCGGAAACGTCATTTTGGAAAAACTCAGCTGATAGTCTGCCCGTTTCAATACAGAGTCGGACAGTCCCAGAGAGCCGCCGATTACAAAAACCGTATGGCTGACTCCGCCAATTCCCAGGGAATCGATTTTTTTTGCCAGCTCCTCTGAAGTCAGCATATTTCCTTTGATAGCCAGAGCAATGACGTACATTCCTTCTTTGATATGGGCCAAAATCCGTTGTCCTTCTTTTTCTTTTATCTGCTCTTCTGCAGAAGCGCTGGCTCCATCCGGCGTTTTTTCATCGGTGACCTGGATAATTTCCAGTTTACAGTAACGTCCCAGGCGTTTGGCATATTCCGCAATGGCCTGCTCCAGATATTTTTCCTTAATTTTTCCTACTGTAATCAGGGTAATTTTCATCCTTTGTCCTGACCTTTCCCAAACTCTAATATCATGTCATACCAGACTGCTCCGCCATGGACAGAAGCAGACACGCCCAGATTCCGGTAGCCGAATTTCTCATAGTAATGGATCAGCCGGTCCTTGCAGGTAAGGATTAATCCGGCGCGGCCTTTCTCTTTTGCATCCTCAATCATCCGGTTCATCAGCGCGGCTGCCACCCCCTGGCGTCTTTTGGATCCAATTACATCCAGCCCGAAAATACTTTGATACCGTCCGTCTTTTTTATGCCATCCGGTATCTTCAAACATTTCATCGCAAATCGTCTGCTGATCCACAGCCGCTCCATTGATAAAGCCGATAATTTTTCCGAAACCGTCTTCCGTTTTTTCCTCTGCTACAAAAAAGCATTCCGGAAAAGCCGTCATCCGCTCCTTTAAGGATTCTTCATCTGCCGCCTCAGCCGCCGGAAAGCAGGCTGCTTCTACCTCTGCCAGGTCTGTTACATCTTCTAATCTGCCTTGTCTTATCTGGTAAGCCATTGTTCTTCTCTTCTTTCTTTTATTCTGTAATGCTTTCATTTCGTAATTCGTCTATTTTCCCAAACGCCTTCATATATTTTCATAAATCCATCCATGAGAAGGATTGTCTATGAAACATTCTTTTCCGAAAAAGCACCTGACCGCGTTTGGAGTGGCCGCCCTGTTCTGCTTTTCCTTTTTTGCAGGTCAGGCAGCCGCCTATTTTACCTCTGACCAGCCTGCATCTTCCCAGATTCTCCAAAAAGCGCCGGACGGAAACTGGGGATTAAGCTTTCAGACAAAAGGCCAGACCCCCGTAGGCAATGCCACTTCCGATTATCTGAAGCAGTATCGGGCCTGTTATGCGGCGCCGCCGGATGAAAATGTCATCTATCTTACCTTTGATGCCGGATATGAAAACGGCAATACGGCTCCCATTCTGGATGCTTTAAAAAAGCACCATGCTCCGGCCGCCTTTTTCCTCGTAGGAAATTACCTGGAAACCAGTCCGGATTTAGTAAAACGGATGCTGGAAGAAGGCCACATTGTCGGAAACCATACGTACCACCATCCGGATATGTCAAAAATTGCCACGGCCGAGTCTTTCCAAAAAGAACTGACCGATCTGGAAACCCTGTTTTACCAGGTAACCGGCCAGGAAATGCCCAGATATTACCGTCCGCCCCAGGGAAAATACAGCGAAGCCAATCTTCAGATGGCAAAAGACCTGGGCTATACCACATTTTTCTGGAGTCTTGCTTATGTAGACTGGTATCAGGATAAACAGCCGTCAAAAGAAGAAGCCTTTGACAAGCTGTTAAACCGGATTCATCCAGGCGCTGTAGTGCTTCTGCACAGCACTTCCAGCACCAATGCAGCGATTTTAGATGAACTTCTTACCCGATGGGAAGAAATGGGTTACCGGTTTGAATCCATTGATAAACTGGCAGAAACCCTATAACCTCAGCCTTTCGCAAAATCAAAGCGGCAAAGAAAATTGGGCTGCCTGTTTCTGGCTGTCCATTTTATTTGCCGCCTTTTCCTCTGCCAGGGATTCGGCTTTATTTCGCCCGAAAATAATATCCCACGCCCCACTTGGTATGGACATATTTGGGGTCGCTGGGGCTCGGCTCAATCTTTTCCCTCAGTCTTCTGACATGAACGTCTACGGTACGGACGTCTCCGGTATCCATTGCTCGGTTGCCCCATACAAGAGACAGTAACGATTCCCTGCTGTATACCTTGTTTGGATTGCAGACCAACAGCTCCAGAAGGTCAAATTCCTTTGCCGTCAAATTAATCTCTTTCTCGCCGATGAACACTCTGCGGCCATCCATATCCAGCTTTAAATCTCCGGCAATCATAACATGGCTCTCCGGCCCCTGGTTTTTCTTTTTACTTTTTGCGCTGCGGCGCATGATTGCCTTAATTCTGGCCTTTACCTCTAAAATGTTAAACGGCTTGGTAATGTAATCGTCTGCCCCATACTCCAGCCCCAGGATTTTATCCATATCTCCGCCTTTGGCTGTCAGCATGATAATGGGCACCTCGGAAAATTCCCGAATTGTCTGACATACCTCGTAACCATCTGCCTTTGGCAGCATCACGTCCAGCAAAATGATGTCATATTCCTTCTGACGCGCTTTTTCAATGGCTTCTTCTCCATCGTATGCACAGTCTACCTCCATATCATCCTGTTCCAGACTGAAACGGATTCCCTTTACAATCAATTTTTCATCGTCTACCACTAATACTCGCGCCATCTTCCACCTCTGATTTATGTAATCCCGTTTTAAACGGTAATATCGTCTTTTATCTTTTCAAATACGGCATCTTTAATGCCTGGTACCTGTTTAATTTCTTCTATGGACTGAAACGGACCATTGGCATTCCGGTAGTCCAGAATATCCTGTGCCCTGGATTCCCCAATTCCGCTAAGGGAAGTGAGTTCCCCGACCCCTGCGGTATTGAGATTTACCTTGCCCGAAGCCTCCGCTGAAAGAAGGGTCTGGGACAGAAGTTCTGCCTCTGACTCGGTCGGAATCTGGATTTTCATACCGTCTTCTACTGGCTGGGCCAGATTCAGCGCGTCCTCTGCAGCTTCTTCCAAAAAACCTCCGGCTGCTCCAACTGCATCTAAAATCCGGTCTCCGGCCGATACTTCATACACTCCAGGTTCTTTGACCGCTCCGCACACATGAACCAGCAGCCCTTTTGTCTCCAAAGGTTCTGTTTCCTCTTCCAGAGCGGCTTCCTCCCTGTATTCCTCTGTCTGATCCTGGGTATTTAAGACCAGTTCTTCTTCCTGGCTGCCGCAGCCGGCCGCCAAAAACAGGACGGGCAGCAATACCGCTGCCCTCCGGCATTTTTCTGTTAATTTTTTCAATGACATCCTCCTTTACCGGATGCCGCCTCAGCCTATCTTCTATTCTACCCAATGCCCCTTTTAAATACAAGCACTATTTTTCAAAAATTATAATCCCCAAAATTGCGACTGCAGCCCCCAGAAGTTTTCTCCACTCAAACCCTGTCTGCTCTGTGCCGAACAGTCCGAATACTTCAATCCCATAGGCCACAAGAATCTGGGCAACCACAATCAGGAGCGCCGACTGGGCAGGCCCCAGGCTTCCCACGCTTTTAATAACCGTATAGGTAATCAGAGCGCCTAAAATCCCGCCGGTCAGCATATATTTGGGTTCCACCTGCCACAGTCCTCCGATTTGTCCTCTTCCGGTAAACAGCCACATGGCCAGGCAGGCCCCAAATGCCGTCAGCTGGACCCAGCCGGCTGAAACCCAGATACTGGTCTGCTTGGTTACCTCTGTGTTAAACACTCCCTGAATACTCATCAAAGCGCCTGAAACCAGCGCAATTACAAATCCCATCATATTGTTTCCGCCTCTCTGTAAACGATTTCTTCTGGTGCTTAGATTTCCCTGAAAACAGATTCTTATTCTCTTACATCTTCTGTCATTCAGAATCATGAAGAAATTCTATCAGGCTGTAAAAAATAATAGGAGGTCTGACAGCCCCCTATTTCATTTCAATATTGACTTTTCCAATCATTGGCGTTATACTCCCTGGGAATCAAATTATACAGACACGCTAGGGGAGCTTATGGCTGAGATTGGGACTGTTTGACAGTTATCCTGACCCTCATTACTTGAACCGGTTAATGCCGGCGTAAGGAAGCATCAAATACTTTTTTGTTTCATTTTACGGTATTTGACCAAGCCGCCCCTCCTGTCAGACAAGGAGGTTTTTTTATGTTTAATTTTCTGGTAACTGCAGAAGGCGGCCTGACAGCCGCCGGTTACGGCGTTTCCATTGCCGCCGCGATTCTTCTCTTTTTATTAGGAGGTCTGGTAAGAGGCCACAGCAAAAAAGGACAATCTATGTCCACCAAGCAGCTGGTATTCTGCGCCATGGCTATGGCTCTCTCTTTCCTCACATCCTATATCAAACTCTTTTCCGCACCCTGGGGAGGTTCCATTACCCTGTGCAGTATGCTGTTTATCTGCCTGATCGGCTACTGGTATGGGACACGGGTCGGAATTTTAACCGGACTGGCTTACGGAATCCTTCAGTTTTTGCAGGAACCGTTTGTCCTTTCCTTCTTCCAGGTATGCTGCGATTATGTGCTGGCATTTGCCGCCCTGGGATTGGCCGGACTGTTCTGCAAATCCAAAAACGGACTGTTAAAGGGTTATATCGTCGGCATTCTTGCCCGCGGCGCTTTCCATTCTTTAGGCGGTTATTTGTACTGGATGGAATATATGCCGGAAAATTTTCCACAGGCTCTGCGCCCTGTCTATCCAATCGTTTATAACTACTCCTACATCCTGGCAGAAGGCATTATCACGATTGTTATCCTCTCCCTTCCGCCGGTCAAAAAAGCATTGGCCCAGGTCCGCCGCAGGGCAGCCGAGGCTTAATATACTTCCGTCTGTCCCGCCCTTCTGCGCTGTTTTGCAGCCTTTACCAGATGCTTTGCCAGCACAGAAGTTGTGACAGCTCCTACGCCTCCTGGTACTGGAGTGGCCATGGATGCCACTCCTTCCAGAGAAGCAAAATCCACATCCCCGCAAAGATTTCCATCGTTATCTACATGAATTCCCACATCAATCACAACTGCATCTTTTCCAACATAAGAAGCGTCTACCATCTTTGCTTTTCCGGTGGCTGCCACTAAAATTTCTGCATTCCGGCAGGTTGTTTCCAGGTCTTTTGTACGGGTATGGCAGATGGTTACGGTCGCGTGCTCCTTTAGTAAAAGCATGGATAACGGACGTCCTACTACCATGCTGCGGCCCACTACCACGGCCCTTCTGCCTGCGATTTCAATATCATTGGCCTTTAAAACTTCTACAACTGCCTCTGCCGTACAGGGCGCAAACCCCGTTTCGTCTCCGGAAAATACCTTGGCAATATTGACCGGACAAATTCCGTCCAGATCCTTTTGCGGATCCATTAATTCTGTAATTCTCTTTTCATCCAGCTGTTTGGGAAGAGGCCGAAGCAGCAAAATTCCATCTACCTGGCTGTCTTTATTAATTTCCAAAAATGCCTGTTCAAATTCCCTGTCGGCAATTTCCTGGGGAAACGCATACACCTGAGCCGAAAGCCCCAGTTTTTCCATCCGTTTTAACGCGCCTCTTTCATAGGATAAATCGTCTGGCCGTTCTCCTACCCGCACAATGGCAAGCTTTGGCACGCTCTGGTTTTTCTTCTGCATTTCCTGTAATTCTGTTTCCAGCTCCCGCTGGATTTTTGCGGATACTGCCGCTCCCTTTAATACAATCATCCCTGTAATCCCTTTCTTACTGTCTCATAGATCTGGTCTGCCTTTTCCAGCCCCTCTGCAAGCATTGCATCTGCTTCTTGATTCAGCGTTTCTGCCGCCTTGCGGTCTTTCATCGACTTGGTATTGATATACACATTCATTACTGCTCCGGCCAGGGCCGCCCGTATCAGCTGTACGCCGACCCCTACGTCGCTGACAGCCATACGGCTTCCCTTTTCTCCTAAAAATTCTAAAATTTCCAGCATTCTTAAGGCTTCTTTCATCATTTCCGCTGGTACGCTGCTGGCTGCCAGCAAATGCTGTTCCATTGCCTGTTCTTTATAAGCCTTCTCTTCTTCTGTTTCGGACGGCAGACGGTAGCAGGCGGCCAGAGGCTCAAATACCCTGGCGTCTTCCTCTGCCAGTCTCAAAAAGCGCTCCTTTCTCTGTTCCATCTCTTCCAGAAGTTCCTTTATCTCTGGCTCCACGTCCATATATTTCTTCTTCCCTACGGTCAGATTTGCTACCATCTGTCCCAGAGCGGTTCCGAAAGCCCCTGCCAGGGCTGATGCTCCGCCCCCTCCTGGCGTCGGCGCTTTCGAGGATAATTGTTCTGTAAATTCTTCTATTGTCTGTCTTCTGATTTCCATTCTGCATCCCTTCCAAAATTGATTTGTCTTATTATATCCTATGAACGGCAAGATAACAATGAGGAAATGAAAAAAGCCGCTCTTCGCAATTTTCATCACAAAGCAGCAGCTTTTTGGGGTTACGTACTGTTTCGAACTATGATCTCCGGCTGTATCGCCAAAGACGTACTGACGCCTCTGTTCTCCAGCAAATCCTGAAGCGTCCTGGCGCAAAGCGTTCCCATTACCTCTGTTTTAATATCTACCGTAGTAAGTTCCGGCTCGCAGACAACCGTATCTGGGGAATTGTCATATCCCACAATCGCTACATCTTCCGGAACCTTGATTCCCCTGCGTTTTAATTCTTTCATCGCCCCGATTGCTGCAGAGTCTTCTCCCACAACAAGCGCGGTAAACGGCCGTCCCAGTTCCAGCAGCTTTTCCACTGCCAGAGTTCCGCCTTCCATGCCATACCGGCAGGCAATAATCCTGGATTCGCCGTCCTCAATATCGTGAAGCTTCATCGACTCTAAAAAGCCTTTTTTCTTTTCCTGTCCGCTGTCTGTCTCCAGATCGCAGAGACAGAAAATCTCTCTGTGTCCCTTTTCATAGAGGAAATCAGCAGCATTCCGGAATCCCTTTAAATCATCAATCAAAATGGAGTGGAAGTTTGGCAGATCCAGATGTCCATTCGCCATTACAACTGGTATCCGGCTTACCTTTCCTGTAATCTCGGTTCTATTTTTCAGCTGGTTAAAGGTGGAACCAATCAGAACCACGCCGTCAACTTGTTTTTCCATCAGCAAATTGATATAGCGGGCGCATTCCTCCAGCTTTCCCTCAGTGTTGCATACCATTACATTATAACCCTTCTGGATAAATTCCCGTTCAATAATGTACACCTGTCTCGCGTGCTGGGGAACCCTCAAATCCACAGTCAGAATCGCTATGGTTTTCATCGTCTTGGAAACCATGCCTCTGGCAATGGCGCTGGGCTTATAATCGTATTTTTTTAGTACCTCTTCAATCCGTCGTTTCATTTCCGGATTTACATTCCCTTTTTTGTTCATCACTCTGGAAACCGTGGAAATAGAAACTCCGGCTTCAGCGGCAATGTCGTAAATATTCATTCCATGCCTCCATTATTATCACTACCCTGGTTTCTATTGTAAAACAAATAAAAGGAATTGTCACTAGATAAAGCAGAAAAAATTTACAAAAATTTACATTTATTTCCCAATTATTGTTAATAGTCTGGAAATCATTTCATCGATGTCTTCTTTTTCTGCAATCAGCGGAGGAATCATCCGGATGGTATTATTCGCCGCGCTGATTAACACCAGATTTTTTTCCAGAAGCGCTCTTTTCACCACTTCTCCCGCTGGCAGATCGGCCGCCAGTTCCAGACCCTGAATCAGGCCCATTCCCCTGTGATCGGCAATCTGAGGATTCTCCATTTTGACCTGTTCCAGCTGTTCCCACAAGTACTGTCCCATTTCCTGGACATGAGCCAGCAGATTTCTCTTCTTAAAACTGTCAAGTACTGCTGAAGCTGCCGCGCAGACAAGGGGATTTCCCCCATATGTACTGCCGTGATCGCCAGGAACCATAGCTGACGCTGCCTTGCCGCAGGCCAGAAATGCTCCAATCGGAACGCCGTTTCCCAGGGCCTTTGCCACTGCCATCACGTCTGGTTTTACTCCGTAATGCTGCCATGCAAACATCTGTCCGCTTCGTCCCATTCCGCACTGGACTTCATCTAAAATCAGCAGCATATCCCGTTCATCGCACAGCTTCCGGATCCCTTCCAGAAACTCTTTTTTTGCCGGATAGATTCCGCCCTCTCCCTGGATGGTTTCCAGAATTACCGCACAGGTATTGTCTGTCAGAAGTCTTTCTACACTCTCCAAATTGTTGTATTCTGCAAACCGGATTCCTGGAATCAGCGGCTGGAACGGCTCTTGATACGGGGCGTTTCCAGTCACTGACAAAGCTCCCATACTGCGGCCATGGAAGGAATGCCCCATGGCAATAATCTCTGCGTCCTTAGAAGGTTTTCCGTCTTTGTGCTTCTTATTATACGCATAGCGGCGGGCAATCTTTAACGCTCCCTCGATGGCTTCTGTTCCGCTGTTGGTAAAAAATACTTTATCCATTCCGGAGACTTTCAGCAGCTTTTCTCCCGCTTCTATCGCCGGTTTATTGTAAAACAAATTGGACGTATGGGTTAATTGATCCACTTGCGTTTTCAACGCATTGTTAAATTCTTCGTCGCCATAGCCCAAGGCCATTACTGCAATTCCAGCGCCAAAATCCAGATATTCTCTGCCGTCTGTATCGTACAGATGCATCCCTTTTCCATGGTCAAATACCACTGGAAATCGGTTGTACGTCTTATAAAAAACCTGTTCTCCTCTGCTGATCATCTGCTCTTTCTCTGTCATAGCTGCCTCTCTTCCCTGCTGTTTACAATCGCAGTCCCGATTCCGTTATTCGTAAAAATTTCCAGCAGCAGGCAATGGGGGATCCTGCCGTCTAAGATATGCACCCTGTTTACTCCATTTTCAATAGCGTCAATGCAGTTTTGCAGCTTGGGAAGCATACCGCCTCCCAGCATTCCGCTGTCTACAAACTCTTTTGCCTCTGCCGCCGTCATCTCAGAAATCAAGGAATTTTTATCCTCGTAGTCTTTATAAACGCCTTCCACATCTGTTAAAAATGCCAATTTTTCTGCGTTGACCGCCCTTGCAATGGCACAGGCCGCATCGTCTGCGTTAATATTATAGCTGACATAATTGCTGTCATATCCGATGGGGCAGATAATCGGAAGGAAGTCTTTTTCCAGCAAATCGTAAATAATCTGGGGATTAACCTCCGTAACATTTCCTACAAATCCAATGTCCTGACCGTCTGCAAGCTTCTTTTCGCATTTCAGCAGGCAGCCGTCTTTTCCGCTGATTCCGACCGCCTGGCATCCCAGCTCATTGACCATCTGTACCAGGCTTTTATTTACCTTGTTTAATACCATTTCTGCTATTTCCATAGTCGCTTCATCGGTAAAACGAAGACCGTTTACAAATCTGGGTTCCATCCCCACTTTGCTGACCCAGCGGCTGATTTCCTTACCGCCTCCATGAATGATAATCGGCTTAAATCCTACTAATTTTAACAGAACCACATCCTGAATCACATGGTGTTTCAGTTCTTCATCTACCATAGCGCTTCCGCCGTATTTTACTACAATAATCTTGCGGTTAAACCTCTGGATATAAGGCAGGGCCTCTATCAGCGTCTCCGCTTTCTGCATGATTGTTTCATCGAGTTTCATCGGTTTTCTCTCCCCTTCCTGTCAGATTATGAACGGTAATCTGCATTAATTTTTACGTAATCAAAGGTTAAATCACAGCCCCATGCAGTAGCAGAAGCGTCTCCCATTTTTATATCTGCAATAGCGGTTACTTCTGGCTGGGACAATATCTCTGTCGCCTGTTCCTCGCTGTAAGCAAGGGCTACCCCGTTTTCAATAATCTTTAAAGTTCCGGCAGAGCTTTCAAAATACAGGTCTACCTGCTCCGGATCAAACTGCGCTCCCGAATATCCCATAGCGCATAAAATCCGTCCCCAGTTGGCGTCGTGTCCGAAAATTGCCGCCTTGGTAAGGGAGGAGGTAATAATGGATTTGGACAGGGTAACCGCCTGTTCCTTGCTTTCTGCCCCCACTACTTTTACCTCAAATAATGCTGTACAGCCTTCTCCGTCTCCTGCCATTTTCTTCGCCAGAGTCTCGTTTACGTAATTCAGCGCCTTGCAGAATTCCTGGTAATCTTCATTTTTTTCCGTAATGACCGGATTTCCTGCCTGACCGTTTGCTAAAAGCAGCACCGTATCGTTGGTAGAGGTATCGCCGTCTACGGAAATCATGTTGTAGGTGTCTTTAATGTCTTCCCGAAGGGCTTCCTGCAGCAGTTCTTTGGAAATTGCCGCATCTGTGGAAACAAAGCTTAACATGGTGCACATATTCGGATGAATCATGCCGGATCCTTTGCACATCCCGCCGATGGTAACCGTTTTTCCTCCTAACGCAATCTCCACAGCTACCTCTTTTTTCTTGGTGTCTGTCGTCATAATTGCCTTTGCTGCATTGGTTCCCGCCTCTTTTGTACTGGATAAAACAGGAGCCATTGTTTCAATGCCTGCCGTAATCTTATCCATGGGAAGCTGCATTCCGATGACGCCGGTAGAAGCCACTAAAACGCTGTCTTCTGGTATATGAAGCGCCTTAGCAACCGCCTTGGCAGTCTCCTTACAGTATTCCATTCCCTCTGCTCCGGTACAGGCATTGGCAATTCCCGCATTGACCACAACTGCATGGGCGCTGGCCCCGCTTGTTACCTGATTTTTATCCCACTTGACAGGAGCCGCTTTTACCAGATTGGTCGTAAATGTTCCCGCTGATACGCAGGGGCTTTCGCTGTAAATCAGCGCCATGTCCTGGCGGTTCTGGTACTTGATCCCCGCTGCTGCCGAAGCTGCATAAAAGCCTTTTGCTGCCGTTATTCCGCCTTCTATTATCTTCATAATCCGTCTCCTTTTATCCGATAAATTTCGTAATATTTTCTTCGTTTAAAATAAAATCATAGAAATTGACGTCTTCCCGTTCATTCCAGCCCACTCCCTGCCAGAATGCATTTCCCACCTGGTTAGATTTAAAGGCAATCAGGCTGACCTTGTTGATTCCTTCTTCTCTCAGCGCGTACATACACCACCTTGCCATTTCGTGTCCTATTCCGTGTTTCCGGTAGCTTTTTTCCACGCACACGTGATAAAAATAACCGGTTCTTCCATCGTGTCCGCAGAGAATATTGCCGATAATCCGCCCATTCTGGACCGCGACAACGCTGGTAGAAGGATTTCGTTTCAAAAACCGTTCTACCCCTTCTTTTGAATCATCTATGGAGCGGATTCCAAACCCTTTAATGGTCTGCCACAGCTTAAAAACCTGGTCATAATCTTCTAGTTCCATAGGGCGGTAAAGAATCTGCATGGTACCTGACATACGCCTTTTAATCCTTTCTTACTCATTTTTCTAAGCTTCCGGTTCCATTAAGGGAACATAGGAATCTGCTTTAATCCCGTATTTTCCGGAAGACCAAACATCAGATTCATGTTCTGGACGGCCTGGCCTGCCGCGCCTTTTACCACGTTGTCGATAGCTCCCATCATCACAATCCGGTTGGTACGCGGGTCGATTTTAAAGTTCACATCTGCAAAATTGCTGCCTTCTACAAAACGGGTCTGGGGAACCATATCCTTTTCCAGAACGCGTACAAAATACTCATTGGCATAGTATTTGTCATATACTGCTTTTACTTCTTCATAAGACACCTTTTCTGTCAAAGAAGCGTAAGCGGTTACTAAAATTCCCCTGTTCATAGGAACTAAATGGGGAGTAAAACTGATGGTAACCGGCTGTCCGGACGCATAAGAAAGCTGCTCTTCAATCTCCGGCGTATGTCTGTGGGTGGCAACGCCGTAAGCTTTGATATTTTCATTTACCTCACAGTACAGGCTGTCTACTTTTGCCCCTCTTCCTGCTCCTGAAGTGCCGGATTTTGCATCAATAATAATGGTAGACATATCAATCAGCCCCTCTTTTGCCAGCGGATATATGGATAAGAAGGAGCAGGTTGGGTAGCATCCTGGATTTGCAATCAGTCTGGCTGTTTTCACTGCTTCCCTGTTGATTTCCGGAAGGCCATAAACGGCTTCCCTTATAAACTGGGGGCTGGCATGAGGGATTTTATACCACTGTTCATATACCGAAACATCTTTTATCCGGAAGTCCGCGCTTAAATCAATGATTTTTACCTTTGATAAAATTTCTTCATTTATTAAGGAAGCGCACAAGCCTTGGGGCGTTGCCATAAAAATCACATCCACCAGGTCTGCCAGCTCTTCTATGTCGTCTGCCCTGCATATGTCTTCGGTAATCTGGAACATATTTTGATAAATAGATGCATATTTTTTATCGATATAACTTTTGGAACCATACCATTTAATCTCTACGTCTTCTCTCTGAAGCAGCAGTCTCGCTAATTCTCCTCCTGCATAACCAGTAGAACCAATAATTCCAGCTTTTATCATCAATACTGCCTCCCATCTTTTCAGCTAACTTTTTCATCGCGTTTTGAGTTTTCATAATTATACACTTATGTTGAATATTATGCAAGCAGTTTTTTTCACAAATATTTGTGATAGATTTCTTTCTTTTTTTCTAATTTTGCACTTGCATTTTTTTACATAGTGTTGTATATTTATAAGCATCACTTACGCGAAAACAGATTCAGGAGGATGTTCATTATGAAAGAGAAAGTAGTGTTAGCATATTCCGGCGGCTTAGATACCACCGCCATTATCCCATGGCTGAAAGAAACCTTTGATTACGAAGTTATCTGCTGCTGTATCGACTGCGGACAGGGCGAGGAACTGGACGGTCTGGACGAGCGTGCCAAAATGTCCGGCGCTTCCAAGCTTTATATTGAAAATATTATTGATGATTTCTGTGATAATTATATTATGCCATGTGTCGAAGCAGGCGCTGTTTATGAGAACAAATATCTGCTTGGTACTTCTATGGCACGTCCTGCCATTGCAAAGAAATTAGTAGAAATTGCCCGAAAAGAAGGCGCAGTTGCCATCTGCCACGGCGCTACCGGAAAGGGAAATGATCAGATCCGTTTTGAGCTTGGCATCAAAGCTTTGGCTCCGGATATTAAAATCATTGCCCCATGGCGTATGACCGATGTATGGACCATGCAGTCCCGTGAAGACGAGATCGAATACTGCAAGGCTCATGGCATTGACCTTCCATTCTCTGCGGATTCCAGCTACAGCCGCGACCGCAACTTATGGCATATCAGCCATGAGGGACTGGAATTAGAGGATCCGGCAAACGAGCCAAACTACAAGCATCTGCTGGTTCTTGGCGTAACTCCGGAAGACGCGCCGGATCAGCCGGAATACGTAACCATGACCTTTGAAAAAGGCATTCCTACCAGCGTAAACGGCGAAAAAATGAAGGTTTCCCAGGTCATTTCCAAGTTAAATGAATTAGGCGGAAAGCATGGAATCGGTATCGTGGACATTGTAGAAAACCGCGTCGTAGGAATGAAGTCCCGCGGCGTCTATGAAACTCCAGGCGGCACCATCTTGATGGAAGCCCACCAGCAGTTAGAAGAGCTGATCTTAGATCGGGCTACCATGGAAGTAAAGAAAGATATGGCAAATAAATTTGCACAGATTGTCTATGAAGGCAAGTGGTACACCCCTCTGCGCGAGGCAGTCCAGGCATTTATTGAGTCTACCCAGCAGTATGTAACCGGCGAAGTGAAATTCAAGCTGTACAAGGGCAATATTATCAAAGCCGGAACTACCTCCCCATACTCTTTATACAGTGAATCCCTGGCTTCCTTTACTACCGGAGATTTATACGATCACCACGATGCAGACGGCTTTATTACGTTATTCGGTCTGCCCTTAAAGGTTCGCGCCATGAAATTGGCTGAAGTAAAAAATAGCCAGAAAACAGAATAACCCCTACATTTTTGCAGCAGTCCAGCCATGCATATTCGCATGGCTGGACTGTTTCTATTTTTTTCTTACAATACTATGAATATTATTGAACTCCCTGTGCTGGTTCTGATATAATAAGAAAAAATTTGTTCAGGCAGCGGCCCTGGACGCCTACAATCAACAAAGGGGGACACTCTATGGAATCTATGAACTTAAACGGACAGCCTTATACCGCCAGTATGAATCAGACGGAATCTCTCGGACGCTACACAGCTAAGACCTTTGGCTGGATGTTTGCCGGCCTGATGCTTACCTTTCTGATTGCCTTATTCGGCTATTCTACAGGTGCGGTTATTTATGTATTTGCAGTTCCGTACCTGTACCTGATATTGGGAATTGCAGAGCTTTTTGTTGTAATCTTCTTGTCTGCCCGTATCCAGAAGCTTTCCGTGGGCGCAGCAAGAGCGTTGTTTTTCACGTATGCAGCATTAAACGGCGTTGTTTTTTCCGCCTATTTCTTAATCTATGTCACTGCAGACCTGATTCTGGCTTTTGGCGCAACCTCTGTGTTCTTCGGTGTTATGGCGCTTATCGGCTACTTTACCAACGCTGACTTAAGCCGCCTGCGCAACTTCCTGATGGGCGGGCTGATTTTCCTTCTGGTCTTTTGGATTTTTGCCATGTTCATTGATTTGAGCCAGTTTTCTACCATTGCCTGTACGGTAGGCATTTTCATCTTCCTGGTATTTACCGCTTACGATACCCAGAAGATTCGCGCTTACCACACCTACTACGCCCAGAGCCCTGATATGCTGGCAAAAGCATCCATCTTCAGCGCTTTGGATCTTTACCTGGATTTCATCAACCTGTTCTTATATCTCATAAGACTTCTTGGAAGAAACCGGAATTAACCAGATATGCAGTACGCCCATGGGTTTTCCATACGGAAGCCCATGGGCGTATTTTTTTCTTATAGATACTCCTCTAATTCTCCTATGCTCCTCGGCATGGGAAGAGAGGGATCCAGGATATTTTTCTGACATAAACGGTTAAACAGACGCATGACTGCGGGCTGAACCAGGTGGGTTTCTTCCAGCAGTTTTTTATCGGCAAACACCTCGCAGGGAGGCCCCTGACGCAGCACCCTTCCCTCATGGAACACAGCCGCTTCATCTGCCCAGGCAAAAGCATAATCCACATCATGGGTTGCCATCATTACCGTAATCCCTTTTTCGGTCATCTGGTCTACGACGCGGTTTACCATCTCTGTATGTCTGGGATCCAGCGCAGAAGCAGGCTCATCCATAATCACAATTTCCGGTTCCATAACCAGCACGTCTGCAATGGAAACCAGCTTCTTTTGTCCTCCTGACAGGGCATGAACCGGCTTTTCCCGAAACGCGCTGATATTCATCTCTTCCATCATCCGTTCCGTCGCCTCTTTTGCCTGTTCTTTTGACGCTCCCAGGTTTAAAATCCCAAAAGAAATCTCCTGATACACACTGGCAGAGAACAGCTGATTATCCGGATCCTGAAAAACGATTCCGACCTTTCTGCGCAGATCTAAGAGTCCTTTTCTGGAATAATCCACAGGTTTTCCCTCATAATACAGCCTTCCCATACTAGGTTTATGAATCCCGTTGCAGCACAAAAAAAACGTGGATTTTCCGGAACCGTTAGAGCCTAATACCGCTACTCTGCTTCCTCTTCTAATCTGGATGGAACATTTATTTAACGCCGGAGTCCTGCTCCCGTCATAGGTAAAGCAAAGGTCCTCTGCCTCTAATATCATCTCGCTCATCTTCTTTTCCCCACTATCTTATTTCTATCCACAGCATCAGGATAACGGCCAGTTCAAAAGCGGCAATTCCCATGATTTCTTTCCTCCTGGGAGGATATTCTTCTTCTAAAACCTGGATTTTGCCGTCATAACAGCGTGCCTCCATGGCGTCATACAACGCTCCCGAACGCTTTATGGAACGGACAAACAGATCCGCTCCCAGCATCCCAAATGACTGGAGACTGGTTTTATAATTCTGGTATCCCAGCCTGGAATGCTGGGCTGTAAAAATTGCATGGGCGCTGTCCAGCAGCACGAAGATGAACCGATAAATCAGAAGCATTAATTCTATCAGCACCTTGGGGCATTTCATTTTCCGAAGCAGGATCAGAAGATCCGGCATAGTGGTATTGCAGGCCAGAAAATACATACAGGAAACGGCTCCCATGGCTGTGCAGAACACCTGAATCCCATATCGGATGGTCTCTTTTCCGGCTGTTACATACCATCTTCCAATGGGAACTGCAAAAAGTTCCAGAGGCGTTTCCCGAATGGATATTCCCAAAACCAGAGCGTTCATTATTAAAAATACCAGCGGAACTGCTAACAGATTCCGATAATCAGAAAAGGGGATTTTGCCTTTTCGAACTGTCAAAATCCCCATAACCATAAATACCGCAGCAGATACCAGAACCGATCTTCCGGTCACGCAAAGCGCCAGAGTAATCATAGAAAAAGCAAACTTTTCTCCTGCATTTACATACCTCAGTTCCGAGCTGTAACTCAGCCGATCTATGGTAATCATTTAAATGTCATCCTCATCCTTCATCCATTTTTTCCGTTCCACAAAGCGTCCCATAAAAAATGCAATAATTCCAACTCCAATTCCAGTCTGTACGCAAAAGAGCATACTTTCTACTTCACCTGGAAGCTCGCCGCCCAGAATCGTTTCCAGAACTGGAGCCGCCCATGGCTCATAGTCCGGATCGGTTGTTTCAATTAACGTATTTCCTTTATCGTCTGCTCCGCCAAACTCAGCATCTTTTAATAAAAACAAGGGAGCAAATGCAATCACTGCTGCGGTAATCAGCAGTATGATTACCAGTTTCTTACTGCTTTTTTTGGTACCTTCCATTGTTATCTTGCCTCCCTTCCATATCCGACTGCCCGAAGTTCCGGTCTTGCATAGCTTTCCAGTCCGGTTATAATAACTACTGTCAAAAGACCTTCTACAATTGCTAATGGGAGCTGAGTTCCTGCGAAGATAATCAGGTTTTCTTTTAACGCCATCCCAAATGTTGTCGCAGAATTATGAGCCAGTGCAAGCTGGAATGCAGTCACACAGTAAGTAATCAAATCTCCTAAAAATGCGGCAAAAAAGACGGATACTTTCCGGTTTACCTGGAAGCGGTTCAATAAACGGTATACCAGATAAGAAACAAAGGGGCCGGCAATGGCCATGGAAAACGTATTGGCTCCCAAGGTTGTAAGACCTCCATGGGCCAGTAAAACTGCCTGGAACAGCAGCACAATCAATCCCAGAACCGATACTACTGCAGGGCCAAATAAAATGGCTCCCAGGCCAGTTCCTGTCATATGGGAGCAGCTTCCGCTTACGGAAGGAATCTTCAGGGAAGAAATTACAAATACAAAGGCTCCCGACATGGCAAGCAGAGTAATGGCCCGCCTGTTTTCTCTTAAAATTTTCTGGATAGCCAAAAATCCGGCAGCCAGAAACGGAAGGGAAATGGCTCCCCAGGCCAGACAGGATCCAACCGGCAGCGCCCCCTCCATAATGTGCATGGCATAAGCAGTGGAGGGAAATCCAAACGCAGCAGCGGCTACTATGCCTGCAGTCAACAGTGTCTTTTCTTTTTTCGTCATACTGACTCTCCTTTCATTCTTTGTGCGTACCCATCCCGCACCAATTTTTAACAGCAAAAAACGCTCTTTCATTACAGACTGGTCGTTTTGGAAGAGCGCTGACGGCAGGGTATACGCCGTCCGCACAAAAAGCCGTCTTTCGCAGCTTTTTGTGCAAATTTCCTATGGCGGGCAGTTCTTCTGGCTCAAGCGTCATCGCTTCTCTCCGCCTTCCCTGGCCTTTAAGCCCAGTGGCATCTGTAGAGAGAAACTCTTCTATTACAGCGGCGTGACCGCGGAGGATTTTCACCTCGCTTCCCTATTCTCCTGCGGAATGAATCGCAGGCACCGCACCACATTCAATTGTAGGTTTATTATAAAAAATCCTTATCCTGCTGTCAATCTGATTTCAAAATATTATTAAATCAGCCCCATCAGCGCCGGCAGACCGGTACTGATAACTGGCAGATAGGTAACTAAAACCAATCCTGCCAAAATTGCTAAGTAATACCACAGCATATACGGCATGGTTTTCTGCAGAGACGTATCTCCAACTTTAATTGCCACAAACAGGGTATTTCCAACTGGCGGAGTAATGTTTCCAATACATAAGTTGTATACCAGAATCAGACCAAAATGAACCGGATGCATCCCGAAGGTCTGAACAATCGGCAGGAATAATGGGGTAAAAATCAAAATTGCAGGGGTTACATCCATAAAAGTACCCGCAATCAGCAGAATCAGATTCATAATCAACAGAATCAGATACTTATTGTTGGTCAGACCCAGCAAAGCTGCGGAAACGGCCTGGGGAATCTGGGTAAAAGCCATTACCCAGCCTAAGATGTTGGATACGCCGATTAAAAATACCACCATACCGCTCATCTTAGCGCTATCTACTACGATTTCCCAGAAGGATTTTAAGGTAATATTTTTATACAGAACCCCCAGGAGCAGAGCGTAAACCACTGCAATCGCAGCGCCTTCTGTAGCAGTGAAAATACCGCCTACAATGCCGCCGATTACCACTACAATTAAAGACAGAGCCGGAATCGCCTTGTAAGTGCAGACCCAGAGATTCTTCCAGTCATATCTGCCTTTTGAACCCTTGTAGCCCATTTTCTTTGCAAGGAAAATTCCAACGATAATACAGCAGATTGTCCACAAAATACCTGGAATATATCCTGCCATAAACAAAGCTGCAACCGAAGTTCCTCCGGATGCCAGGGAGTAGGTAATTAACGCGTTGGAAGGCGGAATTAACAGTCCGGACGGGGCGGATGCGCCATTGGTTGCCGCGCACAGCGCCTTGTCATAGCCCTGTTCTTCCTCGCCGCCTTTTACCATGCTTCCGACTGCCGCCGCTGCTGCAGAAGCAGAACCGGAAATTGCTCCAAACAGGGCGTTTGCTCCTGCATTGGTAACCAGAAGCGCTCCTGGAAGCTTTCCCAGCAGAGCCATAACAAAATCAACCAGGCGTTTTGCAATACCGCCCTGGTTCATCAGATTTCCAGCCAGGATAAAAAACGGTATCGCTGTCAGGCTGAATTTACTCATGCCCACAAAGGTTCTCTGCGCGCCTGTAACTACTGCAACATCCAGGGGAATTACCTGTAAAATTGCGACCAATGAAGAAATTCCGATGGAGTATGCAATGGGTACACCTAATGCCAGAAGTCCCAGCAGAACTATCAGAATAATCATTAACGACTGAATTGCCATTTACTTCACCTCTCCTTCTGCTTCCGTTCCTTTTACAATTTCAACTATATTCATAACCGTATAAATCATATTTAAAATGCCGCACAGGGGAAGTACAATGTAAAAAATACCAATGGGAATTCCTAAGGAAGAAGTCATCTGTCCCATAGCCAGAGTGGAAATCTGGATTCCTCCGTATACCAGGATAACGGCCGAGAAAATAAAAGCAATCAGTTCACACAGGCAGTTCAGTACCTTCTGTCCGCTTTTGCTGCACCGCTCTACCAGAATCGGGATATTCATATGCCCTCTTTCACTGGTAACGATGGCGGCTCCCATCAGGCTGGCCCAGGCAAACAGGTAGGAAACCAGCTCCTCCGACCAGGTAGAAGGGGATTTTAAGATATAACGGGTAAACACCTGCCAGCAGGTCAGAACAACCATTGCTAAAAAACTGATGCCTGCCAGTCCGCGAAGTATGGTATTTAATAAGTTCCGCAGTTTTTTCATCTCTTTGCACCCCCTACTCTGCCGCCGATGGATACTCGGCATTGTATTGTTGAATCTTCTCGTAAATCGGTCGAATATCCGGATGGCCGCTTAAAAAATCTTCATGCATCGGCATACAGATGTCCTGGAACGGCTTGGTGTCTGGATACAAAAACTGTACCTTCTGCTCATTTTCAGCTTTTTTCTTTGCCTCTTCTACTGCCTTGACCCACTCTTCCCGTTCCACCTGGTTGACCAGATCAAAGCCTTCTTCAAACACAGCCCGATCTTCTGCAGACAGTTTTTCCAGAAAGTGATTGTTGGCAACTAAAATATCCGGAATCATCTGGTGCATATCATACGAATAAAACTTGCACACGTCTCCATGTCCATTGGAGGTCAGCGCCATCTCATTATTTTCTGCTCCGTCAATTACTTTTGACTGCAGTGCCGTATACACCTCTCCAAATCCCATCGGAGTAGCAGATCCGCCTAACAGACTCATCATCTGGACATTAGTAGGAGACTGCTGGACACGGATTTTTAATCCTTTTAAATCAGCCGGAGTCTGAATGGGGGTGGAAACTGTATAAAAGTTTCTGGTTCCTGCATCAATCCAGGTAACTGCCTGGAAACCAGCGTCTTTTGTGGATTCAAAAATGGGAGACGTAATGCTCTCATCATCCATAGCTGCATGGTATGCCTCTTCTGATGCAAACAGGTATGGCATATTAAACAAGGTATAATTCTCGGAAAATGTCTCCAAAATAGAGTTGCTGGCTACACAGATATCAATGGCTCCCGTCTGGGTCAGCTGAACCATATCCGTCTGAGAGCCCAAAAGCTCGCTTGGATAAACTTCTACATCATACTTGTCTCCCAGCCTGCTCTCAATAAACTCTTCAAATGCAAGCAGCGCAATATTGGTAGGATGATCCGAAGCCTGATTGTGTCCTACGTAGATAATATCTTTTCCACCGGCAGAAAAACCGCATCCGGCAGTCAGGACAACTGCTCCGCAGACAATGCCTGGAAGCAGCCATTTTTTCTTTTTCTTTCTCATTATCCAAGTCCTCCTTTTCTATTATTTCTACTCATTATATCAATTCTTCGCCCCTATGGCAGTTGAAGAACTATCCTTTCCATAATTTTTTTCAGGAATAAAAAAGCTGCTGTAGACTATTCTGTCAGACAGCAGCTTTTTTATTCCTTATTCTGTTAACTCTTTTGCACTTGCAAGATAATAGTGGCGTCCGTTGGCGCTGGTGCTGATTTCTCCCAGGGCCGTCAGCCCTTTTGCCTTTATCTTTCTGGCTTCCTTTACAAATTCTCCTGCCTCTATCAGCAGATCGGAAAGCTGGAGAGCCATCTGCCACTGTCCTTCTTTCAGCTTTGCTTCTGCCTCTGCCAGTACCTTTTCCGCTCCGGCCAGGCTTACCATTTCCGCTGAAAATACCGAGTCCGGAAGACGGCTTAAGTTCGTGGCATTTCCATCAAACCAGCCAAAATATCCATGGTAAATCGAGCGGACAGACCACTCTGCTGTTCCATAAAATTCACCCAGATACGGCAGATTTTCATATTCTTCTGGAAGTTTTACCGCCTCTACTGTCTCGCTTTCCGTCATTCCCTGATTCATACAGTCCAGAGTCTGCAAAAGGATGGATTCGATGGCGCCGGAAAAGTTTTTCAGCACTTCCTGTACTGCTTCTGCTCCAATTACCGGCATGGTATGACCTGGCAAAAGCGCCTTTGCCGGATACGTCATAATCATTCTTAAACTGTCTACCCAGGCAGCAATGTCCCTGTACTGGCTGCCGCGGATGGCGTAAAGATTTGGCCAGCAGCCATAGTAGTTGTCTCCGCAGCACAGGATCTCATCGTCTGGAAGCCAGAGAAACAACTGATCGTCGGTCTCTCCTACTGCTGAAACCAGTTCTATCCTGACTCCGTCAATGACCCGTTCTACCTGTTCTTCCTTTTTATAAACGGTTGTAGGCGGCAGAAAATCGTATGTTCCGTCTCCTACTGCATTCCCTTCCCGAATTCCGATTCCCTGGGTAATGCATTCTTCTTCCGTCAGCCGGTAGCCAAACTGACGCACCGTCCGCCGCATCAGCACATCATTGATTTTTTCTGTGTACTTTAAAACCGGACGTCTTGGAGCAAACGCAATGATTTCTTCTGCCGTATCCCGAAACGCGCCGGAACCTCCTCTGTGATCCGGATGCCCGTGGGTATAAATAATCGTCTTTACCGGCTTTCCATAAGTTTCGTCCAGTTCTGTTCTGAGGCGCTTTGCCCGCTCGTCGGAATCCAGAGCGTCCACCAGAATCAGAGAATGTTCTCCCTCAATTACAATGCTGTTGCTGTGGCCGTATCCTACGTAAATCACAATCCGGTCATTGATCCGGATGGCCTGTCTGGTATAAGATGCCTTTGCATGGCTGCGCAGAAGCTCTGCCGCGTGTTCCTGAAACATATCCATTCCTCCTTTTTCCTTCCATTGTAGCCCAAATCCTCACTTTTGCAAAGAAGGCACAAAAAGGTAACTGATCCTGTCCCTTACAGTCTCTTCACAAACAGCGCCCGAATGGCGTTCAGAACTGCAAGAATCATAACTCCTACATCGGCAAAAATGGCAAGCCACATATTGGCAATGCCGAATGCGCCTAAAATCAGGCATACCGCCTTGATTCCCAGGGCAAATACAATGTTCTGGTATACGATTCCCAGACATTTTCTGGAGATCTTAATTGCCTTTGCAATCTTTAACGGATCGTCATCCATCAATACAATGTCGGCTGCCTCAATCGCTGCGTCAGACCCCATTGCGCCCATTGCAATTCCAATATCGGCTCTGGACAAGGCAGGCGCATCGTTGATACCGTCTCCCACGAAAACAATCTTTTCTTTCTGCTTATTCCCTGCCTGCTTTTCTTGTAACAGTTCTTCTACCCGTTTTACCTTATCGGCCGGAAGCAGTTCGCTGTAAACCCGATCAATTCCCAGGTCTTCTGCCACCTTATCGGCTACCCGTTTGCTGTCTCCGGTCAGCATTACCGTCTCTTCTACACCGGCTGACTTTAATGCCTGGATTACCTGTTCTGCATTCGGCTTGATGATATCGGAAATCACAATATGGCCTGCATATTTTCCATCAATGGCCATGTGTACAATCGTTCCAATGGAGTGGCATTCGATGTAAGGAACGTTCAGCCGCTTCATCAATTTGTCATTACCGGCTGCAACCTGATGGCCATCCACAACAGCCATTACGCCGCTTCCGCTGATTTCCTCAATGTCTCTTACACGCGAGCAGTCCAGCTCCTGTCCGTATTCCCTCTGGATGCTTTTGCTGATTGGATGGGAAGAGGCGCTCTCTGCCAGAGCTGCAAATTCCAGGATTTTCTGGTTTTCCAATTCGTTGTGATGGATACCGTTTACTACAAATACGCCCTGGGTTAAGGTTCCCGTTTTATCAAATACCACTGTCTTTGTTTTCGATAAGGTCTCCAGATAATTGGATCCTTTTACCAGGATTCCCTCTCTGCTGGCTCCGCCGATTCCTGCAAAAAAGCTGAGCGGAATACTGATTACCAGTGCGCATGGGCAGCTGATTACCAAAAACGTTAACGCTCTGTACATCCACTGGCTCCACTGCGGATCCGCTCCTAAAAACAGCATCTGCACAAGAGGAGGAACCAGAAGCAGCGCCAGGGCGCTGTAGCAGACCGCTGGTGTATAATACTTGGCAAATTTTGAAATGAATTCCTCTGATTTTGATTTTCTGGAACTGGAATTTTCCACTAATTCCAGAATCTTGGAAACCGTGGATTCTTCAAATTCTTTGGTTGTCTGAATCTTTAATACCCTGGTCATATTCACACAGCCGCTGATTACTTCATCCCCAGTGCTGACCTCTTTGGGAAGGCTTTCTCCTGTCAGGGCGCTGGTATTCAAGCTGGAATTTCCTTCTATAATGACGCCGTCAATGGGTACTTTTTCACCTGGATGAACTACGATTACCGTTCCTACTGGCACATCGTCCGGATCGACTTTTTTCAGTTTTCCGTCTTCTTCTAGATTCGCATAATCCGGCCGGATATCCATCAAAGCGCTGATATTTTTCCTGCTTTTTCCCACTGCATAGCTCTGGAACAGTTCTCCGATCTGGTATAGCAGCATAACGGAAATCGCTTCTGCATAATCGCCGCTTTCTAATAAACCGATGGCCATTGCGCCTACTGTAGCAACTGCCATTAAAAAGTTTTCGTCAAATACCTGGCGGTTTAAAATACCACGGAACGCTTTTCTTAAAATATCGTAGCCGATAATTCCATAAGGGATCAGATACAGGGCAAACCGGCCGTATCCTTCTACCGGAACAAATTCCAGCCCTATCATCAGGATTACAGTTACGATAATACGAAACAACATCTTTTTCTGCTTTTTCGTCATAGTTACCTCCTTATTGTATCATATGAGCATTTATTCATATGTGTGTTACCGCTGTTATTATACTTCCCCAAAAAAGAAAAGTCAATCAAAACTTTGTGCCGCACCAAAAAACTCCCGTCTGATTCTGAGACCATGCTCAAAACCAGACGGGAGTCTCCGACTTTTCTATGTTTTATTCCATGACTTCTGACGCCATTTCTACCAGCTGTTCTTCCGTCATAGGAGTTTCAAACGACATCAGCAGATAACTGATACCGTCTTTCTGCCATTGTACGCTGCTGTAGCTGGTTCGTTCTACCGTATCGCTTCCATATCCCACCTGCAAGGTACCAGCTTCCTCTGCCGCCTTCTCCTCTTCGGTCAGTTCATAGGACGGAGGTACAAACATACAATCCTGTTTTGTATAATAATAAGAAATTCCTTCTTTTTCATGGGCTGTTCCGGTTATCTCTTCTCCTGCCCTGCTTGCATATTCATTTAAGGTCACTTCCGGCATTCCGTCTTTTTCATACTGAAGGGTCACTTCTGTCGGAAGCTTTGTCTGGTTTCCTCCATCATCTACTCCGGAAGTATGAAGAGGATAACCTTTTGCAAATTCATATCCGTTGGAAAACGTTTCCGGAGCATTGACATCGAATGGAATCTGATAGTCTTTTTCTGCCTTCTCCAGTTCCTCGTAAGAAGAAAATTCTTCCTGCACAGTACTATGTGTGATAATTCCTTTAAACTGTCCTGCCGCCATTACGACTGCGCTTCCTAAAATGCACATGGCTCCTGCTGCAACTGCGATTTTCTTAAATTTCCATCCTGTATGCTTCATATTTGTTTCCTCCTTTATTTGTGCGAAAACCCTGTTTCTCAAGGCTTCTTCCCGTCCCAGATCCTCGTTTTTTCCATAGTTGAGAGGTTCTGCCTGACAATCCAGGGCGTCTCGGATCCGGTTGTCTATCTCCTGGTCCCATAGTTCTTTTGATTCTCTAAAATCCCATTGTCTCCTTCTCACAGCAGTACCCTCCCTTCTAAATCCGTACTGTAAAGTTCTTCTTTTAATCGTTTTCTTGCCCCATAAAGTCTGGATTTGACCGTACCTTCCAGACAGCCGGATAATTTTGCAATTTCTTTTGTACTCATCTCTTCAAAATAGTACAAAATTACCATGGTTCTCTGTTTGACAGGCAGTCTCAGAATTGCCTGATACAGTTCTTCGGCTTCTTCCTTCCGTTCCACAACCCTGAAAACCGAATCTGCCAGGTCTTTGGCCTCCGGATTCCATGTCTCCATGGTATCTCCTGCCGGATGCTCCCTGCTTTTCTTTTTTAAATAACGCCAGGCAATTCTGGTCATCATCCGGAGCAGCCAGGTCCTAAAATATTCCGGCTCCCGTATGGTTTCTTTTTTTAAATAGACCTGGACAAATGTTTCCTGGACAATATCCTCGCTGTCCGCGTAATTTCCGGAAATCAGGTATGCCAGTTTCAGCAGATCCCTCTGGTTTCTTTGCATCAGTTCTTCCAGGGCGTCCAGGTCATTTTTTTGCATACGCAGAACCAGTTCGATGTCTTCCATCCTCATTTCCTCCTTCCTGTTTGGTGCACCTATCCTATAGAGACATGGTTGATACAAATGGTTCAGTTTTTTTCGAATTTTCTTTTAATTTTTTCCGGATTGCAGGAATTCTGGCCAGAGTGTATTCATAGCCGGCTTCCATTGCTGGTTCCATAATAGAAAAATCCAGAAGTCCCCCTCTTTTTTCCATCTCCGGCCGTAAAATCAGCCGATCCCTTTGAGAATGGCATCGTTCCAGACTTTCCCCCCTGATAGAAAATGACCGGAATATTTCATCCAGCATGGAACTGGTATCATTTAATTCCAGGCTTTTTCCTACGTCTGCTCCCATCACGGTTTTTACTCCGGCAGCAGACAGCAAATCCACTGGCAGATTATAGGTAATCCCGCCATCTGCAAGCAGCCGTCCATCTAAATTTCTTGGCCTAAATATCACTGGGAAACTGCTGCTTGCCATCATAATCTGGCACAGCATTCCCGTATCTTCCCAGATAATCTGCTCCCCCGCCACTTTGATCGTGTCTTTTTTTCTTCCATATCGTTCCATAAGATTGGTATAAACTACGGTTCTTCCGGAATACAGATCGACTGCCGGAATTAAAATTCCTATTTGGGCATCCTCAAGTTTCGCCCCTTTTGTAATCCGGCACAAATGCCCCAGCAGCTTTTCTCCTTTTAAAAGGCCTTTCATACTGGCTGGCCGTCCTTTTGCAAGCTGCGGCAGCAGCCGGAGCATTCCCCAGTAATCCGGATCCAGAAAACGGCAGCCATTTCTACTTAAGTAACGCACCTCTTCCTCCAGAGCAGACACCGGCATTCCGGCTGCCAGACAGCCGGCTACAATACTTCCGGAGCTGGTTCCCGCCACGGCGTCCGGCATCATTTTTTTCTCTTCCAATGCCTTTAATACGCCTACATGAACCGCGCCTTTTGTGCCTCCTCCAGACAATGCCAATCCATAATTCATCCGTTTTCCTTCCTGGTTTTTGACTACTATAGCATCAGTGTACAGAAGGCAATCCCCCTGTACACTAATGCTATTCAACGAATTGGGTAAAAATTCCCCTATATACAAAATGTTGGGATATGCCTGCATCGCATATCCCAACATTTTATTTTTTACTTTAACTGTTCTTTATAAACTGCAATAACCTGCTCCATTGCGCTTCGTCCAGGAGCTCCAATGGTAACTCTCTTTTCTACGCAGTTCTTCATGCTGATAGCTTCGTAGATGTCTTCTTCAAAAACCGGACTGATGGCCTTATACTCTTCTAATGTCATATCATCCAGAGCAATTCCCTTGTCGATGCAGAACAGCACCAGCTGGCCTACAATGCCGTGGGCATCCCGAAACGGCACTCCCTTTCCTACCAGGTAATCTGCCGCGTCGGTAGCGTTGGTAAAACCGTTTTTTGCACTGGCTTCCATCACGTCTTTGCGGAATGTCATAGTGGAAATCATACCGGTAAACAGGGCCAGACAGCCTTTTACCGTATCAATGGCGTCAAATGCCAGTTCCTTGTCTTCCTGCATATCTTTGTTGTAAGCCAGAGGGATTCCCTTCATGGTCGTCAGCAGGGAAACCAATGCGCCGTACACCCGTCCGGTCTTTCCGCGGATCAGCTCCGCAATATCCGGATTCTTTTTCTGGGGCATGATGCTGCTTCCAGTACTATAGGAATCGTCAATCTCTACAAACCGGTATTCATTGGTATTCCAGATAATAATCTCTTCGCAGAACCGGCTTAAATGCATGGAGATTGTAGACAGGGCTGACAATAGCTCGATCAGATAATCTCTGTCTGCTACAGAATCCATAGAATTTAAAGTTGGTCCGTAAAATCCCAGAAGTTCTGCCGTATACTCCCGATCCAACGGGTAAGTAGTTCCTGCCAGGGCGCCGGATCCCAGCGGACAGTAATTCATCCTCTCATAGATATCGTGAAGTCTTCCCCTGTCTCTGGTAAACATTTCAAAATAGGCTCCCATGTGGTGGGCCAGGGTAATGGGCTGTGCCTTCTGCAGATGGGTAAACCCAGGCATAAAAGTATCTAAATTTTCTTCCATAATGACCAGAAGTTCCTGAAGCAGCGCCTTTACCAGGCTGTCAATTTCCTTTATTTCATCCCTGGTGTAAAGCTTCATGTCCAGAGCTACCTGATCGTTGCGGCTTCTTCCTGTATGAAGCCGTTTTCCTGCTTCTCCAATCCGTTCCGTCAGCGTTTCTTCTACAAAAGAGTGGATGTCCTCTGCCCCTGGGGCAATCTCTAATCTGCCGCTTTCCAGATCCTCTAAAATGCCGGACAGTCCTGCTGTAATCTGCTCCTTGTCTTCCTGGGAAATAATCCCTTGTTTTGCCAACATTGCCACGTGGGCCAGACTGCCCTGAATGTCCTGGCGGTAAAACTTCTGATCAAAGGACAAGGATTCATTAAAATTGTGTACTAACTGGTTGGTTTCTTTGGTAAAACGTCCGCCCCATAATTTCATAATGGTATCACTCCTCTTTTTCTTCTATTGTTTCAAAACGGACCGGCTGGCTCTTCCGTTTTTTCAGCGTTTCCAGAATCACGATAAATGCAATCAGAATCACACTTCCTAAGGTAATCAGGATTCCTTCTTTTAATCCCTGCGGCTGGTATTTCATGGAAATAGTATGACGGCCTTCCGTCAGATCCACTCCTAAAAAGGTATCAAACAGCTTCCTGCCTTCCACTGGCTTTCCATCGACCCGAATCTCCCATCCCTTATCGTAGGGAATGGAAGTAAACAGCGTTCCCGCATATCCTGCCGTAATCTCGCCTTCTAACTCTGTGTCATTCCATCTGGTCAGATTCCATGGCATCCGGTTTAAAATATCGCAGGTTTCTGCCAATCCGGTTTCGTCAAACCGATAGACCCGCACATCCATAATCTGGCTGCTGTCGCAGGTCATGGACAGATTCTGGCCGCTTTCCAGATAGCCAAGCTCTAAGAGATACCCTCTGTCCACATTTTCAAAGGTTTTGGACTCTTCCCCCAGGTTTACCGTTACTTCTTTTAACTTCCGGTTCATCACAAAGGCGTAGTATTCTCCGGATTCTTCTATGGCAACTTCATACTGGTTTCCAAATACTTCCCCATAGGTTTCTAAAAGTACCGGACTAGCTCCTACCGCCATACACAGGTCGTTCTGCACATCGGCTGGATTCGCCATATCAAGCTGCCAGTACTCCTCTAAACTGCTGTCAATTACAAATCCCAGAGGCAGGGTGTAATCGTTCTCATACAGATAGGTTTCTCCTGACTCTGCCACATAGGACATATGAGTTTCATACACCGGTTTTTCGGAATATAAGGCATACCGGATGCTGAACAGGGCGTCTACCAGGGGAGTGCTTCCCGTAATGCTGTACGCATTGGTAGAACTTTCACATCCTATTTTCTTGAAAAATGCAGACAAATCGGCATTGGCTGTAGAAGAAAACAGGGAGACGGAAGGAAAATTCATCCAGGCGCCGTCATTTTTCGTCTTTCTTGTTACCTTTTCCACTCGGAAAAAGCTGTCATTTGGAAGCAGATCTCCGACTAATTCCCGAACGTCTTCATTGTCTTTTACATAACTGGTACGGCTTGTGGTCGTAACGGACGTAACTGCCATATTTACCGCTGATTCTATGGATACCAGGCCCAGCGTCATCAAAATCAGGGTATTTCTGCCGACGCGCCGCTTCATAAACAGCCACATCAGCCCTGCGTAAGCAGCCAGGAAGATCAGCGCCACATAAAATACCGCAAAATGGAAGTGCTCTTCCGTAACCAGTTTTTCTGCCAGAATCACAAATCCGGCAGATGCAAAAAAGGCGGCTGACAAATGACGGACCGGCATTTCCCTTAAATGCACATAAGCCCGATAGCAGATGACCAGCATCAAAAAGATGTAAATAAAGGACTGACGGCAGGGAAGGCTGTTGGGATAGTGGAACCCATGCCAGATAAAATTTAATACGTTTACGGAAAAGCTGGCGTAAAACATAAGGAGCATTCCCGAATATACGGCCTTTTCCTTTAAAGAGATCTGCCTGCAGCCCAGATACAGCAAAAACAGCAGAAATACGGCTACTCCGCAGTAAATATTCGGCCAGTGATCCAGACCGATTTCTGTCTCTACATTGCCGATATGACGGGCAATCATATCGAATATGGAAAAATAGGAACTTACGGTCTTTGGAAAGTTAAAGTCTCCGGAAGCCGTCGCCTGAAGGGCAAAAATCTCCGGAAGCAGCACTGCCGCTGCCAGACCTCCTGCAAGCAGCGAATAAATGGTAAACTGCCTGACTGCTGTAAACAGGCGTTTCCATCCATTCCACCCTTCCAGAATCAGAAGAGCCCCAAAATAGATAACCATAAAAATACAGACCATAATGGAGATATAGTAATTGGAAAGGATGGACATTCCCAGGGCAATACAGTACAAAAGACCTTTCTGCTCTTTTACCAGGCGCTCCAGCCCCAGCATTACGATTGGGAACAGCACGATGCAGTCCAGCCACATAATGTTCCAGCTATAAGCGGCCATATAACCGGACAAGGCATAAAAAATTCCAAAAAAGGCGGCTCCGAAATCCCTGGTGTTGCAGTGTCTGCGCAGATACCAGGCCATAGAAAGACCTGCAAGTCCCGTCTTTAAGACAATGGAATAGGTCATAAACTCAATAATCAGGTTCTTTGGACACAGAACCAGAAGCCAGTTTAAAGGACTTGCCAGGTAATACGCGTACAAAGCAGCAAAGTTTACGCCCATTCCCACATCCCAGCTGTAAAGCAGACTTCCTCCATGAGTCAGCTTATACTGGAATTCTGAGAAAAACGGCGCATACTGGTGGTACATATCGGTTCTTAAAAAACTTTCCTCTCCAAATGGGAAAATTCCCCTTTGCAGGAAAATAATCAGCATGACCAGAACCGGAACAAGAAATGATGCTATCAGTCCGTCTCCTGGACGGATAAAGCTCCTGATACCGGTTTCTTCCGGAAATTCTTCAAACTCTTCCTCGAACTCTTCTTCAAATTCTTCCTCTGGTTCATTCCCTATTTCCCTCTCGATTCTCTCAGAATCTTCCGGTTCCTCCACAAACAAATCCTCTTCCATCAGACGGCTGTATTCTTCCTGGGCGTTCTGCAATGCCTCTTTCGCCGGAAGTCCTTTTGTCTCTCTATCCTGCATATCCAGCAATTCCTCCAATTCTCTGGAAATCCGCTCTACTTCCTCGTGATCCATGGTTCGTCCCCTTTTTTTCTGGTATCTTTAAAAATCCAGAGCTTGCTGAATACATAGTTCATTACCAGATTTACTGCGGATACAATCAATTTTGCCACATAGTTGTTCCAGTTCATCCATCCGACCATAACAACCATCATAACCCATGTTAAGACGCCTGAGGCGCCTCTGCAGGCTACAAACGCAGAAAATTCTTTCCACAGATACGCCGGACGGAAATTAAAATTGCGGAATACGATCAGCTTGTTTACCACATAAGCAAAAGCCACTGCGGCAAGCCAGGACACTGCCTGGGCAATTTTGTAATCAATTCCGGACTCACACATCCCTGCATACACAACCCAGTCTACCAGGGTTGTCAGCACGCCGCAGACAATATAGGAAACCGTCTCATAATTCACGAACTTTTTCCATAATTTTTCTATCATGTTATGTTCTCCCTTTATTTTTATCCATCACATTTTTCTATTCTACCGTTAGTTTCCCTACTTTGCAAGCAAATCCTTTGCTCCTTCTGAATAGTGGATTTTCTCATCCTCTGTGATGAAAAAAGCGTATATCCCTTCCAGGGAGTCAATCAGCTCCATTCCCTTTTCCAATCCCAGGGAAAAACAGGTGGTGCTGAGTCCGTCTCCGTCTACAGAAAGAGGCGACACGATGGTCACATCCGTTAACCCGTTCTGATAAGGGTAACCGTCTCTGGGATTTAAAATATGATGGTAATTTACGCCGTCTTTGATAAAATTGCGTTCGTAAACGCCGGAAGACACGACAGACTGATCTCGGATTTCCAATACTGCCGCCTGTTCATACTGGTCTCCAAACGGTTTCCTAAGGCCAATCCGGAATGGCTCTCCACTTACCTGTTCTCCCAGGCAGAGCACATTGCCGCCCAGATTGATTACCGCGCTTTTCACGCCCTGTCCGGTTAAGTATTCCTTTATCCGGTCGGCAATATAGCCTTTTGCAATGGCTCCTAAATCCAGCTGGACCTGACCATCTTCCAGTTCTATCTGATTTCCCGTAACCGTAACCGCCTCATACCCAACTTTTTTTACCGCCTCTTTTATGGCGGCTTCTTGCGGAATCTGTTTTTTTCCGTCTGTAAACTTCCACAAATCTGACAGCGGCGCAATGGTAATATCAAAAGCTCCGTCTGACAGTCTGCTGTAATACAGGCCTTTTTCAATCAGCTCTGCAGTTTCTGTAGAAACCTCAATTACCCTTTCCTCCGGACTTCTGTGGTTAATCCGGTAAATGTCGCTTCCCTCTTTGGTTTTGCTGAGCATATTTTCATAGTACCGGCACAGTTCTTCACACCGGTCTAAAATAGCCGTATTTTCCGTATCGTATAACGTAATCGTAATAAATGTATCAAATGCAAATGCAGAACGGGTAATCGGTTCTGTTTTCTTTCTGGTTCCTCCTAAGAAGCTGTAAAGAAACAGGGCCGCTGCTGCCAGGACAACCGCCAGCATCAGTCCTTTCTGCCATTTGCTTTCCTGCTTATTTTCTTTTAACAACGCTTGCTGCCTTTCTATCGCGGAAAGAAAACCAGGGGCGTACCAGACCAATCCGGCAGCGCCCCTAATCCTTTGTCTTATCCGTATTTTTTTAATTATCCTTCCAATTTGCCAGCAGTTTCTCCACACTTACCAGCTTTACGCATAAAGAGAACAGATTCATTGCAATCTCCAGGTCGTTTAACGGCGGATAGGTTGGGGCAATCCGGATGTTGCTGTCTTTCGGATCCTTTCCATATGGGAATGCTGCTCCTGCGCCGGTCATGGTTACGCCGGCCTTTTTACATTTTGCCACGATCTCTTTTGCACAGCCGTCCATTGCTTCAAAAGAAATAAAGTAGCCGCCTTTCGGACAGGTCCACTCGCCGATGCCTAAACCGCCCAGTTCCCGTTCCAGGGTCTCTTCTACCAGTTCGAACTTCGGCCGCAGAATCTCTGCATGGCGTCTCATATGTTCAACCATGCCATGAATATCTTTAAAGAACCGGACATGACGCAGCTGGTTTACTTTGTCATGACCAATGGTCTGGTTCTTTAACTGATGGCGGATGTCTGCCAGGTTATTTAAAGAGGTTGCAAGCGCTGCCATACCCGAACCTGGGAAACTGATCTTAGAGGTTGAAGAGAACTTATATACCAAATCCGGATTTCCGGCTCTCTTGCACTCTGCCAGGATTTCGATTAAATGATCCTGATCATGGTCGTACAAATGATGAACGCCATAAGCATTGTCCCAGTAAATACGGAAATCTTTTGCCGCAGGTTTTAAACGCGCAAAACGGCGGACGGTTTCATCTGAATAGGAAATGCCCTGGGGATTGGAATACTTCGGCACGCACCAGATTCCCTTAATGGCCTCATCTTCGGATACGAGCTGTTCTACCAAATCCATATCCGGACCGGTTGGGGTCATTGGAATATTGATCATCTCAATTCCAAAATACTCGGTAATGGCAAAATGCCGGTCATATCCTGGAACCGGACATAAAAACTTAACCTTATCAAGCTTTGCCCATGGAGTGCTTCCCATAACGCCGTGAGTCATAGAACGGGCAATGGTATCATACATGACATTTAAGCTGGAGTTTCCATAAATAATCAGATTCTCCGGATTTACCTCCATCATATCGGCCAACAGTTCTTTTGCTTCGCGGATTCCGTCTAAAACGCCGTAGTTGCGGCAGTCTGTGCCATCATCACAAGTCAAGTCCGAACTGCTGTTTAATACGTCCATCATGCCCATAGACAGATCCAACTGTTCTACGCATGGCTTTCCCCTGGACATATCCAGCTTCAAATCTTTTCCCTGGTATTCTCGGTACTGGGCTTTCAGGTTTTTTCTTAATTCCATCAGCTCTTCTTTTGTCATTTCAGCATATGGCTTCATCAGTATTCCTCCTTGCATTTGTATGGTATGGGGTGTTGGGGATGCCTTCCTTAATAAATATAGAGGACTTGGCATAATTGTGAATATGATAACACAAATTTTTCAAATATACTACCCCTAATTTTTACATCAGCAATTGACTTTTCCTGAAAAATCGTGTATATTTTACTTTATTAGCAAAATACGTTAATGCATTAAAGTAAGCAGAAGGAGACTTATTATGCCCATTACCGAATTGTTGGAAAAAAACTGCCGTCTGTACGGCGATGACATCAGTCTTGTGGAAATCAATCCGGAGCTTCCGGAAACGCGCCGCGTTACCTGGCGGGAATATAACTTAATTGAACCGTCTCCCGCTCCTTATTACCGCAGGGAAATTACCTGGAACGTATTTAATGAAAAGGCCAACCGGTTTGCCAATCTCCTTTTAAGTTCCGGAATTCACAAAGGGGATAAAGTCGCCATTCTGCTGATGAACTGTCTGGAATGGCTTCCGATTTATTTTGGCATTTTAAAGACAGGCGCCCTGGCAGTGCCGTTAAATTTCCGCTATTCCTCTGACGAAATCGCTTACTGTCTCAGCCTGTCAGAAGCTGACGTACTGGTATTCGGTCCGGAATTTATCGGTCGTGTCGAATCCATTGCAGATGAAATCAGCCGCAACCGCCTTCTGATCTTTGTCGGCGAAGGCTGTCCGTCTTTTGCAGAAGATTACCGAGCCCATGCGGCAAACTGTTCCAGCTCTTCTCCTAAGATCGACATCCGCGATGAGGATGAAGCGGCTATCTATTTTTCTTCCGGTACTACCGGCTTCCCAAAGGCCATTCTCCACACCCACGGCGCTTTGATGCACGCTGCCTTAGCCGAGCAGAAGCACCACGGCCAGACCAGGGATGATGTATTTTTATGCATTCCTCCCCTTTACCACACAGGAGCCAAAATGCACTGGTTCGGCAGCCTTCTTTCCGGAGGTAGGGCGGTGCTTTTAAAAGGCACCTCTCCTTCTGTTATTTTAGACGCGGTTTCTAAGGAACAGTGCACCATTGTCTGGCTGTTGGTTCCCTGGGCCCAGGATATTTTAGACGCCCTGGATCGGGGCGATGTCAAACTGGAGGATTACCAGCTTTCCCAGTGGAGGCTGATGCACATCGGCGCCCAGCCAGTTCCTCCCAGTATGATCAAGCGCTGGAGATCCTATTTTCCTCATCACCAGTACGACACCAATTACGGACTCAGCGAATCCATCGGGCCTGGCTGCGTGCATCTGGGCGTGGATAACATTGAAAAAGCAGGCACAATCGGAAAAGCAGGATACGGCTGGGAAGTGAAAATTGTAGACAGCTCCGGCGCTCCGGTTCCAAAAGGCCAGGTAGGAGAACTGATTGTAAAAGGGCCTGGAGTGATGGTCTGCTATTACCGCGATCCCAAGGCTACGGCTGACGTTTTAAAAGACGGATGGCTGTATACCGGCGATATGGCCCAGGAAGACGAAGATGGATTTATTATGCTGGTAGACCGCAAGAAAGACGTGATTATCAGTGGCGGGGAAAATCTGTATCCGGTTCAGATTGAAGATTTCCTGCGCACCTATGAACCTGTTTACGATGTGGCTGTCATCGGACTTCCGGATAAGCGTCTGGGGGAAATTGCGGCCGCCGTCATCTCTGTAAAACAGGGCTTTTCCTGTACCGAGGAGGATATTAATCAGTTCTGTAAAAAACTGCCCCGCTACAAACGCCCCCATAAGATCATTTTTGCAGACGTTCCCCGCAATCCAACCGGCAAGATTGAAAAGCCAAAACTCCGGACACTTTATGGCAGCAGCCGTCTGGTGGAAGCGCAAAACAGGGCATAAAACGCCCTGTTTTTTCCTTTCGTAAGAGCTTTCAACAAATCTTGACAGAATTTCTTCCAGGCGATACAATAATTAGCACGCTAACTATTAAGAAAGGGGATTTTCTATGTCACAGACAGAAAATAAAATGGGCACAATGCCTGTTTCAAAGCTGCTCTTTACCATGTCCCTGCCAATGATGATCTCTATGCTGGTACAGGCTCTTTACAACATCATTGACAGTATTTTTGTCGCTCAAATCAGCGAAGCTGCCCTGACTGCAGTTTCCCTGGCCTTTCCGATCCAGAATCTGATGATCGCCGTTTCTGCCGGAACCTGCGTCGGCGTAAACGCCCTCCTGTCCCGTTCCTTAGGCGAGGGACGTCGGGATGCCGCAAACCTGACCGCTGTAAACGGAGTCTTTCTGTCTCTGTTAAGTTATCTGGCCTTTGCGTTTCTGGGGCTGTTTTTCTCCCGCATTTATTTTTCCTCCCAGACAAGCAATCCTGAAATTATCGAAATGGGAATTGAATACTTAACCACTTGTACCGTCTTAGGATTTGGCATTTTCGGCGAAATGATGTTTGAACGTCTCTTACAGTCTACCGGACGTACCATTTACAATATGTATTCTCAGGGCGCCGGCGCCATTATCAACATTATTTTAGACCCAATTTTAATTTTTGGTCTTTTTGGCGCGCCTGAAATGGGCATCCAGGGAGCGGCTCTTGCTACTGTTATCGGTCAGATTATTGCCATGATCCTGGCATACCTTTTTAATAAGAAGAAAAACACAGACATTGAACTGTCCTTCCGAGGCTTCCGGCCCCATGGCCATACCATCCGCACCATTTACGAAGTGGGCGTTCCCAGTATGATTATGCAGTCTATCAGTTCCATCATGCTGCTTGGTATGAACAAAATCTTAATCGCCTTCTCTGAGACTGCGGTTTCCGTTCTGGGCGTATACTTTAAGCTTCAGAGCTTTATCTTCATGCCGATTTTTGGTCTGAATAATGGTATGATTCCGATTATCGCCTATAACTACGGAGCGCAGAAGAAGCATAGAATTATCCATACCATTAAGCTTTCCATTATCAGCGCTGTATCGATCATGTTAATTGGACTGATTATTTTCCAGATTTTCCCAAGGGAACTTCTGCTGATGTTCAACGCTTCCGAACATATGCTGGAAGTCGGCATTCCCGCCCTCCGGACTATCAGTCTCAGTTTCCTGTTTGCCGGCTACTGCATTATTGTAAGTTCTGTATTCCAGGCTCTCGGAAACGGCGTATACAGCCTGATCGTATCGGTAATCCGCCAGATTTTAGGAATTCTGCCTTTAGCATACCTGTTTGCCAATGTCTTCGGGCTTCATGCCGTATGGCTGTCCTTCCCTCTGGCAGAGCTGCTTTCCGTACTGTTCAGTACCATCCTGTTTATCCGTATTTACCGGCTGAAAATCAAGCCGATAAGCGACCATTAAGGAGTTGTTATGACCTGTGAATATCTGTTAGTGGATGGCTATAATATCATTCACGCCTGGCCGGAATTAAAGGAACTTGCAGCAGTCAATCTGGACGCTGCAAGGACTTCCCTGCAGGACATTCTCTGCAACTATCAGGGCTATAAAAAATGTAAGGTCATTGTAGTCTTTGACGGCTATAAGGTTAAAAATAATCCTGGCACTGTCATCCAGTACCACAACATCCATGTAGTGTTTACAAAGGAAGCGGAAACCGCCGATCAGTACATTGAAAAAGTTACCCAGCAGATGGATCGGCAATACAGTGTGGCAGTGGCCACTTCCGATAAACTGGAGCAGGTCATTATTTTAGGAAAAGGGGCCATGCGGCTGTCTGCACGGGATTTAAAAAAGGAAATTAAGGAAACCAGTGTAGAAATCAAAACCGTTCATCTGGACCACACGCCTTCCCGAAAAAACTGGCTGTTTGATCACGTAGATGCCGAGCTGTTTGAATATCTGGAAGATATTCGTTTAAACCGTACCGAAACTCCGGATGCAAAAAAGGCCTCTTCTGCGGCCGCCTCTCTTTCTTCCGCAAAAAAGAAGAAGAAAAAGAAAAAACGTTAGTTTCTAGGAGGATTTTCATGTCTTTATTTGAACTTTTTCTCATCGCTCTCGGACTTTCTATGGATGCCTTTGCCGTATCGGTCTGTAAGGGCCTGTCCATGCCTTATATGCGCTGGAAGCACGCTGGTATCATCGGACTCTGGTTCGGCGGATTCCAGGCGCTTATGCCTGCCCTGGGATATTTTCTCGGATACCAGTTCCGCACCGTCATTACCCGCTATGATCACTGGATTGCATTTATCCTTCTTGGAATCATTGGTTTTCATATGGCAAAAGAATCCTTCAGCAAAGAGGAAGAAGTCTTAGACTGTTCCATCGCTCCAAGCAATATGGTTCTGTTAGCCATTGCGACCAGCATTGACGCCCTGGCCATCGGCGTAACCTTTGCGTTTCTGAATGTGCAGATTATTCCGGCAGTCAGTTTCATCGGCATTACGACCTTTTTTCTGTCCGTAGCCGGCGTACGAATTGGAAATGTTTTCGGTATCCGTTATAAATCCAAAGCCGAACTGGCCGGCGGGATTATCTTAATGGCTATGGGCCTGAAAATTTTAGTTGAGCACCTGTTTTTCGGAGGCTGAAGGTAAAAGACTGAATTTTAGGCTAAGCGTCAGAAATTTGTCAGAAAACCTTCATAGAAGTTTTATTGGAAATCCTTCCTTTGTATGGTAAGATAAGTACATCAAATAAAACAAACGCTGCTGATTTTCCCGTAGCTTGGCGAGGAGGATATTTCTATGAAGAACTTAAAAAAATTATTATTTGCATTAGGAACTGCTTCTATTTTAGTAACCGGCGGTGCCATGACTGCTCTGGCAGAAACCAATATCGCTACTGAAAGCGACTTCGTTTATACGCCTATCCGCGTTTACGGAACTGCCCAGAAACTTACAGACGGCCGTCTCCATCTAACCAATTCCAGTACAGACTCCATAAATGATATTGTTGTAACCACTCAGAATTCCCTGATTTTAGACGCTGTTTCCGGTATGCCGGTCTCTTATGAGGATATCCAGGAAGGCTCTTTCGTTTACGCTTACGTAGGTCCTGCTATGGCGTTAAGCCTTCCTCCAATCGCGAATGCAGACATCGTATTAGTCAATACTCCGGCAGATTACAAGGTTCCTTCTTACGTTATCGTAAAATCCCTGGATATGCACGAAGACGGTTCCGCTACCCTGACTGCTAACGACGGCCAGGTCTATGACATTCCGGCAGACTGCAGCGTGATTCCTTATCTGACCAGACAGATGATTTATGTAGACAGCCTGACCCCAGGCAGCGCCTGCCTCATCTGGACGAACAGCGATTCCAATACTGCAAACCGCGTCATGCGTTTTAACTCCAATCCGTCTGACCACTCAGAGTCCTCTGAATCTGCCCAGAATACTGATACTGAAACCCTTAAGCAGTTCGGATGGTCCAACCAGGATGGAAACTGGTACTACTACAACGCTGAGGGACAGCTTCACAAAGGCTGGCTGGAACTGAATGGAGACTGGTATTATTTAAATCCGGACAATGGCGTTATGGCTACTGGTTTTATCCAGGTAGACGGAAAGACTTATTATATGCTTTCTGATGGAAAAATGCTTACTCAGCCGATGACCTTTACTCCAGATGCTTCCGGCGCATTAAAGTAGTTTCTTCAGACCTGCCTGGCATAGGTTCTATGTCAGGCAGTTTTTTTGGCTCATTGTCAAAAGTTGGGGTAAATGTATTTTGAGGCACAGGAATGATGTTTCTGTGCCTCTTTACGTTAAGG
>UQMJ01000018.1 GCA_900542035.1 uncultured Clostridium sp.
CAGATGGATGAAATTGGCGATACTATTGAGGATGGGAGACAGCGGGTAAAAGACAAGGCAGACAGTCTGACAGAAGACGATTACCGGATTTTTGAAGATTTATCGGATCAGAATATTGACGTCCCTGGAAAGGGAACGATTTTAAGCTGCATCAACGAAGGAACGATAAAAGCGGATTACCAGGCGGGCGGAATTGCCGGAATGATTGGCTATGAAAATGTGAAAGAAGAATACCAGAATCCGGATACAACGGGAGATACGTCTCTCAGGGTAACCAGAAGCGCAAGAGCGCTGCTTCGCGGCTGTAAAAATACAGGAGAAATCCAGGCGCAGAATAATGACGCCGGAGGAATCGTGGGGACGGCCAAGCTGGGACTGATTCTGGAGAATGCCAGCTATGCAGATGTAGAGTCCCAAAAAGGCGACTATGCCGGAGGAATTGCCGGTTCCAGCAGCGCCCAGATCAGTGGAAACTATTCCAAAGGAACGATCAGCGGCGGCGATTACGTTGGAGGAATTGCCGGTTATGGAAAAAAGGTAATCAACAACTGCGCAATGGTTGCAGTTGAGACTGCCTCAGAAGATTCGGAAGGCGGAATCCCTGGAGAATACCACGGAAGCATTGTAGGAACCATTGAAAAAGAAGGACTTTTACAGAACAATCTTTACGTGGATAACGGATTAGGCGCAGATGACGGAATTACCTATGAAAATGAAGCAGAAGGACTGCCTTACGAAGAATTTCTGCAAAGAGAAGGAATTCCGGAAGAATTTCGCCATCTGTTCGTCCGCTTTATGGCAGACGATACGGTAATTAAGGAAATGGAATGCGCGTATGGAGCGCTGGTTCCAGAAGAAGAGATTCCGCAGGCTCCTGAAAAGGAAGGATATTATACGATCTGGGAAGAAGAGGATCTGGGCCAGGTACTGGTAGATAAGACCATTCATGCGGTTTATCGTCCTTATGTGACCGCTATCGCTTCTTCAGAAGAAAAAATGCCAATGGTTCTGGCAGAAGGCATTTTCTACCCAGATGCTTCTATTACCGCATCGGAAGAACCAATCGGGGCTGAAGTGGCGGATCCGGAAGATTACAAGGCAGTAAAAGCCATCCGCTACCAGGTAGATTTTGGAAGGGAAGAAGACGGAACCCAGGATCAGGTCCGGATGAGAGTGTATGCAGATGGTTTGTCCAAGCACGCAGCAGTTGGAATTCTCAACGGAACTGCCATAGAACTGGCTGACGCAAAGCGGAGCGGAGAATATCTGGTGTTTGACGCTGCAACACAGGGAGAAATCGTATTGCTGGAAAAACGAGGAGTTTCTATGATGTTCTGGGGACTGCTTGGAGCAGGGGCAGCGGCCGTTGTAATTCTTATCGCTTATCTGCTTCACAGGAGAAAGAAGCACCAGCTGAGAAAGCGTTTTGAAAAGCGGCTTGCAGAGAAAAAACTCAGACGGGAAAACCGGAAAAAGGCATTGCTGGAGAACAAACAGGCTTCTAGCCGCCAGTCAGATGACAGCCAGGAAAAAGGAGGAGATTCTAAATGAAGAACCAGCGCAGATGGGCGTTTTTGATAGCGGTAATATGTCTTGCGGCCAGCGCCTGCTTTCCTGCTTTGGGCGCGGCCAGGAAAAAGACGGTTAATCATGTATATTTGTACATTACTTCCTATATTGAAGCCGGTACGCAGAATGATTACGTAAATGTGGAATGTCAGTCCCGCCACTGCTATGTAGATGAAGTGGAAGTAACCAACGTTCCAAAAGACGAATGGGAATCCGATGATAAGCCGAGGCTGAAGATTACGCTGTGGACAGAGGACGATTATTCCTTTGCTTCCGGAATCGGCAAGGACAAAATCCAGTTAAGCGGTGATACGGGAAAGGTAACTTCGGTCAGCCGGAATGGAACGGGGAAATTGACGATCGTAGTAACCCTGGATGCTCTGGATGGATATAACGGAGAACATATGTTGGACGTGGACAATCCAGAGTGGGATGAAACGACGGGATACGGTTACTGGGAAGGCGCAGATGAAGCGGCCAGATATGAAGTACGGCTGTTTCGCAACGACGCGGAGGTAACCAGCAGCAGAGTGAAAACTTCCAAGACGTATTATGATTTTTCGCCAAGACTGACCAGAAACGGATATTATACCTTTAAGGTCAGAGCCGTTTATCGGGAAGATGAAAAAGGCGACTGGAAAACGTCGGATCGCTGGTACGTCAGCAGCGCGGCAGCAGCCGATTTAAGCGATGGAAAGGCGATTCTTTCAGACAGCCAGGACACCGGTTCCCAAAACCTTGGTACTCCCAAAGGGCCAGGCGATGTAATAGAGGAATCGAAAGATGCTGGAGAATGGAAGCAGGATGATACGGGCTGGTGGTATGTCCGGCCAGATCATACATACCCTGTAAACGAATGGGGTTACATTGGAGACAAGTGGTATTATTTCGGCGACAACGGCTATATGAGAACCGGATGGATTGAACTGGATGGCAAATGGTACTGCCTGGATCCGGACAGCGGCGCCATGTATGCCGATACAGTTACCCCAGACGGTTATCTGGTGGGAAGCGACGGAGCCTGGATTCCGTAATCCTTCAGTGAAAACAGGAACTACAGAGGCAGTCCCAGTTTTATAGAAGCGTGTTCTTTTATAAAGCTGGGGCTGCTTTTTGCTGGAAAGGAGCTGGGTTATATTGACAGAAATCAGGAGGAAAGGTAAAATGACAGTAAATTGTCAGACAGGATGGAAACGATAATGAATCATACAATCAATCAGAGATTTTTAACGGAATACCAGGCGGGGATGACTGTTGATCCGGCAAAGGTTCAGACAGAGGAAGAAAGAAAGGCATTCTTTTTTGAAACAGAGATTTGGGATGGGCTGTTTGAACGGATGAAGGGAAAATCCTTTAAAGAAGACTGCACCATTCCCAGAGAGACGCTGCGTTATATCAGGGTGCTTCATTGGGGGAAGCAGGGGACTACGGTAGGGGAAATGGTCTGCGACCAGAGTATCAGTCAGGCGCTTCTGGAGATTTTTAAAGAACTTTATGACAAGAAGTACCCTATCGAAAGAATGCAGCTTATTGACGATTTTGACGCGGATGACGAGACTTCTATGGCAGCCAACAATTCCAGCTGCTTTAATTTCCGCAGAGTGCCAGGAAAAAATAAGCTGTCCCATCACAGTCTGGGAATTGCAGTGGACATTAACCCGTTTTACAATCCTTATGTCAGGGTTAATCAAGAAGGCCAGGTTCTTTGCTCTCCCAAAGGAAGCCAGCCGTATATGGATAGGGAGGCAGAGTTTTTATATAAAATCGAGGCAGGAGACGACTGTGTAAAGGCATTTGAAAAACAGGGATTTCAATGGGGCGGAGACTGGACAACCTGTAAGGATTACCAGCATTTTTCTACAACAGGCGGCTGATAGACTGGGGGCCGGAAAATAAGGAGGAGAAGATATGTTTGATGTGGTAGCATTAGGGGAACTGTTAATTGATTTTACCCAGAATGGGGTAAGCGGGCAGGGGAACAGCCTGTTTGAGGCAAATCCTGGGGGTGCGCCCTGTAATGTGCTGGCCATGCTTGCAAAATTGGGGAAAAAGACTGCTTTTATCGGCAAAGTAGGCGATGACTTTTTCGGACGGATGCTGTCAGAAACAATTAAAGAAGTGGGGATTGATGACAGAAATCTGGTTTATGATGACAAGATTCATACTACCCTGGCATTGGTGCATACATTTCCTGATGGGGACAGGGATTTTTCTTTCTACCGCAATCCAGGAGCAGATATGATGCTGCAAAAAGAAGAGGTAGATATGGAGCTGGCGGCAGATACAAAAATTTTCCATTTTGGAACGCTGTCCATGACTCATGAAGGCGTCCGCGCCGCTACGATGGCTGCAGTTGCAGAAGCAAAACAGAAAGGCGCTCTCATCAGTTTTGATCCCAATCTGCGTCCGCCGCTCTGGGAAAGCCTGGAAGACGCCAAAGAACAGGTTCGCTGGGGACTGGGACAGTGCGATATTTTAAAGATTTCGGATAATGAGATTCAGTGGCTGACAGGAGAGGAAAGTTATACCAAAGGCGTGGAAAAGATTCGCAGGGAATGTTCCATCCCACTGATTCTGGTGTCAATGGGAAGAGACGGAAGCTGCGCCTATTACCAGAAAGACGAGGAGAAGGGCGGAACCGGCATGATGGTAGAGGCCCCTCCGTTTATCCAGGAACATACCATTGAAACGACAGGAGCAGGAGATACCTTCTGTGCCTGCGTGCTGAATTACGTCCTGGAGCATGGGCTTGAGAATTTAAGCGCGGAGAACCTGACAGAAATGCTGACCTTTGCCAACGCCGCCGCTTCCCTGATTACTACCAGAAAAGGAGCTTTGCGGGTAATGCCGGAACGGGAAGAAGTGGTAAGGCTGATGAAAGAAAGATAATGCCAAAAAGTTATCCCCCAGCAATGCTGGGGGAGTTTTTATTTGCTTCTTAAAGATGAAATTATTCATATAATTTTCCGTAAATTTCTTCTGACAGCGCATCTACATAGGTCTGATCCGGAAGGTCATGATTGGTAATCAGATAATCCTGAATCAGCTCATAGCGTTTTAAACTTAGTTCTTCAGAAGATAAGGAGGAGGCGTCTGCTCCGATGGCATTGTCCAATGCTTCTGCAGTATAAGTATCGGTAAACCACTGGATAATGGACTGGGTTTTCTCCTTTTCCTTTGCAACTTCCGGAAGAAATGCCTTTGCAGAAAGGGTGGTTTTTACGGCTACAATCAGGGAACCGGCAGCGATCAGGGTCAAAGCTGATTTTGCCACAATCGGAAGCGGAAAGATATTCAGCCAGCAAAGCGCTGCGCCTGCCGCGGAAAGACCGCCTACCAGATAGAAGGCAGAAGCGGAAGATTTCAGGTCATCATATTTTTGGGCAGCATCAATATAGACGCCAGGATGCACATAGGATTTTTTTGTCATATCTTCTGGTTTCTGAGTGTGATCCTCCTGGTCATCCAGAATCGAATCTTCGTCGGATTCCGCTTCCATGAGAGCCTGGAACGCTTCCATCTGGGCGGCCTGTTCGGCCAGCCGTTTCGCAGTTTCTTCTTTTTCAATCGCTTTGTAGGCTTCCTCAGATTCATATAAAGGGCCGCCGCAATCGCTGCAGACGGTAATTCCTTCTATAAATTCCATGTCGCATTTGGGACAGTAAGGCATAGTGAATTCTCCTTTAACATCATAGTTTGCTTATATCTTTCATTATAAAGGGAATTCGGGATTTCGTCCAGCAGGGATTTAAGAATAAGTTTTAATGATTTCTCCGGCAATGATCCGCTTGGTCACACAGCGGTCCATTGCCTGTTTTTCTATATAACGGTGGGCTTCCGGTTCACTCATGGAAAGCTGGCTGATCAAAATCCACTTTGCCTGGTTGACCAGACGGATTTCAGCCATTTTTTCTTCAATAGACAGAGATTTTTTCTCAAATTGCCGCAGGCGTTCCCTGGCGCATTCCAGCCAGCTCAGCGCATATGCCATGGTTGCTTTTGACAGTGGTTTTGACAGGGTAAACACTCCGTATTCCAAAACCTGGTCGTGTATGCCGTTATGGATATCGCTTTTTACAAGAAGAAGGACAACGGATTGTTTATTGCTGCAGGTATCAATGGCAAAACGAATGCCGGTATCATCATGTAAAGGAGCATTAATGATAATAAAATCATAGGTTTTTTCTGTAAGCGCCCGTCTGGCGGCATTGATACTTGAGACAGTATGAACAGGGAAATACCTTGCTTCAGAAAACAGATCGCCAAAGGCGGAGGTAAAAGCATCTGTTGCAGACACGACGAGGATACTGTAGGCACGTTCTCTTAAACTCATTTTGCATCCATCCTTTTAAGAAGGAAATCTATTGATTGCAGTAGATATTTAATATGGTCTGTGGGATATATCTTTTAATAAAATCACTGTTTGCAGCCGCCGCGCAGGCAGACTCAAAATTTTTGGGAAGCTGCCTGAAGGTTGCAAGGGCGTCATCCTCTGCTCTGTATAAATTGATATCCGAAGGAGGCGGCAGTACCAGCTTATTCTGGATTCCATCCAGGGCGGCATAAATCATGAGGGCAAAAGCCAGGTACGTATTTGCAGATGGATCTGGAGAACGAAGCTCGGCACGCCGGTATATGCCAATGGCTGCGGGAACTCGGATAAGCTGGGAGCGGTTTTCGCTGGACCAGGAAATATATCTGGGGGCTTTATTGCATCCAAAACGTTTGTAGGAATCAGAGGTCGGATTTAAAAATACCGTCATATCTGAAATCTTATCCAGAATACCAGCGATCATATAGTCCATATAGTCTGTGTCGTCGGGAGATTTCACAGACATATTGATATGGAAACCATTTCCGGCTTTATCTTCCAATGGTTTTGGGCTGAAATCGGCGAAAATCCCGTTTAATCCGGCAATGGTTTTTACTACGGTCTGAAACGTCATGGAGTTGTCTGCTGCAGTCAGGGGATCGGAATAGCGGAAATCAATTTCGTTTTGTCCTGGACCTTCTTCGTGGTGGGAGCTTTCGGGCAGAATTCCCATCTGTTCCAGCGTCAGGCAAACTTCGCGGCGGATATTTTCCCCTTTGTCTTCGGGGGCAATATCCATGTAGCTGGCATTATCGTAGGGGATTTTTGTCGGGTTTCCGTTGTCATCCAGATGGAACAGATAAAATTCCTGCTCTGCGCCAAAGAAGAACTGGTATCCGGCGCATTCTGCATCCTGAACCGCTTTTTTTAACAGAGAACGCGTGTCACATTCAAATATTGTTCCGTCCGGATACGCGATGCTGCAGAACATTCTGACTACACGCCCATGCTCCGGTCTCCAGGGCAGAGGCATCAGCGTATCGGGATCCGGATGAAGAAAGAGGTCGGAATGGCTTTCGTCGCCAAAACCGGCGATGGCAGAGGCATCAATGGCGATGCCATGTTCAAATGCCCTGGGAAGTTCCTGCGGCATAATGGAAATGTTTTTTTGTTTGCCAAAAACGTCGCAAAATGCCAGGCGGATAAATTTCACGTCTTCTTCCTGCATATATTGAAGAACCTCTTCTTTTGAATACTTCATAACCTTACCTACTTTCTTTTTAATTTGCTGCATACATTTGCTTATACGGATTGCTGCTGTCTGGTGTAATGACAGTAAAGGGTTCGGATAAAAGTTCATGGAAAGAATATCCAAAGTCTGTGCAATATTCAGACAGGTATTCGCGGATTTCTTCTAAATCTGCTGGATCTGCATATCTGGCAGTTACCTGTTCGGAAAAATGGATATTTTCGCACCTGCCGCGCAGGAACATTTTGCCGCCATGCATACCAGTACATGGAAAATTCCCTACAATTGGCCTTCCGCTGGTATGGAGTCCAAGAACGATAATGATGCCGCCTGCCTGATATTCGCCCAGAAAGCTTCCTGCGCATCCTCCAATAATCATAACAGGGAGTTTTTCCTTATAAGCCTTCATATGGATTCCGGCGCGGTAGCCTGCATTGCCCTGTACATAGATTTTTCCTCCGCGCATGGCATAACCGGCAGCATCTCCAATGTTTCCGTAAATCAGAATCTTTCCCTCATTCATGGTATCTCCGACAGCGTCCTGGGCATTGCCCTTTACGGTAATATGGGAATTGTTTAAGTAGGCTCCCAGTGCATTTCCAGGGATTCCATGGATTGTAATCGTTTTACCAGACATACCGGCGGCAAGAAACCGTTGTCCGCAGCAGCCTTCGATGATACAATTGTTATCCGCATTGCGGATTGCTTCATTTACAGTTTTATAATCTGAATTTGCAGCGTCAATGATTTGCATATTATACCATACCTCCCCAAATTGGTTACGTTTTTTTGAAGAAACATTAGCATCAGGTACAGGGGCAACACGCCTCAAAGAGGGAGAATTGCCCCCTGTACACGGATGCTATTCTCCCGCATGGGAGATACCGAGGATTTCCAGCTCTTTTTCTGTTAACCCGATCCCTCTCAGCATCAGACGGTTTCCGCGCAACGCTTCAATGGAGTTGATTCCCATGCCTCCCATCAGCTCCTTGATTTCATGATTCCATGCTGTCATCAGGTTAACCAGACGCTGTTTCCCGATTTCCGGATTCAGCCGTTTTACAAGTTCGGGCTGCTGAGTCGCAATCCCCCAGCAGCATTTGCCAGTCTGGCAGGTTCGGCACAAATGGCATCCAAGAGCCAGAAGAGCGGCAGTCCCCACATAGCAGGCGTCTGCGCCCAGCGCAATGGCTTTTATGACATCTGCGGCGCTTCGGATACTTCCGCCGGCGATCAGAGATACATGATTACGGATGCCTTCATCGCGCAAACGCTGATCCACACAGGCAAGGGCAAGCTCGATGGGAATCCCGACATTGTCTCGGATTCTGGTAGGGGCCGCTCCCGTACCGCCGCGAAAGCCGTCAATTGCAATGATGTCAGCGCCGCTTCTTGCAATACCGCTTGCAATAGCGGCAATATTATGTACTGCAGCCACCTTCACAATGACCGGTTTTTTATATTCGGTCGCTTCTTTTAATGAGAAGACAAGCTGACGTAAGTCTTCAATGGAATAAATGTCGTGATGGGGAGCCGGAGAGATTGCGTCAGAACCTTCCGGAATCATTCGGGTACGGGATACGTCCCCGACAATTTTTGTTCCAGGAAGATGGCCTCCGATACCTGGTTTGGCTCCCTGGCCCATTTTGATTTCAATGGCGGCGCCTGCGTTCAGATAGTCTTCATAGACGCCAAAGCGTCCGGAAGCAACCTGGACAATGGTATTTTCGCCATAGCAGTAAAAATCTTCGTGAAGACCGCCTTCGCCAGTGTTGTACAGGATGCCAAGCTCGGAAGCAGCCAATGCAAGGGACTTATGGGCATTGTAGCTGATGGAACCATAGCTCATGGCAGAAAACAGAACCGGCATGGAAAGTTCCAGCTGGGGCGGCAGACGGTAATCCAGAGTGTTGTCCGCAGCGCGGCTTACGGTTTGCGGCTTTTTCCCCAGATACACCCTGGTTTCCATTGGCTCACGCAAGGGATCAATGGAAGGATTGGTTACCTGAGATGCATTAATCAGGATTTTGTCCCAATAGACAGGAAAGGGTCTGGGATTTCCCATGGAAGACAAGAGAACGCCGCCACTGTTGGCCTGTTTGTAGATTTCTTTGATAGTATCGCTTTGCCAGTTGGCATTTTCCCGAAGAGAGCAGTCGGTTTTTACAATTTTCAGCGCTCTGGCAGGACAGAAGGAAACACAGCGATGGCAATTTACACATTTTGACTCGTCGCATACCATTCTGCCTCGTTTTTCGTCATAGCTGTGGACGTTATTGGCGCACTGATGTTCACATACACGACAGACTGTGCATCGGTTTTCGTTTCGGATTACTTCAAATTCCGGATAAATAAATTCGATACCCATTAATATGCACCTTCCTTTACTTTTATAATGACAGGTTCACCGCCGGCAGGAGACCAGATATTTTCTGCATCCGGCTCCATGGTCCGGATGGCTGCTTCCTCGCTGGCAATAAAGACTTTATCGTGTTTTTCCCCTGCCACCATGGAACGGAGTTTCAGCCGGTCATTAAGAGCCATGAGTCCGCCTTCAAAACCGAAAACAATAGAGAAGGGGCCAGTAACCAGCAGACTTGAGAACATGGTTCTCAGATATGTGAGCTTTTTTTGTTCTTCTAAATCAGTTTTGGAAGAGATGGTGCTCCAAAAAGGTGCGGCAATGACACTGGCCGCTTCATTCAGAGTAAGTTTTTGCACGCGAAGCAGGTAGTCCATAATGTAAGTAATTACTTCAGTATCTGTTTGGAGCGTACATTTATAGCCGAACATTTCGATAAAACGCCGGTTGGCGTCATAAGAAGAGATTTCTCCGTTGTGTACGATCGAGCAGTCCAGCAATGTAAACGGATGTGCGCCGCCCCACCAGCCAGGGGTATTGGTAGGATAACGTCCGTGGGCAGTCCATGAGTAGCCTTCATATTCGTCCAGTTTGTAAAAGAGACCTACATCTTCCGGAAATCCTACGGCTTTGAATGTTCCCATGTTTTTGCCGCTGGAAAAGACATAGGCGCCAGACAGTTCGGCATTAATTTTCATAACCGTTTGTGCAACAAATTCTTTTTCATCCAACTGAAAGGAGGACAGAACGGATTTGAGCGGATCGACGAAATATCGCCATATAATGGGCTCATCGGTAATGGCTGGAAGCTTACGAGTCGGGATAACCTCAGATTGAACGATTTCAAACCGTTCTTTTAAAAAAGCTTCGCATTCCTTACGGGTACTGCGGCAGTCAAAAAACATATGTAATGCATAAAACTCTTTATATTCAGGATAAATACCGTAACCGGCAAACCCGCCGCCCAGTCCATTAGAACGGTCATGCATGGGTTTCATGGAATTGGTAATTATTTCACCGGACATTTTATTTCCGGCTTTCGAAATAACTGCTGAAATTGCGCATCCGGAAGGAATTCTTACTTGACCTTCAATTTTCATGTATCTTTTACCTGCCTTTCAGAATGAATAAAAAGCAAAAGCGTCCATTTTTAATCCAGAAATAATTCTGTTCTAAAGATGAACGCCTTTGCTCATATTTATTACTTATACAGCGGATGCTAAAGTTTGTCAAGAGACAAAAAAGGGATTGACAAATAAACTTTCAGGGTGTATTATCCCACACATAAAGGCAAGGGCGTCTTTGAGATAAGTTCTCAGAGACGCTTTTTCTATATGTAACCGTTGGAAAAAATGTAATTGGATTCAAAAGGCAAGGATGTCTTTTATAGTACAGGAAACGTGCTGTGAAAGGCAGCCCTGCCTTTTTGTTTTCAAATTCCGGCAGAAGGAGAGGAGCGGCATTATGAAAAACGTATCAGATTTTTTTGGATGTAATGTATTTGATGACAGGGTAATGAAGGCAAAATTGTCATCAGAAGTGTACCAGTCACTGAGAAAGACCATTGACGAAGGCGCAAAGCTGGATATCAGCGTGGCCAATGCAGTTGCTGCCGCTATGAAGGACTGGGCAGTTGAAAATGGGGCGACCCACTATACGCATTGGTTTCAGCCTCTGACTGGCGTCACAGCAGAAAAGCATGACAGTTTTATTTCCCCCTCGCCGGATGGCGGTGTGATTATGGAATTTTCAGGGAAAGAATTGATTAAGGGAGAACCGGATGCATCTTCCTTTCCCTCTGGCGGTCTTCGGGCTACCTTTGAGGCAAGAGGATATACGGCATGGGATCCCACATCATACGCATTTATAAAGGGCAAGACTTTATGCATTCCTACGGCGTTCTGCTCTTACGGCGGAGAGGCGCTGGACAAGAAAACGCCGCTTCTTCGTTCTATGGAAGCTTTAAATAAACAGGCGATGCGCATCCTTCATTTGTTTGGAAATGAAGATGCAAAATGTGTCCGTACTTCGGTAGGACCGGAGCAGGAGTATTTTCTTATTACAAAGGAAATGTACGAACAGAGAAGGGATCTCCGCTTTACCGGACGTACTCTTTTTGGCGCCAGACCTCCCAAAGGCCAGGAGATGGACGATCACTATTTTGGAGTAATTAAGCCTCGGGTTGCGGACTATATGGAAGAGCTGAATGAAGAACTCTGGAAACTGGGGATTTTGGCAAAAACAGAACACAACGAAGTAGCTCCGGCCCAGCATGAGCTGGCGCCTATCTATACCACAACGAATATTGCAACAGACCACAATCAGCTGACCATGGAAATCATGCAGAAAGTGGCGGCAAAGCATGGACTGGTATGTCTTCTTCACGAGAAACCTTTTGCCGGAGTCAATGGAAGCGGTAAACACAATAACTGGTCGTTAGCAACAGATAAAGGAGTAAATCTTTTGGCTCCAGGCGAAACTCCTTACGAGAACGCACAGTTCTTATTGTTCCTATGCGCAGTAATCAAGGCAGTGGATGATTATCAGGATCTGCTTCGGCTTTCTGTGGCAACGGCAGGAAACGATCACAGACTTGGCGCAAATGAAGCGCCTCCGGCAGTCGTGTCCATTTTCCTCGGAGACGAATTAAACGGGGTGCTGGAAGCAATTGAAACCGATACCCCATACGCGGGAGCAGAGAAAACGCAGATGAAGCTGGGGGTAAATGTACTTCCCAAATTCAACAGGGATACCACAGACCGAAACCGTACTTCGCCGTTTGCGTTTACGGGAAATAAATTTGAATTCCGAATGCTGGGATCCTCCAACAGCATTGCCTGCGCCAACATTATGCTAAACAGCGCAGTAGCAGAAAGCCTGAAGATTTATGCGGACAGGCTGGAAAAGGCAGAAAATTTTGAAAAAGCACTCCATGAAATGATCCGAAAGACTATCAAGGATCATAAGCACATTATTTTCAATGGAAATGGTTATGACGACACGTGGATCCAAGAGGCGACGGAGAAGAGAGGGCTTCTCAATTACCGGACAACACCGGATTGTATGCCTCACCTTCTGGATGAAAAAAATGTGAAGATGCTGACTGCCCATAAGGTATTTTCAGAGGCAGAATTAAAATCCAGGTGTGAGATTATGCTGGACAACTACTGCAAGGCTGTGCTGATTGAAGCAAACACCATGGTTGATATGGCGAAAACGGAAATTGCTCCGGCAGTAAGCGCATATGTACTGGAACTTGCCAATACGGCGGCGGCAAAGAAAGCGGCAGAGGTTCCGGTTTCCTGCAGCTATGAGACCGGTCTGCTGAAAAAACTGGCGATTCTGGAAGATCAGATTATGATCAAGGCGGAGGATCTGGAAGAAGCGGTAATGAAAGTTCAGGAGATTCCGGATATTACAGAAGAATCGTATCAGATTCGGGACAGCGTCTTAAGCAAAATGGGAGAGCTTCGGGTGGCCTGTGACAGTGCAGAAACCATGACGGCAAAGAAATACTGGCCATTCCCGACTTATGGGGATATTTTGTTCAGTGTAAAATAAGCAGATGTTTGGAGGTGCATTCTGATGTGTTCCATTATGGGTTATTGCAGCCGCAGCGCGGTTCTTAGCAGATTTATGGAAGGATTTCAAAAAACCGTATCAAGGGGGCCGGATGACACCAGGGTAGTGGAAATGGGAGATGGAATTCTGGGATTCCACAGATTGGCCATTATGGGACTGACTCCAGCCGGAATGCAGCCTTTTCAGCTTGGAAAAAGCTATGTGGTCTGCAATGGAGAGATTTACGGGTTTGAGAAGCTGAAAAAAGAGCTGTCCGAAAAATACACGTTTGAAAGCGGTTCTGATTGCGAGATTCTGCTTCCAATGTATCAGGAGTATGGTACCGGTATGTTTTCCATGCTGGATGCGGAATTTGCCTGTATCCTCTATGATGGGGAGACAGGGGAGTTTATCGCAGCAAGAGACCCTGTTGGAATCCGTCCGCTGTATTATGGATATGATGAAAATCACGATATTGTGTTTGCCAGTGAAGCGAAAAATCTGACAGGGATTGCGGATAAAATTATGCCGTTTCCGCCAGGGCATTATTATAAAGAAGGGCAGTTTATCTGCTACTGTGATATAGCCAGAGTGGATGCGGTCTGTCCGGATGATTTGGAAACAGTCTGCAGAAACATTCATGATAAGCTGGAGGCGGGTGTGGAGAAACGGCTGATAGCAGATGCAAAAGTAGGATTTCTGCTTTCCGGAGGCCTGGATTCCTCTCTGGTGTGCGCCATTGCGGCAAAGAAAAGCAGAGAACCCATTAAGACCTTTGCCATTGGCATGAGCGAGGATGCCATTGACCTAAAATATGCAAAACAAGTGGCAGATTTCATTGGAAGCGACCATACAGAGGTTTATATGACGCCGGAGGAAGTGATCTCCTCACTGGAAACTGTAATTCCATTATTGGGAACTTATGATATTACGACCATTCGTGCATCCATAGGAATGTATCTGGTGTGTAAGGCAATCCATGAGCAGACGGATATCCGTGTCCTTTTAACAGGGGAAATCTCGGATGAACTGTTTGGTTATAAATATACAGACTTTGCACCGGATGCGAAAGCCTTTCAGAAAGAATCCCAGAAACGGATCAGGGAACTGCATATGTATGATGTGCTGCGTGCAGATCGCTGTATTTCAGTAAACTCCCTGGAAGCCAGGGTTCCTTTTGGAGATCTGGATTTCGTCAAATATGTGATGGCAGTGGATCCGGAAATGAAGCGGAATACTTACGGAAAAGGAAAATATCTTCTTCGTCATGCTTTTGAACAGGGAGGATATCTTCCAGATACGATCCTCTGGAGGGAAAAAGCCGCATTTTCAGACGCAGTAGGCCATTCCATGGTGGACTATCTGAAGGAATATGCAGAGAGTAGATATACAGATGAGGAATTTGAAAGCAGATGCAGGCGTTATACCCATGCCAGGCCATTTACAAAAGAATCGTTATTATACAGAGAGATTTTTGAAACATATTATCCAGGCCAGTCAGAGATGGTAACAGATTTCTGGATGCCCAACAGGGAGTGGGAAGGCTGCAACGTAAATGACCCTTCGGCAAGGGCGCTGTCTAACTACGGAGACAGCGGAAAATAAAAGAAAGTTCGAAAGGAATTTAATTATGGCAAAATACAGATTTGAAACACTTCAGCTTCATGCAGGACAGGAGACGCCGGATCCTGCTACAGATGCACGTGCAGTCCCCATTTATGCAACGACTTCTTATGTTTTTCATGACTGCGCCCATGCGGCGGCCCGATTTGGACTTGAAGATTCGGGGAATATTTACGGACGTCTGACAAACTCCACACAGGAGGTGCTGGAAAAGCGAGTCGCCGCCTTGGAGGGCGGCACAGCTGCTCTGGCACTGGCTTCCGGAGCAGCTGCAATTACCTATACGCTGCAGGCACTGGGACAGAGGGGAGGACATATCGTTGCACAGAAAACAATTTATGGCGGCAGTTACAACCTGCTGGCCCATACCCTTCCAGGATTCGGAATTACGGCTTCCTTTGTCAACATTCATGATCTGGAGGAAGTGGAGGCCGCAATTCAGAAAAATACAAGGGCAATTTATATAGAAACCCTTGGAAACCCAAACAGCGACATTCCGGATATGGATGCGCTGGCATCGCTGGCCCATAGATACGGGCTGCCTCTTGTTGTAGATAATACGTTTGGAACCCCGTATTTTATCCGGCCAATTGAGCATGGAGCAGATATTGTGGTACACTCTGCTACAAAATTTCTCGGCGGCCATGGAACGACTCTTGGCGGTATTATTGTAGATTCAGGAAAATTTGACTGGGCGGCTTCGGGAAAGTATCCTGCTATCGCAGAACCCAATCCAAGCTATCATGGCGTTTCCTTTATAAAAGCAGCTGGAGCAGCGGCCTTTGTTACTTATATCAGGGCGATTCTGCTCCGTGATACCGGAGCGGCCATCTCTCCCTTTGCAGCCTTTTTACTCCTTCAGGGAACGGAAACGCTGTCGCTGAGACTGGAACGCCATGCGGAAAATACGAAGAGAGTGGTAGAATTCTTAAACAGTCATCCGCAGGTTGAAAAAGTGAACCATCCATCTCTTCCGTCCCATCCGGATCATCCTCTTTACCAGAAGTATTTTCCGCATGGCGGCGCTTCTATCTTTACATTTGAAATAAAAGGAGGCACAGAAGAGGCATACAGGTTTATAGACAACCTGCAGATCTTCTCACTGCTTGCCAATGTGGCAGATGTAAAAAGCCTTGTGATTCATCCGGCAACTACAACTCACAGTCAACTTTCACCAGAAGAACTGGCAGATCAGGAGATTAAGCCAAATACCATACGTCTTTCTATAGGAACTGAGCATATCGAAGATATCATTGAAGATTTACAGCATGGGTTTCATGCGGCAGAAAAGTTGCAAAAAATAAGATTGACAAGATAAAGCTTAAGAGGTAGAATAGCGTCCATAAAGGCAATGGTGTCTTTAAGTTTCATAAGAACTTAAAGGCACCACTGTCTTTTTTTGCGTTGAAACATATGGAAAATGACGTTGTTGGAGGAGAGCGGAAATGGAAAAATGTGAACAATTATACGAAGGAAAGGCAAAAAAGGTTTTTTTAACGGAGGATCCAGATGTTCTGATTGTTTCTTATAAAGATGATGCAACGGCTTTTAATGGATTAAAAAAAGGAACCATTACTGGCAAGGGAGCTATCAATAACCGTATGACAAACCTGCTGTTTCAGAAATTAGAGAAAGAAGGAATTCCCACCCACTTTATTCAGGAGCTGAATGACAGGGAAACGGCAGTTCGGAGAGTGGAAATTATTCCATTGGAGGTAATTGTACGAAATGTGGCCGCCGGAAGCTTTTCGAAACGGCTGGGAATAGAGGAAGGAACCGAACTGGCTGAGCCAACCCTTGAGTTTTCCTATAAAAATGATGAACTGGGCGATCCGCTGATTAATTCCTACTATGCAAAAGCGCTTCAGCTTGCAACAGAACAGGAGATAGAGAAGATTCGAACATATTCCTTTCAGATAAATGAAGTTTTGAAACGGGAATATAAAGCAGCCGGCCTTCGTCTGATTGACTTTAAGATCGAGTTCGGACGATTCCACAATCAGGTTATCCTTGCCGATGAAATTTCTCCGGATACCTGCCGGTTATGGGATGCAGAAAGCGGAGAAAAGATGGATAAAGACCGCTTCCGCAGGGACTTAGGGAATGTAGAAGACGCATACATCCAGGTGGCCAGACGTCTGGGGTTAGAAACAGAGAGCAACTAGAAGCATTGGATGGCATTCGCAGGATTGAGGAAATAGAAATTATGACAAAATATATATTTGTAACCGGAGGCGTGGTATCTGGACTGGGAAAGGGAATCACGGCGGCCTCTCTGGGACGGCTTTTGAAAGCGAGAGGGTTAAAGGTGGCGGCTCAGAAGCTGGATCCATATATCAATGTCGATCCTGGAACCATGAGCCCCTATCAGCATGGAGAAGTATATGTAACAGAAGACGGGGCGGAGACGGATCTGGATCTGGGGCATTATGAAAGATTCATTGATGAAGATTTGAACCAATATTCCAATCTGACGACAGGAAAGGTTTACTGGAATGTATTAAATAAAGAACGAAGGGGAGAGTATCTGGGCTCTACCGTTCAGGTAATCCCCCATATTACCAATGAAATTAAGGAATTTGTGTACCGTGTAGGGAAAAAGACGGATGCAGATGTGGTAATTACGGAAATTGGAGGAACGATTGGCGACATGGAATCCCAGCCGTTTTTAGAAGCAGTACGCCAGATTTCCCTGGAAATCGGCAGGGAAAACAGCCTGTTTATCCATGTGACATTAGTTCCGTATCTGAGCGGATCGGAAGAGCACAAGTCCAAGCCAACCCAGCACTCGGTTAAAGAACTGAGGGGAATGGGCATCAATCCCAATATTATTGTGCTGCGTTCAGACAGACCGCTGGAGGAATCTATTTTCCAGAAAATTTCCTTGTTCTGCAATGTAAAAGAGGACTGCGTGATAGAGAACAGGACGCTGTCCAATCTCTATGAAGCTCCGCTGATGCTGGAACAGTCCGGCTTTTCCGATGTGGTATGCAGAGAACTTCACATTGAGGCGCCCAAACCGGATCTGAGAGAGTGGGAAGAGATGGTAAAACGGATCCACAACCGCTCGGAAGAAGTTCACATTGGCCTGGTGGGAAAGTATGTAAAGCTTCATGACGCATATTTGTCTGTGGCAGAAGCAATGAATCATGCAGGATATGCCCAGAACGCATTTGTAAACATTCACTGGATTGATTCGGAAACCATCACAAGAGAAACCGTAAATGATATTCTGAACGATCTGGATGGAATCATTGTTCCAGGCGGCTTTGGAAACCGCGGCATCGAAGGAATGATCCTGTCTGCAAAATATGCCCGTGAAAACGGGATACCTTATTTTGGCATCTGTTTGGGAATGCAGATTGCCGTTATCGAATTTGCCAGGGATGTTTTAGGACTTGAGGATGCTCACTCAGGAGAATTTGACGAACAGTGCGTTCACAAGGTCATTGATTTTATGTCGGGACAGAGTGAGAAAATCGATAAAGGCGGTACCCTGCGTCTGGGAAGTTATCCCTGCAGCATTAAAGCAGGGACAAAAATGGAGGTATGTTATGGCGTTTCCCTGATCCATGAACGCCATCGCCATCGTTATGAGCTGAATAACCAATATCGGAAAGAAATGGAAGAAGCAGGGCTTGTAATAAGCGGCACTTCTCCGGACGGCAGACTGGCAGAAGCCATAGAATTGCCGGAACATCCGTTTTTTGTAGGAGTACAGTTTCATCCGGAATTTAAGAGCCGGCCAAATCAGCCGCATCCGCTGTTTCAAGGATTCATTTCAGCTTCATTAAACCAGTCAAATAGAAAAGGGGAATAAAAATATGTGTGGAATTATTGGATATGCAGGAAATACAGAGGCGGTTCCCATATTGCTGGATGGTCTGGAACGGCTGGAATACAGAGGATATGATTCGGCAGGCATTGCAATTGTATCAGAGGATGGGAACCTTCAGGTTAAAAAAAGCAAAGGACGCCTTGCTGCTTTGCGGGAGGTACTGGATTCCCAGAGCCCTCTGTCGGGAAAAATCGGTATTGGCCACACCAGATGGGCCACCCATGGAGAACCCAGCGATACAAACGCACACCCCCATGTAGGGCAGAATGGAAAAATCGCAGTTGTCCATAATGGAATCATAGAAAATTATCTGGAGATCAAACAGTCTCTGATGCGGAAAGGCGTTGTGTTTACTTCTGATACAGATACAGAAGTAATCGTCCAGCTTCTGGAATATTACTATAAGAAGAAATCCAATCTGATGGATGCAGTTTATGCAGTATTAAACCGCATTAAAGGCGCATATGCAGTCGGGATTCTCTGCTCTGATTGTCCGGATCAGATGATCGCAGCAAGAAAAGACGCGCCTTTGCTGATTGGTTACGGAAAGGACGGAAATTACATTGCTTCTGATGTTACCGCACTTCTTGCCCATACGAGGACGGTAACCTATATGGAAGACGGGGAAGTGGCAGTGCTTACCTCCAACCAGGTTCAGATATTCGACAGGGACTGCTGCCTTCTGGAAAAAGAAAAGCATTTGATTGAATGGGACGTTTCCGCAGCAGAAAAAGGCGGATATGCCCACTTTATGTTAAAAGAGATTATGGAACAGCCGGAAGCAGTTCAAAAGACCATTTCTCACAGACTGGCAGATGGGGAGATCGTTCTGGATGAATTAAAAGACGCAGACGATTTGATAAAAGGTATTTCCAGAATTTACCTGGTTGCCTGCGGATCCGCATATCACGTAGGCGTAGTAGGAAAATATGCATTGGAAAAACTTCTGCACATTCCGGCAGAAGCCTGCCTTGCATCAGAATTCCGCTACAGCGAACCGGTACTGGGAGAATCGTCCCTTGTCATTGTAATCAGCCAGTCAGGGGAAACACTGGATTCCATGGCGGCGCTTCGGGAAGCAAAGAGAAAAGGGTCGAAAGTCCTGTCCATTGTAAATGTGATGGGAAGTTCTATAGCAAGAGAATCCGATTATGTGCTTTATACATGGGCAGGGCCGGAAATTGCAGTAGCAACTACAAAGGCCTATACTACGCAGATGGCTCTTCTTCTGATGCTGGGAGTGTATCTGGCCAAAAAGTTAAATAAAATGGAACAAGAGGACTACGCGGAAATCGTCAGGGAACTTCAGGTTCTTCCTGAAAAGATAAAAATGGTTGTAAGGGATTTGGATCCTTATCAGAAGGCTGCAGCCAGATATTTTAACCATAACAGCGTCTTTTATATTGGCCGTAATCTGGACTATGCGCTGGGACTGGAAGGATCCTTAAAGCTGAAGGAAATTTCCTATATTCATTCAGAATCCTATGCAGCAGGGGAATTAAAGCATGGAACCATTTCTTTGATTGAGCCTGGAACCCTGGTAGTAGCGCTGGCAACCTATGAGCCGCTGGCAGAAAAAATGCTGTCTAATATCGTAGAAGTAAAGTCCAGAGGTGCAGAGGTCCTGGCAATGACGACAGACGGGACAGAAGATTTGATCAAAAGCCAGGCGTCCAGGATATTTGCCATACCCAGGGTACATTCCCTGCTGCAGTCGGTTCTAGGCGTAATTCCGCTGCAGCTGTTTGCCTATTATGTTGCGCTGAACCGAGGATGCGATATTGACAAACCGCGAAATCTGGCAAAATCAGTTACAGTAGAATAAGGGAATCGGACAGGAGGAACTGGCAGTATGGCAATTCATGAAGAATGCGGCGTATTTGGAGTGATGAGTACAAAGAGAGAAAATGTGGCAGAGCTGGCCTATTATGGACTTTATGCCCTGCAGCACAGAGGGCAGGAAAGCTGTGGAATTGTAGTCAATGACGACGGGGTATTTTCTTCTTATAAAGATCTGGGACTTGTAAGCGAAGTATTTTCAAAAAGCACGCTGTCCCATTTTCCTGAAGGGACGATGGCTGTCGGCCATGTAAGATACGGAACGACCGGAGGAAATACAAGGAGTAACTGCCAGCCAATTGAAGTCAATCACCAGAAAGGAAAAATGGCGCTGGCCCACAATGGAAATCTGAGCAACGCTTTAGAACTTAGAGACAGGCTGGAGCTGTCAGGAGCCATTTTTCATACGACAAGCGATACGGAAACCATTGCATACATGATTACAAGAGAACGGTTAAAGACTTCCAGTATTGAGGATGCCGTAAGCAATGCGATGAATTTTCTGGAAGGAGCCTATTCTCTGGTAATGATGTCCTCTGCGAAGATGATTGCTGCCCGTGATCCATATGGATTCAGGCCTCTTTGTTATGGAAGAATGCCGGACGGAACATATGTGGCGGCGTCGGAAAGCTGTGCATTAACCGCTATTGGCGCAGAATTTATCAGAGACATACGGCCAGGAGAAATTCTGATATTTCATGAAAACGGAGTAGAATCCAGAACGGAGCACTGCGGAAAGCAGAAACAAAAAACCTGTATTTTTGAATACATCTATTTTGCCAGGCCAGATTCCGTGATAGATGGCGTGTCAGTCCATGAGTCACGGATAAAAGCGGGGAAACTGTTGGCAGAAACGTATCCGGTAAAAGCGGATATCGTAATCGGGGTTCCGGACAGCGGACTGGACGCAGCCCTGGGCTATGCGGAACAATCCGGTATTCCTTATGGAATCGGACTGATTAAAAATAAATATATTGGAAGAACGTTTATCTCGCCAGGGCAGAGCGAACGTCTGGATCAGGTCAGGATTAAGCTTTCGCCTGTGAAAAGCGTCATCAATGGAAAACGGGTGGTACTGATTGACGATTCCATTGTCAGGGGAACCACCAGCAAACGTATTGTAAAGCTTTTGCGGGAGGCAGGCGCTAAAGAAATCCATATGAGAATTTCTGCCCCTCCATTTCTACATCCCTGCTATTATGGAACGGACATTGATTCCGAAGAAAACCTGATTGCCTGCCGTCACAGCACAGAAGAGATTGCAGAACTGATTGGAGCAGATTCCCTGGGATATCTGGAGGCAGAGAAATTACACGAATTGATTGGCAGCGGAGATTATTGTGCTGCCTGTTTTCATGGAAACTATCCAACCAAAATACCGATGGATCTCCGAAAAGACCGATTTGAAAGAAAACTGTCTGAGCGGGATCAGGAAAAGAGGATTTAGACGATGAGAAAATTTGACAGAAAGCTGATTCTGGAAGACGGAAGCGAGTATTATGGATACGGTTTTGGCGCGGAAGATGAGAGAATAACAGAAATCGTATTTAATACTGCTCCAGTAGGATATCAGGAAATCCTTTCGGATCCATCTTATACGTACCAGACGGTTGTGATGGCTTATCCCCTGATTGGCAATTATGGGATTACAGAAGAGGATTTTGAAACAGAAACTCCGACGATAGGCGGCCTGGCAGTCAGGGATTACAACGATCAGCCATCGAACTTCCGCAGCAAATATTCCTTATCTGAAATCATGGAGAAGTACCGGATTACGGGAATTTATGGAATTGATACCAGAAAGCTGGTACGCTCCATCCGCGATCTGGGAAGCAGAAAAGTATTGATTACAGATGCAAACACCTCCTTACAGGATGGACTTTCCAAACTGGCATCTTATGAGATACCAAAGAATGCAGTAAAACTGGTAAGCAGAAAAGAGATTCAGCAGTACCAGATTCCTGGTGGAAACTATCATGTGGCGGCCATTGACTGCGGAATGAAGCAGAATATCATAAGAAGCTTAAACCGCAGAGGCTGCAGCGTGACGGTATTTCCCTGGAATATTTCTGCAGAAGAAATAGAACGCATCCATCCAGACGGGATTTTTTTGTCCAACGGGCCTGGAGATCCGGCAGATGTCCAGCCGGTTATCGATTTGGTAAAAAAGCTGCGGGGAAAATATCCTATTTTTGGAATCTGCCTGGGTCATCAGATTATTTCTCTGGCATATGGAGCAAAGACCTATAAACTGAAGTTTGGTCACAGAGGAGGAAACCATCCGGTAAAAAATCTGATAACAGGAAAGATAGAGATGACGTCCCAAAATCATTCTTATGCAGTGGATAAAGAGAGTCTTTCGAATACCCGACTGCAGGTAACCCATCTGAATCTTCTGGATCAGACAGTAGAAGGCGTTGCCTGCAGAAACGATGGGGTATTCAGCGTACAGTACCATCCGGAAAGTGCGCCAGGCCCGCAGGACAGCGGTTATCTGTTTGAACAATTTATAGAAATGATGGAGGAAGCGAAAAATGGCAAAACGAACTGATTTGAAAAAAATACTTGTCATTGGATCCGGTCCGATTGTCATTGGCCAGGCAGCAGAATTCGACTATGCAGGAACGCAGGCTTGTTTGGCGCTGAAAGAAGAAGGATATGAGGTTGTATTGTGCAATTCCAATCCTGCAACTATTATGACCGATACTTCCATTGCAGATAAGGTATATATGGAGCCGCTGACTCTGGAATATGTGGCCAAGATCGTCCGCCATGAGCGTCCAGATGCCATTGTCCCTGGAATTGGCGGGCAGACGGGGCTGAATCTGGCTATGCAGCTTGAGAAAAAAGGAATTTTAAAAGAATGCCGCGTGGAGCTTTTGGGAACCAGCAGCGAGAGTATTGAGCAGGCAGAGGACAGGGAACGTTTTAAAGAATTGTGCGAACGGTTAGGAGAACCGGTACTTCCTTCTGCCATTGCCAATACGGCGGAAGAAGCCGTAAAAGCCGCGGAACGGATTGGCTATCCGGTAGTTCTTAGGCCTGCATTTACGCTTGGCGGAACCGGAGGAGGCTTTGCAGATGAGAAAACCGAGCTTCTGGAGCTAATTAAAAATGCGCTGGCTTTATCGCCGGTACATCAGGTATTGATTGAAAAAAGTGTAAAGGGTTTTAAAGAAATCGAATACGAGGTAATCCGTGATGCGAACGATACCGCCATTGTGGTCTGCAATATGGAAAATCTGGATCCTGTGGGAATCCATACAGGAGATTCGATTGTGGTCTGTCCTTCCCAGACACTAACGAATAAAGAATACCAGATGCTGCGGGACAGCGCTTTGAAAATCATCCGCGCCCTTAAGATTGAAGGAGGCTGCAACGTACAGTTTGCACTGGATCCCTATTCTTTTCAGTATTATCTGATTGAGGTAAATCCGAGAGTATCCCGTTCCTCTGCACTGGCATCCAAAGCAAGCGGGTATCCCATAGCAAGAGTGTCTGCCAAAATTAGTGTAGGAATGACTCTGGATGAGATTATGCTGGTAAACACGCCGGCATCTTTTGAACCGGCCCTGGATTACGTGGTAACCAAAATGCCCCGTTTTCCATTTGATAAATTTACAGATGCCAATCAGAAGCTGGGCACACAGATGAAAGCGACCGGAGAAGTTATGAGTGTGGGAAGGACCTTTGAGGAAAGCCTGCTGAAAGCAGTCCGCTCTCTGGAAAGAGGGGCGTTTCATCTGTATATGGAAAAATTCGAAAAAGAGGATAGGACTGCCTTAATGGAATATATCCGGATTGGGACAGATGACAGAATCTTTGCCATTGCCCAGCTGCTGCGAATGGGAGAATCCAGTTCCAATATTTATAAGCAGACGGGGATAGATCCGTTTTTTCTTAACAAAATAGAAAAAATCATAAAGATGGAACAGGAACTAAAGGCGTCCATTGGAGACCGAGAACTTTTATATCAGGCGAAAAAAGCAGGATTTTCCGACAGGGCAGCTGCAGAACTGTGGAATATGACGGAAGCAGAACTTTACGAAATGCGAAAAGAGCAGGGGATCGTTCCGGTTTATAAAATGATTGATACCTGTGCATCAGAATTTGAAAGCTATGTTCCATATTTTTATTCCACCTATGAGGATGAAAATGAATCCATCATAGAAAACAGGAAAAAGATTGTGGTGCTGGGTTCCGGCCCGATCCGCATCGGCCAGGGAGTGGAGTTTGACTATTCAACGGTTCATGCAGTTAAGACGATTCGGGAAGCCGGATATGAAGCGATTATTATCAATAATAATCCGGAAACGGTGTCTACTGATTATACGACGTCCGATAAGCTGTATTTTGAACCATTGTGCGTGGAAGATGTGATGAACGTGATTGACATGGAGAAACCGGACGGGGTAATTGCCTCGCTGGGCGGCCAGACAGCCGTCAATCTGGCAAAACCGCTGGAAGAAAGAGGAGTCAGGCTGATTGGCACTGGTTGTGAAGCTATCGAGAAAGCGGAGAACAGGGATGCGTTTGAAAAACTCTTATCCGAGCTTAACATCCCTCAGCCAAAGGGACAGGCTGTTACCAATATAGAAGATGGAGTCAGGGCAGCAGAAGAAATTGGATATCCGGTACTGGTGCGTCCAAGCTTTGTCCTTGGAGGCAGAGCCATGCAGATCGTGGCAAAGGAAGAACAGCTGCGCCATTATATAAAAACCGCGGTAGAGATTGATGAGGACAAACCGGTGCTGGTAGACCAATACATCTGCGGAAAAGAAGTGGAAATCGACGCTGTCTGCGATGGAAGAAATGTATTTGTACCAGGAATTATGGAACTGGTAGAGCGTACGGGCGTTCATTCCGGCGACTCTATCAGCGTGTATCCTGCATTCAGTATTTCAGAAAAGGTAAAGGAAACGATTCTGGATTATGCAAAAAAACTGGGGCTTGGAATCGGAATTGTAGGACTTTATAATATCCAGTTCATTGTGGATAAAGAAGAAAATGTATTTATTATTGAAGTGAATCCAAGATCTTCAAGAACGGTTCCTTTTTTATCAAAGGCCACAGGCTATCCGCTGGCCGATATTGCTACAAAGGTTATCCTTGGAAGAAGCCTGAACGAACAGGGAATAGACGCGATCTACCCCAAAGAGAAAACAAGATGGTATGTGAAAGCTCCCGTATTTTCCTTTTCAAAACTTCAGGGCATGGATGCATATCTGTCTCCGGAGATGAAATCAACAGGAGAGGCCATCGGATATGATAAGAAGCTTCACAGGGCAATGTATAAGGCTATGATTGCATCGGGCATCCGTGTGCAGAACTATGGAACGGTAATCGTTACCCTTGCAGATGAAGACAAAAAGGAAGCGATTCCGCTGATTCGCCGTTTTTATGATATGGGATTTAACATAGAAGCCACTTCTTTAACGGCAGAGACGTTGAAAAAACATGGAATACGTACAAAAACCCTGGGAAAACCGTCGGAAGGCAGCACCGAAATACTGGATGCAATAGGAGCCGGTTATGTCAGTTATGTCATCAATACCCGCGCGATTCTTTCCGGTGTCCACTATGAAGACGGCGCGGCAATCCGCAGCGCTGCTGCACAGAATCACATTACCATGTTTACATCTCTGGATACAGTCAGGGTATTATTAGATGTGCTGGAGGAAATTACCATTGGTATTTCTGCCATAACGGAGGAGGAAAGAAATGATTCCAAATACAAATTATAACAATTTAAAAGAATCGTATCTGTTTTATCATATTGGACAGAAAACAAAGGCTTACCTTAAGGAGCATCCGGACCAATCCCTGTACCGAATGGGCATTGGCGATGTGTCTTTTCCACTTTGTGATGAAGTAATCAAGGCGCTTCACAAAGCGGTGGATGACCAGGGGAGAATGCACACATTTCATGGATATATGCCGGAATGCGGGGATCCGGATCTGCGGGAGACCATAGCAGAATATTATAAGAAAAGGAAGGTATCTCTTTTGCCAGAGGAAGTATTTATTTCCAGCGGAGCAAGCGACGAATTGGGAGACATCCTTGATTTGTTTGGAAAAGAGAAAACCGTTCTGATTATGGAACCGGCCTATCCGGCTTATACAGACGCCAATATAATAGCAGGAAACCGGATTATTCCGATACCATCAGGGGAGAAGGATGGATTTGTGCCGCTGCCGGATGAAACGGTCACGGCAGATGTGATTTATATCTGTTCTCCGAATAACCCAACCGGAGCGGTTTTTAACCAGGAGCAATTAAAAACATGGGTAGGTTATGCGAACAGGACAGATGCAGTTATTTTATTCGATGCTGCTTATGAGGCCTTTATTGAAGAGGAAAAAATACCCCACAGTATTTTTGAAATAGAGGGTGCGCAAACCTGTGCCATTGAAATTTGCTCTTTGTCAAAAACCGCAGGTTTTACAGGAACCAGACTGGGGTATACCATAATTCCCAAAGCTCTGGAACGAAATGGGATGAATTTAAACAAGATGTGGGTGCGCAACCGTACGACAAAAACCAACGGAGTCTCCTATATTATTCAAAAAGGCGGGGCAGCTGTTTTTACAGAAGAAGGGCAAAAACAGATTCACGAAAGAATACAGGTGTATAAAAACAATGCAAAGGTATTGATGGAAGCTCTTGATAAATTGGGAATCTGGTACTGCGGCGGGAAAAACGCCCCTTATATCTGGATGAAGTGTCCGGATGGAATGGGAAGCTGGGAATTTTTTGATTATCTGCTTCAGAAAATTCAGGTAGTAGGAACACCAGGAGAAGGGTTTGGAGCCTGTGGGGAAGGGTATTTTCGATTCTCTACCTTTGGCTTGCCGGAAGAAACGAAAGAAGCAGCCCGACGGCTCGCAGGGCTGCTGTCTGAATAGAAAAACAGAGTGAGGAAACCAGGAAACTTATGGATGTGGGAGATCTGTCATAGCATCTGTCATGGATTTTACATAAGAACCAATGTGTTCTGGAGCATCGGATCCATACTGTTCCAGAAATTTGACGATAGCAGAGCCGACAATTACTCCGTCTGCCAGTCCAGCCATTTCCCTGGCTTGTTCTGGTGTGGAAATTCCAAAACCAATGGCGCAGGGAATGGAAGTGTTTTCCCGCACAAGTTCCACAATAGATTTCAAATCGGTCTGGATTTTCCTACGGGTACCAGTCACTCCCAGGCTGGATACAATGTAGAGGAATCCTTCCGCTTCTTTTGCGATTTTGGCAATGCGGTTTTTGGAGGTAGGTGCGATAAGGGAAATCAAATCCACCCCGTATTTTTGGCACACAGGCAGAAATTCTTCTTTTTCCTCGAAAGGCAGGTCAGGGAGAATCAGACCGCTGATGCCAATCCGGCTGCAGGCAGAAAGAAATAATTCGGCCCCATAGGAAAATACCACATTGGAGTAAGTCATGAAAACCAATGGGACGGTTATGTCCTGACGCAGTTTTTTTACAAATTCAAAAATCTGATCGGTGGTAATTCCGCCTGCCAGCGCCCTTAAATTAGCGCCCTGGATGACGGGGCCTTCGGCAGTGGGATCGGAAAACGGAATGCCTAATTCAATAAGATCCGCTCCATTAGAGACAGCAGACCGGACTGCAGCGGCGGTGGTTTCCAGATCCGGATCGCCGCAGGTAATAAAAGCAATAAATGCTTTTTTGTTTTCAAATGCTTTTTTTATATTACTCATGAATATCCTCCCCCCGATAGCGCGCAATAGAGGCGCAGTCCTTGTCTCCCCGTCCGGAGATGGTAATAACGATAATCTGATCGCTGCTCATGGCCGGAGCCAGTTTCATAGCATAGGCCACAGCGTGGGCTGATTCAATAGCGGGGATAATTCCCTCGGTTTTAGCCAGATATTCAAAGGCGCAGACGGCTTCTTCATCTGTGACAGGAACATAGACTGCCCGCTTTGTATCGTGAAGATAGGCGTGTTCCGGCCCGATTCCAGGATAATCCAGGCCTGCGGAAATCGAGTAGACAGGTGCAATCTGTCCATATTGGTCCTGACAGAAATAGGATTTCATTCCATGAAAAATACCAGGTCGTCCTGTGGCAATGGTAGCGGCAGTCTCCAGGGTATCCACGCCTCTTCCGGCTGCTTCACATCCGATTAACTGCACTTCTTTGTCTTCGATAAAATGATAGAAGCTTCCAATGGCATTGGATCCGCCTCCCACACAGGCGATTACGGCATCCGGAAGCCGCCCTTCTTTTTCCAAAAGCTGTTGCTTTATTTCCCTGGAGATTACCGCCTGAAAATCCCGTACAATGGTGGGAAATGGATGGGGGCCCATGACGGAACCAAGACAGTAGTGAGTGTCATCAATGCGGGAAGTCCATTCCCTCATAGCTTCCGATACCGCGTCTTTTAAGGTAGCGGTTCCAGTAGTTACAGGAACGACCTCAGCGCCTAAAAGACGCATCCGGTAAACATTTAATGCCTGACGGACGGTGTCTTCTTTTCCCATAAATACCAGGCATTCCATTCCCATAAGCGCGGCCGCTGTGGCGGTGGCTACTCCATGCTGACCGGCTCCGGTTTCTGCAATGAGCCGTGTTTTTCCCATTTTTTTGGCAAGCAGAGCCTGACCTAATACATTATTAATCTTGTGTGCGCCCGTATGGTTTAAGTCTTCCCGTTTGAGATAAATTTTTGCGCCTCCCAGGTCTCTGGTCATTTTTTCAGCATAGTAAAGACGGGAAGGCCGTCCTGCATATTCGTTGAAAAGCGCGGTCAGTTCTCTGTTAAAATCAGGATCCTGTTTATAATAGTTGTATGCTTCTTCCAGTTCAATTACTGCATTCATCAGAGTTTCCGGTATATACTGTCCTCCGTGAATGCCAAAACGTCCCTTTGGATTGGTCATTTCAGATCTTCCTTTCTTACAGCGGCTGTAAACGCCGCCATTTTATATTTATCTTTTTTTCCATTTGTTTCAATCCCCGAACTTACATCTACGCCATAGGGAGAGAGGCTCTGTATGGCTGCGGTCACATTTGCCGGATTTAATCCTCCGGCCAGAAAAAAGGGGCGGTTGATCCGGTTCTGGATCAAAGACCAGTCAAATACCGTTCCAGTACCGGCTCCGGAATCGAAAAGAATCAGGTCAGCGCTGCTGGTTTCGGCTCTGTGCAGATCGGCGGCTGTGTGTATGACAAATGTCTGCAGGATAGGAGCAGAGGTCAGGCGGCGGAGCGTTTCTATGGTTTGGCTGGTTTCCTGTCCATGGAGCTGGATCATATGGATGATTTGCTGATTGGCCAGCTGAGCCATGATTTCCGGTTTTTCATCTGCAAATACGCCTACCGTCTGGATTCTGGAATCCAGCATGGTTCTAAATTTCCGTGCGGTTTCCTGCGTCACATACCGCCTGCTCTGGGGGACAAATACGAAACCGGCGTAATCCGGCAGCAGGGTATTGGCGGCTTCTATATCCGGAACGCAGAAGAGACCGCAGAATTTTATTTTTGTCATAGGCAGTTCCTCCACGTTTGCAGAAGAGCTTTTTTGTCAGGAGATCGCATCAGGGCTTCTCCTACCAGAACGGCATCAGCGCCGATTTCAGACAGAAGCTGAATATCCGTTTCGGAGCTGATTCCGCTTTCAGCTACAAACAGCCGATCGGTGGGAATTAGAGTTCGGAGTTTGCGGCTGGTATCCAGATCAACAGAAAAATCATTCAGATTACGATTGTTTACTCCAATGATTCTGGCTCCTGCGTCTACGGCTGCCCGTATCTCCTCTTCGCTATGGGTTTCTGTCAGTGCAGACAGCCCCAGCTCCTCGCAGAGACCAAGATACTCCTGCAGCTGGTTTTGGCTTAAAATAGAGCAGATGAGAAGCACTGCAGCTGCTCCAAGGGCTTTGGCCTCATAGATCATGTACTCGTCGATTACAAAATCTTTGCGCAGGCAGGGGAGAGAGACTGCAGAGGCAATTTCGGACAGGTAGGAATTCTGCCCCAGAAACCATTTTGGCTCGGTAAGTACCGAGATACAGTCTGCGCCGGCTTTCTGGTATTCTCTGGCAATGTCGAGATAAGGAAAGTCAGGATCCATCAGCCCTTTTGAAGGAGATGCTTTTTTGCATTCGCAGATAAAGGACATTCCAGGTTTTCTAAGAGCCTGTTCAAAGGAAAACGTTCCTTTGGGAAGGGAAAGGACATTTTTTCTGAGTACAGCCATAGGCAGTTCTTTTTTTGCCAGCAGCGTGCGCTCTCTGGCAGATTCGGCAAGCTGATCAAGAATGGTCATACGGTCACCTCCGGACGGTTGCTGAGCGTAATCAGTTTCTGAAGGGTTTTTGCTGCCTTGCCGGAATCAATGAGATTTGCAGCAAGATCAGTTCCTTCCTTCAGGCTTTGAGCTTTTCTGCCAATATAAAGAGCCGCTCCCGCATTTAGAAGAACCGCGTCCCGCTTGGGGCCCTTTTCGCCATTGAGAATGGAAAGAGTGATGCGGGCGTTTTCCTCTGGGGTTCCTCCTTTTAAATCCTCTTTCTGACAGCGGGAAAACCCAAATTCTTCAGGGGTAATGGTATAGGACTTAAACCATCCGTCCTTGATTTCGCATATCCTGGTGGGAGCGCTAAGAGAGATTTCATCCAGCTTATCCATACCGTATACCACCATGCCCCGTTTCACGCCCAGCTGAATCAGGACGCGGGCCAGAGGCTCTGCCAGATAGTCGTCGTATACGCCCAGCAGCTGCATAGAAGGAGAACCTGGATTGGTAAGAGGCCCAAGGATATTAAATACGGTGCGGAAGCCCAGTTCCTTTCGGATTCCTCCCACATATTTCATGGAGGAATGGTATTTTTGTGCAAAGAAGAAGCATATGCCGGCCTCTTTCAGAAGACTTCTGCAAAGGTCAGGACTTTGATAAATATTTACCCCAAGAGCCTCCAGGCAGTCTGCAGTGCCGCAGTGGGAAGAAGCGGCGCGGTTGCCGTGTTTGGCTACTTTCATGCCTCCGGAAGCAGCAACCAGGGCGGCGGTAGTGGAAATATTAAAACTCTGGGCATTGTCGCCTCCGGTTCCCACAATCTCAAACAGTTCCATATCTGTTTTTACCGGAATGGCGTGTTCCCGCATAGCGGCGGCGCAGCCGGTAATTTCATCCGTGGTTTCGGCTCTGGCGCTTTTCGTGGACAGGGCGGCTAAAAAAGCGGCATTTTGTGTGGCAGTGGTACTTCCGTCCATGATTTCATTCATTACGGCATATGCTTCTTCATAGGACAGATCCTGTTTGTTTACGATTTTTACAATGGCTTCCTTAATCATGGCTGTATCTCCTTTATAAAGTTTTTAATCATAGTTGTTCCGTCGGGAGTGATAATGGACTCAGGGTGAAACTGCAGGCCGTAAATGGGAAATACGCGATGCTGTACGCCCATGATTTCTCCATCTGCGGTACGGGCGGTAATTTTCAGGCAGTCAGGAACGGTATCCGGATCAGCTGCTAGGGAATGGTATCGGGCAACGGGCGCTTTTTGGGGACATCCGGAAAACAGGGGACAATCCGCGTCAAAGAGAACCTCTGACTGTTTTCCATGCATCAGTTTTTTTGCGTAGGTAATGGAAGCTCCAAAGGCGGCACAGATAGCCTGATGGCCCAGGCAGATGCCGAGTATGGGAATCTGGTCTCCCAGTGTCTGGATAACCTCTATCAGGATGCCGCTGTTTTCCGGCTTTCCAGGTCCTGGAGAGAGGATAATCCGGTCAGGATGGAGGGCCTCAATCTCAGCGACGGTTTTTTCATCATTCCGGATGACAACAATATCTGGATCAAAGGTACCGGCTATCTGGAAGAGGTTGTAAGAGAAACTGTCATAGTTGTCGATTAAAAGTGTCATATCAGATCCTCCTGTGCAAGTTCAAGGGCTTTCAGTGAAGAACGGGCCTTATTGAGACATTCCTCATATTCTTTTTCAGGAATGGAGTCGGCGACAATTCCTGCGCCGCTTCTTACAAATACCCGCCCGTTTTTCTGATAGGCAAGGCGGATGGCGATACAGGTATCCATATTTCCGGCAAAATCAATATAGCCGATAGCTCCGCCGTAAATTCCACGCTTATGCTGCTCCAACTGGCCAATGAGCTGACAAGCTTTGATTTTTGGCGCGCCGGAAAGGGTTCCGGCAGGGAGGACAGCTTCAATGGCATCCAAAGCGTCATATCTGGAATCCAGCTCCCCTCTTACGGCAGATCCGATATGCATGACGTGGGAAAAGCGCTGGATGGAATGAAACCGCTCCACCTGAACCGTTCCGAACCGGCTGATTTTTCCAAGATCATTTCTTCCCAGATCCACCAGCATATTGTGTTCGGCCAGCTCTTTTTCATCAGTCAGAAGCTGTTCCTCCAGTTTTTGATCCTCTTCTTCATTTTTTCCGCGGGGACGGGTCCCAGCCAGAGGAAAGGTGCGGAGAACTCCATTTTCCAGCTTTACCAGTGTTTCCGGAGAAGCGCCTGCCGCCTCCAGATCCGTACCGGAAAAATAGAACATATAAGGGGAAGGATTCAGGGTACGGAGAATCCGGTAGGTCTGAAGCAGGCTTCCCTCAAAGGGAGCGTGAAAGCAGTTGGAAAGTACGATCTGGAAAATGTCTCCTTCCCGAATGTGCAGCTTTGCTTCCTCAACCATGCTGCAGAAGGCTTCTTTGTCAAACAAGGGGGTAACAGCTCCCAGAAGCTTTCCGGTAAGGCGGGTTTCTTTTTTTCCGTTTTTTAAAAGCTCTGTCAATTGCTCCAGCTCCAGAACAGCCTTGTTGTAGCTGGTTTCTGGATCAGTAAGGGACATATTGACCATAAGAATGATTTTCTGGCGTACATGGTCAAATGCAATCACTTTATCAAAAAGCATCAAATCCAGATCTTTGGAGGAATCATCGCTTTTACTGTCGGACCGGACAGAAGGCTCGCTGTAGCCGAAGTAATCATAGGAAAAATATCCGGCAAGTCCTCCTGTAAAAGGCGGAAGATAGTCAAATCGGGGGCTTTTGTATTCGCTTAATATCTGACGGATCACAGCGGATGGATTGTCTGTGTGAACCGTAAGGCTTCCAGCTTTTAAAAGTCCGTTGGTGCAGGTGATTTCCAGTTTAGGATCAAAACCCAGAAAGGAGTACCGCTCCCAGGTTTCGTTGGAAACAGCCGATTCCAGCAGATAGCAGCGGGACGAAATGTGTTTTAAGATTTTTAAGGCTTCAATAGGGGTAATAAAGTCGGACAGAAGTTCACAGCTTACGGGAAGAACGTCATAGTTCCCTGCGGCTGCCATATCCTGTATGAGATGGAGAGATGGTAAAATATTCATAGGCCTGCCTCCTGTGAAAGAAAAAATTTGACAGGCTTTTGTGAGAAGGAATAAAAAAACGCCCCTGACAGAAACCTGCAGTTTCGGTCAAGGACGAATTGTGTACAAAAATAAAATGGTACAAATAATCCGCGGTGCCACCTTGATTCATGGTCTTACCATGCGCTTAGCCAGGATACCAACATATCCCCGACAACTGACGTATGCCTTCACGTTGCAGAATACTAGGTTCTAGTAACGTCTAAAATTACCGGAACTTTTGACTGCACCCTCAGCGGTCCATTTGACAACTTGTTTCTCACCTGACTCTCACCAACGCAGGCTCTCTGTAAAGGCATCATTGCCGTTATCTCCGCTTCAACGGTTTGATGTATGAAATTGGTTTGGATTTTATCATCAAATCCTTCAGCTGTCAAGAGAAAATATGAAAAAATATACGAAACATAAAATGAAATTAAAAATGAAATTTTATGAAAGTCTCCATTGACAGCAGTTAGAACCTGTGTTATATTATGCGCAAGCAAATAAGAGGGAGTAGCGAATATCCATTATGGATAGATTTGAAACCGACAGCCGATGCCGCAAGGCATCCGTATCAAATGAGACAGCAAGACTTTTATTGTGACAGGTGTCATAATAAGAGTCTTTTTTTTTCTTTTGCTGAATCAATTGTCAATTTGCTTAAAACGTAATAGGAACTAAAACAATAAAACGAATCGAAAGGAGAACAAGTATGGGATGTTTGGGAAACTTACTGTGGTTTATTTTTGGCGGCGCGATAAGCGGATTAAGCTGGTGCCTGACCGGATGCCTGTGGTGCATTACTATCGTAGGGATTCCGGTAGGGATGCAGTGCTTTAAATTTGCATCTCTCAGTTTCTTCCCTTTTGGAAAAGATGTGGTATATGGAGGCGGAGCCGGTTCTTTTTTGCTGAATGTGGTCTGGCTCGTTGTATCCGGACTGCCTTTAGCCCTGGAACATCTGGTACTTGGCTGTTTACTCTGTGTTACAATCATTGGAATTCCGTTTGGTTTGCAGCAGTTTAAACTGGCCAAGCTGGCGTTGATGCCATTTGGGGCAGTGATTTATTAAGACGATAAAGCATGGAGTCGGTTTTCGTTTTACTGGGGAAAAGCAAGGATCCCCCGATTCCTATGCAGGTACTCTTTGGAGTTCTTATGGGACTTCGCAGATCCGAAATCAATGGCGTAAAATAGAAGAACAGATGTTCACTTTCCCTGTACTTTTGAAATCGTTTGTGGTATAGTAGACGCAGAGCGTCTGCTATCGATGGCAGTCGCCAAATGCCTGCAAGCAGTCACTTGGCTCGTTGCTTTTTGGTATACGAAAGTGCAATGCCGGAGTCCTTTTTATATAGTTTGTTCCTGTTTCGTCCATATAGAATTACATGGGCGCGGCAGGTTGCAAAAAAAGCAAATTGTGAACGGCATTCGTCGTGGACCTATTTTGTCACGATCCGAGGAAACGCCACGACGAAAATAAAAAGTTCCACGACGAATTTTTGCCTTATAGGCGTCCTTTTTTACTTTGAAATCTGGAGGTGGATTTTATGCAAAATGAACAAAAAATCTTCAAATTACATTCCGAATACTCCCCCACCGGCGACCAGCCCCAGGCCATTGAGGCGTTGGTCAAAGGGTTTCAGGAAGGCAATCAATTCCAGACTTTACTAGGGGTTACGGGTTCCGGCAAGACCTTTACCATGGCGAATGTGATTGCCCAGTTAAATAAGCCGACTTTGGTAATAGCGCACAATAAGACTTTAGCAGCACAGCTCTACGGTGAGTTCAAAGAGTATTTTCCGAGTAACGCAGTAGAATACTTTGTATCCTACTACGACTATTATCAGCCGGAGGCATATGTTCCGTCTACAGACACTTACATCGAAAAGGATTCTGCAATTAACGATGAGATCGATAAGCTGCGTCATTCTGCAACAGCGGCGCTTTCTGAGCGGAGAGACGTAATTATTGTTGCGTCTGTTTCCTGCATCTATGGCTTGGGAAGCCCGATTGATTATAAAGAGATGGTAATTTCCCTAAGGCCTGGCATGATCAAGGACAGGGATGAAGTGATTCACAAGCTGATTGACATCCAGTATGCCAGAAACGATATGGATTTTAAGAGAGGAACCTTTCGGGTACGGGGAGATACCTTAGAGATTTATCCGGCCTATTCCGGAAACGAAGCCTACCGGATAGAGTTCTTTGGAGATGAAGTAGACCGGATTACGGAAATAGATACAGTTACCGGAGAAATCAAGGCCCAGCTTGGCCATGTGGCCATATTTCCGGCTTCTCATTACGTTGTGCCGAAAGATAAAATGCTTCTTGCCACAGAAAACATTTTAGCAGAAATGAAGGAGCGGGTAACCTTTTTCAAGAGCGAAGACAAGCTGTTAGAAGCGCAGCGGATTTCGGAACGGACCAATTTTGACGTAGAAATGATGAGAGAGACTGGATTTTGTTCCGGTATTGAAAATTACTCCCGCCATCTGACTGGTACGGCGCCAGGAGAGCCGCCCTGGACGCTGATCGACTATTTTCCAGATGATTTTCTGATTATTGTGGATGAGTCCCACATTACGCTTCCCCAGGTCAGGGGAATGTATGCAGGCGACCAGTCCAGAAAGAGAACTCTGGTAGACTACGGGTTCCGGCTTCCGTCAGCACTGGATAACCGCCCCTTGAATTTTACAGAATTTGAGAGTAAAATTAACCAGATGATGTTTGTGTCGGCAACGCCGTCTGTTTATGAAAGCGAGCATGAGCTGATGCGGGTGGAACAGATTATCCGCCCAACCGGTCTGCTGGATCCGGAAATTTTCGTCCGTCCGGTAGAAGGGCAGATTGACGATCTGATTTCGGAGGTAAATAAAGAAGTAGAACAGCACCACAAGGTTCTGATTACGACTCTGACCAAGAGGATGGCAGAGGATCTGACCGATTACATGAGAGAAGTGGGAATTCGGGTAAAATACCTTCATTCTGACATCGATACTCTGGAACGGGCAGAAATCATACGGGATATGCGTTTGGATGTATTTGACGTACTGGTCGGAATTAACCTGCTGAGAGAGGGACTGGATATTCCGGAGATTACGCTGGTCGCCATTCTGGATGCAGATAAAGAGGGATTTTTGCGTTCCGAAACGTCTTTGATTCAGACCATTGGACGGGCTGCCCGAAACAGCGAAGGTCATGTAATCATGTATGCAGATACGATTACCGATTCCATGCGCAATGCGATAGAAGAGACCAACCGGCGCCGGAAGATTCAGCAGAAATACAACGAAGAACATGGCATTACGCCTACTACTATTAAGAAAGCGGTCAGAGATCTGATTGCCATTTCCAAAGCGGCTGCTGAGTCGGAAAAAGATTTTAAGAAAGAACCGGAATCCATGGATGAAAAGGAACTGAACCAGTTGGTAAAGGAACTGACCAAGAAGATGCATCAGGCAGCTGCCGAGCTGAACTTTGAGGAAGCTGCCAGATTGCGGGATCGGATGATTGAAGTAAAAAAAGCTCTGCTGGATCTGGAATAAACGGGAAACATGGACGTCATCCATATGAACTTATCAGATAGGAAGATATCTACTATGACAGAAGAAAGAACCAGGACAACAGAACGAGAACACGATAAATTATTGGTGGATACTGCCGTAACGGCGGGAGAAATTATGCTGGTCAGCGGTGCGGAAATCTATCGCGTAGAAGACACCGTTGGGCGGATTCTTTCAATAGAGCCAGATCGGAAGGCAGAAAATGTGGCGCTTGGAACCAGCCTGATTGTAACGCTGGATCGGCCTGGACAGGAAAGCCTGACGGTAATGCGCCGGATCCGGAACCGGTCTGCCAATCTGAATCGGGTATGCAAAGCCAATGAAGTTTCCCGCAGGCTTTGTTCCGGAACAATGGAGCTTTCAGAAGCAGGAGCTGCATTAAAAGAAATCAAGACTGAAAAACAGTACGGAGATATTACAAAGGCAATCGGATATATCGGAGTATCTGCTTTCTTTGCCCTTTTGCTGGGAGGAACCTGGAAAGAAGGACTGGGAGCAGGGATAGCAGGAGTATTTTTGGCAATCGTATGCCTTCTTACAGAAAAGGTCCGTCTGAACGACTTTTGTATTAATGCCCTAGGGGCATTTGCAGTAGGATTTACTGCGCTGACAGTAGAACAATGGGTAATTCCAGGCATGGACGGCAATGCAGTCATTACCGGTGCGATTATGCCTCTTGTGCCAGGAGTGACGTTTACGACAGCAATCAGGGATATTTTAAACGGAGATTATTCTTCCGGAACCAGCCGGATGATGGAAGCATTGGTAGTGGCATTGTCGGTAGCAGTGGGAATTGGTACGGCTATGACGATATTTGGGAACATGATGGGAGGAGCCGGCTTATGACGATACAGACAGCAGTACAGACTCTTTCTGCATTTTTGGCAGTCGTATGCTTCGGCCTTCTTCTGGAAATGCCGAAGCGGTATTTAGTTGACGCAGGTGTGGTAGGCGGAGCAGGATGGCTGGTATATCTGCTGACTGCACAATGGAGCGGATCAAACATTCTGGCGGCGTTTGCTTCCACATTGGTAGTTGCGCTGATCAGCCACATTTTTGCTCGTTTTCTGAAAGCTCCGGTTACCGTATTTTTAGTAGCCGGAATCCTGCCGGCAGTTCCAGGAGCGTCAATTTACCGCTGCGTATTTTATGTAATCCGCAGCGGAAGGAGCCTGTCTACCTACTATCTGGTAGAAACGCTGCAGATTGCAGGAGCGATTGCAGTGGCTATTTTTATCATGGATTCTATTTTCCGACTGGTTCAGGACCATGAGAAACGACGGAAAGAGAATCATTTGTGCGGGAATAGCGGTAGATCTGATTTGACAGGCGATCTTCCACAGAAACTTCCGACTGATTGATTTCAAAAACCATCTGGCTGAATTCTTCATAATCAATGTCCGGACTGTCGGCAGTAAGCAGGACTTCGTGGATACTGGAAGGCAGAATTAACAGATCTGTTTTCTGGCTGTCTGCGAAGTCTTTTATGATGTCCGGATAACAGATACAGGCTGAGCCATACAGATTGTCTGGATTTGAGAGCACGTAAAATGGAAGATCTGAAAAAGAAGCTTCCGATTCAGAAAGAGGAATGGAAGAGGGAAATTCCTGGATGGTCTGGGCCAGACTTTTTATGACCGGAGGGAAGAGGCGGGGAGTATTTTGGAAAGCGCATTCCTGAAGGCGGGCGGGAGAAACGTTCCAGACAGATAGCTGGGAATTGCGGATTAAGGCGGTCATTTGCTGGGTGCTGCTGTCATCCGTAAGATAAATACAGAAAACAATGGCTAAATCCAGATAAGGGATATGGGGAACGGTTTTTAAAAGAGTCTGGTTGGATGAGGCGTGGATGAGACGAAAGATAATCTTGTCTTTCAGATAAGAGAAGTTTTGGAACAACTGAATATCCAGAGCAGAAAAAGAACCTCTGCGGTGGTAGAGATTTAAAATCTCCTGATAAATGCTGGTAAGCGGCTGCCCGTTCTGGTAGGCCTCATAGAAGCTGTTTAAGTAAATAGTGGGAGAAACTGCTTCATCGGGAGTCTGGATGCAGATGCCGTCTAACAGGATGCCATTGTTTTTTTGTACCTGTTCCAGATGAACGGTGCAGGAATCCGGAAGGATCGTTTGAATGTGGGATGCAATAAGATTGAGAAATGTTTTGTATACCATAGACAGTATACCTCCTTTGATCATATTTGCAGGAGCTGCGAACGCAGTTCTGACATACAGAATTGATAGTACCCGTATTGCCCCTGTACACGGATTCGGCAAAAAAGAATTAAGAAAATTGTCAGATTCTATCAGAAAGAAACGTGTTAGAATGATAAATGGGATTTTGTACGGAACATGGATACGAAACGTCATATAGAAAATAAGAAATTCAGAAAAGAAAAATGCGTCTGATAGGAATCGAACCTACGCACACGGCTCCGGAGGCCATTGCTCTATCCACTGAGCTACAGACGCATCTCTTGTATTGTACTATATTTTTTGCAGATCTGCAAGCCCTAATTTTATTGCTTTTTTAATTTAATTTTGTTAAAATAACCCCATGCAGCAAAAGAAGAATCAGGAGGTATTGATTTGAGAAGGAAAGATAATAAATATGGCTATTCGTCATTTACAGAAGAAGAGCTGCGGAAATACTTGAAATGGCTTACCATTCCAGGCATTCTTATTATCCTGGTACTGGTGGTAATATTAGCGAAAAACCTGGCAGGAGGAAGCGGTACAGACAGCAGCCAGACGTCTGTCCAGGCAGAACAGCCTTCGGGAGAGGGAGATTTAAAAGAAGGACAGCAGGAAGCTGTGACAGCTCCAGCAGAGAGCGGAAGCGAACAGAGCAGTCAGGAAACCAGCGGGGAGACCCAGGCAGAACAGACAGAAGAAAATTTTGCAAAGGACGGTGTGCCGGAAATCAATGCATTGATGGAGCGGTATTTTACGGCAAAGCAAAATGCAGACATTGAAACCATTTACCAGCTGTTTGGGCGTACAGATCTGGAAGGAGCCGAGGCGTTAGAGAGCCAGTACCGCTATACGTCCCGTTATACAGACGGCTATGAAAATATTGCCTGCTATACCAGACAAGGCGGGGCAGAAGGAAGTTATCTGGTCTATGTCAGCTACGATTTGAAGTTTAAAAATGTAGAAACCCTGGCTCCTGGATTATTCCGCGCCTATGTGATTACCAATGAAGACGGAAGCCTTCAGCTGGTGGACAGCAGCCTTCAGGGAGAAGAGGTTCTTCAGGAATTCGAAGCGGCGGAAAAGACCGACGAGCTGATTCTTTTGAGAACCCAGATTTACGCAAAATTAAGACAGGCCTTAGAAACCGATCCGGATCTGGCAGGCGTATACGGCGTTCTTCAGAAAAATCCGGCCGTCGGAGAAACACAGGAAAGCAAAGAAGGAAGTTCTGTTTCCCTGATGCCGCAAGAAGACGCCCAGATAGAAATTGAAGGCACACAGGCTGAAACAGAAAGCGGGGAGTAAAACATGGATGTAAAAGATTTTTATTTTGACTTGCCTCAGGAGCTGATCGCCCAGGATCCACTGGAGGATCGGTCTGCTTCCAGGCTGCTGGTATTAAATAAACATACAGGACGGGTAACCCATAGGCATTTCAGGGATATTAAGGAATATCTGAAACCAGGAGACTGTCTGGTCATCAATGACACAAAAGTAATTCCGGCCAGACTGTTTGGAATTAAGAAAGACACCGGCGCAAAGATAGAAGTGCTTTTATTAAAGAGACGGGAAAATGACATCTGGGAAACGCTGGTAAAACCAGGAAAAAAGGCGAAGCCAGGGACTGAGCTGGAGTTTGGAGACGGCCGTCTGACTGCTACGGTAGTCGATGTGGTAGAAGAAGGAAACCGGCTGATTCAGTTCCATTATGAGGGGATTTTTGAAGAAATCTTAGATGAACTGGGACAGATGCCGCTGCCTCCTTACATTACCCATCAGCTTCAGGACAAAAACCGGTACCAGACGGTTTATGCAAAGCATGAAGGGTCTGCAGCAGCGCCGACAGCGGGCCTTCATTTTACAAAGGAACTTCTGGACGAAATTGAGGCGATGGGAGTAAAAATTGCCCATGTGACCCTTCACGTAGGCCTGGGTACCTTCCGTCCGGTAAAAGTAGACAATGTACTGGATCACCATATGCATTCGGAATTTTATATGGTAGAAGAATCCGAAGCCAAAAAGGTCAACGATACTAAGGCGGCAGGCGGACGGGTTATCTGCGTAGGAACCACCAGCTGCCGCACCATTGAATCGGCAGCGGGAGCAGATGGAACCTTAAAAGCAGGAAGCGGCTGGACAGAGATTTTTATCTATCCAGGGTATCAGTTTAAGATTTTAGACTGTCTGATTACCAACTTCCATCTGCCGGAATCCACTCTGGTTATGCTGGTTTCCGCTCTGGCCGGAAGGGAATCTGTGTTGGAAGCTTATCAGCAGGCCATCAAAGAGCGGTATCGCTTCTTCTCATTTGGGGATGCCATGTTTATTACCGATGAAGATGAATAAAACGGCAGTTTTTTTACAGCCGATACAATGCGTCCAACGCTTGTGAAGCGCTGGGCGTTTTTCCTATCATGGGGACACGCGTTGGACAGCATTTGGGAAAGAGAAGGAATTATGATGCAGGAAATGCGTTTAAATAAATATTTAAGTGAGATGGGCGTCTGCTCCAGGCGGGAAGCGGATCGCCTGGTGGAAGCAGGAAAGGTTCTGGTAGACGGACAGCCGGCCGTAATGGGGCAGAAGGTAACAGAGGGGCAGGAAATTTTTTGCAATGGCATACGTGTAGAGCAAAAAGATCCGCCGATCCTGCTGGCAGTGAATAAGCCCAAAGGGATTGTCTGCACCACTTCGGATAAAGATCGGGCAGAAAACATTGTAGAATTTTTAAACTACCCGTATCGGATCTATCCAATCGGCCGGTTGGATAAGGATTCAGAGGGGCTGCTGCTGATGACCAATCAGGGAGATCTGGTCAATAAAATCATGCGTGCGGGAAACTTCCATGAAAAAGAATATGAAGTAGTTGTGGACAAGCCGGTTACACCGGAATTTTTAAAGCGGATGGCAGCAGGCGTCCCGATTTTAGACACCATTACCAGACCGTGTAAAATCCGGAAACTGGAAGAAAGAAAATTTAGCATTATCCTGACCCAGGGATTAAACCGTCAGATTCGCCGGATGTGTGAAGCATTGGGCTTTTGTGTCCTGGAATTAAAGAGAATCCGTATTATGAATCTGGAACTGGGCAATTTAAAAACAGGAGCATACCGGAAGGTAACGCCGGAAGAAGAAAAGAAGTTAAGAGAGCTTCTGGCAGATTCATCCAGCGCTCCAAAGGGCAGAAAGAGAGGATAGAGGCCAGAATGGATAAGAATCAGGCAATCGCAAGAATGAAAGAACTGATTCCCGTTTTAACCGAGGCGGGAAAGGCATATTATCAGGAAAGTCGGGAGATTATGAGCAACTTGGAATATGACCGGCTTTACGACGAACTGTTAGAATTAGAAAAGCAGACAGGAACCATTTTGTCTTCCAGCCCCACCCAGAAGGTCGGGTATCAGGTAATTTCCGAGCTTCCCAAGGAAGCCCATGAGTCGCCGATGCTTTCTTTAGATAAGACTAAAGAAGTAGAGGTATTAAAAGAGTGGCTGGGAGATCAGAAGGGACTTCTGTCCTGGAAAATGGACGGGCTTACCATTGTCCTTACCTACGAGAATGGGGAGCTGGTCAAAGCCGTAACCAGGGGAAATGGAGAAATCGGCGAAGTAATTACCAACAACGCCAAAGTATTTGCCAACATTCCGGTAACCATTCCCTTTAAAGGACGGCTGGTACTAAGAGGCGAGGCCATTATCCGCTATTCGGATTTTAACCGGATCAATGAGGAAATCGAAGACGTAGACGCAAAATACAAAAATCCCAGAAACCTGTGCAGCGGTTCGGTACGCCAGTTAAACAGCCAGATTACCGCAGAAAGAAGCGTTCATTTTATGGCATTTGCCTTAGTAAGCGCAGAAAATACAGATTTTTCCAACTCCAGAAAATGCCAGTTTGAATGGCTGGTTTCCCAGGGATTTGACGTAGTGGAATATCGGGAAGTGACCAGGGAAACTCTGGCGGAAACCGTAGAATGGTTTTCCGAAAAGATCGGAGAAAACGACATTCCTTCAGACGGACTGGTACTGCTGTACGACGATATTGCTTACGGCGATTCCCTGGGACGTACTGCCAAGTTTCCACGCAACTCCATTGCATTTAAATGGGCAGATGAAATCAGGGAGACCCGATTGCAATATATTGAGTGGAGTCCGTCCCGTACCGGCCTGATCAATCCGGTGGCAGTATTTGAACCGGTAGAACTGGAGGGGACAACAGTAAGCAGGGCCAGCGTCCACAATATCAGCATCCTGGAATCCCTGGCATTGGGAGACGGAGATACCATTACAGTGTATAAAGCCAACATGATTATTCCGCAGATTGGGGATAACTTAACCCGCAGCGGCGTCAGCCATATTCCAGAAACCTGTCCGGTCTGCGGCGGCCCTACCCAAATCCGGAAGACCAATGATGTAAAATCGTTATACTGTACCAATCCGGAGTGCCAGGCCAAAAAGATTAAGAGTTTTACCCTTCTGGTAAGCAGAGATGCCTTAAATATTGACGGCCTTTCGGAAGCCACTCTGGAAAAATTTATCGGCGCAGGCTTTATTCATGAGTATTCGGATATGTTCCATCTGGACCGGCATGAGGAAGCCATTGTAGAAATGGAAGGATTTGGAAAGAAATCCTATGACAATCTGCAGGAATCCATTAAAAAGGCCAGCCATACCACCCTGCCAAGAGTGATTTACGGACTGGGAATCGCCGGAATCGGCCTTGCCAACGCCAAGGTATTGTGCCGCCAGTTTGGATATGACTTTGAGGCGATGCGCCATGGGGATCTGGAATCCCTGACAGCAGCAGACGGCATTGGCGGCGTCTTAGCCCAGGCGTGGATAGACTATTTTTCGGATGAAAAGAAAAACGAGGCGGTTGATCATCTTCTGGCAGAGCTGACCATAAATCAGGAACAGGAGCCAAAAGAAGGCGGAAAGCTAGAAGGGCTGACCTTTGTCATTACCGGCAGTCTGGAGCATTTTGAAAACCGGAAAAAGCTGCAGGAAACCATTGAAGCAGAAGGAGGAAAGGCAGCAGGAACCGTTACTTCCAAAACCGCGTACCTGATTAACAATGATACTGCATCCAATTCCTCTAAGAATAAAAAAGCCAAAGAACTGGGAATTCCCATTATTTCAGAAGAAGAATTTTTAGCGATGCTGGAGGAAGAATAAGATGCCAATTAAGATACAAAACGATCTGCCGGCTCGTGCAGTATTGGAATCCGAAAATATCTTTATGATGGATGAAACCAGGGCAGTCAGCCAGGATATCCGTCCGCTCGAGATTGTAATATTAAATCTGATGCCATTAAAAGAGGAAACAGAGACCCAGCTTTTAAGAGCGTTGTCCAACACGCCTCTTCAGATAGAATGTACGTTTCTGATGGTATCCAACCATGTGTCCAAAAACACATCGGCCAGCCATTTGAATAAATTTTATGTAACCTTTGATGCTATTAAGAAAAATCATTATGATGGAATGATTATTACCGGAGCGCCTTTGGAGCACCTGGAGTATGAAGAGGTGGGATACTGGCAGGAACTGACTGCGATTATGGAGTGGAGCAAAACCCATGTTACCTCTACCCTGCATATCTGCTGGGGAGCGCAGGCAGGACTTTACTACCATTACGGAATCCCGAAATATGAGAGAAAGACCAAGCTGTCCGGAGTTTACAATCACATGGTATTAGACCGTAAAATCCCTCTGGTCAGAAGTTTTAATGATTATTTTTACTCGCCTCATTCCCGTTACACAGAGGTAAGAGAAGAGGATATCCGCAAGAACAAGGATCTGATTATAGTAGCAAAATCAGAAGAAGCCGGAATTTTTCTGGTTATGAACCGAGATGGAAGCCAGATTTTTGTCCAGGGTCATCCGGAATACGACAGAATGACGTTAAACAACGAATACCATCGGGATTTGAAAAAGGGACTGAATCCGGCCATTCCGGTAAATTACTATGTAGACAACGATCCATTTTCCGTACCGCCGCTGATGTGGAGAAGTACGGCCAATATGCTGTATACCAACTGGCTGAACTTTTATGTATACCAGACGACGCCGTATATTCTGGAGGTAGACGATTCTTTATGAAAATCGTAATCGCAATGGATTCGCTGAAAGGAAGCCTGACTTCTATGGAGGCAGGTATGGCGGCGGCAGCCGGAATCCGGAAGGCAGATAAAAAAGCAGAGGTTTTCGTGCGGCCCCTGGCAGATGGGGGAGAAGGAACCACACAAGCCCTGGTTCAGGGGATGGGCGGAAGTTTTCAGACTATTACGGTTACCGGCCCATTGGGAACGCCGATAGAGTGTCAGTATGGGATTCTGGAGGAAACCCATATGGGAGTGTTAGAAATGTCAGCGGCAGCAGGTCTGACCCTGATTCCGGAAGAAAAACGAAATCCTCTTACAGCCACAACCTATGGGGTGGGGGAAATGATAAAAGATGCCATAGGAAAGGGGTGCCGCCGGTTCCTCGTAGGAATTGGGGGCAGCGGTACGAACGACGGAGGCGCAGGAATGCTTCAGGCTCTGGGCTATGGACTGCTGGATAAAGACGGAGCCCCAATTTCATCTGGAGCAAAGGGACTGGAAACGCTTTGCCGGATTGAAACTTCCCATGTAATGCCAGAACTGAAGGAATGCCAGTTTCTGGTGGCCTGCGACGTAACCAATCCATTATGCGGGAAAAATGGCTGCAGCGCAGTTTACGGCCCGCAAAAAGGTGCGGACAGCGCCATGGCTGCCCAGATGGATCGGTGGCTTTCCCGCTACGGAAAACTGGCAAAAGAACAGTTTCCCGATGCAGATCCGAAAATACCTGGGGCAGGAGCCGCCGGAGGTCTGGGATTTGCCTTTCTTATCCTTCCAAACGCAGAATTAAAGTCCGGTACAGACATTGTTTTAAAAGAAACGAAGCTGGAACAGGATCTGAAAGATGCCGATCTTCTGATTACCGGCGAAGGATGTCTGGATGGACAGACGGTAATGGGAAAAGCGCCGGTAGGGGCGGCAAGGCTGGCAAAAAAATATGACATTCCGGTAGTGGCCCTTGGAGGAAGCATTGCAAAAGACGGAGCAGTCTGCAATGAATCTGGGATTGACGCGTTATTCTCCATTGTCAAAGGGCCGATGTCCCTAAAAGAAGCGATGGAACCAGATACCGCAAAGGCCAATCTTTCCGATACGGCAGAACAGGTGTACCGGCTGATCCAGAGTTGTCGAAAAATGAGAAAAGGCTTGTAAGTTGCAGTTGTTTTCCAGTATAATAGTGGATAGCAGAAAAGAGCAGGGGGTGCAGAGATGCCTGAAGAATTTTTTACTCCATTACAGGAATATGAAAAAGCAAGAAAAATGGCACAGAAGCAGTACAGATCCAGTGTGTCAGCAGGCAAGTATCCATATCTTCCAGCGTTGGATGATATGCTGCCTTATGAAGATATTGTATCAGAAAGTTATCTGGGAATCGTAGATATTCCATTGGATCAGATTGCAGGGACCAAGACGGCAGGCCGTCAGAATGCATTTTCCAATGGATTTCTGCCATTGTTTCCTCCAAAAAGCGAGTTTGGAAGCAAGTGGATCAATTTGTATCAGGCCCAGTTAAACGAAGGAATCAGGGATCCGGTTAAAGCCTATGAATTTATGAATAAATTTTACATCCAGGAAGGAAATAAGCGGGTCAGCGTTTTGAAATACGTCGGGGCAGCCAGTATTCATGGCTATGTGACCAGGCTGATTCCCAAACGCAGCGATTCCCTGGAAAATAAAATTTATTATGAATTTCTGGAATTTTATAAAATTACCGGTATGAATGAAGTCTGGTTTACCAAAGAAGGAAGCTTTTGCAAGTTCTTAAAGGCAACGGGATTTGGGACAGACGTGCCCTGGGATCAGGAAGAGCGGGTTCGTGCAAAAGGCGCATATGCCAGATTCCGGATGGCATTTGAGGAAAAAGGAGGGAAACGCCTTCCGATTACTCCTGCAGACGCCATGCTGGTGTATCTGGAAACCTTTGGAATGCACCATTTAGAACGGGTTTCGGACGATGCCCTGAGAGAAGAACTGGGAAGGTTCTGGGAAGAAATCCATCTGTCCTACCAGGACAACGCAGTCAACCTGGTAGAAGAGCCGGAAAAGGAAAACAGCAAGGGGACGGCAAAGATTTGGGATTTTCTGATTCCTTCTGCTGTTCCGTCTAATTTAAAGATTGCTTTTATCAATGCGAAAAATCCGGAGACCTCCAACTGGACTTACAGCCATGAACTGGGCCGCCTTCATGTAGAACAGGCGTTAGCAGGAAAGGTTACGACAACCCATATTGATAATGCCAATACCAGCGAAGAGGCGATGAAGGCCATTGAACTGGCGATTTCAGCAGGAAATACCGTTATTTTTACGACTACGCCCCAGATGGCGACCGTCAGCTTAAAGGCCGCGGTGCTCCATCCGGATGTAAAGATCCTGAACTGCTCCGTGAATGCGTCCCATAAAGCCATCCGCACCTATTACGGCAGGATGTACGAGGCAAAGTTTTTAATCGGGGCAATTGCGGCCAGTCTGGCAGAAAGCGATGAGCTGGGGTATCTGGCAGACTATCCGATTTATGGGATGATGGCCAACATTAATGCATTCGCATTAGGAGCCAGAATGATAAATCCCAGAGCAAAAGTCTATCTGGAATGGTCGACCATTCGCAGGCACGACGCCATAGCGGCCCTGGAAGAACGGGGCATCCAGATTATATCAGGCAAAGACAGCATTACCCCGATTGAAGAAAACAGGGTATTCGGACTTTACCGCAGCCAGAATGGCGAGGTGGAAAACCTGGCAGCGCCGATCTGGAACTGGGGAAAATACTACGAAAAAATCATCCGTCAGATTTTAAACGGAGGATGGACAGCAGGAGAGGCAAAAAAAGAGCAGGCGTTAAATTATTACTGGGGAATGTCTGCAGGCGTCATTGACGTAGCTTACAGCACCCGCACACCGGAAGGAACCAAGCATTTGATTTCCCTTTTAAAACGGGCGATTTGCAGAAATGATTTCTATCCGTTTGAAGGAATTGTCACAGCACAGGACGGCACCGTTATGTGCGGGCAGGGAGAAATTCTGACGCCGGCAGAGATTGTATCGATGGACTGGCTGGCAGACAATGTGATTGGACGGATTCCGGAGTCAAAGGAGCTGACAAAAGAAGCCAGGGCGGTTGTACAGATTCATGGAAAACGCAGAAGGAGCGGGAAAGGGAATGAAGAGGTAGAGTAGAATGCGGATATTAGTAGTTTCAGATGAGGAATCCAAATCACTGTGGGATTACTACGATGAGAGCAAACTAAAGGGGATTGATTTGATTCTTTCTTGCGGGGATGTATCTTCAAAGTATCTGTCATTTCTGGTTACATTTTCACGCGCGCCTCTTCTCTATGTATATGGAAACCACGATTCCCAGGAACCAGAAGGATGCATCTGCATTGAAGATCAGATTTACACCTATAAAGGCCTTAGGATCTTAGGGCTAGGCGGAAGTATGCGTTACAGGCCAGGAGGAGAGCACCAGTACACCGAATCCCAGATGAAATGGCGGATTTCCCTTTTGTGGTGGCAGCTAAAACGGAAAAAAGGATTTGATATCCTGCTGACCCATGCTCCTGCAAAAAATCTGGGAGACGGAGACGATCTGTGCCATACCGGATTCCAGTGCTTTTTAGAATTAATGGATAAATATAAACCGAAATATTTTATTCATGGCCATATGCATTTAAATTACGGCGGCAGGGCAAAACGCCTGCAGCAGTATAAAGATACTATTGTGATCAATGGATATGAGGCTTATGTAGTAGACGTTGACCTTTAAAATTGTTCAGCAAAGGAAGCAGTTTCAGTGAGTGAAAATAGAATGAATACCGAACAGATGAACCGGATTTACCGACGGATTGAAGAGAGCGACAAGCTGTTAATCGGAATTGGCGGAGAGTGGAAGCAGAATCCGGATAAAAAGCAGATCGAACATATCATTGCCCGTCCCGAAGTAGCGAAGGGATATGAGGCGTTGTATCAGCTGATAAAGGAAAAGGATTATTTTATTGTGACGACTGTGACAGACGGACAGATCTGGGAACAGCCATTTGAGAAAAGCCGGATTGTAGCGCCCTGCGGAAACATTACCTGGAAACAGTGTGAGCATGGGTGTACCAAAGACATCTGGGAAGACGGGGAAATACCGGATGGAAAGTGCCCCCACTGCGGCAGCCGTCTGGTTCCGAATACAGTAGACAACGGCCACTATATTGAAGAAGGATACCTTCCTCAGTGGAAGGAATATACCGAGTGGCTGGCCAGAACCCTGAACAAAAAACTGACGGTTCTGGAGCTGGGAGAAGGCTTTTTTACTCCTACAGTCATCCGGTGGCCGTTTGAAAAAACCGTATTTTTCAATAAACAGGCCTGGTTTTATCGGATTCATCAGGAATTTTTCCAGATTAGTGAGGAGCTGAAAGAAAAGGCAGAAGGAATAAAAGAAGACTCGGTTTCTTTTGTATGCCGTCTGGCAGAATGCGGCAGAAAAGAGGCCTAGGGAAAGGAAGCCTATGACAGGGATTATTGACTACGATGCCGGCAATTTAAGAAGTGTTGCAAAAGCCCTGGAAGCGTTGGGAGAAACGCCGGTTATATCCAGGGATCCAGAGCAGTTAATGGAAGCAGACAGGGTGATCCTGCCTGGAGTCGGTTCCTTTGGAGATGCGATGGAAAAGCTGAACCAGTATGGTCTGGTTTCTGTGATAAAAGAGATCGCGGATTCCAAAAAGCCGTTTTTGGGAATCTGCCTGGGACTCCAGCTGCTGTTTGAGAGCAGCGAAGAAAGCGCCGGAGTACAGGGACTTGGGATTCTGCCAGGGAAAATTCTCCGGATACCAGACTGTGAAGGATTAAAGATTCCCCATATGGGATGGAATTCCCTGTCGATTGCAAAGGGAGCCCGCCTGTTTTCCGGAATCGAAAACGGCGCATATGTTTACTTTGTCCACTCATACTATTGTAAGGCAGAGGAAGAGTCCATTGTGGCGGCTTCCACAGAGTACAGCGCTCACATTCACGCTTCAATAGAGCGGGACAATGTATTTGCCTGCCAGTTCCATCCGGAAAAAAGCGGCAGCATAGGCCTTCAGATTTTAAACAATTTTATCCATCTATAGGAGGTGCCGGATGTTTACCAAACGGATTATTCCCTGCCTGGACGTAAAGAACGGAAGGGTAGTAAAGGGAGTCAATTTTGTGGATTTAAAGGACGCCGGCGATCCGGTGGAGATTGCGGCTGCTTATGACAAAGCAGGAGCAGATGAACTGGTGTTTTTGGACATTACGGCTTCGTCTGACGCCAGAAATACGGTAGTTTCTATGGTGCGGCAGGTGGCAGAGACGGTATTTATTCCCTTTACCGTAGGCGGCGGGATTCGCAGCGTAGAAGATTTTAAACTCCTTTTAAGAGAAGGAGCAGACAAGATTTCCATTAATTCTTCTGCTATCGAGACTCCGAACCTGATTTCAGAAGCAGCAGATAAGTTTGGAAGTCAGTGTGTGGTTGTGGCCATTGACGCAAAAAAACGTCCGGATGGATCCGGCTGGAATGTTTACAAGCATGGAGGCCGGATTGACGTAGGACTTGACGCAGTAGAATGGGCAATGAAAGCAGATCAGCTGGGAGCTGGAGAGATTCTTCTGACCAGCATGGACTGCGATGGAACCAAGGCAGGCTATGATAATCAGCTGACCAGGCTGGTGGCGGATAATGTTTCCATTCCGGTCATTGCGTCCGGCGGTGCGGGCACAAAAGAGCATTTTTACGATGCGCTGACCAAAGGAGGGGCAGACGCTGCCCTGGCTGCGTCCCTGTTTCATTACAAAGAGCTGGAAATCATGGATTTAAAGCGGTATCTGGCAGAAAAAGGAGTGGCAGTCCGGCTGTAGCGCTGGAATAAGAATGATGCGGGGCCGGCAGAAAAAGACATTTTAGAGACAATAGGAGGCATACATAAGATGGCGGCGATTGACAATGACTGGCTGGAGCCGTTAAGCGGGGAGTTTAAGAAAGACTATTACCGTAAGCTGTACCAGACAGTGAAGCATGAATACGAGACAAGACAGATTTTTCCGGATCCGGACGATATTTTTAACGCGTTTGCCTTTACCCCTTTATCAAAGGTAAAGGTAGTGATTTTAGGGCAGGATCCGTATCACAACTATGGTCAGGCACATGGCCTGTGCTTTTCTGTAAAACCAGATGTGGCCATTCCGCCGTCCCTCATGAATATTTACCAGGAACTCCACAATGACTGCGGCTGCTACATTCCGGACAATGGATACTTAAAAAAATGGTCGGATCAGGGAGTAATGCTTTTAAATACGGTACTGACAGTCCGCGCCCATGCGGCTAACTCCCACAAGGGAATCGGCTGGGAACAATTTACAGACGCGGCAATCCGGATTCTCAATGAGCAGCAGCGTCCGCTGGTATTTATTTTGTGGGGACGGCCGGCCCAGGCAAAAAAAGAGATGCTGACCAATCCCAATCATCTGATTTTGGAATCATCTCATCCCAGTCCTTTTTCTGCATCCAGGGGATTTTTTGGAAGCAGACCGTTTAGCCGTACCAATGAATATCTGATCCAGCATGGACTGGAGCCGATTGACTGGCAGATTGAGAATGTAAGAGGATAGGAGAAGAATATGGAACTTTTTGAAGTATTAAAGGTTTTGGTCTTAGGAATTGTAGAAGGATTTACAGAATGGCTGCCAATCAGCAGCACAGGACACATGATCCTGGTAGAAGAAATCATTCCTCTTCACTTAAATGAGGATTTTAAAAATGTATTTATGGTTGTGGTTCAGCTAGGCGCAATTTTGGCAGTTGTGGTTTTATATTTCCACAAACTGAATCCGTTTTCGCCAAGAAAAAAGCGGTCGCAGAAGCAGGAAACGTTATCTTTGTGGGCAAAAATTATTATTGCCTGCCTTCCGGCAGCCATTGTAGGACTTCCTTTTGACGATATTCTGGACGCCTATCTGATGAATTCTTACGTAGTTGCGTCCATGCTGATTTTATACGGCGTCCTGTTTATTGTATTGGAAAACCACAATGCCCACACCACCTTTCCGATACAGAAAACCAGTCAGATTACCTATCAGACTGCGCTGTTTATCGGATTGTTTCAGCTGTTGTCCTTAATCCCTGGTACTTCCCGCTCTGGTTCAACAATTTTAGGCGCCATGATTTTAGGCTGTTCCAGAGGGGCGGCAGCGGAGTTTTCCTTCTTCCTTGGAATTCCGGTTATGTTTGGCGCCAGCCTTTTAAAAATTGTGAAGTTTGGCCGGATGTTTACAGGACCGGAGATTGGTTACCTGCTGATTGGCATGGTCACTTCGTTTATCGTGTCCATCCTGTCCATCAAATTCCTGTTAAGCTATGTCCGGAAAAATGACTTTAAGTTCTTCGGTTACTACCGGATCGTTCTGGGTATCATCGTATTTGCTTATTTTGGGATCTCCGCTCTGATGGCGTAGGGAAGATTAAAAAAGATATAGAAAACAAAAAAGAGCCGCGGGAATACAGATGGATTGTTCATCTGTATTCCCGCGGTCTTTTAGCTGTCTGCTCAGGTTTCCTGGTAAATTTTTTACAGCCCTTCTGCAATCTCGTAAATTAACCGTTCGGAATCTTCCCAGCCAAGGCATGGATCTGTGATAGATTTGCCGTAGCAGCCATCGCCGATTTTCTGGCTGCCGGATTCGATGTAGCTTTCAATCATCAGACCTTTTACCATAGTCTTAATATCGTCGCTGTGACGGCGGCTATGAAGGACTTCCTTGGAAATCCGGATTTGTTCCAGATATTTCTTGCCGGAGTTGGAATGGTTGGCATCTACGATACAGGCCGGATTTGCCAGGTTCCGTTCAGCGTAAAGCTGGTGGAGGAGACTTAAATCTTCATAATGGTAGTTGGGGATATTCTGCCCATGTTTATTTACAGCTCCTCTTAAAATGGTGTGTGCAAGAGGATTTCCGGAAGACTGGACTTCCCATCCGCGGTAAATGTAGTCGTGGCCATGCTGCGCAGCGACTACAGAATTCAGCATAACAGATAAATCCCCGCTGGTTGGATTTTTCATTCCTACCGGAACGTCACAGGCGCTGGCAACCAGACGGTGGAACTGGTTTTCCACGGAACGGGCGCCTACGGCAATATAGGACATCATATCATTTAGATAGCGCAAGTTTTCCGGATACAGCATTTCATCTGCAGTAGAAAGGCCGGTTTCCCGCAAAACTCTCATATGAAGGCTGCGGATAGCAATCAGTCCTTCGTAAATGTCCGGTTTTTCTTCCGGATTTGGCTGGTGCACCATTCCCTTGTAGCCCTCTCCGGTGGTACGGGGCTTATTGGTGTAGACGCGGGGGATAATGATAATTTTGTCTGCAACTTTATCTTGTACCTTAGCAAGGCGGCAGGCATAATCGCAGACAGAGTCTTCGTTATCGGCAGAACAGGGACCGATGATTAACAGAAACTTATCACTTTCTCCGGTAAAGACTTTTTTAATTTCTTCGTCCCGTTCTTTTTTTATAGCAGCCAGTTCCATAGAAAGCGGGTACTGCTCGCGGATTTCGGATGGATCTGGGAGCTTTTGAACAAATTTGAATCCCATGATGTGTACCTCCATAAGTTTAATGTAGTGCAGTATTAATTTATAAGGCTAAATTATAGTATAAAATGTTCGAATAAGCAAGTAAAATGTATATATATGCAAGAAAAATACAGAGAAAAAAAGTCCTTGACAAAAAAGGTTTCTTTTCCTATAATACCAAGTAATTTCAACACTCATAGGCAATGATGGGAACAAGTACCTGTCTGCACAAGCACACAGAAAGCAGCCGGATGATGAGAGGCGCGTGGAAAGCAGATAGCGAATACATCCTTGAGCTTCATACCAAACGGAAAGCCGGATTTCAGATAAGTATGGGATTTTCCAAGTAGGCTGTGACGGATTGGACGCACGTTATCGCGTCGGGGTATTTCTGATAGTTTATTTTCTGCATATCAGCTGGATTCAGACGTACCTGCTAAGGCCCTGCAGCGTGAGCGCATGGCGAATGAAGGTGGTAACACGGGAGTATGTCTCGTCCTTTTTTAGGACGGGGCTTTTTTTGTTTGCCAAGACAGTTGTCTGAAACAAACTGAAAATGCTCCGGAAACAATAAAATCAGTGATAAAAGGAGTAGGAAATGGGAGTTTATGAAGAGTTAGTTGCCAGAGGCTTAATCGCCCAGGTAACCAATGAAGAAGAAATCAAAAAAATGGTAAATGAAGGAAAAGCAACCTTTTATATTGGCTTTGACCCGACAGCAGACAGCCTTCATGTAGGTCATTTTATGGCGCTGTGCTTAATGAAGCGTCTGCAGATGGCAGGAAACAAGCCGATTGCCTTAATCGGCGGCGGCACCGGTATGATCGGCGATCCTTCCGGAAGAACCGATATGCGTCAGATGATGACTCCGGAGACGATCCAGCACAACTGCGACTGCTTTAAAAAGCAGATGAGCCGTTTTATTGACTTTTCGGAAGGAAAAGCGCTGATGGTCAATAATGCAGAGTGGCTGTTAAAGTTAAACTATGTAGAACTGCTTCGCGAAGTAGGCGCCTGCTTTTCCGTAAACAATATGCTGCGTGCAGAGTGCTACAAACAGCGTATGGAAAAGGGCTTAAGCTTTTTAGAGTTTAACTACATGATCATGCAGAGCTACGACTTTTATATGCTGTACCAGAATTACGGCTGCAATATGCAGTTTGGCGGCGATGACCAGTGGAGCAATATGCTGGGCGGAACGGAACTTATCCGCCGCAAGTTAGGCAAGGATGCCCATGCAATGACCATTACCCTGTTATTAAACTCAGAAGGCAAGAAGATGGGCAAGACCCAGTCCGGAGCAGTCTGGTTAGATCCAAACAAGACCAGCCCGTTTGAATTCTACCAGTATTGGAGAAACATTGCAGATGTAGACGTATTAAAATGCCTGCGTATGCTGACCTTCCTGCCGTTAGAGCAGATTGACGAGATGGATAAGTGGGAAGGAAGCCAGTTAAATGAAGCAAAAGAGATTCTGGCATATGAATTAACCGCATTGGTTCATGGCGAAGAAGAAGCTTCCAAAGCAAAAGAAGCTTCCAGGGCGCTGTTTACCAGCGGAAGCGCTGCCAATATGCCTTCTTATGAACTGACAGAAGAAGACTTTACAGATGGTTCAATCGACATTTTAAGTCTGATTCACAAATCCGGTCTCTGCGGTTCCCGTTCCGATGCCAGAAGAAACGTAGAGCAAGGCGGTGTTTCTGTAGACGGCGAGCAGGTAAAAGACACCAGAAAGACCTACACAAAAGAAGAACTTTCCGGCGAAGGAATCATTATTAAACGCGGCAAAAAGAACTTTATGAGAGTAGTTGTACAGTAATCAGCATAGAGAAAATCAGAAACAGCGGTATGGATGGAAATCATCGGTACCGCTGTTTAATTGTCAGGCTCTTCATTTCCAAATCCTGCTCTTGACAAACCGGATGCAGAACACTATAATAGTTTGCAAGCAAACTTATTAAAGGAGAAAATTATGCAGGACAGTTATATTCAGAATACGGATATTAGTTTTTTGAATAAGAAGCTGGACAATCATATCCAGCGAAAAATCCATGGGCTGTATAACCGGAAGGAATTTCAGGAGTGTTCCTTAATGAATATGTGGGTGGCAGATTACCTGTTTCATATGGAATTGGAGGAAAAACCGGTATTTCAGAAAGATGTGGAAGCAGAGTTCTTTATTAATCGGGCAACCGCGTCAAAAATGCTGACCCTCATGGAAAAGAAAGGGCTGATCCGGAGGATGACGTCGGATACGGACAGCCGCTTGAAGCAGATAAAGTTGGAGCCAAGGGGATTGGAACTTCAAAAGGTCTGCTGCTATATCAGAGAAGAGATAGAACAAGAACTGACATCCTGTCTGACAGAAGAAGAGACAGAGGCATTTAAAAAAATCTGCTCCAAAATGTTAGAACATATGGAGTAAGGATAACATGTCAGCTGCCGTACTTTTTTCTTTAAATAGTTTGCTTGCAAACAAAAAGAAAAACTTGGAGGAAACAAGATATGGATAAGAGAGAAGAATTATTTCAAAATGCACCCATCGGAACCTCTGTGTTCCAGATGGCAATTCCTAGCGTTATCTCGTCGTTGGTATTAGTCATTTATAATATGGCAGATACCTTTTTTATTGGTCAGACCCACGATCCGCAGCAGGTTGCGGCCGTTTCGCTGACCAATGCAGTGTTCGTCATGTATATGGCGATTGCACAGCTGTTTGGAATCGGCGGCAGCGCCATGACTTCAATCGTATTGGGAAAAGGAGAACATAAAAAAGCGAAAGCCGTTTCTTCCTTTTGTTTTTATGGCTCACTTGTGTTTGGGGCAGCAGCCGGAGCGGTAATAATTGTATTTATGGATCCGATTCTCGCCTTATTGGGGAGTAATGGGGAAACCTGGCAGTATTCGAAAGACTATCTTTTCTACATTGCGCTGGGAGCGCCGTTTATTCTGCTTGCCAATGCCTTTGGCCATGCCGTGAGAGGGGAAGGGGCGGCCAAAGCGTCTATGATAGGAGGAATGATTGGAACCGTTGTAAATATTATACTGGATCCTGTGTTTATTCTGACCTTCCAGATGGGAACGGCAGGAGCCGCTATTGCAACGGTGCTGGGTAATGTTTTTGGCTGTGCATATTACCTGTACTATTTAACGAAAAAGAGTCCGTCTATGTCTTGCCATATCCAGTATTTAAAGGGCTGCAGTCCGGCTGCAAAACAGGTAATGGCCATTGGGATACCTGCTGGAATTAGTTCTGCCCTGATGAGCATTGCGACGGTAGTATTAAATAATTCCCTGGTTCCGTATGGGGATACCGCAGTGGCTGCCATGGGAATAGTGACAAAAGTATATTTATTTATCGTATTTATCCATATGGGGATTTCCAATGGGATTCAGCCGTTATTAGGATATTGCTATGGCGCGGGAAACCGGAACCGGTTCATAGGAATTTTAAAATTCAGCGGGATTTTAACAGTTGTGTGCGGAAGTATTCTGACTGTAGGATATGTCGGATTCAGCAAAGAGATCGTAAGGCTGTTTATGGACAATCCGGAAGTTATCCGGTACGGGGCGCCGATGCTGATTGCTGCTTCCCTGGCAGGTCCCGTGTTAGGACTGCTGTTTTTGTCTATTAATAGTATGCAGGCGCTTAATTGTCCGTTTCCGGCAACCATGCTGTCTCTTTGCAGACAGGGCCTGTTTTTTATCCCACTTTTGTTTCTGCTTGGCAGGAAATTCGGGCTGGATGGAATCAGCATTACCCAGACGGCGTCAGACTATCTGGCAATCGTAATTGCCTTAGTGCTGCTGGCAGTATCTGTTAAAAAGGCGTTTCCGGCAAAAAAAACGGTTGTACACTTTACTTGGGGGTAAAGTAAAAAAGAAATAGGCATAGAGATTCTT
>UQMJ01000019.1 GCA_900542035.1 uncultured Clostridium sp.
CAAGGTTGAACTATGCATGTCATCGCTTGGAAAATACGAGCGATTCTATTACAAACATTTGTCTGGATAGTGGATTTGAAAGTCAGAGAACATTTAACCGAGTATTTAAAGAAAGATATAAAATATCACCGAGTGACTACCGGAGTACATGTCTGAAAGATATGTTGTCATAACATATAGATTAATAAATTCAATAAAAATCTGAAATATGTATCTCTGGGTGTTATTTATAATATGGGGCAGTGGTTAATTATTATGTCATGAATGGGGAAGAAACAAACGGAGGACTGCTTCAGAAAAAGAAGTAGACGAACTGTAAATAAAGAAGTTGTCTGATGTAAGGCGTTAACGACTTCTTCAGCAGTTTTCCACGGTTGGGCATTGGGTATCTGCCTCATTGTAAATACAACTAACAGGACAATATTTAAGATGATCAAAAGAATTGAGCTGAGAAGTAAAATGCCGACAAAACGGCGTATTAGTTTAGGTACACTTTTCATATCACTTACCCTCGACAATCAGCTTATATCCTAATCCCTTAACCGTGATTAAAGATACGGGGCGTGAGGGATTTAATTCAATTTTTTCTCGGATACGTCTTATGTGAGCCATTAAAGAATTTTCATACCCGAAAGGGTTTTCGCCCCAAGCTGCTTCACACAGAGCATCTATTGTTACGATACGACCTGAATTGCGGTACAAGACAGCCAGAATATCATGTTCTTTTGCGGTCAGAGCAATATGCTCTCCGCCTTTGATTACTTCTGCACGGTCAAAGTCAATTTCGCTGTTTTGTAATCGGAATACTGCTGATACCAGTTGGCATATTGCTTATGCTTATTTTTATTCTATGGACTTCTACGGATGAATTTTTACGATTGTTGGAGGAGAAAAATGAATTATGAAAAATGGGCATTTCACGACATAACCCCTATTTCCAGACAACTTACCCAGAAGCTGATATATGCCATTTTGAGTAATGAGCTTTCCTCTGGGGATAGTATTCCGTCTGTTCGTGAAATGGCTGAAATACTACATATCAATCCAAATACCGTTTTGAAATCTTATAAAGCGGTAAAACAAGACCACCTTATTATTTGCTCTAAGGGCGGAAAGTATTCTGTCACGCAAGATTATGATTGCATACAGCAGGTAAAGCAAAATACCATTAAAGAACTTTGTTGCTCATATTTGAGCAAGATGTTTGCATTGGGATTTAGCAAATCCGAAGCTATTGAACAGTTACAGAATTACTGCGATAAACTAAGGTGTCATCAATAAAGAACTATTAATAGAAAGGCATAGGCCCGCCAATAAAAAACGGTGCTTTGGTGTGCGGATTTGTCACGCCCACATAAAATTCCATCTGCCCTCTAAACCCGTTTTGAGTTTGGAGGGATTTTTGTTTGAAATTGATGAAGAGTAAAAAATGAGCTAAGGCCAATGATGTACAGTGTAATTGACCTTAGCTCATAGCATATGGAGATTATTATAAATCATGTTCCTCTTGCCGGTGTTCAGAAATATCCTTGAAATGTGCGTCATTGGATAGCAAGGTGTTGAAATTGGCGGTTATGGTATTTAATGTAGATCGTCTTTTTTCTAAATCTTGCTTTTCTTTGGTCGCAGAAGAACGTTCATTTCTAAGGTTGTCTATTTTTTTCTGCAGTCTTTCCGGGGAAGGTAATTTGGTAATGCCCAGTTCCTGTAATTGCTGTTTTAAGGAATCATGCAGTTTGTATTCTGACTGGTGAGCGGCTTTATATTTCTGAGGATCCGGTGCTGTTTTTGCATCTTCTACTATTTTTCTGCAGGTACGGTAGGACGAACAATGTTTCTGAATAAGTTCCTGGTGGGATATTTCAGAGCTTAATTCAGAAATTCGCTGTTCCGTAGCAATAAAAGAATTATCAATATCTGCAATATGCTGCCTAAAGTCTTCGTAATTCAGCAAATTGTTTTCGGATAGATAATTGAAGGTTCGTGCTGCTTCTTTCAGATTATTGAGTTGTGCCCACCGTTCAAATCCGGCACGGTTTCCGGTACTTACATAAGATGAGATATTGACAAAAAGTCGTACTTCTCTGGAGACGTTACGTGGAGATTTTGTTTTATGCCGATTTTTCTCAAGGCGGAGTAATACATTTTCTTCCGTATAATAGCTACCCAGAGATTTCATATTTGTAAAGTTTTTTTGCTCCGGTGCCCGGAAAGCCAGGTTCTTTCCCTGACGGATCTCATATCCGGCAAGCTTCATTTTTTGAAGAAACTCATCATAGTTGATGGATGACCAGATCGCTTTATCTACAGCGACTTTTAGTTTTGCTTTCCAGCTGTTTCCACGATGGTATTCCATATTTTCTTTATAAGATTTCCCTTTTTCGCCGGTTGGCATACTGGTGGCCAGACCGTTTTCCTGGCAAATACGGTTGCTGATCCTGCAGATTTTATGATAACTGCGTTTGTTGGAGACATATTTATGATGGTCAACAAAGCTGGTAGCATTAAAAATGATATGGTTATGAATATGATTCTGGTCAACATGGGTACTGATGACATATTCATATTTCCCTTTTAGTACTTCGTCAGCAAATTCTTTGCCGAGCTTATATGCGGTTTCAGCGTCAACCTCTCCAGGCTTAAAAGATTGAATTAAATGAAATGCCAGATTGTTGCCTTTATCCATCACGTTCTTTTTACCTTCATCTCTGGTGAAAGCAAATTCCAGATCAGCAGATTCTGGGGAACAGGCAAAACTGGAAATCAGTAATTTTTCTTCGGTTTTGTCCGGATTCATAATATAGTCCAGCGCTTTTTTGTCAGTTACTTTAATGGGGAAGATTTTAATATATGCCATATCTCGCTTACCATCCTTTTCAATTCTTCCATTTCTTCCGGGTACAAATCACCGGTGGTATTTACCTTTTTTGCAATCTGGTTGATGTTTACACCGATTTTGTGCATCTCTTCGTACATCTGCTTGATCGGGGTTGTGTCGGTGTTGATGATATAGCCGTCGATAGTCATTTTTCTAAGATAGGCGCCCATGTTTCTGGTCTTTGACAGAATCATCTTTTGGCGGATCAGCTTCTTTTCCTCTGGAGTAACACAAAACAATATTTGGATGTTTCTTTTTCTGTTTGACATGTCTATTTTCTCCTTCTGTACGTAATTCGGTTTTGGGGTGCTTCGGGGTTTTCAATTTAGGGCAGGGTTCCCTAAATTGCCATTTTTGCGGAAGTGTATATACACTTCCTGTCCTTGCTGCTGTTCTACCCTCTAATAGATAAATTCAGGTGAAATAGAAAATTGCAAAAGAATTTGAGAAACTGAACAGGTAGTGCAGCTCATGAAAATGTGGTATGATTATTGTCAAGATACGAGAACATCCAGAGGTGAAAAAAAGAGTGGATAGAGAAGAAATTTTTGAATATGTGAAGAAGCAGTATGGAACAATACCTGAATATTTGTGGAGCAGTTCTCCGGATAGTGCAGTGCTTCGCCATCATAATGGAAAATGGTATGCGGTGATCATGAATGTTGAGAGATCCAAACTTGGATTGGATGGAGATGATACCGTGGAAATTATAGATGTTAAATGTGATCCGGAAATGACAGGAATGATTATCCAGACCTATGGTTTTCTGCCGGGCTATCACATGAATAAGCAGCATTGGATTACGATTTTGTTGGATGGAATAGTAGGAGAATCGAAAATATTGGATTTTCTGGATATGAGTTATGATTTGATTGATAGAATGCAGAAATGATAAAAAGAAAATTTCTCAAAACTATTCTTATTGATATATAAAGAAACTTTGTGAATAATGCAAAAACAGCATGAGCTATTTCAATAATGGCGATAGGGATTATATGTAACAGTGCCTGCCATTTCGTATTTACATTTCATAAAAAGAAAGAGTATTCTGATTTTCAAGAGCAGAATAATGGAAAGGAGTATGAGTGATTCTATGATGAATATACATTTCCTTACGATCTTACGGGAAGATGAATTTCGTGAGTTGAAGAAAGTTTTTCCGCATGATAACGAATTATTACACAGTATCAGATCAATCCGATACTGTAAAGCAGAAGTGTTTCAGGATTGTATTCTGGGAACCTTGCGAGTACCGGAAAAAAATGAAATACGTACACCACATGTTGTTTGTGGATTTTACCTGACAGATAAAGAACTTTTTTTAATTGAGGACAGTGGGGAACTGAAACACTGGATAGAGAAAAAGGAAGAACAGTTTCAGGAGCTGAAATCGCCGGATCAGTTTCTTCTTAAGATGATGGAACTGATGATTGAAAATGATCTTCTATATTTATTACATTTGGAAAAAGAAATTGAAAAGATGGAAGATCAGCTCATAAAAAGTGTTCCAGATAATTTCTTTACGGTTCTTACAAAGTATCGACAGAAACTATCTGAGCTGGATGCATATTATGAACAGCTGGCTATGATTGGTGATCTATTACAGTCTCAAGATGGACTGACTATTATCCATAATACAGAATCGTGGAATCGTTATGCACTCAGGACAGAACGACTGCATAACCATGTGCATTTGCTTAGAGAAAATATACTGCAGTTACGTGAACTGTATCAATCTCAGCAGGATGCACAACAGAATAAAATTATGTGTATATTGACAGTTGTGACAACCTTATTCCTGCCACTTACACTTTTGACCGGCTGGTATGGGATGAATTTTGTAAATATGCCTGAGCTGCAGTGGAAATACGGATATGTTGCAGTGATTGCAATTGCAGTAATTACAATTATTCTGGAACTCATTTATTTTAAAAAGAAAAAATTGTTGTAGGATAAGATTATCCGTAGAGAGTAAAAGATTTTTTTCAGAATTAGGTATTCATTAAAATAGGCTGCACACAATTTTGTATGCAGCCGAATCTATATGAAGAGGTGCCTTTTTCCTCTTTGGCAATGTTAGTTTTTGTTATATTTTTATAACCAGAAACGGTTGGAAAAGCATCCACGCATAACGGATACAATTCCCTGAAGGATCAGGAAAAATCCGATTACCCAGGCCATAGCTGCAATACTTGCAAATGGATGTGTGAAAGACAGAAAACCAATCACAGTCAGCAGGATTCCAAGTACCGTAAACCAGCCCCAGCCTCTTACTCCCAGTTTTTGAAGGTCAAAGGAATTAACCAGTTTGGTGATACCTGAAAAAATCAGCCACATTCCTAAAATAAAGGAGATTGTCATTGCTGTAAACCATCCATTTCCCAAAATGAATAAAGACATCAGTACGGTCAGAATGCCGTCAGCAAGAAACCAGCCAGATCCTGCCATATAATCATGACCGGCTGCAAATATCACTATATCTATAATGCCGGAAAACATCATGGCAACTCCAAAGATAATGGGAAGACCATAAAGAATTTCTCCGGGATTCCTCAAACATCCAATCCCGGTTATAATCAGAAAGATTCCGGCTAAAATCCATAATACTTTTGATGTCGTTTTACTCATATCAAAAACCTCTTTCCCAATTGTGTTTAGCTTTTAAAACAGGCAGGGGTTTTATTCCCTGCCCGTTTGAGATTAACCTTCAATGGCAATATAATGGGAGTTGTTTTCTACTGTCTTCTGCTCTTTTGGAACAGTAAAGGAAAGAATACCATTTTCAAATTTCGGATGGATGTCTTCTCTCTGAACATTATTTCCTACATAAAAGCTCCTGCTTACATTTCCGGCATAACGCTCTCGGCGGATATATTTTCCTTCCTTATCCTTTTCATCTTTATCAAGACCTTTTGCGGCACTTACCGTTACATAACCGTTTTCAAGCTGGATCTGAATCTCATCTTTCTTAAATCCCGGAAGATCAATGGCCACTTCGTAAGTGTTGTCTTTTTCCTTTACATCGGTCTTCATGATATGGGGAGCATGTTTCCCATACAATTTTTTATCGATGTCCGGAAAAGCAAAATCATCCATAAAATCATCAAATAAACTTTCTCCAAAAATATTAGGCATTAACATAAGTCATATCTCCTTTCATGACATAAACTAAAGTTTGCACTATCGGAGAAACCCGAAGTGTTGATTTATGAATATCAGGAAGAGAAATCATTTCCTCTTCCTTTGTTCTATGCGTAATATAACATATGAATTAGCACTCGTCAATAGAAAGTGCTAATAATTATGTGAAGATTTTGTGAATTATAAGAAATTATATGACTACTGATATTAGATCCAGCGGCATTGATTCCAAATGTTAATCATTATTTGAGCAGAAACAGAATGCCATGTTTCATGGGATTGGAAAAACAGACTGCGTGTGCTATACTTAACGGGATTAATATGATAATAAAGAGGCGATCATGATGATGAAAAAGAAAGAAATCCTGCAGAGCCTGTTGAAATTGGTGGTTATCATATTTGCAGCCACCGTACTTGGGAAGATTTTTACAGGGCTTGGATTTCCAGAAACGAATATTGTTGTGATGTATCTTCTGGCTGTTCTTCTGGTTGCGAGATTTACATCAGGATATCAGTATGGGATTTTATCTGCAGTAGTTTCACTCCTATGTTACAATTATTTTTTTACGGAGCCCTATCATACGCTTGCAGTAAATGATCCCGGGTATCTGATTACTTTTTCCATTATGCTGACAACTTCCATTCTTACAAGTGCCCTGACAACAAAAGAAAAGCTTTTAACGGAAGAAGCAAATGAAAGAGGGAAAGAAAGCCAGATCTTATATATGCTTTCCAGTAAGTTGTCTGATGCGGCGGATATGGAAGCTGTTCTCAGAATTGCAGCAGAAAGTATCAGTCATCTGCTTCAGGTAAATGTCGGATGCATTTATGTTGGAAGGCAGTCTGAACCGATCTTCATCCAGCAGTCCGGAAAAGAGCAGATTCACAGAAGCGTGCCGGATGCAGATGAGATTCGGAAGAGATATACAAATCTTCGAACCGAATATCTGGAAGAAGAGGACACTTATGGGTACCCGGTCAACGGACGGGAGCATTTGCTGGCAGTTGTTAAAATTGATAAAACCGTAAATGAAGAACATCTGCAGGAAAAGAAAAAGTTACTGCATTCTATTATGGAGAATGTTTCCATGGCAATGGATCGGATTGAAGTAACGATAGAAAGAGTTCGTGACAGAGAAAGCATGGAACGAGAGAGAGAACGTGCGAATCTTTTGCGTGCAATCTCTCATGATCTCAGGACACCACTGTCGGGTATCATGGGGACATCGGAAATGCTGATGGATATGACTGACAAAGAAGACAGACGTCAGGAACTGCTTCAAGGTATTTATCAGGACGCAGACTGGCTGAAATCATTAGTGGAAAATATATTAAGCCTGACCAGGCTGCAGGATGGTAAAATTGTGATACAAAAAGAAATGGAAGCAATCGAAGAGGTGATTGGCTGTGCAGTTGCTCATGTGGAACGGAGCTTTCCGGAGCGGGAGATACAGGTAGAGATACCGGAAGAGTTCCGGCTAGTGCCGATGGATGCAAAGCTGATTGAGCAGGTAATTACCAATCTGTTGGACAATGCAGTGAAACACACAAGACCGCAGGAAGCCATTACTGTTTCTGCCAGTTACACAGAAGATGAACTACTGGTTTCTGTCCGGGACGAAGGAGAGGGAATTGCTGAAGCAGACGTTTCCAATCTATTTAAAATATTTTACACTTCCAAGACTCGTTCAGTTGATGTGAAAAGAGGAATCGGGCTGGGGCTTACGATCTGTGAGACGGTGGTAAATGCCCATGGCGGAACGATCATCGGGCGGAACCGGACGGATAGAAAGGGAGCAGAGTTTATCTTTACATTACCTCTCACGGAAGGAGGAAGAAAAATTGTTTAAAGAAAAAATACTGATTATAGAAGATGATGTACAGATACAGAATTTTATGGTTTATACACTGGAAAATGCAGGCTTTTCTGTGGAAGGTGCAGTAAATGGTAAAGATGGCATCTCCTATATGGTAAGGAAAATGCAGATCTGATCTTATTGGATCTGGGCCTTCCGGATATGGATGGAATGGAAGTACTTCATAAAATCCGGGAGTGGTCAGAAGTTCCTATCATTATCGTTTCTGCAAGGGACCAGGACAAAGAAAAGGCATCGGCTTTGGATGATGGCGCGGATGACTACCTGACAAAACCTTTTTCTGCAACAGAGCTGATGGCCAGAATCCGGGTGGCACTGCGGCATTACTACCGTATGAATCATTCGGAATCAGAGGAAAGACCGGATGATACCGTATATGTAAATGGAGATCTGAAACTGGATAATGGCGCACATATTGCCTATAAGGATGACAAGGAGATTCATCTGACCCCTCTGGAATATCAGCTGCTGCTTTTATTTATGCAGAATCCGGGGAAGGTACTTACCTACCATACGATTTTACGGAAGATATGGGGAGAAGGATACGGGGAAGATACGCAGGTACTTCGTTCTGTGATGGCTTCCACCCAAAGAAAAATCGAGCGAAATCCGGCAAAACCGGAGTATATAGAGACGGAAATAGGGATTGGATACCGAATGCGGGAGCATGAAGTCGTAAAATAAAAATAATTTTGGATGATAAAAGAGGATGTAAATCGAGCAGTAAAGATTTGCATCCTCTTTTTTCTCACACCATTTTTACACCATATGTCTGATCTCACAACTTCTTCACACATTCTGAAAAATCTCACAGGATTCTCACAGCCGGTGAACCTATTCCCACACCATTCCCACAGCAAAAAAGCTATACTGCAGGTACATAAGAAAAGGAGGAGAGCCAGATGACTGAGAAATTAGAAGACAGATGTAAAAGGCTGATCGTTCAGCATGAATATAAAGAATGTGAAAAAAAACTGGGAGAGGCAATGCTTCGGAATCCCCATTCCGCAATCCCTCATAACCTGATGGGAATCCTGATGGAAAAGGAGAACAACCATGTTCTTGCAATGAAACATTTTCGCGCAGCTTATGCACTGGATCCGACTTATATTCCTGCACGTTATAACATGGAACAATATGGAACCATGTATCCTTCCGGAAGATGTGCCTATACAGAGGAAGATTGTCCGGTGCAGAATGATCCACAGTTTAAAGTGGTTTACGATGAACATCATGTAGGACATCTTGTAAGAAAATAGGAGGGTTGGATTATGGAAAAAAGGAATGGATGCACAGTGATTGCCGGATGCGGGCGTCTGGGTGCAAGCATAGCGGGAAAGCTTTCAGAAGAGAAAAAAGATGTAATGGTTCTTGATTGTGATAAAACGGCATTCCGAAAATTGCCATATTCTTATGGCGGACTGACGCTAACAGCCAGTGCGACAGATATGGAGAGACTAGAAGCTTTCGGTCTTGCAGATGCAGCAGCTTTTATTGCTGTTACTGATCATGATTGTGTGAATATCTGTGCGGCACAGATTGCAAAAGAGATGTTCCATATTCCGAAGGTTGTGGCAAGGATCTATGATGAAGAGAAGATTGCGCTGGTAAAAGAGATGGGGATAGATACGATCTGCCCGTCAGAACTGTCGGAGAAGGAAATTGCCAATTACATTGAAATCGGAGGTGGAACACATGTGGAATAAAAAGAAAGAACAAAAAAATATTCTGATCGTGGGAGGATTCCATAAAGCCAGATCCCTTGCTACTTCTTTGCTGAAAAAGGGATATCGTGTGACAGTAATTAATAAGGATTATGAAGCTTGTGAAAAACTTGCAGAAGTGAACAGGCTGAATGTTATTTTTGGAGACGGAAGCAAAAAGTTTATTTTAGAGGATGCAGCTGCCGGAAACTGCCAGGTGGCGATTGCCCTGACAGACAGTGACGAGAGTAATCTTGTCATCTGTGAAATGTGTAAACAGTTCTTTCATGTGAAGAAAACAGTGGCTCTTTTAAATGACCCATCGAAAACGAATTTTTTCTACCAGATGGGAATTGACCGGGTCGTCTGTGCGCTGAATATGATTACGAACATCATGGAGGAACAGGCAGTCATGGATGAGATGAGCAGGCTGATACCGGTTGACGAGGGAAGGATTCAGATTCTGGAACTGCCAATTCCGAAAAACTCGTCAGTTGCCGGGAAGAAATTATGGGAACTGAATCTTCCAAAGGAAGTGATTATCGGCTGTATCCTTCGGGGGGATCAGAGCCTGATCCCCAGAGGGGATACACGTATTACAGAAGGGGATGTGCTTCTGATCATTACTTCGGACAAGAGTAAACTTGACCAGATAAAGGAGTTGACGGAATATACACATCTACTCCAGTTCCCTGTGTTTGTTCTAACAGCATTTCCAAATCGCGCAGATCGTGGCCGGATACCAGAATGCCAGGGTTCTTTCCTGCCCCGATATTTACTTTTGTAATTTCAGGGCTGCCGTAGCTATCTGTGTTAGCCTTGTCTAACATTTCCATACCGGATACTCCGTATTTTCCTATTTCCATTGTTAGAGCAATCAGATCTTTTGCACCAAGGCTGTCATCCAGCGTGGCAGCCAGTGCTTTCTGAAGAAAATGCGTCAACTTCCTCATTGTCCGTTAACAGCGCGTTTGCGTGCTTAGAGTAGGCGGAAAGTCCTTTCAAACCGTAGGTAATTAACTCACGCAGAGAGCGGATGTCTTCATTTTCAGTAGAAAGAACACCGACAGTTCTGGCTTTTTCTTCCCAGCTGCCAGAGCCGGTCCATTTTGCAGCTTCAGGCAGAACAGATGGATTGGAAATTTGCTTTAGCAGAATTTCCTTTTCGGTCAGTGTAGCATGGATTCTTGATTCAATGCTCTCTTTATCAAAATTGGCGTTAGTAATGGTAGTAAACAGATTCAGGGTAACCAGGTGATTAATTTTGGCAGATATCTGCCTGCCTTCCTGACGCAGTACAGTCGTAACAGCCGAAATTCCTTTTGTAACATAGACCAACAGATCCTGCATGGCCGCTACGTCAGGTTTTTTTCCGCATACGCCGGACATAGTGCAGCCCTTGCATCCGGCAGTTTCCTGACACTGATAGCAAAACATTTTTTGTTCCATAATATACCTCCTGAAAAGCGATTAAAATTTGAAGTGATGTGGTTCTTTTCCATTTAGTCCAAAATTTTGCCGTTTATAGAAATGGTAACAACCTGCCAGGGAATGAATTTTCCGCTCGCCTGCAACGCTTTTTTTGCAGCTAATTCCAGTCCTTTGCAGCAGGGAACTTCCATGCGTACAATCGTTACGCTTTGAATGTTGTTATTTTGAATGATCTGGGTCAACTTTTCGCTGTAGTCGGTATTGTCAAGTTTTGGACAGCCGATAATCGTAATTTTTCCACGCATAAAATCCTCGTGCATTTTGGCATAGGCGTAAGCGGTGCAGTCAGCTGCAATTAACAATTTCGCATTGTCAAAATATGGTGCATCAGCCGGTACCAGCTTGATCTGGCATGGCCATTGTTCCAGATGGGATTCTGTCTGTACCAGGGCAGGAACAGGTGTCTCCTGAGAATGCTGAATCCGATGCATTTGACTGCCAGGGCAGCCTGTGTGGGGAACAGCGGAATGATTCTGTCCTGCTTTTTTTCTCATATTTTCCTGCACAGATTTTTCATCATAGGCTGCAGCTTCTCGCTCCACAAAGGAAATAGCGCCTGTCGGGCAGGTTGGTAGACAATCTCCCAGACCATCGCAATAATCATCTCTCAAAAGAGCTGCCTTTCCGTTTATCATGCCGATTGCACCCTCGTGACAAGCTTCAGCACACGCGCCGCATCCGTTACATTTTTTTTCATCTATTTGGATAATTCTTCGAATCATGTTATACCATCCTTTCTCTTGTCTTTCTGGGGATAGTATATTATAATTAAAAATGAATATCTGTTGTTATAACAACGAAAGGATAGAAAAAATGAAATTATCTGATATGCAACTATTCCGTGGTTTAAAAGAAGATGATATTTCTTCGCTATTAAGCTGCCTGAATGGTGTCAAACGCAATTATAAAAAAGGAGAAATTATTCTTTCAGAAGGAAGTATTACAGAAAATATTGGCATCGTGTTGTCTGGTATGGCAATGATATCCTGTAACGATATCTGGGGAAATACAAGCCTTTTAGGAAACGTTGCGCCTGGTTCTGTATTTGCTGAGGTATATGCCTGTATTCCAGGACAGCCGATGCTGGTTACAGTGTCCGCTGTGGAAGATACCTCGGTGCTGTTTCTGAATGTAGGGCGAGTTCTGGTTACCTGTACAAACGCCTGTCCCTTTCATACAAACATTGTACGAAATCTGCTGACTGTATGTGCGTATAAAAGTCTGCAGATTTCACAAAGGGTGCTGCACACCAGTTCCAAATCGATACGGGGGCGATTGATGTCTTACTTTTCAGAATGTGCCAAACATATCGGAAGCAATTCTTTTCTGATTCCATATAACCGTCAGCAGCTGGCAGATTACCTGAATGTTGACCGCAGCACGATGTGCAACGAGCTTTCTAAAATGCAGAAAGAGGGCATAATTGAATACAAAAAAAATCGTATTTTGCTCAAAGACTAAGAGGTAAGGTTTGGGAAGATCTATCGTCAGGCTTCTGACTGGGATATGGGGGAAGAGGGAAGCGATTTGCAGCAAGAGCAAGCTGCAAATCGGGATAATATTAAAAAAGGAAATTTAAATAACTTCTTCAGCGCGCCGCAAAGCTGCTGTAATATTTGGGCAGAAGTTATTTGATCCAACCAGTTCTACAAAGCCGGCTTTTGTCATGACCTTCATGGGCTGTTCATTGACATGAGAGAACACAACCGTAATATTTTTCGACTTGCAGAATGCAACAAGATCTTGAAGCGCATTTAGGGCTGTGCTGTCCAGTGCAGGAACGCCTGTCATACGAAGAACAAGACACGTAGTAAATTCTTTTACAATGATTTTTTCGATAATGTCTGCAGCGCCAAAGAAAAGAGGACCTGAAATATTGTAAACACGGATTTCACGGGGAAGTTTCTTCATTTCTCTGTCGCTTTCCTGCGTATCGTCTTCATCGTCGATATAAGTCCAGCTGTCTGCACGTGTTTCTTCGCTCATACGTTTAATGAAGAGAAGACAGGCAAGAACCATTCCAATTTCGATTGCTACAACAAGGTCAAATACAACGGTCAAAATAAAGGTAGTAAAGAGAACGATAATATCGCTTTTAGGAGCAGTTTTTACCAAACGTACGAACGTGCGCCATTGACACATATTGTATGCAACAATAAATAAAATAGCGGCAATTGTTGGCATCGGAATCATTCCGGCATATGGCATCAAAAGCACAAGAACAATAACGAGTGTAATAGAATGAACCATTCCGGCAACAGGTGTGCGTCCGCCGTTTTTGATGTTAGCAGCAGTACGGGCGATGGCGCCGGTTGCAGGAATGCCGCCAAACAGAGCAGAAGCAATATTGCCGGCGCCTTGTGCAATCAGTTCCATATCAGAACGATGCTTGCCGCCGATCATTCCATCTGCGACAACGCAGGAAAGCAAAGATTCAATCGCTGCAAGCACTGCAATGATAAACGCATTTGGTATGGCAGCAGCAACGGAATCCATAGTAATTGCCGGCAGATGGAACGAAGGGAGAGCGTTGCTGATGGTATACAGATTCCCAATTGTAAATACTTTTAACGGTAAGAATTGTACCATGAAAATACCGGCAATCACAGCAAGCAGGGAACCAGGTATCCGTTTAAAAACCATTGGAGAAATGATTAGGACTGCTAGACTTACAAGGCCGACTATGACGGCATCCAGATTGACGGAAGCAAGATTTCCTATAAATGCAGACAGCTTCTCCATGGTTTCAATCGGTTTTATCCCTGCCGGATAAGTAATTCCGAAAAAGTCTTTTAGCTGTCCAATGACAATGGTAACGGCAATGCCAGAAGTAAAACCGGTAGTAATCGTAAATGGAATGAATTTGATTAAACTTCCAAAGCGGCAAAGTCCCATGATTACGAGAAAAATACCTGCAAGGATGGTTGCAAGAGCAAGTCCATCCATTCCTTCTTTTGCAACGATGCCAGCGACAATGGTAGCGAATGCCGCAGTGGGGCCTGCAATCTGCACGTTGCTTCCGCCAAGCGCAGAAATAATAAATCCGGCAACGATTGCTGTGAAGATACCAGCCTCTGGACCAACACCGGAAGCAAGGGCCAGGGCGATGGAAAGAGGAAGGGCAATAATTGCAACAATAATGCCAGCGGTTACGTCTTTTATAAATTGCGCACCGCTGTAAGAGTTCAAAGATGTAAGCAACATCGGCTTTAATGAGTTCATTTTTTCTCTCCTAATAAGTTAATAACTGCAAAACGCATCTATTATAGCACAGTCCGATGGCCAACGGGAAAGAAAATCCGTATGCATTGATTTATATACAAGATATAGACGGGAGAATTATCAGACAATAGATTAAAAAAATTAGAAAAGTTGTTCTTCCATTTTAGTTCTATATGGAGTATTATAGGTGTACAGTACAATATCTTGTGATAGAGACAAGCAGAAAACAATATATAGTTGTAAAAAGCGGTCTTGAGAAAGCCTGATAAACTGGCAGAAACCGCGTGAAATCAAGAGAAAAGGGGCAGAGAACAGGATGGACGTAAAGATAAATATCATCAAAAGAAATGGCAAAGAAGTTGATTTTGATGTTACAAAGATCACAAATGCAATCCGTAAGGCAAACAATGAGATTGATAAACTTCACAGATTAAACGAATATCAGATTGAAGCAATTGGAGATATGATTGCACAGGAAGTCAGCCGCTCGACCCACGCGGTCAATGTGGAAGATATTCAGGACATGGTAGAGACGGGAATCATGAGTATGCGCGGATATGAGGTTGCGCAGAAATATGTGCGTTACCGCTATAAAAGAGAGCTTTCCCGTAAGTCTAATACCACAGACAATGGAATTTTAGCGCTTCTGGATCATATCAATGAAGAAGTAAAACAGGAAAATTCCAATAAAAACCCAGTAATCAACTCTACACAAAGAGATTACATGGCTGGGGAGGTAAGTAAGGATCTTTCCAAACGGGTACTCCTTCCGGAAGAGATTGTAAAGGCCCATGAAGAAGGAATCATTCACTTCCATGATACCGATTACTATGCGCAAAGAGAGCATAACTGTGATTTGATCAATCTGGAAGATATGCTTCAGAATGGTACAGTGATTAGTGAAACCATGATTGAAAAGCCTCACAGCTTTTTTACCGCGTGCAATGTAACAACACAGATAGTTGCACAGGTTGCCAGCAACCAGTACGGCGGGCAGTCCTTTACTCTGGCTCATCTGGCGCCGTTTGTAGATGTCAGCCGGCAAAAGATCCGCAAGAACATTATTGCAGAGCGCACAGAATGCGGCGAAAAGTTAGATGAGGAAATCATCAGGAAAGTTACGGAACGCCGTTTGAGAGAAGAGATTAAGAGCGGTATCCAGACAATCCAATATCAGCTGATTACATTGATGACCTGTAACGGCCAGGCGCCATTTGTAACGATGTTTATGTATCTGGACGAAGTTCCAGAGGGCCAGACCAGAGATGACCTTGCAATTATCATTGAGGAAGTGTTAATTCAGCGTATGCAGGGCGTTAAAAACGAAAAAGGCGTCTGGATTACACCGGCCTTCCCGAAGCTGATTTACGTACTGGACGAGGACAATATTACAGAAGGCGCTCCATACTGGCATTTAACAGAGCTGGCGGCAAAGTGTACAGCAAAGCGCATGGTTCCGGACTATATCTCTGCAAAGATCATGAAACAACTGAAAAAGGGCTGCGTATATACCTGTATGGGCTGCCGCTCTTTCCTTACAGTGGAAGAGTCCCAGAAGAATCCGGATGGAAGCTACAAGTTTTACGGGCGTTTTAACCAGGGGGTTGTAACAATCAACTTAGTTGATGTGGCTTGTTCTTCAGAAGGCGATTTTGACAAGTTCTGGGAGATTTTAGAGGAACGTCTGGAATTGTGCCATAGAGCGCTGCGCTGCAGGCATGAACGTTTGCTTGGGACCGTATCCGACGTTGCTCCAATCCTGTGGCAGAACGGTGCGCTGGCGCGTTTAAAAAAAGGCGAGACAATCGACAAACTGCTGTTTAATGGATATTCTACAATTTCACTTGGTTATGCAGGATTGCATGAAATGTGCGTAAGAATGTATGGCGTATCCCATACGCATCCAGGGGCAAGAGAATTTGCATTACAGGTAATGCAGAAATTAAACGATAAATGTGAAGAATGGAAAGCGGCAGAAAACATCAGCTATTCGGTATATGGAACTCCAATGGAGTCAACAACCTATAAGTTTTCTAAGTGCTTACAGAAGAGATTTGGCGTCATTGAAGGCGTTACAGATAAGAACTACATTACCAACAGTTATCACGTACACGTATCTGAAGAAATCAACGCGTTTGATAAGCTGAAATTCGAAGCGGACTTCCAGAAACTGTCTCCAGGAGGAGCAATCAGCTATGTAGAAGTTCCAAATATGCAGAACAATATTCCAGCAGTTTTGTCCGTTATGAGATTTATTTATGACAACATTATGTATGCGGAATTGAATACAAAGAGCGACTATTGTGAGTGCTGCGGGTATGACGGAGAAATCTTAATCAAAGAAGATGAGAATGGGAAATTGATCTGGGAGTGCCCAAACTGCGGAAATCGTGATCAAGATAAGATGTCTGTAGCACGCAGAACTTGTGGTTATATTGGAACCCAGTTCTGGAACCAGGGACGTACCCAGGAAATTAAGGACAGAGTTCTGCATTTATAAAAGAAAGAATTTGTTTTAAAATTCAAAAGCACAGTAGATTATCTGCTGTGCTGTCTTTTTATACCAGTCAAAAGGAGGAAAAGCACTATGAATTATGCCAATATTAAAAATTGTGATATCGCGGATGGTCCAGGATGCAGAGTAAGTCTCTTTGTAAGCGGCTGCCGTCACCATTGCAAAGGATGTTTCAATGCGGAAACCTGGGATTTTGATTTTGGAGATTTATATACACAGGAAGTAGAAGATCGGATTATCGAACTGCTGAAGCCGGACTACATTCAAGGATTTACGCTTTTGGGCGGAGAACCATTTGAACCGGAAAACCAGGCAGTGCTGGTAAACCTGCTTCGCAGAATTAAGGAAACGTATCCAAAGAAGGATATCTGGTGCTATTCCGGATATCTGTACGATGCAGATATGATCGAAGGAGGCAGGATCTTTACGGATGTGACAAAAGAAATGCTTTCTTATATTGATGTTCTGGTAGATGGCGAATTTATCCTTGAGAAAAAGGATATTACACTTCAATTCAGGGGAAGCAGCAACCAGAGAATTGTGACCAGAGATCAGTTTATGATATAGAGAAATAATAAGGGAGGAGGGATGGTAGTATGTCGATGATAAAAGTAGAAAACCTTACGTTTTCTTATCCTTCCAGTTACGACCTGATATTTGACAAAGTTCGCTTTCAAATTGACACGGATTGGAAACTTGGCTTTGTGGGAAGAAACGGAAGAGGAAAAACGACGTTTTTAAACCTGCTTCTTGGAAAATATGAATACAGCGGAACGATCAGCAGCAGCGTACAATTCGATTACTTTCCATATCCGGTTGCAGAGAAAACCAGACCGACGGAGGAAATTCTGCAGGAAATCTGCCCGTTAGCAGAGACGTGGGAAATCCTGCGGGAATTTTCTTATCTGGATATTGCGGCAGAGGTATTGTGGAGGCCATTTGAAACTCTTTCGAACGGAGAACAGACAAAGGTTCTGCTTGTGGCACTGTTCTTGAATGAAGGACATTTTCTGCTCATTGACGAGCCGACCAATCATCTGGATGCCCAGGCGCGTAAAAAAGTATCCGAATATCTGGGAAAGAAGAAAGGGTTTATTCTGGTGTCCCATGACCGGCGGTTTTTAGATGGCTGTGTGGATCATATATTGTCGTTAAACAAAACAAATATAGAAGTGCAGAAAGGGACTTTTTCATCCTGGATGGAGAATTTTGAACGTCAGCAGGAATCGGAATCTGTCCAGAATGAAAAACTGAAAAAAGAAATTTACCGTTTACAGAAATCAGCAAAACGATCTGCAGACTGGTCAAAACAGACGGAAGCGTCCAAATATGGAAATGGGCCGGTTGACAGAGGATTTATTGGCCATAAAGCGGCAAAACTGATGAAGCGTTCAAAAACAACAGAGGAAAGACAGAAAAGAGCTATTGAACAAAAATCATCATTGCTGAAAAATACAGAAACAGCAGACGCATTAAAGATACAGCCTCTTTCATACCATGCTGAGGTGCTGGCGTCATTTTCTGAAGCGGCTGCAATTTATGACGGCTGCCAGATTGGAAACGGCACGTCATTTTGCATCCATAAAGGAGAGCGTATTTTCATTGATGGAACAAATGGAAGTGGTAAGAGCAGCCTGCTTAAGCTGTTATTAAATTACCCCATACAGCATACTGGAACGGTAACCACAGGTTCGGGCCTTGTGATTTCCTATGTTCCCCAGGACGCGTCTTATTTAGCGGGAACATTATCAGAATTTGCGGAGAGAAACAGTCTTGATGAAAGTCTGTTTAAAGCGGTTCTTCGAAAAATGGATTTTGAGCGGGTGCAGTTTGAAAAAGATATGAAAGATTTTTCAGGGGGACAAAAGAAAAAGGTGCTTCTTGCAAAAAGTCTCTGTGAGCAGGCACATCTGTATGTATGGGATGAACCCCTTAATTTTATTGATGTTTATTCGCGGATTCAAATAGAACAATTGATACAGCAATTTTCACCGACCATGCTTTTAGTTGAACACGACAGCGCGTTTCGGGAAGCGGTTGCGACAAAGATAATTACCTTGTAAAAATACGGCATGGCGCATACAGGATTTGTCCATATGCACCATGCCGCGGCAATTAAATGTCAAACTCAAAGTATTTGATAACGTTATTGTAAGAAATGCCTTTGACAATCTCTTCCAGAGCCTTCATGTCAGCTGGATATTCTCCGTTGTCTACCCATCCGCCGATTAAGTCGCAGAGGATTCTGCGGAAGTACTCATGTCTGGTGTAAGACAAGAAGCTTCTGGAGTCGGTCAGCATACCTACAAAGTTGCCCAGGCAGCCTAAGTTTGCAAGGCTGATCATCTGGTCTTTCATACCAGTTTTGTGATCGTTGAACCACCATGCGGAACCCTGCTGGATGCGGCCTGCCGGAGCGCCCTGGAAGCAGCCTAAGATGGTACCGATAGCAGCATTATCGTTTGGATTTAAGGAGTAGATAATGGTCTTCGGAACTTCTCCGGTTGCGCTTAATGCATTTAAGAAGTCTGCCATCTGGGCGCTTGGAGCGTAGTTGTTGATGCAGTCAAATCCGGTATCAGGGCCAAGTTTTTCAAACATCATAGCATTGTTGTCACGCTTGCAGCCATAATGAAGCTGCATAATCCAGCCCATGCGGTTGTATTCTTTTGCAATAAACAGCATAAATGCGGTTTTATATTTTAATTCCTCTTCTCTGGTAACAGCCTGTCCGCTTAAAGCCTTTGCAATGATTGCGTCTGCCTCAGCGTCAGAAGCTGGCTGGTACATCACATACTCTAATGCATGGTCGGAAACCTTGCAGCCTCTTTCCGCAAAGTAAGCCATACGAACCTTTAATGCTTCTTTTAAGGATGCGAAATCTTTGATCTCCACGCCGCTTACCTGGGATAACTGGGCAATGTAATCAGCATAAGTGGTCTTTTCTACATTCAGAGCCTTGTCCGGACGCCATGCAGGAAGAACCTTGATATCCTTGCAGCTTTCATCGGCAGCGATTTTCTCATGCCACTCTAAAGTGTCAACCGGATCATCTGTGGTGCAGATTAATTTTACGTTATAGTGACGGATTAAGCCGCGGACAGTCATGGAAGGATCGTTTTGCAGCTTGTCATTGCACAGATTCCATACTTCTTCAGCAGTATCGCCGTTTAAGTAGCCTTCATATCCAAAATATCTGCGAAGCTCTAAATGGCTCCAGTGGTACAGTGGGTTGCCAATCAGTTTTGGCATGGTTTCTGCCCATTTCTGGAATTTTTCCCTGTCAGAAGCATCTCCAGTAATATATTTTTCATCTACGCCGTTGGAACGCATCTGGCGCCATTTGTAATGGTCGCCGCCCAGCCATACCTGGGTAATGTTGTCAAACTTTCTATCTTCATAAATTTCCTGCGGATTGATGTGGCAGTGGTAGTCTACAATTGGCATAACCTCCGCATAATCGTGATACAGGGTTTTTGCCATGTCGGTAGACAGTAAAAAATCTTTGTCCATAAATGGTTTCATAGTTAAATCCTCCTTGTTATAAAATTATGATGCCAGAAGGGAACCGTGTTGTTTCTGACATCAAAAATTTGTGGTTCCTCGTTTGATTATGTCAGCAGAAATGGTAGTTTTGGCGGGCACGTTTGAGCCGTCAAACACCCCCATTAATGTATTGACCGTAGTAATGCATAACGCTTCCACCTTGCTGTCAATAGAAGTCAGCTCTGGATAAGAGCACTGCGCAAGAATCGAATTGTTATAGCCGATGATGGAAAGCGAGTCTGGAATCGAAATCTGCTCCTGATGGGCAAATTTAACTGCGCCTGCTGCAAGGGAATCGTCAGAAGTCAGAATTCCGTCAAATACTAATCCCTTATTGTAGAGTTTATGACAGAGAGCCTGAGCGCTTGCAACATCTTTCGGACACTGGCAGATATATTCTTCTCGAACGGGAAGTCCTGCTGCGCACAGAGCATCTTTGTACCCCTGGAGTTTGTTGAATCCGCTGTATGACTGGCTGCTGTACAGATAGAGAAGATTCTGGACGCCGGAACGAATCAGGCTGGAAGAAGCTTCGTAGGTAGCGGTCCGGTCGTCGCAGAGGGTAGAGTAGATATTTTCTCCTTCTAAATAGCCATTGACCAGCATAATGGGAAGGGACTTTGCCGCATCAATCAGATATCCATTGTCTTTTGGCTTCATTTCTACAAATTTTGATCCAGCTAAGATAATTGCGTCTACCCGTTTGGAACGGAGCAGGTCAAAATATTTCTGCTTAGTCTCTAAATCTGTGCCGGTACAGCAGAGAATGGAATCGTATCCTCTGCTCCGGAGTTCCCGCTCCAAAAAGTAAATGGCATTGGCAAGGTATAAATCAGAAGAATCTGAGCACATGATCCCAATGGTCTTGATGGTGTTCAGCCCCAGTCCGCGGGCAAAAATGTTTGGAGTATATCCAAGCTCGTCCATAACGGAAAGCACCTTGCTGCGCGTTTTTTCACTGACGTTGGGATTGCCGTTTAATACGCGGGAAACCGTGGCAATGGAAACCTGCGCTTTTTTTGATACATCATAAATATTCATGCCGATACCTCTCAATAACCAAATGGCTGTAAGTGCTTACAACCTATTGCCATTATACATATATTTCACAAAGAATGCAACCGGTTTTATTTTATTATTGACTTTTTGGTTGAAATTTTGTAAAATAATTGTAAGCACTTACAATCTGAAAATACTTTTGAAAATTCAATATTTAAGGAGATAAGGGATATGCAGGATTTTGTCAAAATTAATGAGAATGATAACGTTGCCGTTGCTCTGCGCCCCATTGCAAAAGGAGAGACGCTGCAGGTAGGCGATGCGCAGGTAACCACATTAGAAGAGATTCCCCAGGGACATAAGTTTGCATTAAAAGCGATTGGAGAAGGAGAAGACGTTATCAAATACGGATTCCGGATCGGCCATGCCAAAGAAGCAATCCAGAAAGGCCAGTGGGTTCATGTCCACAATATTAAGACAGCGTTGGGAGATCTGCTTTCTTATACATACGAACCTGTAGATTCTGCGTTAGAGGAGACCAGCCATGCATATTTCGACGGATACCGCCGCGCTGACGGCAAAGTAGGAGTCCGCAATGAAATCTGGATTATTCCTACTGTAGGATGCGTAAACTCCATTGCAAAAGCCCTGGAAAAGAAGGCCCAGAAATTTGTGGGCGGCAATATTGAAGAGGTTATTGCATTCCCTCATCCTTACGGATGTTCTCAGATGGGCGATGACCAGGAAAATACCAGAAAAGCTCTGGCGGATATGATCCATCACCCAAATGCAGGCGGCGTTCTGGTGCTGGGACTTGGCTGTGAAAACAGCAATATTCCGGTACTGATGGACTACATTGGAGAATATGACCCGCAGAGAGTGAAGTTTTTACAGTGCCAGGACGTAGAAGACGAGCAGGAAGCGGCAATGGCCCTGTTAGAAGAACTGGCTGCTTATGCAGGAGCGTTTTCCAGAGAAAAAATTGACGCCAGCGAACTGATTATCGGTATGAAATGCGGCGGTTCTGACGGTCTGTCCGGTATTACGGCCAATCCGGTGGTGGGAGCGTTTTCCGACCTTCTGGTATCCAAAGGAGGAACCACGATTTTGACAGAAGTGCCGGAGATGTTTGGCGCAGAAACCATACTGATGAACCGCTGCGAGACTCCGGAGCTTTTTGATAAAACAGTAAATTTAATTAATGATTTTAAGAATTATTTTACGCGCCATGACCAGACTATCTATGAGAATCCTTCTCCTGGAAACAAAAAAGGAGGAATTTCCACTCTGGAAGACAAGTCTCTGGGCTGTACCCAGAAGTCCGGAAGCGCTCCGGTAAAAGGCGTATTGGCATACACCGAGCAGGTTCAGAATAAGGGTCTGAATCTCCTTTCTGCACCTGGCAATGATTTGGTGGCTTCTACTGCATTAGCGCTGTCCGGCGCCCATATCGTATTGTTTACGACCGGAAGGGGAACGCCGTTTGCTTCTCCGGTACCAACCGTAAAGATTTCCAGCAACTCGAAACTGGCCGGTCATAAAGACAACTGGATTGATTTCAATGCGGGACGCATGGTAGAAGACATGAGCAAAGAAGAACTGGCTCAGAAAATGTTTGATTACGTATTGGAAGTGGCTTCCGGCAGAAAGGTAAAAGCAGAAGAAGCCGGATTCCATGATATGGCAATTTTTAAACAGGGAGTTACGTTATAAGGAAACTGTTATATGAAATAGGGTTGAAATTTTCCGGCGGTTCCTGTAATATATCGTATATACGAATGCGAATCGCAAATGCCATTAAATGGAGGAACCCTTACAATGAAGCTTAACCGTACAACTTTACGCGCGGTACAAATATTAAAACTGGTGTCTAAACGGCCGGAAGGGATTACGCTGGACGAAATCTGTGAAGAACTGGGACTTCCCAAAACCAGCGCTTACGATATTGTTATCACATTGGTGGAAACCGGTATGATCCATGTGTCCAGAGGGCAGAAGCAGCAGTATCGGATTGGACTGACTGCATACCGGATTGGAATCAATTATACCAATAATTTAGACTACATCCGGACCATTGAGCCGGTTTTAAAAGAATTTTCCAACCAGGTGGGGAAAACCGTGTTTTTTGGAGTCCGATCCGACGATGAAATTGTGTATCTGTGCAAATTCGAACCGGAAAATCCGATTATTACCACTGCTACAGTGGGAACGAAGAATCCTCTGTACTGCACCTCTCTGGGGAAAGCGATCCTGGCTTTTACGGAAGAATCGTTAAGAGATGAAATTATTGATAAGATTGCGTTTGTAAAAAAGACGGAACGGACCCTGACGACAAAGGCTGCCTTAAAAAAAGAGCTGGAACAGATAGCCAAGAGGGGGTACGCGCTGGATGCCAGGGAGGCAGAAGAGCATATGGAGTGTGTGGGAGCGCCGGTATTTGACCGCGACGGCAATGTGTTTGGAGCCATCAGCGTATCCAGTCTCTATAAGCCTACAGAAGACTATGAAGCCCTGGGACGGGCAGTTCGGGAAAAGGCAAAAGAGGTATCAAAATTAATGGGATTTTTAGGGAAAATCTAATCGTTTCCTGTTGACAAATCCGTGGGAAACGATTAGAATAGCAATATAGAATTGCAAATGCGACTATGAATCGCATATGCGAATAAAATGAGGCGTAAAACGCAAAAGAGAGAGAAGGAGATTACCATGAAAAAAGAGCAGGTTTTAGCAAGATTGAAAGAAGACTGCCTGGTAGCCGTTGTTCGTGCAAAGAACTTAGAGCAGGGCGAGAAAGTAGTTGATGCAATTATTGCAGGCGGCATCAATTTCATTGAAATTACCATGACTATGGATGAAGGCAACCCTGTTGAGTTTATTAAGCTGATGGCAGACAAGTACAAAGATAACGAGAAGGTTGTAATCGGCGCTGGTACCGTTCTGGATCCAGAGACTGCAAGACAGGTTATCCTGGCTGGCGCAAACTACGTAGTAAGCCCAAGCTTAAACGTAGAGACCATCAAGCTGTGCAACCGGTACAGAGTTCCAATGCTTCCAGGCGTTATGACTCCAACCGAAGCAGTAACTGCATTAGAGGCAGGATGCGACATTATCAAGATTTTCCCAGGTAATATTGTTGGACCGGCAGCTATCAGCTCCTTTAAGGGACCTCTGCCACAGGGCGAATTTATGCCATCCGGCGGTGTTGACGTTGATAACGTTGATAAATGGATCCATGCAGGCGCATACGCAGTTGGTACCGGAAGCAGCCTGACCAAGGGCGCTAAGACCGGCGACTTCGAGGCAGTAACTAAGAAGGCTCAGGAGTTCGTAGCAGCAGTAGCAGCAGCACGCAAATAAAAATTTCCGAATTAAATATAAGTATAAGGAGAAATGTTAAAATGGCAAAGATTGTAACCATGGGCGAGATCATGTTAAGATTATCTACCCCAAATAACGAAAAGTTTATCCAGGCAGATGAATTTGATATCAACTACGGCGGCGGCGAAGCAAACGTAGCAGTTTCTCTGGCTAACTATGGCCATGACGCTGAATTTGTTACCGCAGTACCGGCTAACCCCATTGGTGAGTGCGCAGTAGCAGCTTTAAGAAAGTACAACGTAGGCACAAAGCACATCGCAAGAAGCGGCGAGAGACTTGGTATCTACTACTTAGAAACCGGTTCTGCAATGAGAGCTTCCAATGTTGTTTACGACAGAGCTCATTCTTCCATTGCAACTGCAACTGCTGACGAATTTGACTTTGATGAGATTTTTGCAGACGCTGACTGGTTCCACTTTACCGGTATTACTCCAGCTGTCAGCGATTCCGCAGCTGAACTGACCGAGAAGGCTCTTCAGGCAGCTAAGAAGCATGGCGTTACCGTTTCTGTTGACTTAAACTTCCGTAAGAAATTATGGTCTTCTGAGAAGGCACAGAAGGTTATGACCAACTTAATGCAGTACGTAGATGTCTGCATCGGCAACGAAGAAGACGCTGAGAAGGTTCTTGGATTTAAGCCAGGCAACACAGATGTTACTTCCGGCGAGCTGGAGTTAGCAGGCTATGTTGACATCTTCAATCAGATGGCTGATAAGTTTGGCTTCAAGTATATCATCAGCTCCTTACGTGAGAGCTACTCTGCATCCAACAATGGCTGGTCTGCCTGCATTATGGACGGCAAGACCCGTGAGTTCTATCATTCCAGAAAGTACTCCATCACTCCTATCGTAGACCGTGTAGGCGGCGGCGATTCTTTCGCAGCTGGCTTAATCTGCGGACTGGCAGACGGAAAAGATATGAAGGCAGCTCTGGAGTTTGCAGTAGCAGCTTCTGCATTAAAGCATACCATCCCTGGAGACTTCAACCTGGTTACCCGTGCAGATGTTGACAATCTGGCTGGCGGAGACGGTTCTGGACGTGTACAGAGATAATCAAAACAAGTAACTTTCTGCTTAAGGGCAGAAGGCGTGTGAGCTTAAGCGGCCGGTTCCCTTTAGGAGTTGGCCGCTTTTTAAATGGGAGGAATATTCTATGAGTGAGAATGCAGGAAGAACGTTTGATTTGGTAACCTTAGGACAGCTTCTTTTGCGCTTGTCCCCGCCAAATAATGAGCGTCTGATGCGATGTGATGTTTTTGAAAAACAGGTGGGCGGAGCAGAACTGAATGTAGCGGTAGGAGTTTCTTTGCTGGGACTTCATACCGGTATTATTTCCAAGATCCCTTCTCACGATATTGGAAGCTTTATGAAAGGAAAGATCCGGTCCTATGGGGTCAGCGATGACTTTTTCATTTATGACAAATCGCCGTCTGCCAGAGTGGGAATCTACTATTATGAAAACGGCGCATATCCCAGAAAGCCGAAGGTAATTTACGACAGAGCCAACAGCTCTTTTTATTCAATAAAAATTGACGAGATTCCGGAAGAAGTATACAGCGCCACAAAATGTTTCCATACCAGCGGCATTACGCTGGCATTAAATCCTCAGATCCGGAAAACGGCAATTGAGATGATTAAACGTTTTAAAGAAGCTGGAACTCTGGTTTCCTTTGACGTTAACTTCCGCGGCAACCTCTGGACCGGAGCGGAAGCAAAGGAGTGTATCGAGCAGATTCTGCCATATGTAGACATTTTCTTCTGTTCAGAAGATACGGCCAGACTGACCTTTTTAAAGACGGGAACTGCCAAAGAAATGATGAAGAGTTTTGCCAGAGAATATCCGATTTCCATTGTTGCGTCTACGCAGCGAACAGTTCACAGCCCGAAGCGCCACAGCTTTGGATCCATTATTTACGATGCGGCCAGAGATGAGTTTTATGAAGAAGAACCATACCGAGATATTGAGGTAGTCGATCGGGTCGGAAGCGGAGATGCTTATATTTCCGGCGCTCTTTACGGGCTGCTGTCCAGCGGCGGCGACTGTGCAAAGGCAGTCAGCTACGGCAATGCTGCCAGCGCAGTAAAGAACACCATCCCAGGCGATCTGCCTTCATCCAATCTGGAGGAAATAGAGACCATTATTAAAGCCCATCATTCAAAAGGGCCTCAGCTTGAAATGGCCAGATAATCAGTTATGAGAACGGAAGAATTAAAACAAGGAGTGCGGGACGGAATGCCTATTTGTCTGGGGTATTTCAGCGTATCCGCAGCTTATGGAATGACGGCGGTCCTTTCTGGACTGCCGCTTTCTGCCGCAGTTGTGATTTCCTTAACCAATCTGACCAGTGCAGGACAGTTTGCGGGAACCAATCTGATACTGGCAGGCGGGACCTATGCGGAACTGATCATCAGTATGCTGATTATTAACAGCCGTTATTTCCTGATGTCCCTTTCCATGTCCCAGAAGGTAGAAGAAAAAATGTCGTGGATAAGGCGGTTTGCTGTGTCCTTTGGCATTACGGATGAGATTTTTGCAGTTTCCATGCAGAGAAAAGGCCCTTTGTCGGCTCCTTATCTGGCGGGACTGATTGCAGGCCCATTGATCGGATGGACAGGGGGGACTCTTGCCGGAGGAGCGCTGACAAAACTTCTGCCGGTCAGCGTATCCAATGCGCTGGGAATCGCCCTTTACGGGATGTTTATTGCAGTGGTTGTGCCTGCGGCAAAAAAGAATCGTGCGGTGCTGTTTACAGCAGCTTTTGCGGTAACTTTAAGTACGATCTGCTATTATACGCCGTCTCTATCCTTTTTGTCGGGAGGATGGAGCGTTATCCTGATTACCATAATCGCAAGCGGGGCGGCAGCGCTGCTATTCCCCATTGCTGAGGAAGAGGAGGAAAGGACATGAGCGGACAAATAAGCGGAGCAGAAGGAATCCCATTGCCGTATCTGGTTATCTGTATGGGAATCATGGCAGGGACGACATATCTGATTCGGGTAATTCCCATGGCAGTATTCCGGAAGAAGATTACCAACCGGTTTCTCCGGTCCTTTTTAAGCTATATGCCTTATGCAGTACTTTCTGCAATGACCTTTCCGGCAATTTTATACTGTACCGGTTCGGTGCCAAGCGCAGCTGCAGGATGCGGGGCGGCAGTAATACTGGCATATCTGGATAAGGGGCTGCTGACAGTAGCGGTAGGAGCGGCAGCGACTGTTCTGCTGGCATCGGGGATAGGCTTTTAATACCATACAGAGAAAGATAGAAAAAACGGAAGGTTCTTGGGGAATCCTTCCGTTTTGCGGTTCATCCATTCTGTTTTTCATTTTCACATTCAGAAAAGTCAGGTACATCGTCTTCCCCATCCTGCCGGATTTCGATAATGTCTTCTACGGGACACTTTAAAATGTTGCAAAGCACATCCAGGGTATGGGTGGAAACGTACATATTTTTCTTTAAACGGCCAATCTGTCCGGCGCTGATACCATAATATTTAATTAGGCGGTATTGGGTAACGCCTTTTGCCTTCATCGTTTCCCACAGCCTGTCATATGTTACCATGTCTATCACCTCTACCACTATTAAACAGTGGCAGGGCGATTTTGCATACTATCCATAATTGGTTAAGAGACGACAGAAAACGACGAAAGCTTTAAAGAAATTAGTTGCCGCATTCAATGCTGATTTCGTTAAAACGCTCCAGTAAACAATCAATGGTAAGAGAACGTTTGTCTTTGCCGGAAGCGTCAATGACTGCATGGCCCTGATGCATCATCAGAAGCCGGTCGCCGTATTCTACGGCATACCGCAGATTGTGGGTAACCATAATGGTAGTGAGTTCTTTTTCGCGGACAATTTTTCCAGTCAGTTCCATAATGACTTCCGCAGTTTTGGGATCCAGGGCGGCAGTGTGTTCATCCAGAATCAAAAATTCAATGGGGGTCATGGTGGACATTAAAAGGGCCATAGCCTGCCGCTGGCCTCCGGAGAGTACGCCTACTTTTACATCTAATTTGTCTTCCAGACCCAGTCCAAGGGTCTTTAACTGTTCCCGATAAAAATCAATGCGTTTTTTATTGGTTCCAGGAAGAAGATTAAAAGACTTTCCCTTGTTGTCAGCCAGAGCCATATTTTCCAAAATGGTCATCTGGGGGCAGGTTCCCATAGAAGGATTCTGATAGACTCTTCCAATCCGGCGCTGGCGTTTGTGTTCGGGCATCCTGGTAATGTCTTCGCCGCTGATTAAGATGGAGCCGGAATCTAAAGGAATACTCCCGCAAATCAGATTGAGCATGGAAGTTTTTCCAGAACCATTGCTGCCTACAACAGAGACAAACTGCTTATCTGGAATGGTCAGGTTAAAACCCTGGAACAGGCACATTTCATTGACTGTTCCGGCATTATAATATTTATGGATGTTTTTTAGTTCAAGCATGGTTTTTTACCTTCTTTCCGGATCTTCTATTCACATAATTGCTGCATACCAGAATTACCAAAAACAGCCCAGCGGTCAGCAGTTTTAAATCAAATGGATTGCCTTTGGAAATCGCAAAAGAGATACAGGCCTTATAAATAATAGAACCAATTATTACCGCAGTAGTAGGCTTGATAAAACGGATGTTTTTGAATAACTGGGTTCCAATGATGACATTGGCAAGACCGATTACAATGGTTCCAGTGCCCATGGTAATTTCAAATACTTCTTTCTGCTGGCAGTAAATACAGCCTGCAAGGGCGGCAAAGCCGTTGGCTATGGCAAGGCCTAAAATTTTTACCATGCCTTTGTCTTTGGCAAGAGAGGTAATTAAGGTATCGTTATCTCCGGCTGCCCGAAGCAGGTATCCGGAACGGGTTTTCAAATACAGATCCAGCAGGATTTTGCAGATCAGTACAAGAACCAGCAGGACAATGACGACTGTATAAGGAGCAAGGGACTCCGGCAGAAGAGAAGTCAGAAACGAACTGGTAAAAATCGTTTCCTGGCTGAAGATAGGAAGATTTGCCCTTCCGCCTGCCAGGCGCATATTGATGGAATAAAGGCCTGTCATGACAATGATTCCAGACAGCAGATCCCGAACCTTTAATTTAACATGAATCAGTCCGGTAACACAGCCGGCAGCAGCCCCTAATAGAAAAGAGAGAACCAGGGTCAGATACGGATTGACTCCAGCGACGATTAAGGTTGCAGTCAGCGCAGCTCCCATGGGAAACGTGCCGTCTACCGAAAGATCGGGAAAATCCAGGATTTTGTAAGTGATGTAGACCCCCAGAGCCATAATCGCATAGACAAGCCCTTCTTCCAGAATGCCTAACAGGATAATCATAAAATAGTTCCTCCGCTTTCTTTATTCCATTACATGGTGGTATTCATTATTCTACTACGGTTTTATCAAACAGTTCCTTAGCAGAGGAAGTTAATTCTTCTGGAAGGGTAATGCCTAATTGGCTGGCTGCCTCTGTATTGGCGTAGAAGGAAGCGCCTTCAATGGTTTCGTAGTTTAATTCACTGGCCTTTGCCTCGCCCTTTAAGATCTTGGCAGCCATTTTTCCGGTCTGCTTTCCAAGTTCTATATAGTCTAAGCCCATAGCAGCAACGCAGCCGATTTTGACCTGTTCGATTTCGCTTCCGAAGACCGGAATGTTTTTTGCGTTGGCTTTATCTAAAATAGTAGGAAGGGAAGCGACTACGGTATTGTCTGTTAAATTAGAAAGGCAGTCTGCTTTGGAAAGCAGGGTGTCTGCTGCCAGAGAAACGTCTGCGCTGGAAGTAACCGGTCCTTCCACAATGGTAAAACCATAATCAGGAGCCAGTTTCTTATATTCTTCAATCGTAGCAGCAGAATTGGCCTCGCTGGTGGTGTACAGGATGCCGATGGTTTTTGCGTCCGGAAGGATGGCGCGGATCATTTCCAGCTGTTCCTTAACGGGCAGTTTGTCGCTGGTTCCGGTAATTTCGCCTACTGGAGTTCCATCTGCGTTGGCCAGCTCTGCTGCAACCGGATCCGTAATGGCAGTGTAGATGACCGGAATGTTGTTTTTCTTTCCCACTCCATATGCAGACTGCGCCATAGGAGTTGCAATTCCACAGATTAAATCGACCTTTTGGGATGCAAAACTGGTGTTGATCTGATTGGCAACAGATCCGTCTGTCTGGGCATTTTCATAAAGAATCGTTAAGTTTTCCCCTTCCTTTAATCCAGCTTCTTCTAAACCCATAAGGAATCCTTCTCTGCAGTTGTCTAAGGAACCGTGATCGGCAAACTGACCGATGCCGACGGTATAGGCAGTTCCAGATGCGGCTGCAGAAGTTTCATCTGATACTGCGCTTTTGGAAGAAGCGGTATCAGGGGCAGCATTACCGGAACATCCGGCAAGCAGAGCTGCCATACCAAGGGAAGTGAGAATTGCAAGCATTGTTTTTTTCATAATAAGATCCTCCTTTAATCAATCCGTCTGGAGAAGGGGAATGAATGCGGATTTTTTCCTAGGAATCAAGTTTCCGGAAAATAAAAAAGTCCCAAGCACAGGTTTTCCTGTACTTGAGACGAATAAACTTATCCGCGGTGCCACTCAAATTGACAATCAGTCCACTTTCCATATACCAACATATACGCCGCAATGGTAACGGGTGCGGAATCCGTCAGTCCCTACTGCAATCGTTCAGAACTGCCCTCAAAAGTCCATTCAGCTAACAACGCCATACCGCAATCCCACCACCTGCGGCTCTCTGTGATATTGTTGGGAAGCTTACTCCTCTTTCTCAACGGTTTTTTGTGTTAGCCACATAATAATCCCTTCTGACAGATTTGTCAACACATTTTTTTGAAATAGCAGATTCTTTTTTATGGGGGCAGGTATTGACGCAGATAATGGAAATGCTATAATAAATATAACAGCAATAGAGATTATAAACGGTTGATGTTCTGCATCAGAGGGAGGACACGATGGGAGAGAAGAAGCACTTTGTTATTACAATCGGGAGGCAGTATGGAAGCGGCGGCCGTGTCGTAGGAGAGACTCTGGCAAAAGAGCTGGGCATCCATTTTTATGACGAAGAAATTTTAAAAATGACCTCAGAAAAGAGCGCGGTTGGAGAGCAGTATTTCCGCCTGGCAGATGAAAAAGCAGGAAATAACCTGTTATATCGGATTGTTTCGGACATGAAGCCGGATTTAAGTGAACCGTCTCCAGATGACAATCTGACATCTCCGGACAATCTGTTCCGTTTCCAGGCGGCGCTGATCCGCAAGCTGGCAAAGGAGGAATCCTGTATCTTTGCAGGACGCTGTGCAGACTACGTTCTGGAACAGGATCATGTGGAAAATCTGATTCGCATTTTCGTATATGCGGATATGGACACCCGTATCCAGAGAGCAATGGATGTGGCGAAAATTGACGAAAAGGAAGCGGTTCGCAGAATCAAACGAATTGACAAGGAGCGGAAGGAGTATTACCGTTATTATACCGGCAAAGACTGGATGAACATGAATAATTATGATCTTCCGATTAATGCCAGCAAGATTGATTTGGAGCAGATGGCAGTATTAATCAAGAACTATTTAAAATTAAAGGGGCTTTTGTAAACCGGAGGCAGAAGAGGCTGATTTTTAGTATCTTCTGCCGTGTGGTTTTATCCGGTTTCTTTGGCGCAATACCTTGACATTCTAAAAAAGTCGTGTTACGATAGTCCTGCCTCTAAAGAGGGCCAGTAAGGGCTTGTACTGGTTTCGACGGGGGTCATGCAGCTGGTGAAGCTATCCCCATGCAATGGGTTAAATGGCAAACCTAAATATAAACGCTGAAGATAATTTAGCATACGCTGCCTAATTAGGCAGTTGTCAGCCTCTTAGCACCTGCACTTAGAGAATCTGGCATCGACTATGCAGGAAACGACACAGGCAAAGCTTTGAGCCTGCGGGCGTAGTATGAAGCTACTAAAACCATCAGGATGTCTGCTTCCGGATGGCGGAGGGAATGTCAAATAACAGACTATGATAGTAGAAGAACAGGGAATTGATTTTCGGACAGGGGTTCGATTCCCCTCAGGTCCACTTTTTGAAAAACCGCGTAAATGCTGGGAAAGCTAGTATTTACGCGGTTTTTTCGATGCTCTGATATGATAGAAACGTTAGTGTGAAAAACAAAAATATATGCCTAAATATCACACGAAGTCACACGGATTTTATTTTTGAAAAGTGTTTATTAATCTTTTTGTTCTGCTTGGCTGCTTCCATATCAATAACATTCCGGTAGACCTCGCGCATAACTCCGAATCAGTCCAGCCACCACGCTGAAGAATGTACTGATCTGGCACTCCGATGGCGTGCATGATGGATGCGGAATAGTGGCGCAGGGGCGGTTTTTGTGGATATTGACATTTTCGCATTTATGTGTCATAATATATACGAACCACTGAAAGCGTGAATGCGTTGTAGGTGGTGTTTTATTTTGGATAAATTACAAGGCCATATTTTAAAGAACTGGCTTTAGTATTTAAAATGTGGCCTCCGTTAAAAGTGGCCATTACACTTCCAACAAAGTCATTGTCTATTAGAGAGGAAATGCGGTTAGGCAGGCTTTCTTTTCGGTAACGAGTTTTATAGTATAAGTGAACAAAGAAAGAAATAAAATCGCATATTTGTATGAAATAGGATTCTTTAGAATCTTTTTCCATAATATCTTCAATAAGATATTTAATGGGCTTATTGACATACCCTCCAAATTGGGACTGTATAGGGTTATATGCCCTTATGGCACGAGCTGTTTTTCGCATCGGAGCAATACGGCCTTTGTCAGTAATAATTAAAAAATTCCATTCACCTTTACTATCGTTTTCAATTCTTTGTATATTGTACGTGAGAGCATTTTCTAAAACGGAGTAATCAGCAGTTTTTATTTTGGTTTTGTCGATAATGACATTAATTACAGAAATATCAAGTGATGAAATAGCAATTGTAAATTTTTTGAGAATTTCAATTTTTTGTTCGTTAGTCCAATTGTATGAGCGATATGGATTTTTGTCAGTAAGGAATTGCTTAGTATGCATTTCTTGACTAACATGAAAACCATATTCTGCTTTTAATTCTTTACGAAAATTTTTCATTATATCATAATTCGATTGCCATGATTCAGATGACATACTCATACTGGTTAAAATAAAAGCATCACTAGATGAGGTGTTTGCACCGTCATCACCAGTTTCATCGAAATAAACAATTCGTGTATTCATAAAAACTCCTTTCATAAATATTTGTGCCGTTCCTGTTGGCGTAGGGGCGTTTTTTTCTATGCATCAGATTCAGAATTGCTACAATTAACATGGCAACGCCTAAGATAATCTGAAATTCTTCATATGTACTCATAGAAATCCACCTCCTTCCAACAAGGATGGAAACGGATGGTATGGACGCACTACCGGCTCCCTGGTAAGTATATTATATTGTCAAGGTAGGCCCCACAGGGCGGGGGCTGAGTTTTCTCATGTAATCATGCCACTGGGAACTAGGGGACACAACCTCAACAATCAGATTCGGAGCACCGGAGCAGCCGCGGTCTGTCAGCTTGTTAGAGTCGCAAATAACAGATATATCCGGTTCTACCCAGCTCTTATCGTCTGCATCTAGGTTGACGGCAAAGGGAGCAGGGTAGATCTTGCATGAACCATTGGAGTTGTTGATGTGAGTTCTTAACGTATAGTGGAAACCAGAAACCAGTTCTTGATGAATCCGGTTTGGCGGAGCCATAGCATAGAGCCGGCCGTCAATCAGCCCAGCGCGTTCGCCTTCCGGCAACTCCCAGTAATCTTTAGAGGTGTAGGTTTTATTCAATGGCATTGGCATAGTAACACTTCCTTTCCAGCCCAAATAGGGGATTTGATTGTATTATAACATAAATTTTCTTTTTTCCTTAAAAATCATTTGATTTTAAGCAACTTTTAAAGGTGTGATTAAATTGACACTTGCACTGGAATTTACTTTTACAAGCAACCGATATATCTTAAGTTGACGTCATTGCCCGTTGTACGGGTGGCTGCGACTTGGCAGTCCCCTTTAGAGAAATAATAAAAATTTTACAATTTGTCCTTTGTCTTTAGAAAGATTTAATACATGAAAGGATGAAAACGTGTTACAATAGGTTAAATTATTAACATTTTCATAAAGGAGCGTAACAAAATTATGAAACGTAACAAGTTTGCATCGGTTCTTGGCCGGATTTTCGTATCGGCGATACTGATTTTCCTGCTGTTTTACACGATGCTTCCGGCAGTCAATTTCCATGATCAGAACTTCATTATATTCTTGATTATTTCCATTTTGATTGTTCTGGTTGTCAACTTCCTTACCTACGTCAAAAATTTCCTTTCTTCTTTGGGCGAACGGAACCGCACCGTAGTGGTGGGACAGGATCCCATTACCGGAGCGCCGGTTTACGGGAAAAATCCAGACCAGCCCCAGGAGCCGGTTAATCTGGCAAAACCATTAAAATACGGCTTCATTCTGATTGCCGGTCTGATCGCATTTATGGCAGTGGCTTCCGTAATTGGAATCCAGTTTTTCAATGCGTCCAGATATCGCGATCTGATTACAATTACAGACGGAGATTTTACAGAAGACGTAGCCGAGCTGAATATGAATCAGATACCGGTAGTAGACAAAGATACGGCTTCCCGTCTGGGCAGCAGAAAGCTGGGAGAGATGTCGGAACTGGTTTCGCAGTTTGAGATTCAGGAAAACTATACCCAGATTAACTATCAGGGAATGCCTTATCGGGTAACGCCTCTGGCGTATGCGGATCCGATAAAGTGGCTCTTAAACCAGAAGAGCGGCCTTCCGGCTTATATTACCGTGAACATGGTAACCCAGGATACCGAGCTGGTATGGCTGGAATCCGGCATGAAATATTCCCCAAGCGAATACTTTTTCCGGAACATTTACCGGTACCTGCGTTTCTCCTATCCGACTAAAATGTTTAATCAGGTGTCCTTTGAAATTGACGACGAAGGAACACCGTATTGGGTAGCGCCTACTATCAGCTACCAGATTGGCTGGTGGAACGGTAAGGATATTTCCGGCGCAGTTTTAGTCAATGCCTGTACAGGAGAAAGCCAGTATTATCCAAAAGACCAGGTTCCCCAGTGGATTGACCAGCTGTACAGTTCCGATATGATTATCCAGCAGTTAGATGACAACGGACGGTTCCAGAATGGATATTTAAACTCCATTTTCGGACAAAAAGGCGTGCGCAGGACAACCTATGGCTATAATTATCTGGCAATCAATGACGATGTATATTTATATACGGGTATGTCTTCTGTTACTGCAGATGAGTCCAACATCGGTTTTGTACTGGTAAACCTCCGAACCAAAGAAACTAAGTTTTATCCAATACCTGGAGCAACCGAATACTCTGCAATGGATTCTGCACAAGGTCAGGTCCAGCATTTAAAATATACGGCGACCTTCCCGTTGCTATTAAATATTTCAGATCGGCCGACTTACTTTATTTCCTTAAAAGATGCGGCGGGTCTGGTAAAAATGTACGCCTTTGTAGATGTGGCCCAGTACCAGATTGTAGGAACGGGCGCTACCATTGATGAAGCGCGGAAAAATTACCGGACGGCCCTGAATCTGGAAGAGGACACGTTAGACATCCCGAAAGATGAAAAAACAGTATCCGGAACCATAGAGGCTGTTGCAAATGTGGTTGTGTCAGGCAATACCTGCTATTACTTTACGTTAGAAGGAGATCGCACGGTTTACACAGCCATGATTCAAGTTTCCGAGCAGCTTCCATTCTTAAAAGCGGGGGATGAGATCGGCTTTACCTATGAAAATCCGGAAGAATCGGCAACTGCTACGGTCCTTTCCGTCCAGTCGATCCAGGCAGGAAAGAATGCAGGGGATCTGCAGCCGGAGCAGGAACAACCGCTGGAGACAGAGAAACTTTCAGAAACTTCCAAAGCTTTAGAACCGGCAGAAACGGGAGAAGAAACAGAAACAGAAGCCACAGAAGCAGAAGCCACAGAGACAGAAGCTGCAGAAGCAGCCGCGAATTTCTAAAGTTGTAAGTACTTTTTAAGAGAAAAGAAAAGCAAAATCAGAAAAACCTCTTTATAATGGATAGTAGAAATACTGCCAGGATAAGGAGGTTTTTATATGAGAATGAAAAAAACATATGCGGCGGCAGGAGCTGCGTGCCTGATGGCGGTTCTGGCGGCAGGATGCGCAAACACAGGGACTTCTGCAGGAGTTTCTGTGCCAAATGAAATGACCATTCGCCAGTATCAGGAAGAAAACGGGGGCCAGGTAACGGTAGAGAGTACCTCGACTGTGACAGCAGTGCCCGATGTGGCAGAGCTGTCTTTAAGCATTTATTCAGAAGATCAGGAAGCGGCAGCCTGCCAGAAGAAAAATGAAGAGGCGTTAAGCAAAACTCTGGATTATCTGAAAACCCAGGGCATAGAAGAAGGAAATATCCAGACTTCAGGCTACAATCTGTCTCCAAGATATCAATGGACAGAAGACCATGGCCAGGTTTTAAATGGTTATGAAATGATAACCCAGATTACGGTTTCAGGAGTTCCCATTGGGAAGGTAGGGGATTTGCTGGGAGGAACCGTTGCTTCCGGAACCAATTCTATTGATTACGTAAAGTATATGTGCAGCGATTACGACACAGTTTATGAAGAAGCATTAAAACAGGCAGTAGAACAGGCATGGGAAAAGGCGGAAGCCATGGGAGAAGCCGGCGGATTCCAGGTATTAGAAGTAAAGAATATCAGCGAATACGGAGAAAACCAGGCAGTCCGTTATGCCAGACCTAACGCAGTTGCTGAGGCAGAAAAAGAAACTTTGATAGCAGATACGGCTTCCATGAGCGTAGAAGAGGGAGAACTGGAAATCCAGGCGCATCTGTCGGTCAGCTTTAAAATCGTGCCCAGGTAGAAGCTGCTTTCCGGACATTTTTGCTCATGCGGCATCTTATATCCAGATGCGATGCAAAATTTTATCAGGAAAAGCAAAATAGGACTGGAATTTACGGATTTCTTATGCTATAATCGTACCTTGAAGTGTAACGCCCTGTGGAGAAATGGCGGTTCACATATTATTCAAGGAGGAACCCATACTATGAGTTTACAAGTAGAAAAGTTAGAAAAGAACATGGCAAAGCTGACTGTCGAAGTACCAGCTGAGCAGTTTGATAAGGCAATCAAGGCAGCCTATGACAAAAATAAAAACAGATTTAATATCCCAGGCTTCCGTAAAGGAAAGGCTCCGCAGGCCATGATTGAAAAAATGTACGGCCCTGGCGTATTCTATGAGGATGCAGCAAACGAGGCAATTGATGCCAGCTATGCAGATGCGATGAAGGAAAGCGGACTGGAAATTGTTTCCAGACCAGAGATCGATATTACCCAGATTGAAAAGGGTAAAGATTTTATCTACACTGCAACAGTAGCAGTAAAGCCGGAAGTTACCTTAGGCGAGTACAAGGGCGTTGAGGTAGAGAAGGCAGACGCATCCGTTACAGATGAAGATGTAGAGAAAGAACTGAAGAAAATCCAGGATCAGAATGCAAGACTGGTAACCGTAGAAGACAGACCAGTTGCAGACGGCGACCAGACCGTTATCGACTTTGAAGGATTTATTGACGGCAAGGCATTTGACGGCGGCCAGGGTACCGATTATCCTCTGACCATTGGCTCCCATTCCTTCATCGATACTTTTGAAGAGCAGTTAATCGGCAAGAACATCGGCGAAGAGTGCGAAGTAAACGTAACCTTCCCAGCAGAGTACCATGCAGCTGAACTGGCTAATAAGCCTGCACAGTTCAAGGTAACGGTAAAAGAAATCAAAGTAAAAGAGCTTCCAGAGTTAAACGATGAGTTTGCAAGCGAAGTTTCTGAATTTGAAACATTAGACGAGTACAAAGAAGATACTCGCAAGAAGCTGGCTGAGAAGAAAGAAAAAGCAGCTGAGACTGAAAATGAAAACCACGTAGTAGAGAAAGTTGTAGCAAACGCTTCCATGGATATTCCGGATGCTATGATTGACAACGAAGTAATGAACATGATTCAGGATACTGCACAGAGAATGCAGAGCCAGGGTATTCCATTTGACCAGTATATGAAGTATACCGGCATGACTGTAGATACCTTAAAAGAGCAGATGAAGCCTCAGGCAGAGCGCAGAATCCAGACCAGACTGGTATTAGAAGCAGTTGCAGCAGCTGAGAATATCCAGATTTCCGACGAGCGTGTAGACGAAGAACTGCAGAAGATGGCAGACGCTTACAAGATGGAAGTAGAAAAGCTGAAAGAATACATGGGCGAGTTTGAAAAAGAGCAGATGAAGAAAGATCTGGCTGTTCAGGAAGCCGTTGACTTCCTGGTAAAAGAGGCAAAACTGGTTTAATTTGCCGCTCATTCAGGTCTGAGATACCAGATGGAGAAGTTGCAGAAGGGGGACCAGTTGAGAGGGACTCCTGTCTGCAACTTCCTGTTATTTGTCGGCGGCAGAAAAAAGCTGCTGCACAAGAAAGGAGTAGAAAGATGAGTTTAGTGCCTTATGTCATTGAATCAACCAGCAGGGGCGAGCGCTCCTATGATATTTATTCCCGTCTGTTAAAGGACAGAATCGTGTTCTTAGGCGAAGAGGTAAATGATGTGACTGCCAGTCTGGTAGTAGCTCAGCTTTTGTTTTTAGAGTCTGAGGATCCTGGAAAAGATATTAATTTCTACATCAACAGCCCAGGCGGATCGGTTACCGCAGGTATGGCGATTTACGATACCATGAACTACATTAAATGTGACGTTTCCACTGTCTGCATCGGTATGGCGGCCAGCATGGGCGCATTCCTGTTGTCCAGCGGTGCAAAAGGCAAGAGATTTGCGCTTCCAAATGCTGAAATTATGATTCACCAGCCATCCGGCGGCGCCCAGGGACAGGCGACCGATATTAAGATTGTAGCGGATCACATTTTACGAACCAAAAAGAAATTAAACGAGATATTAGCGGCCAATACCGGACAGCCTTTAGAGGTCATTGAGCGGGATACAGAGCGTGACAACTATATGAGCGCCCTGGAAGCCAAAGAATACGGTCTGGTAGACGCAGTAATTGCAAGTCACTAACGGGCCCGTTAAGGAAAGGTGGAAATATGCCAATCAGACCAGATGATAAGGTTCGCTGCTCTTTTTGCGGCAAGACCCAGGATCAGGTAAGAAAGCTGATTGCCGGATCCAATAATGTATTTATCTGTGATGAATGTATTGAGCTTTGCGGCGAGATTTTAGAGGAAGAGCTGGGAGAGCAGATGGACGTCCAGGATGAACTGGATGAGATCAATCTGTTAAAACCCAAGGAACTGAAAGAATTTCTGGATGAGTATGTAATCGGACAGGACGAGGCCAAAAAAGTTCTTTCTGTAGCGGTTTACAACCATTACAAAAGAATTACTTCTAGAAAGAAACTGGACGTAGAGGTTCAGAAGAGCAATATTTTAATGCTTGGGCCGACTGGTTCCGGAAAAACCTATCTTGCCCAGACTCTTGCAAGAATCTTAGGAGTTCCCTTTGCAATTGCAGATGCTACGGCTCTTACCGAAGCAGGATACGTAGGCGAGGATGTGGAAAATATCCTTCTGAAGCTGATTCAGGCAGCAGACTACGATATTGCAAAAGCGGAGTACGGAATTATCTATATTGACGAGATTGACAAGATTACCAAAAAATCCGAGAACGTATCCATTACCAGGGACGTATCCGGCGAGGGAGTCCAGCAGGCATTGCTAAAGATTCTGGAAGGCACTGTTGCCAGCGTTCCGCCTCAGGGAGGCAGAAAGCATCCGCATCAGGAACTTTTACAGATCGATACGACAAATATTCTCTTTATCTGCGGCGGTGCTTTTGACGGACTGGAAAAGATTATTGAAAGCCGTTTAAGCACCAGCTCCATTGGTTTTAATGCAGAGATTGTAGATAAAAATCAGAGAAGCCTGGATGATTTGCTGCTTCAGGTAATGCCTCAGGATTTGACAAAATACGGCCTGATTCCAGAATTTATCGGACGTGTGCCGGTAGTAGTTTCTTTGAGACTGTTAGATGAGCAGGCGTTGGTTAAGATTTTGTCAGAGCCGAAGAATGCTTTGACCAAGCAATATGAAAAGCTGTTTGAACTGGACGACGTCAAACTGGAGTTTACAGATGACGCTCTTTTAGCGATTGCGAAAGAAGCAGTAGAGAGAAAGACCGGAGCCAGAGGACTTCGTTCTATTATCGAAAAGGTAATGACAGATATTATGTATGAGATTCCTTCCGATGATACCATTGGGATCTGTACCATTACCAAAGATGTAATTGAAGGAAAGGGCCAGCCGGAAATTGTTTATCGGGATACGGCAGTTCCAAGGAAAATGACGTCCAGATTAAAGAAAGATAAAACCGGAGAGATTGCATAGATTTACTCCTGACAGGGGCTGTTGCATAGAGATCACAATATGCAATGGCCTTTTTCAGCTAACGGAAGATTTGCATGAGGAGGAAAGAAAATGGAAGACAGAACCATTACCATGCCGGTGATTGCGCTCAGAGGGCTTGCAGTCCTCCCGAAAATGATTGTTCATTTTGACATTAGCAGAACCAAATCAAAAGCGGCCATGGAAAAAGCAATGGTGGGAGAACAGCAGGCGTTTCTGGTTGCCCAGAGACAGACAGAGGTAGCGGATCCGTCTATTGAGGATTTATACCATGTCGGCTGCGTAGCAAAAATCAAGCAGCTGGTAAAGCTGCCGGACGGCGTGATTCGGGTTATGGTAGAAGGAGAGCAAAAAGGTGTCCTTCTGGATTTCGACAGTACCGATCCGGCGCTCATCGGAGAAATTGAATTAATCGAGGAACGGGACAGCCTGCCTCTTTCTGCCAAAGAGGCCATGCTCCGCGTAGTGAAAGACAAATTAGAAGAGTTTGGAAGAGAAAATTCACGAATGGCAAAGGAGCTTTTGCCGAACCTGATGTTGATTGAGGATTTAGGCGAGCTTCTGGATCAGACGGCGATCCAGATGCCATGGGACTACACCATGCGTCAGGAAGTTATGGAAAGTCTGGATTTGGAAGAACGGTACGAGAAGGTCGTAAATATTCTGATTTCAGAACTGGAAATCCTGCGGATCAAGAAAGAACTGCAGGACAAGGTACGGGATGCAGTCAATAAAAACCAGAAAGATTACATTTTGCGGGAACAGCTTCGCATTATCAGGGAAGAATTGGGAGAAGATAATGTGGTATCCGATGCAGAAGAGTATGAAAAGCGCTTAAAGACCTTAAAAGCAGACAAGGAAGTAAAGGAAAAGATTGCAAAAGAGATTGGAAGGTTAAAATCCATTCCCAGCAGCAGTCCAGAGAGCAATGTAAGCCGTACGTATATTGAGACTCTTTTAGATCTTCCCTGGAAGAAGGTTTCCAGAGACAATAACGACATTGCCCATGCAGAAAAGGTACTGAATGAAGATCATTATGGATTGGAAAAGGTCAAAGACCGGATTTTAGAGTATCTGGCAGTCCGTACCCTGACAGATAAAGGAATCAGCCCGATTCTGTGTCTGGTGGGACCGCCTGGAACCGGTAAAACTTCCATAGCCCGTTCGGTAGCCAGGGCATTAAATAAAAAATATGTCCGTATCAGCCTGGGAGGCGTCAGAGACGAAGCGGAAATCCGCGGTCACCGGAGAACCTATGTAGGAGCAATGCCAGGCCGTCTGGTAGACGGACTGAGACAGGCAGGAGTCAGCAATCCTTTGATGCTGTTAGATGAGATTGACAAAGTCAGCAGCGATTACAAAGGCGATACTTCATCTGCCCTTTTAGAAGTGTTAGATGGGGAGCAGAATGTAAAATTCAGAGATCATTATGTAGAACTGCCGATTGATTTATCCCAGGTGATGTTTATTGCTACAGCCAATACGACCCAGACCATTCCTGGGCCGCTCTTAGACCGTATGGAAATCATTGAGATTACCAGCTATACAGAGAATGAGAAGCTTCATATTGCTAAAAACTTCCTGGTTAAGAAGCAGTTAGAACGAAACGGGCTGACCAAAGAACAGGTAATGATTTCTGACAAAGCGTTGGAAAAGGTAATCCACAATTACACCAGGGAAGCCGGCGTAAGAAGCTTAGAGCGCCGGATTGGAGATTTGTACCGGAAGGCTGCCAGAGAGTTTCTGGAAAATAAAAAACAGGTTATCCGGATTACAGAATCCAGCCTGGAAAAATATCTGGGCAAAGAACGGATTTCTTTTGCAGACGCCAATGAAGAAGACGAGATTGGCATTGTCCGCGGGCTTGCCTGGACCAGCGTAGGGGGAGATACGCTGCAGATCGAGGTAAACGTAATGCCTGGAAAAGGAAATCTTCAGCTTACCGGCCAGTTGGGAGATGTGATGAAGGAATCTGCCCAGACGGCTCTTACTTATATCCGCTCAGTTGCGCCAAATTACCAGGTAGCAGACGATTATTTTGAAAAACATGACATTCACATCCATATTCCGGAGGGAGCAGTGCCAAAAGACGGTCCTTCCGCGGGAATTACCATGGCAACAGCGATGCTGTCTGCTGTTCTGGAACGTCCGGTAAAAGCAAAAGTGGCGATGACCGGAGAGATTACCCTGCGGGGGCGCGTCCTTCCCATCGGCGGTTTAAAGGAAAAGATTCTGGCTGCAAAAATGGCTCATATGGAGACGGTTCTGGTACCGGATAAAAACCGGCCGGATATTGCCGAACTTTCGAAAGAAATTACAAAAGGCCTGGAAATTGTGTTTGTCAAGACTATGGAAGATGTGTTAAAGGAGGCGCTGGCATGATTATTAAAAATGTAAATCTGGAGACAGTATGCGGCATTAAGAGTAAGCTTCCGGAAAATACCCTGCCGGAGTTTGCTTTTGCCGGAAAGTCCAATGTAGGAAAATCCTCTCTGATCAATGCGCTGATGAACCGGAAAGCCTATGCCAGGACTTCTTCACAGCCAGGAAAAACCCAGACCATCAATTTTTACCGGATTAATGACGACTTGTACTATGTGGATCTGCCTGGATACGGATATGCAAAAGTATCATTAGAGGAAAAGGCCAAATGGGGCCGGATGATTGAAAATTATCTGAATCAGTCCGCTATGTTAAAAAAGGTGTTTCTGCTGGTAGATATCCGCCATGACCCCTCTGAAAACGACAAGCTGATGTATGACTGGATTATCCACAACGGCTATCAGCCAATTATTATTGCGACCAAGCTGGATAAATTAAAAAGAAGCCAGGTGGCAAAGCAGGTAAAGCAGATTCGCCAGGGACTGGGAATGAAAAAAGAAGATATTCTGATCCCGTTTTCTACTGAAACCAAACAGGGTCGGGAAGAAATCTGGGCTATCTTAGAAGAAGAGGCCGGATTAAAAGAAAAAAGCGAAGAATAGAAAACAGCCAATATTTTTAATGGGAGACATTCAGCTGGATGTCTCCCATTGTTTTATGCGCTATTGGCGCAGCCGTTCGAGATCCTGATAGAACTCCGGATAAGAGATGTTGACGCATTCTGCGCCGCTAATCTGGGTAATGCCGTCGGCGCAGAGAGCTGCCACAGCAAAGCTCATGGCGATGCGATGATCCAGATGACTGTCAATCACAGCGCCATGAAGAGCCTTTCCGCCGCGGATTACCATGCCGTCGTCGGTTTCTGTTACATCTGCGCCCATAGCGGTCAGATTTTCCGTCATAACCCGAATCCGGTTGGACTCCTTTACCTTTAGTTCAGCAGCATCCCGAATAATCGTTTCTCCGTCTGCCAGACAGGCCATAACAGCGATAATTGGAAGTTCGTCGATTAAAGAAGGAATGATGGGGTCTTCAATGATTGTACCATGGAGAGCGCTGTGGCGGACCAGAATATCGGCTGTAGACTCCCCGCCTTCCATTTTCAGATTGAGAAGCGTAATATTTCCGCCCATCCGCTGGCATACATGAAGGATTCCGTCTCTGGTCGGATTGATGCCTACATTTTTCAAAAGGATTTCGGAACCTGGAACCATCAGGCCTGCGGCCAAGAAAAAGGCGGCGGAGGAGATGTCCCCAGGCACGGATAATTTCATGCCATATAGCTCTTTGGCAGGCTGGATCACAGCAGTCGTATTTTCTGTGTGAACATTAGCGCCAAATCCCTGGAGCATTAATTCTGTATGGTTGCGGGAAAGAGCAGGTTCAACGACCCTTGTTTCCCCGTCGGCATACAATCCGGCTAAGAGAATGGCTGACTTTACCTGGGCAGAGGCAACCGGACTTTGATAGGAAATGCCATGAAGCGGTCTGCCGCAGATTTTTAGAGGAGCGCAGTCATTTTTCCGGATGCTGGTAATATCTGCTCCCATCTGGCTTAGCGGGGCCATAATTCGTTTCATAGGACGGGTCTGGATAGAGGAATCTCCAGTCAGGGTTACGTCAAAGTCCTGAGCGGACAGGATTCCGGAAATCAGACGGGTTGTTGTGCCGGAATTGCCGCAGTCCAGGATTCCGGAAGGAGATGAGAGGCCGTGAAGCCCCTTTCCGCGGATGATAACCCGTTCTCCGGCAGTTTCAATGGGAATTCCCATTTTCTGAAAGCAGGAAATCGTAGACAGACAGTCTGCGCCTGTCAGAAAGTGGTCAATCTCAGTAATTCCTTTGGCAATGGATCCAAACATTACGCTCCTGTGGGAAATCGATTTATCGCCTGGCACAGAGATTTCACCCTGAAGTCGGGCGGCTTTCGTAAATTCCATGTTAAAACCTCCTACTGACGGAATAATTCATAGTGGTAGCGGGTCAGCTGGGTCCAGGCGGCCTCTAAAGATTCTTCATCATAAAAAGTAATCCGCAGAGCCCCTTCGCCCCGTTCCCGATTGTTATTAATCCCGATATTTTTAATATTGATGCCCTTGGCAGCCAGGATTACGGAAAGAGTGGAGATGGCGCCTGCTTCGTCTACAATATCCACAGAGAAGGAATAATCCGGTTCAATGGCGCCTTTCGCCCGATCGGTCATGGAGCTGCGGTAATCCCTGGATTCTTCCAGAAGGCGGAAGATGGCGCCTTCCTGCCGGCTTCGAATCTGGCCCAATACCACTGTAAGGGACTGGATATAGGCCTCCAGAATATCCCCGATGGGGCCGCTGTTTGCCATACAGATCTGTTCCCACATCTCCGGAGAGGAAGACGCGATACGGGTAATATCTTTAAAACCTCCGGCTGCAATCTGCTTCATGGTTTCCGCCTGGTTATCGGAAGCTTTTACCAGATTGACCAGGCAGGAGGCGGCCAGATGCGGCAGGTGGCTGATGGCCGCAACGGCTTTATCGTGCTCTGCATAGTCCAGCACCATGGGAATTGCTCCAAGGGAGAGGGCAACGGAACGAACCCTGTCGATTTGTTCGGCAGTGGATTTTTTAGAAGGGGTAATAATATAGTAAGCGTTTTCCAGCAGATGGTCCGTTGAATTTTCATAACCGGTTTTCTCAGAACCAGCCATCGGATGGCCGCCGACAAAACAGTCCTCCATCTGAAGCCGGATGACCTCTTCGTGGATATTGGTTTTTGTGCTTCCCACATCTGTTACAATAGCGCCGGATTTTAAATAAGGGCGGATTGCTTTTAAGTAGCTGGCATTGTATTCGACAGGAGTGCACAAAAAAATCATGTCGCACTGGCGGAGCTGTTCATCTGCTCCATTTAAAATAATATCGACAATGCCCTCCTGTTTTGCCTGCTCCAGACGGGCTCTGGAGCGCATATAGGCCATGATGACGGTATCTGGATGTGCCCGTTTGATGCCTCTTGCAATGGAACCGCCAATCAGTCCCAGCCCGATAAAGCCAATGGTTTGTTCTGACATCGTAAGAATCCTTTCTGCCTTAAGCGGTTATTTCCGGCCGGAAAGCTCGGCGTAAGGCCTTAAGTCCTGCATCAGCTGCTCAAAGTCTGGAAATGTAAGGGACTGCGGCCCGTCGGACAGAGCACAGGAAGGGCAGGGGTGCACTTCTACCATAAGACCGTCTGCACCGCAGGCTAAAGCTGCTTTGGAAAGAGGCTCTACATAAGCCCGAACGCCGGTAGCATGGCTGGGATCCACGATAATTGGCAGGTGGCTCTTCGACCGGATGACCGGAACTGCGCTTAAATCCAGAGTGTTGCGGGTAGCAGTCTCATAGGTGCGGATGCCGCGCTCGCACAGCACTACATTGGGATTTCCAGCCGCTAAAATATATTCAGCGGAGTTAAGCCATTCATCAATGGTAGCGGACAGACCTCTTTTCAGTAAAACAGGAATCCCTGCCCGTCCCACTTCTTTTAATAACTCGAAATTCTGCATATTGCGGGCGCCGATCTGAACCATATCGACATATTTGACAGCGCTTTCAATGGCGTGTCCGCTGGTAACCTCACAGATAACCGGAAGGCCGGTGGCTTCTCTGGCCTCCTTCATATATTTAAGTCCTTCTTCCTCTAAGCCCTGGAAAGAATAAGGGGAAGTGCGGGGTTTGTAAGCGCCTCCCCGCAGGAAGGTGGCTCCGGCCTTTTTTACTGCAAAGGCAGTATCTAAAAGCTGTTTGCGGTTTTCAATGGCACAGGGGCCTGCCATAACGGTCAGGGTGCCTGGCCCGATGACAGAAGGCCCTACCTGAACAAAAGAGTCGTCTGGATGGAATTTTTTATTGACCAGCTTGTAAGACTCCGTAACAGGAACAATTTTCTCTACTCCTTCTGACAGCTCGACATTGCAGTCAGATAAGAGGCTTTTGTCGCCGACTACGCCGATAATGGTAACCTGGGTACCTTTTGAAAGGTGGGCAGCCAGTCCTTTCTCTTCGATCATATGGGTAACGTTTTCAATCGCTTTTTCAGAAGCGTCAGGTTTCATAATAATAATCATAGGTGTAATCTCCTTTCCATGATTCTAACATTGTAAGCGATGGATTTCAAATTGTCAACGGTTTATCACATTAAAGTTTTGCGCTTTAAAGTAAGCTAGAAATAGAATGGAAATTTTTTGTATAAATTGCATATTTTACTTGTAAATTTCAGAATTTTTTAGTAAAATAGACGCATGGACAAAATTTGGTTGTACAGGAGGGAATTTCTATGAACGTTTATGGAACCAGTCAGATCCGCAATGTCATTTTATTGGGACATGGCGGCGCAGGAAAGACAACAGTGGCAGAGGCTCTGGCAATGATTACTGGGGTTACCAAGAGAATGGGTAAAATTACAGATGGCAATACCATCAGTGATTACGATAAGGAAGAAATTAAAAGACAGTTTTCCATTTCCACTTCTTTGATTCCGCTGGAATATGAAGGAGAAAATGGCCCGATTAAGATCAATCTGTTAGATACTCCAGGCTACTTCGATTTTGTGGGGGAAGTAGAAGAAGCCATCAGCGTAGCAGATGCAGCCATTATTGTTGTAAACTGCAAGGCCGGTATTGAGGTCGGCGTAGAAAAGGCATGGGAGATGTGTGAAAAATACAATCTGCCCAGACTGTTCTTTGTTACCAACATGGACGATGATCACGCCAGCTACCGAGAACTGGTATTAAAGTTAGAGACCCGTTTTGGACGTAAGATTGCGCCATTCCAGCTTCCAATCCGTGAAAACGAAAAATTTGTCGGATTTGTCAATGTTGTAAAGATGGCAGGCCGCCGTTTTACCGAGCTGAGCAATTATACCGAATGTGAGATTCCAGATTACGTACAGAAAAATTTAGGCATTGCCAGAGAAGCATTAATGGAAGCAGTGGCAGAGACCAGTGAAGAATATATGGAACGCTACTTCTCCGGTGAAGAATTTACCCAGGAAGAGATTTCAACTGCTTTAAGAAGTCATGTAATCGAAGGAAATATTGTGCCGATTCTGCTTGGATCCGGTATTAACTGCCAGGGATTTGCCAGCCTTTTACAGGCCATTGACAAATACTTCCCATCGCCGGATCGTTACGAGTGCATCGGCGTAGATACTTCCACCGGCGAGCGTTTTACCGCCAAATACAATGACGATGTATCTCTGTCTGCCAGAGTATTTAAGACCATCGTAGATCCATTTATCGGAAAATACTCTTTGATGAAGATTTGTACTGGCGTTTTAAGACCAGACAGCGTTATTTATAATGTTAATAAAGATGCAGAAGAAAAAATCGGCAAGATTTATCTTCTGAGAGGAAAAGAGCAGATTGAAGTAAATGAATTAAAGGCCGGTGATATTGGTGCAGTTGCAAAGCTGGCAGTAACCCAGACAGGCGATACCATTGCATTAAAGAGCGCGCCGATTGTATACCATAAGCCTCAGATTTCCACTCCTTATACATATATGGCATTCCGAGCTGCAAACAAAGGCGAAGACGATAAGGTGGCAAGTGCTCTGTCCAAGATGATGGACGAAGATCTGACTCTCCGAGTAGTAGGAGATCCAGAAAACCGTCAGTCCCTTCTGTACGCCATTGGCGATCAGCAGTTAGAAGTCGTATGCAGCAAACTTCAGAGCCGCTATAAAGTAGATATTATCTTAGAAAAACCAAAGTTTGCATTCCGTGAGACCCTGAGAAAGAAAGTAAAGGTTCAGGGACGTCACAAGAAGCAGTCCGGCGGACATGGACAGTTTGGCGATGTATGGATGGAATTTGAACCGTCCGGCGATCTGGAAACACCATACGTATTCGAAGAAAAGATTTTTGGCGGTTCCGTTCCGAAGAACTACTTCCCAGCAGTAGAAAAAGGACTGCAGGAATGCGTTCAGAAAGGCCCGTTGGCCGGATATCCGGTTGTAGGCTTAAAGGCGACCTTAGTAGACGGTTCCTACCATCCGGTAGATTCCTCTGAAATGGCGTTTAAGATGGCTACGATTTTAGCATTTAAGAAAGGATTTATGGATGCCGGCCCTGTGCTGTTAGAGCCGATTGCTTCTTTAAAAGTTACAGTTCCGGATAAATATACAGGCGACGTTATGGGCGATTTAAACCGCCGCCGCGGCCGCGTTCTGGGCATGAATCCGGATCACAAGGGGAAACAGGTCATTGAAGCAGACGTTCCAATGTCTGAGCTGTTTGGCTACAACACAGATCTTCGTTCCATGACTGGCGGAATCGGTACTTATGAATATGAATTTGCCCGTTATGAGCAGGCGCCTGGCGATGTACAGAAAAAAGAAGTGGAAGCAAGAGCTGCTTTAAAAGAAGAATAAGTTGTGCTATAATGGGTTAGTATTTGATACAAATATGTATAAATAGGAGGACTTACTATGAAGAAATATGTATGCGAACCATGCGGTTATGTATATGATCCAGAGGTAGGAGATCCAGATGGCGGTATCGCTCCTGGAACTGCTTTTGAGGACATTCCGGACGATTGGGTGTGCCCAATCTGCGGTATGGGAAAAGATGTATTTGTACCAGAAGAATAAGCAGCCAGAAAGGCCGGACTGTGGCAGCATTGCTGTCAGGGTCCGGCTCTTTCTTTCCGATCCGGAATCCGGATTTCCCAGTTTACACCGCTGTAAAAAATGTGTTATACTGAAAGAAGGCGATAGGATCGTCAGACGGAAACAACGGAGGAATTGAATGAACGAAAGAGATTGGAAACGGATTTTTTCCCAGGTAGGCCTGGCGTGTGCCGGCTTTGTCGGATTTTCAATATTGGCCCAGTATCTGGCTGCATTTATCTGCGCCTACGCGGGGATTTCATTAGAATCGGTAGACGCGCAGCTGATTGTCAGCAGTATGGCCATGTATCTGGTGGCTTTTCCCATAGCCGGATTGCTGTTTAAACGGATTTCTTATCCTAAGCCGGAACGAATCAGGGAAAAGTGGAGTATGGGAACCTGGGCTGTGATTTTTTTAATCTGCATCGGGGTAATGTCTGTGGGAAATCTGGTAGGAAGAGGATTTATGCTTCTGTTTGGCAGCGGAAGTGCTCAGAATACAGTAGACATCGTCGTGGAAAATTCGGGGTTCTGGGTTTCCATGGTCGTGATGGTAGCGGCAGGCCCCATTGTAGAAGAAATACTGATGCGGAAGCTGGTAATTGACCGGATTCTGATTTTCGGGGAAAAGACGGCAGTGCTGCTGTCAGGGCTTTTGTTCGGCCTTCTGCACGGCAATTTTTATCAGTTCTTTTATGCGTTTGCCCTGGGATTGATCTTTGGCTATGTTTATGTCAGGACCGGAAGGGTGCGCAATACCATTGTGCTTCATATGATGATTAATTTTATTGGAAGCGTACTAATTATGGGGCTGATGGAGTGGATGAGTCTGCCTGGTATTTTCGGTTTGATTGGAACACTGATGCTTCTTGGCTATGAACTGTTATATCTGGGAGCATCGATCTGCGGAATCGTGTTTTTGCTTGTATTCTGGAAAAAAATCCGATTTTATCAGACTCCCTATGAGTGGTCGGCGCCGTTTATGAATCTGGGAAAACGGGCAGGCATTGTGTTTGGAAACATAGGTATGATTCTGTTTGTGATTCTCAGCATCATGGAATTTGCCTGGAATCTATAAGAAAATAAGAAGGAGGACAATATGAAACGATTACTGGTTGTAGTGGATATGCAGAGGGATTTTATTGACGGAAGCCTGGGAACCAAAGAAGCCCAGGCAATTGTGCCGGCAGTACGGGATAAGGTAGTAACATACCAGGCAGAAGGCTGGGATGTGGCCTTTACCTTAGACACCCATGAGGAACATTATTTAGACACTCAGGAAGGAAAGAAGCTTCCGATCCGCCACTGCATTGCAGAAACCGACGGATGGGAACTCTGCGAGGAACTGGGGGATTTCAAAGGCCGGTATTTTGAAAAGAATACCTTTGGAAGTATGGAACTGGCCCAGTGGGCGGCAAAAAAAGGATATGAAGAAATCGAACTGGTTGGTCTGTGTACGGACATCTGCGTGATTTCCAATGCCATGCTGTTAAAAGCGGCGCTTCCGGAAGCAAGGATTCGGGTAGATGGCGGATGCTGTGCCGGAGTAACGCCGGAGAGCCATAAAAACGCATTAGAAGCCATGAAAATGTGTCAGATTGAAGTAAATGACTAATCCTCTGCCTGCGCAGAAAGAACTACCTGATAAGAAGAAAGTCTGGCGCAGACGAAATCAGGTTTTATTTTATGTGTGCTTTTTCCTTCTGGTGTGCGGAGCGGTTTTTCAGGCAGTCCGGCAAAAACAGGGACATTTAGACAGGCTGGCTGTATTGCCCCAGGAAAGCTTTACACAAGAAAAAAGGGAAGAAGGAAGAACGTATTTTCGCACCTGGATTGCCTATGTGGATAACCGGATACCAGGCAACCAGCAGAAAGAACCGTCTTATCCGGTACATTTTCCAGAAATCGGGGCATATGGGAAAGTCTCCTTTGCAAATCCAATCTATATTGGTTCTTATGTATGCTGGTGGCTGGATGTAGAAGGAGAACTGGGAGATACTGCAGTTCCAAAAGAGGGACTGACCCTTACAAAAGTCATGTTGGGAGAAGAAACCTATGATCTGGGCAGTCTGACAATTTTACCGGATCAAGGGGATTCGATCTTTGAGTGGCAGTCTGGTTCTTCCGCTTCCAATGGTTGGAGCTTGGATCAGTATAACGTTTTGCAGGACTGTACGCTAAAGGATGCAGTACTTTACGGAACGCATGGGAGCAGACAGGGAGAAGCTCTTTCGATTCTGATTAATGGAGTATCTTATGAGGAAGTGTCAGGGATCCACTTGGAAGAAGGAGACACTCTGAATATGGAAACGCAGCTTACCATAACAGATCCCTTTTCGATTCACAAAGGCGTTTTAGAACTGTTTTTTGAAGACAGCCAGGGGAAACAGCGGCAAAGAACGTTTCCCATAGGAGATACCGATTTTTATAATGACTTTGAGGTCTCTGAAAAGGAACTGAAAGGGTTCCTAAAAGGAAAGGGGGCCTTGTAATGAGCAGCGGCATGAAAAAAATTGCAGTGGGGCTTCTTTTCCTGTCTGTTCACATTACCATTGGAAAACTTGTAATTTTCCCTCCTGTAGTCGGAGCTGCGTTCCTTCTTTGGGGAATTCACGATTTGCTGGGAAGAATTCCCAGACCAGGCTGGCTGTTTTTGGCCTGGCAGGTGGCTGTTATAATCGATCCCTTCCGTTTCTGGAAGTTTCCAGGAAAGGCGTATATGGTTCCATGGATTTCGGTGGGAGCTGTCCTTCTGGAGTATGGAGTGTTCTGGTATCTGTTTACCAGATTGGGAACGGAGAAAAACTGGTCTGGAGACTACAGCCGCAGACTGTTTTTCTACAGCATTCTGATGACTATAGGAATTACCAGATATATCAAGGCGGCTCCGTTCTGGACGCCGAATGGCCAGCTTTTTTCAGCAGTTCTGATGCTAGCAGCAAGGGCATATTTGCTGTTTGCAGCCATTCTGGAGGACGAAGAACCGTCAAAAGAGAAGGAACCTGGTATGGATTCTGTTTAAAATGCCCATACTACTGTCGTGAGCAGAAGCAGGGAAGATAGATAGCTTTTATGCGGCTTTTGCAGGAAAGGCGGACAAAATGGAATCCATATGGAGAAAAACGGAAACAGCCAGCAGGAAACGGGAATCCCTGACTGAAGAGATACGCACGGAGGCAGCCGTAATCGGAGGCGGGATTTCGGGAATCCTGACTGCCTGGTTTTTGCAGTCCAGGGGAGTAGATACCGTAGTGCTGGAAGCAGAAACCATTGGGAGCGGACAGACGGAAAATACGACAGCTAAAATCACGTCCCAGCATAATCTGATTTATGATAAACTAATCAAAACAGTGGGGACAGAGCAGGCATGGGCCTATGCCAGAGCCAGCCAGCAGGCCATTGAAGATTACGAAACCATCATAAGACAGAAGAAGATAGACTGTTTTTTTGAACGGAAACCGGCCTATTTGTACACGAGAAAACATGACAAGATAAAAGAAGCGTTAGAGCGGGAAGTTCGGGCGGCACAACGCCTTGGAATTCCCGCTTTGTTTACAGAAAGGCCGGAACAGGAGCAGGATTTGCCGTTTCCCATCACAGGAGCAGTCCGGTTTGACAATCAGGCTCAATTCCATCCGTTATTGTTTTTAAATGCCTTAGCAGAAGAGCTGACGATCTATGAGCACACCAGAGTCCGGTCTGTTAAGAAAGACAGCCTGGTTACGGATCGGGGAAAGGTAAGGGCCGATCATGTGATTTTTGCAGGCCATTATCCATTTTTGCTGCGCCCTGGATATTATTTTATGCGGATGTACCAGGAGAGAAGCTATTGTCTGTCTTTAGAAGGCCCAAAACCTTTGGAGGCAATGTATCTGGGAGCCGATCCGGACGGTTTGTCGTTCCGGAGCTTTCAGAACCAGATGATTCTGGGAGGCGGAAAGCACCGGACAGGGGAAAATCCTTATGGAAACAAGTACGCCATGCTGGAACAGAAAGCAAAAGAATTCTGGCCTCAGTGCAACTATACAGCCTGCTGGTCGGCCCAGGACTGTATGACCTTAGATGGAATCCCTTATATCGGCCAATTTTCAGTAAACCGGCCGGATTGGTATGTGGCAGTCGGCTTTGGAAAGTGGGGAATGACAAACGCTATGGTTTCTGCCCGTCTGATTTCCGATGTAGTTCTGGGAAAAGATATGGGAGAGTGGAAGGTATTTTCCCCACAGAGAATGAATCTGACAGGTTCGGCTTCCTGTTTGATAAAAAATACGGTTCAGGCGTCAAAAGGTCTGGGAAAGCGGCTGTTTATGCGGCCGAAAAACGCTTTGGACAAGCTGGAAGCCGGACATGGAGGCATTGTAACTGTCCAGGGGAAAAAGGTGGGAGCTTACAAAGATGAGGACGGCAAGATTTATCTGGTCAGCGTAACCTGTCCCCACTTAGGCTGTCAGTTAGAGTGGAATCCGGATGAGAAAACCTGGGACTGCCCCTGCCATGGCTCCAGGTTTACCTATCAGGGAGAACTTTTAGACGGGCCGGCCGAGAATGGGGTTGACACATACCATGAATTGTGTTAAATTTAGAATCAGTTTACAAATACTGTGACGAGGAAGAGTAGAAGCAGGGAAGTACCCAGAGAGCTGTCGGGTGGTGCAAGGCAGATACGGACAGGCTTTGAACTGGCCTCAGAGTAGCACGCTGAACCAGAGGCGATGGTTTCTTTAGTAGGCGCAGCCGGCAGCCGGCCGTTATCCGGAAGGGCACGAGCCTGAATGAAGAGCATACACATTGTATGAAGTAGAGTGGTACCGCGTAAGGATTCCCTTGCGTCTCTATAGCGAAAGCTGGAGGCGCAGGGGTTTTTATTTTGCCAAGCATCCGAAAAAAGCTGCCGGCGGCAGGTTTTCTCGGTAAGACTAAACAAAAGGAGTGTTTGAAAAGATGGCACAGTACAATCACGCCGCCATTGAGAAGAAATGGCGCAGCAATTGGGAAAAGAACCCCATTAATGTCAACGACGGCAAAAAGCCGAAATATTACTGCCTGGATATGTTTCCATATCCGTCTGGCAGCGGACTTCACGTAGGGCATTGGAGAGGATATGTAATCTCGGATGCATGGAGCCGTTATCAGATGTTAAAGGGCCATTATGTCATCCATCCGATGGGCTGGGATGCATTTGGTCTGCCGGCTGAGAACTATGCAATTAAGATGGGAGTCCATCCGGCAAAATCTACAGCAGAAAACATTGCAAACATTAAGCGTCAGATGCAGGAAATTGCAGCAATTTACGACTGGGATATGGAAGTAAACACCACAGATCCGAACTTCTATAAGTGGACCCAGTGGATCTTTGTCCAGATGTTTAAAAAGGGTCTTGCTTACGAAAAGGAATTCCCCATTAACTGGTGTCCTTCCTGTAAGACCGGTCTGGCAAATGAAGAAGTTGTCAACGGCTGCTGCGAGCGCTGCGGTTCTCCGGTTACCAAAAAGAACCTGCGCCAGTGGATGTTAAAGATTACCGCTTATGCAGACAGACTGTTGGATGACCTGGACAAATTAGACTGGCCGGAAAAGGTAAAGAAGATGCAGAGCGACTGGATCGGCAAGTCTTACGGTGCGGAAGTTGAGTTTCCGGTAGAGGGACGGGACGAGAAGATTACCGTTTATACTACCAGACCAGATACCCTTCATGGAGCTACCTTTATGGTGCTTTCTCCAGAACATAAAATGGCAAAAGAACTGGCTACCGACGAGACCAGGGAAGCAGTAGAAAAGTATATTTTTGACGCTTCCATGAAGTCCAACGTAGACAGAATGCAGGCCAAGGAAAAGACCGGCGTATTTACCGGATCCTATGCCATCAATCCGTTAAACGGCGCCAAGACTCCTATCTGGCTGTCTGACTATGTACTGGCTGATTACGGTACCGGCGCAATTATGTGCGTGCCGGCTCATGACGACAGAGACTTTGAATTTGCAAAGAAATTTAATATTCCGATTATTCAGGTTATTGCAAAGGACGGCAAGGAAATCGAAAATATGACCGAACCGTATACCGAGGCATCCGGAACTATGATTAACTCCGGCGACTGGAATGGTATGGAATCTGCAGTCCTGAAAAAAGAAGCTCCGATGATGATTGAGAAGATGGGAATCGGACGCAAGACCGTAAACTACAAGCTGCGTGACTGGGTATTCTCCCGTCAGCGTTATTGGGGAGAGCCGATCCCGATTATCCATTGTCCAAAATGCGGCAATGTACCGGTACCGGAAGATCAGCTTCCGTTAACCCTTCCAGAAGTAGAGAGCTATCAGCCTACCGGAACGGGAGAATCTCCATTAGCGGCCATTGACGAGTGGGTCAACACCACCTGCCCATGCTGCGGAAGTCCGGCAAAGAGAGAGACCAACACCATGCCTCAGTGGGCTGGTTCTTCCTGGTATTTCCTGCGCTATGTAGACAACAAGAACAACGACGAACTGGTATCCAAGGAAAAAGCAGAAAAGTACCTGCCGGTAGATATGTACATCGGCGGCGTTGAGCACGCAGTTCTGCACCTGTTATATTCCCGTTTCTACACCAAGTTCCTTCACGACATCGGCGTAGTAGACTTTGACGAACCATTTACCAAGCTGTTTAACCAGGGTATGATTAACGGCAAAAACGGTATTAAGATGAGTAAGTCCAAAGGCAATGTGGTTTCCCCAGACGATCTGGTAAGAGACTACGGCTGCGACGCCCTGCGTCTTTACGAGCTGTTTGTCGGACCGCCGGAGCTGGATGCAGAGTGGGACGACAGAGGAATCGACGGCGTAGCAAGATTCTTAAACCGTTTCTGGAACCTGGTAATGGACAACAAGGACAAAGACGTAAAAGAAACCAAGGAAATGGTAAAACTCCGTCATAAACTGGTTTACGACATTGAGCAGCGTTTCTCCCAGTTCAGCTTAAATACC
>UQMJ01000020.1 GCA_900542035.1 uncultured Clostridium sp.
GATCTTTTTTAAATAGCAGAAATGTTTGACTACATAATATTCCTTATGTAGTCAAACATTGGAACCGGTTAAAAAGAGAGCAATTCCTGTCACGTGAAAATCCTTAAAATAATAGGCCTATGTTCGTAATTATCATATAATTGCCTATATTTGCCTGAAAATAAAGTGGTTTTCGATATTTAAATTCAATTTTGAGCTTAATTTGGGCTCAAATAACCTTGTTTATAGACGATTAAACCCCCGTTAAATATAGGAAAAGTGTAAGGAAATTGTCGGATATTGCCTTGTAAAAAAATACCACCAATGGTATAATTTAGGAAATAGAAGAAATTTTAGATTTTTAACGGTTATATATAAGTAAAATCAAGTATATAACCGTGTTGACTACATAAGGAATATTATGTAGTCTGTTTATTTTGCCCTAAACATACAAAAAAAGAGACATCGATTTTACTCGACATCTCTCATTAAAATAGATTTTAAATACTAATATCTTTGTTTTCTAACTTCTGCAATAAATTCAAAATGTAGATTTTCATATCTTTTTGCACCTGTCAACGCCTTTACAAATGGTGTATCCATCCATTCTTATGCGAACCAAGTTTTTTTAAAAAGCCAATAAGTTTTGCGATTATACTGTCAATACTCTTCCGTAAACCGATGGCGTTTCCCATCTTTTACATATCCGATGCAGGCATCTAAATTGACGTTTTCTGCACTCCGGAAAATATTCATATCCACATTGGGATTGATTTTTTTCAGCTCTCGGATCAGCTCTTTTCACACATTGATCCTTAGAAAAATCTATGCAGGCAGGCTGACATTTATGAAACCAGGCGTAAAAATCAGTATGATATATTTATTGATTTTATAGGTTTTAAGCAGTTTCTTTTATTGAAAAAATTAACTTCCTTTACGTTTATTGTGCAATCAGTGCAAGCTAAAATCTTAAATATAGTCTTTAGTCCGATTGCCGCTGCCTATGGAGACATTTTTATAAGAGCTGGATAGTCTGGATATATCATTTAATCATCAAAAAAAGAAGACTGACCAATTTTATAAACCAAATTAGAGTAACGAATATGAATCCATTCTTTACAAAGATTATAATCTCTCGTTTCAAAGACTTTATATAAAAGCTGAGAATTGTGAATGGTTTTTTGAATGTCATCAGGCATATCAAAGGAAAGCTGAATCATTAAGTTTATGTAATCCCTATACTCTGTTAGCATCTGTGCCATACGGTGATAGACGGTACATTCGTATATTTTATCAAACGTAGCAAGAGTTTCTTTATGAGCTTCTGATTTTAATTCAGATTTTAAAAAAGCAATTTTCCGTTTTGTAAATAGCATTACAGAATTTAAATCACTGTCTGTAGCACGTTCAAGAAAATCTTCAAAAATAGCACTTTCTAACATCTCCCTTATTTTAGCAATTTCCAATAAATCAGTACGGGAAATGCCCAGAACTTGAAATCCCTTCATAGGAATGTAAAGAACTAATTTTTGCTCTTGAAGTTTAATTAAAACTTCTCTTACATGGCGCTTATTAACATGGTATTGTTCTGCAATCTGCGTTTCAACAAGCCGTTCGCCGCGATTCAATTTTTTGGTAAAAATCTGTTCTCGCAGGTCGTTATATATTTGAGTACGAATATCTGATTTCTGTAAAGTCATAAACAAATCTCCTTTATTTCCAATGATAAAATAGTAGCATAAAAAAAAAGTACCTGCAACTAAAACCAGTATTGACAACTTTTAATAAATATATTATTATTTATATATAGTTAACTATTATAAAAATAGTCATTTATAGCAAGACTTATCTATGTGATATTTATAATACAAATACATATTGTAATTTTATAGCAAAAGCTACACAAATATAAATGATAGGAGGTACAAACATGAAGGTTACAAGTATTCGGGCGGAAGTAGTTCATGCATCTGTTTATTCTAATTATGTTTTTGTAATTGCAGAAACAGATGAAGGGGTGATTGGATTCGGAGATGCGACCTTAGATGGAATGGAATTTGAAGTAGTTGCAGCGGTTCAACATTTGGGGATAAAACTAATAGGGAAAGATGTACTAGAAGACAATCTGACATTAACCGCAGATGGAGGTGGCTTAATTACAGCTGCAGCAGTATCAGGAATTGATATTGCAATGTGGGATTTAAAAGGAAAGGCATTGGGAAAACCTTTATATCAGTTGTTAGGAGGCGCAATTCGTAAAGAAATACCAGTTTATGCATCTTTTAACCGCGTGATTCAAGACCGAACACCTGAAGGATTTGGGAAATTTGCAAAAGAATTAGTCGCAATGGGTAATAAAGCACTAAAATGCCATCCATTTGACGGCGTTTCCTGGAGAACGCCATTAGCAGAACAGAAACGGCTAGTAGATTTGGGATGTGAACGCTTTATTGCAATGAGAGAGGCTGTAGGAGATGATATTTCGCTGGGAGTAGATGCACATTGGCGTTTTGATTTGAAAACAGCTTTATATGTTGCTGAAAAGTTAAGACCTTATCATCCATTTTGGATGGAAACACCAATTCCCGAGAAAAAGCCTGAATTATTAAGATGTTTTAGAGAACATAGTGGTCTGTTAATTGCTGGAGGAGAAATGCAGACAGGCGCGGAAGCCGTTCTTCCTCTTTTAGAAGAAGGCTGTCTGGATGTATATATGCCAGATATACGATATGTGGGAGGCATTACAGGAATGATAAAAATCAATGCTCTATTGGAGACATATGATGTATTGATTTCTCCGCATAATATGTGCAGTGTAATTACCTGTGCAGCTAGTTTACATATGGCTGCTGTTATGAAAAATTTCATGCATTTGGAGTATCATCCAGCAGAAGCTCCTTGGCTAAGGGAATTTTCCGATAGATACTGGGACGTAATGGATGGACTTTTTATAATACCAGAGGGGCCTGGATTAGGTGTAAATTTAAATCTGGATATGTTGAAAGAACATCCCTATGAAAAGGCAAAGCCTCTTCGTTTAAATATGTTAGGTGCATAATGTAAGGGGTCAGGAGGGGAAAAATGAATAAAATATTTAAGGTAGTTTTAGGTCCGATTTTATTTTTAATTATGATTTTGTGTCCAATAGCAGGACTTGATTTTGTAATGAGAGGTGCGATTGGACTTCTCTTATGGATGCTTGCATGGTGGATTATGCAGCCAGTTGCACCAGCAGTTACCGCATTACTCCCCATTTTAATTGCACAGCTTTTTGGCATTGCAAAAACTTCAGGAGTACTTGCTACATATTTTAATGCAACAGTTGTACTGCTTCTGAGTGCCAATATTATTACATTAGCTTGGACCAAATGGGGTTTTGACCGACGCCTAGCTTTGACTATTATGATGAAGGTTGGAAATAACCCCAAAAAATTGATTGCCATGTGGTTTTTACTGGCTGTGGTATTGTCTTCTATGGTTGCAAATGCAGCCGTTGCAGCAGCCCTATTCCCCATTGTTCTTACGACAATTAAAGCTGTTAATATTGACGAAAATGAAATTAAAAATTCTAATTATGCTACCTGTGCGCTATTAGCAGTAGCCTGGGGCTCAAATGTAGGATTTGGTACCCCTCTGGGCGGAGCAATGAATTTAGTTGTTGTAAACTTAATAGAAGAATACACAGGAAAGGAATTTATGTACATTGATTGGATTAGTCGATGTGTTCCTCTTGTAATATTTGTAGCACTACCAATGTTAATTCTTTTATTATCAAACAAAATGGAATATAAAGAGTTGCCAGGAACAAAGGAGGCTTTGGAAAATGAATTAAAGAAACTTGGAGCAATGAGTCGTGGAGAAATCCTCAGCGCAGGTCTGTTTGTTGCCGCATTTGCACTTTCGTTGGCCCGACCATTGTTCTCCTCGGTATTCCCTACTTTAACAGCAAACTATATTTTTATGATTGCTGCCATGCTGTGCTTTGTCATTCCCGCTAATGAACAGGAAGTAATTTTAAACTGGAATTACGCGATGCCTAAAATCAAATGGGGAGTATTCCTTTTAATTGCAGGCGGTACTGCATTAGGTAATATTATTACAGGAAGCGGTGTTGGAAATATGATATCCGAGGCATTGATTCCGATTGCAGGAAAAAGCGTATTCATTGCAATTGTAATTTTCTCAATTATGGGTTGTTTCTTTAGCAATATTATGACAATTACTGGTTGTGCAGCATTAATAGGACCAATTATTATTACAACCATGTCTGGATTGGGCTATAATCCAATTCCATTTTTACTATTATGCTATGCTGCTTGTAACATTTCAATTTGTCTTCCCTCTTCTGGCGCCGGTCCTGCTATGGTAGCAGGCTATGGAATTGATTTAAACAAAATGATTCGCTGGGGACTGAAAACAATTCCGCTGTGTCTGATAAGCGTTATTGTATTGGGATATTTGATGTATATTCTGTGGCCTGGATTTGCGGCAATTTAATAATTAGGAAAAGATTCTCTTTTTAATAACAAAAAGTTCGGATGGACTCCTTAAAATAAAAGGAATCCATTCGAACTTTTAACCTTTATACTGTCAATACTCTTCCGTAAACCGGTGGCGTTTTCCATCTTTTACATATCCGATGCAGGCGTCTAAGTTAACGTTTTCTGCACTCCGGAAGATATTCATATCTACATTAGGATTGATTGTTTTCAATTCCTTGATTAGTTCTTTGATTTCCTGGCGTTTGGAGGTATGAACACCTTCCTCCATCGCTTTTTCTTTGGCAATCTGTTCTGTAAACCGGCAGGCACACTGCAAAAAGCGGAGATGGTTGTATTCTTTCCATTCCAGAATTGCTTCTTCTTTTACCAGATACAAGGGACGAATCAGCTCCATTCCTGGGAAATTGGTACTGTGAAGCTTCGGCATCATGGTATTATACTGGCCGCCGTAAAGGACGCTCATCAGCGTGGTTTCAATCGCATCGTCAAAGTGATGTCCCAGAGCAATCTTATTGCATCCCAGCTCTTTTGCATGGGAATACAGATAGCCTCTGCGCATTCTGGCACAAAGATAGCAGGGAGACTGATCCACATCTACAACAATATCAAAAATATCCGAATCACAGATATGAATAGGAATATTCATCCGTCTGGCATTTTCTTCAATCAGACGCCGGTTGTCTGGATGATACCCTGGATCCATGACCAGAAACTGCAGTCCAAACTCCATCTTTCCATGTCGGAGTATCTCCTGCATACATTTGGCCAGAAGTATCGAATCCTTTCCGCCGGAGATGCAGACTGCAATGTTGTCTCCCTCTTCTATCATACTGTAATCGTTGAGCGCCTTAACGAAAGGCCGCCATATGGACTTGCGGAATTTCTTAATAATACTCTGTTCAATGAGCCGGTACTCTTCCAGTTGTTTTTCTTTCTTTTTATTGTCTGCTGCACATTGCGCCGCATTTTCCACGATATGTTCTGCCGTCATTCTTTGGAATCTCCTGTCTGTACCGGTTCTGTTCCATTCTCTGTTCGACTCTCTGATAATTTTTCTACCAGAGCTTCCAGTTCCCGTACCTTTTCTTCCAGTTCTTCAATTCTTCTGAGATTGTGACCCAGACTTTCTACGGATGCATATTTCTTCTTTGGAATCGGAATCCCATCCTTTTTAATCGGACGGGCCGGAACGCCTACTGCTGTTACGTTGTTTTCCAACGGTTTTAACAGCACTGCATTCGCTGCAATGCTGCAGTTGTCCCCGACTTCAAACGCGCCTAAAATCTTGGCTCCCGCTCCTACCGTCACATTGCTTCCCAGAGTAGGATGACGTTTCCCCTTGTTTAAGCCTACGCCGCCCAAGGTTACCCCCTGGTAAATGGTACAATTGTCTCCCACGACTGTAGTTTCTCCAATTACCACTCCTGCGCCATGGTCAATCAAAATTCCATGCCCCAGCTGGGCGCCTGGATGGATCTCAATCAACGTGAAAAATCTGGCCAGCTGGGAAATCAGACGGGCAATGAAAAACATATGGTGTTTATAAAACCAATGGGCAAACCGATGCCAAATCAAAGCATGAACGCCCTGATACAAAAGCAGTACTTCCAATGCGCTTCTTGCTGCCGGATCTCTAGCCTGAACAGCCTTTACATCCAGCCATATATCTTTTAAAATCATATTAAACCTGCCTTTCAGAAATCATACAAAATAAATAGGATTCCTTATTATAGCATATGGCAGGTATGAAAAAAAGGATTTTTTATGAATTCCTTCTACTGGAAAATTACCGGTTCTTCCAGATATTCTGTTTTCACTACAATATAGGGACAGGATGGCCCGCTGTTTCCCGTCTCGCCTTTTGCAGGCCCCATCAGTTCGGTATCAAAAACAATTGTATTTTCTGAGAGATAGAGCTGTTCGACTGTAATACTGTAGCCGCCGGTTTCCTGTACCCCATATCCGCTTACTATGTATAAGCTCTGGTCGTCGCTGTAAGTCAATTTAAATGCGTCCTGCTTTTTCTCCTGAATCATCTTCAAAAGCTCTTCCGGCACATCTCCATCGCCGATTACGGTAAATTCCAGGTCCCTTATTTTGTCGGGATTTTCATTTCCAACTCCTGTTATGCTGCATCCGCTTAAGAGGCGGACTGCCGTAACCCACAAAAACAATCCTGCCGCTGCGACTAGTTTTCTGCGTACTGTCTGTCTCATTTCCTGCCTCCCAAAATAGTTGATTATTACTATCTTATTCGGAGGCAGGTTCTGGTATGTGTGTTTTCCAGCAGGAAATTTTTATACTCTGCGGACTTGTTTTTCCAGAGAAAATGATTTCCCTTAGAACAACCGTTCTTCTATATCCTGAAGCATCACATCCAGTGCCTGGATGCCGCCTTCTGCGGTATACCACACGTTTGGATGAGCCAGATAAATGATATTGCCGTTTTTGTAAACGTCCAGTTCTTTTATCAACTCATTTTCGATTGCTTCCTGTACGGCCGGATTTCCTTCCGTACTGCTGATAGCGGAATTTCTGTCCAGTACAAACATATACTCTGGATTCAGATTCACAATGGTCTCCCAGGAAGCCTCGTTTCCATGGGTACTGGTAATCTCTCCTGCGTCTGCGCCTAAATTGTGAAATCCCAGTTCATTTCCAATCAGGGAGCAGCGTCCGTCATTGCCCAGCACATTGTAGTTCGAGCCGGAATACATACCCACAATCGCATTTTTGCCTTCATACTGTTCTCTGACTGCCTGGATTCTGGAGTCAAATTCTTTCATTAAAGCATCTGCTTTCTTCTCTTCTCCAAAAATGGAAGCAATGGTTCTGGCATTTTCCGCAGTGCTTTTTACTACTCCTTTTTCCGGCTCTACAGACAGATAAACCACTGGGGCAATGGCCGAAGGATCTTCGTATACCGCGCTTAAACGACCGCCAATAAAAATAACGTCTGGTTCGCAGGCCGCTACTTCCACCAGATCTGCATTTTTTATGGTTCCCAGGTTTGCAATCCCATTGGAATCATCCGGCACATAATCCGACAGATAGTCAATGGTAGTCGGAGCGCTTCCCACGACTCTGTCTCCCAGTCCCAGCGCGTCGATAATATCCAGGGAAGCCATATCTAAAATTGCAATTCTCTGGGGATCATAAGGAACTTCCAGTTCAATCTGCTCCTTTTCCCCATTATAAGACCGGATAATCACAGTCTCAGGAACCGCCTCTTCCGCAGCCGTCTGGGTTCCTGCTTCCATCTTCGTTTCTTCTGCTGCTGGCAAGGTCTCTTCCGCAGCGCTGCTGCAGCCAGCCAGAACAGCCATCATCATACCAGCAAGCGCAATTGAAAATCGTTTCTTCATAAATCATACTCTCCTTCTCTTTTTGACTATTTAATAATAAACTGATAATGGTTTTCCGTTGATTTTCATAATTTCAAAATCCACCCGATAAATATCTGAAAGATTCTCCTTCGTAATTACTTCTTCAACGGTTCCAAATTTTGCTATTTTTCCATCTGAAAACGCACAGATGTAATCGGAATAAAACACCGCATAATTGATTTCATGGAGAACCATGACAATGGTTTTTCCCAGTTCATCGCAAAGTTTCCTTACGGTCCGCATCAGGTTGGAGGCGTGGTAAATATCCAGATTGTTGGTCGGTTCATCCAGCAAAATATAATCTGTATCCTGAGCGATTACCATGGCAATATAGGCCCGCTGCCTCTGCCCGCCGGAAAGTTCGTCGATAAACCGGTTTTCAAATTCTCCCAGTTCCATATAAGCAATCGCCTGGTCTACCATTTCCTGATCTTCCCTGGTCAGGCGGCTTCCGGAATAAGGAAAGCGTCCAAAAGACACCAGTTCCCTTACTGTCAGTTTCATCTGCACATTGTTGTGCTGTGTGAGAATCGCCAGCTTTTTAGCAAGTTCTTTGCTTTTCCACCTGGAAATATCCCTGTCTTCAAACTGGACTTGGCCGGAGTCTTTGGCAACCAGCCTGGAAATCATTCCCATTACCGTAGACTTTCCTGCTCCGTTTGGGCCAATAAGAGACAGCACCTTTCCTTTCGGAATTTCAAAGCTGACCGAATCTACAACTGCTTTTCCATCATACTTTTTTATCAAATCCAATACATTCATTTCTTAATATCCTTCCTTCTTAAACAGCAGCAGATAGAGAAAATAAATTCCTCCTCCGATGGTAATAAAGGTGCTGATTGGAACTGCAAACGAAAAAATGTGTTCCATCATCAGCTGTCCTCCAATAATTGCCAGCATTCCCATCAAAGCCGATCCTACTATCAGATGGATATGGCGGTAAGTTTTCAGCATCTGCCTTGCAAGGTTGGCAATAATAAGTCCCAGAAAAGATACCGGACCGACCATTGCCGTCGCAATGGCAATACAAAGAACCACTCCAAGCAGCAGCCTGCGGATTGTACGATCGTAATCCACTCCCAGGTTAACCGCCTGATCCTTTCCCAGCGTAATCACGTCCAGCAGCATCAGATCCTTCCTCAAGCATATTGCCAGGAACACCAGAAGAATCAGGGACAGTACAATGATTTCGGAATTAACATTGTTGAAATCTGCTACCAGCGTTGTCAAAAGAGTATCGTATTCATTTGGTTCCATAACCCGTACCAGAGTGGACTGGATACTTCCAAAAAAGGAAGACAGCACCGTTCCAATCAAAAGGACATAAAGCACATTATGGTTTGTCTTCTGAAACAGATACCAGTAAATAAAGGTTGCGGTCCCAGCCATAATGACCAGGTCAATGAGGAACGACAAATTGGCATTGACGGCCAGCACGCTTCCGGAACCAACGCAGAATACTACCGCCGTATGAATCAGGGAATACATGGAATTCATTCCCAAAAGGCAGGGCGTTACAATCCGGTTGTTAATAACCGACTGAAAAACGATTGACGCGCCGCCGATAGCAAAAGCCGCTATCAGCATAACTGCCAGCGTCGGAATTCTCAGCTTCATAACAAACTGGAATAATTTCGGATTGTACATTTTGGAATCTATAAGCAGATATGCCGCAGCTGCCCCGACTACCAGGATGGTCAGCGCTGTCAGCTTTTTTATATTTTCCCGATATCGCTTTGTCTCATCCACAGCAGCCGCCCTCCTTTCCACGCACCAGCCGGATTGCCTTTCTGCCATTTTTCAGCTTATACAGCAAAAGGCCGATAAAAAGAATACTGCCTGCAATTCCAATAATCAGTTCTATCGGCAATTCATACGGCATAATTACCGACCTGGCAATCATATCCGCTCCCAGGACAAAAATAGCTCCTAACAGCGCCGTATCCGCCAGCGTTCCTCTTATTTTGTCGCCCCGAAACATGGCGATAATATTGGGAATTAAGAGGCCGATATAAGAAATGGATCCTACAACGGTTACCACGCTGGCAGTTATCATGGCTGCAATGGTCAGCCCCAGAAATAAAACCAGTTTATAATTGACTCCCAGGTTGTTGGAAAAGTCCTCTCCCATTCCCACAATATTAAAGTGATTCGCATACAGGAATGCCACTGCCACTAAAGGCGCCGACAGATAAACCAGTTCATAATTGCCCTTTATAACCAGGGAAAACGACCCTACCAGAAACGAGGACAGCTGCTGGGTTACTTCATATTTGTATGCAAGGAAATTCGTAACGCCTCCAATTACATTGCCAAACATAATTCCTACTAATGGAACCATAACTGCGTCTTTCAATTTGACTCTCTGGATGAACCATACAAAAATCCATGTACCCGCAATGGCTGCGGAAAAAGAAAACAGGGTTTTCCCCCACATTCCCATATTGGGCATAAAAAGAAGGGATAACAAAATCCCAAACTGAGCTGCTGAAATCGTAGCTCCAGTTGTTGGAGAAACAAATTTATTCATGCAGAGCTGCTGCATAATCAGTCCGGCAATACTCATTCCCGATCCCGTACAAAAAATTGCCAGAAGTCTTGGAATCCTGGACAGCAGAAATACCTTTCGTTCCATAGTATCTCCGCCATTAAAAAGCTCTGCTGCTGGAATATCAATCACGCCAATAAACAGGGAAATCACTGACAATATCAGCAAAATTATGCTTAATACTGCAGTGCCAAACCAGCTTTGGCGATACAATCGTTCTAACATACCGTATCCATGTCCTCTCTTTCGTTTGTTTCTTTTTGCTTTTGTTAGTTTTCACTAACTTATAATGTAAAAAGAAGGCCGCCTTACTTCTTAGACGACCCGCTTATAGTACCATACCAGATTCTTCCCTTCCACTCCAAGAAAACAGAAAAAAACTCCAATCAAACACTGCACTTTTTCATTTATCTATATTCCTCTCTCCGTTTATACGGCTGCGGCGCCGGTATCCAGTCGGTGTTTCCCCAATCACTTTGCGGAAAGCTGCAGCAAATTTGCTTCCATTTTCGTATCCATATTCATTGGCAATCGTCAAAATTGATTTTTCTGTCCCTGCCAGTTCAAACGCCGCCTGCTGCATCTTCTGGGCGCGGATATACTCGTATACGGAAAGTCCGTAAACGCCCCGAAATGCATTCTGCAGATGGCTTTTGGAAATTCCAAATGTTTCTGCCAGTTCTGTTACCGTACATTCCCTGTCAGTCCGGTTTTTCAGATAAGCAGCCGCTTTCCCTGCAAGCTCTACCTGGGTCTGGGACAGCGATACCGCAGATACCTTATTTTCTTCTGGATCGATTCCGCTGAGAACCAGCAGCAACTCTAATATTTTAATTTTCAAAAATCCCTTTTTATATTGTTCCGGAATGGAATACAATTCATCAAAAATATGTTCGACATACGGCTTTTTACGGACTACAAAGCTGCCTTTTCCGCCGCAGAGACGTTCTGCCACTAAAAGCGGCGAGACATTCACATCCTTCAGAAAACAGGATACGCATTTGGGCGCAATACCGGTATGAATCCGTATGGTAATCCCATGATAATGACACTGGGGAAATTTCAATTCCAGCTCTTCTTCTTTCCTCATAATTACAGACAAATCTCCTGGCTTCAGGTAGAAAAATCCACCTCGAAAATGCTGTTCCACTCTGCCTTGCTGGCAGTGCCGGATTTCTATTATGGTATCTTTCTCCGGCGCTTCCAGTTTTCTTCTGTCCATATGTACGGTATGGTACGACAGTTCAATCCCAGGAAATACCTGGTGTAAATGCATCTGTGCAGTTCCGGTTTTATTTTCATAAAGATAGACGGTTTCCTCTTCTGAAAGAATTTTCGTCGTTGCTTCCATAACTTTTCCTTTCCTTTGTTCTATTCCATTCGCTGCCTATTTCATCTTTTAATTAGTTTTAACTAACCCATGATTTTAAAAAATGGCGGGCATTTTACCTCCGCAGTGTGTTATCATAACATACTTTTTCTCTTTTGTACATATGCGCCATCCCTTCTGCATAAGTTGTAAAAAACATTTTCAGGGGTAAACCCATGAAGGAATACATCGAAGAGCGCGCAGTCGCCATTGCCAATTACATCATCGACCACAATGCCACCGTCCGGCAAACGGCGAAGAAATTCGGAATCAGCAAGTCGACGGTTCATAAGGACGTAACCGAACGTCTCTGCCATATTAACCCAGGCCTGGCCGCCCAGGCCAGAATCGTATTAGATGTAAACAAATCCGAGCGTCACATTCGGGGCGGACTGGCCACCCGCGAAAAATATCAGCACAGACTGGCAATCTGCAGCAAGGGCGATGAAGATTAATTGCAGGAAAGATTCTATAAATAATGCAGGGCATTCAGCGGAAACGATACGTTGAATGCCCTGATTTTGAAATTTAGTTTTACCAATCTTTAACAGAACCGTCAAAAGCCCTTTTGGCTTCATTGCTTCCTCGCTCTTTAGCAGGATAAAGAGTAGTCGCATCTTCTGACAATTCTAGTCCGATACCTGGCGCGTCCGGAATCAAAAGGCAGCCATCTTTTACCTGTAAAGGTTGTTTCACCATTGCATCTTCTGCTCCATTCAGGCAGAATCCAGGAAGCTCCTGAATGCCCAGATTGGGAATGGACGCACAAATCTGCAGGCAGGCCGCAGTGGATACCGGTCCTAACGGATTGTGTGGAATTACTAGCACGTCATTGGCTTCCGCTAAAGCACAAATTTTTTTACTGGTTGTAATACCGCCTACAGCGCAGACATCAGGGCGGACATACTGACAGACGTGACGGCTCATAAGCATTTGGAATTCTTTCAAATCAATGAAACGTTCTCCTGTGGCAATAGGTACGCCAATTTTCCCTGCGACTTCCGCCATAGAATCAATATTGTCCGGTGTAATCGGATCCTCTAATGCCATAGGGCGATATTTTTCCACCTCTCTTCCAAAAGTAATGGCCTCCGGCATCGTCATGCCGCGATGCGCTTCCAGAACAAAATCAAAATCTGCGCCAACGGCTTCCCTGCATACACGCACTTTTTCCACTTCCCGTTCCACTCTTCCAGAAAAGAATTCATCTCTTCCTCCTATCGTGCTTTTAATTGGGCCGTTGACAAAAATTTTCGCAGCAGTAAATCCCTTTGCTTTTAAGTCTGCATACCCCTTTGCCAATGCTTCTAAATCCTCTTCTTTCGTCATAACCGAAGCATATACCCGAATTTTATCCCTTGTTTTTCCACCTAATAGTTCATATACTGGAACGCCCAGTGCCTTTCCTTTAATATCCCAGAGTGCAATATCAATTGCAGAAATAGCGCTCATAATCACAGAACCACGAAAATAGACGGAACGATAAAAATTCTGGTTAATGTCTTCTATTTTAAGGGGATTCTTGCCAATCAGATATGAAGAAAATTTATGAATGGCAGCGGCAGTCGCATCCAGGTATCCCCAGTTTCCGGCTTCTCCCAGACCTACAATTCCTTCATCTGTGTAAATATGAATGAAAAGATAATGCTTTGCGTAAAGCAGTTTTATATCTGTAATTTTCATAGTAAGTTCTCCTGCTCCTTTCGAAATGGTGTTTTTGCAAAATGCCAGTAAAAGAAATCACAGTGGAGATCCAGTGCTTTCTCCCATCCTTCTGTACGATTAACGGAAAAACCGTGAATGGCTTCTGGAATCCGCTTCATCGTTACCGTCACTCCTGCTTCAGTCAGTCTCTGTGCAAACTGTTCCGTTTCATTTTTCAAACTGTCCTTTCCGGCTGATATGACCAAACAATCTGGGAAACTTCTTAATTGTACCAAAGAGGCTTTGACAGGGGAACATAGGGGATTTTCTGTCTCTCTTTTTGTACAATAAAAACTTTGGTAGAGCGCTTCCCTCTCAGCTCGGTCTACTGCTTTTTCATCATACTGCTGTGTATCATTTAGACGATCTAAAGGATTTACCGTATGATCTGCTGGAAAATATTCCATCGGATCTGTTCTGCCATTCGGATCATTTCCTTTTTTGACGGTGTTTCCGATATTAGATTCATTATTGCAGGACTCCTCTCTTCACTGTTTTCGTTCTTTTAGAATGCTGGAAATACGGTCATTGTGTAAAAAATGTATACAACTGGAAGAATTAAGGTAATAACCGCTCCGCTTTTTACTAAAGAAGGTAAATCATAACCGCCGTCCGCCATACACATAGGCACTGCTGGGGTTGCCATTGGAGTCAGAAATGCAGTTAAGCTTCCAGCATTTACTAAAATAATCAGGCCAATCGGATTTGCCCCCAAAGATGCACAGGTCAGCAGACAAATTGGTACAAATACTGCTGATACAGCACGATTCAGCATAAACTGGGTCAGCAGGAATGGAATAATGAAGAATACTGCGCCTAAAACATAGCTATTGTGAGTACCGCCTACTGCATTTGCCAAGGCATTTCCGATCATGTCTCCGGCTCCTGTATTAGTAAGAGCTGTTCCCAAAGCCAACGCGCCAACAAACAGCATCAGCATATCCCAGGGAATATCGCGGAGAGCACTTTTCTGATCCACAACGCCAAACAGCACCATTAAAAGACTTCCTACCAGTGCAATAAACCACGTAGGCTGTCCCAGCTGTGCAGAAAAAATCAGCGCAATAATGGTCAGAAAGAAAATTACAATGCCAATTTTATCTACAACTGGAGATAATGCCTTCTGTGACTGCTGGGCTAACTGCTCTTTTGCTTCTATTGGCAGAACAGGCTGTTTAGGACAGAATTTTGGACCAACAAATAACGCCCAGGCGATTACGACAAACAGGATTGGCCAGGCTCCCATCAAAAAGTATATGGGCTGAAAAGTCATTCCGTTGAAACCATAGGTTTCCATGAATCCGGTAAACTGTCCTGCCTGCTGAATAGCCGTAGGAAGCGGAAGGATTCCGCAGCAGGCAACGCATACTACCATGATTGGGAACATATACACAGAACGGCTGTTTCCTGTCTTGTCGCACAAAGCTGCTAACAGTGGAGAAACGATTGCATAAACTACCATAGGGCTGGCAATAAAATTGGTCAGCAGCGCTGCCAGCAGCAGATAACCAAAAAATGCCATACGGAATGACCCCCGCGTCAGGCGCATAATACCATTGCACATATTATTTACCAGCGACGTTCTTCTAAATCCAGCAGCCACAACAAACATGGTTGCCATCAAAATCGTATTGTTATTAGAAAATCCTGACAGCGCGCCGCTAGCGTCTATACAGCCTGTTGCAAATAGAGCACACATCGAAAGCAAAGCAGTAAGCCACATTGGTATTTTGTTTAACATATAGCTGACTAGGGTAATCCCAAAGATTACCATACATAAAATCATTTGTGTTGTCATAATGTGGATGTCCTTTCCAAAATAATATGATTACGTTCTTAATCAGCGTCACAGGCCTGTTTGCTTGCTGAATGTATGGTTAAAATGTATCAGAAATTTTGCGTACTGTCATTGCAAATGTTTGTGGATTTCTGGAATCTCTGTGTAGAAATCCAGTCAAGTTAAACAACAAACTGCAGCTTTTACAGGAGAAAAAATCCAAACATTTTCCCTGTATATTTTGTCTAAAAAGGCAATCAGATTTTGTGCATTTCCCCCAAACAGCAATCAACTTTCCTTTCTGCCTATAGTAAATTTCATTGACAATCCAAATTTTTTCCAGTATTCTAAAAATAACCACGCTTTGTCTTTTTTATTTTTCAAAGAATCCTAACAGGGAAATTATTTGGATTTTAAAAAGATATAGAAATGGTAATTACTATTAAGAGAGGAACTTAATTATGGGGCAGGAACATTTTGAAATGCAGTGGCCAAGAGAAAATTTATTTTTATCTGGGTTTGTCCATGAAATTATGAATTACCGTTATCACTGGCATACTTCTGACTATGAATTAAATATTCTGCTGCATGGCAGCCAGGAATTTTGCAGAGGAAATCAAAGTTATTTACTGGAAGAAGACGATGTTCTTCTGGTATCTCCAGGTGTTGGTCATGCTTCTTATGCCCAACAAGCCAATACCCGCGCCCTGGTTCTCCATTTTTCTCCATCTGCATTTAAACAGTTTGTTAAAAAGGGTTATACTTATCAGTTTCCTTCCTGCTGCTCCACAAAAGAAAACCGCCATGAATCCGCCTATGAGCAGATTCGTTTTTATGCAGGCCAGATTTATGCCTGTGCACAAAAAGACACTCCCTACAGCCAGCTTGCAGCCAAGGGAAGTTTTGAGCTTCTTCTGTCTGCTCTATGCACCTTATTTTCTCCTGAAACAGTCCAGATTCCAGATCAGGAAGACCGCACGCATCAGGAAACCGTTCAGAGACTTATCAATTATATTGAGCAGCACTATCAGGAAAAAATTTCTCTGGACGACCTGGCCCAATTTTCCCAATATAACCGCACTTATATCTCCACTTTATTTAAAAATACTGTCGGTGTGAATTTTTATGAGTATCTTACCAGAGTCCGGTTCCAACACGCCTTAATTGATTTGTCAGAAACAGAAAAAACGCTGACATCTATTGCATTAGACAATGGATTTTCCGATTTAAAATCCTTTAATGCACGCTTTAAAGAAACTCTTCACCGTTCGCCTGCTGCTTATCGGGCGCAGCTCTCTCCTGACCGGATTATGCCTGCTGACATACGCCGTTATATCTCTCCGGAAGACAAGCTGCTGCAGAAGAAATTGCAGGAATATTTAAAATTACCTAACTAAAAAGCGGCTGCCCCCATTTCTAAGGGCATTGCCGCTTTCTCCTGTTTTATATTATTACATTGGAAAATCACTCTTATTGCTCTGTTTCCCTATACATGATACTCCATCGGATACGTCAGATAAGAATGGGGATCTAACTGATCGCAGGTAACATATCCGGCCGGCGCAGTAAGCAGAGTTGGAATCCGGTTTACAACCGTTGCACAGGTATGCTCGACTGTTGCAGGCTTTACAACATGGAATTCGGTATCTGGCTCGCCGGTCAGCCACCAGTCGCACATATCGCCGTCATCTGGTCCGTACACTTTACCGATGGTCTCTTCTTCAATGGTAATTCCCTGCATGGTTTCAATGGTTACCACCGCAGACATACCGATGCAGCGTCCCGCCTCAATGGTAAGTCCCATTGTAGAACTATACACATCATGGTCTACTATATACGGAACGTGTTTCTGCTCAATGGACTTAATGGTAAGTCCCAGCTTATTGCACAGCGCTTCGCTGGCATTCCATGCATAAGACGGTTCAAACTCAGCAGGATGGGCAATCTGTGATTCAAACTCTTCTTTTGTCAGATTGCAGCCATGTGCCTTTGCCAGCGCAAGACCATAGTCCTCGACGTTATAGCTGTATGCTCCTTTGATCTTCGTCAGCTTATTGCATCCGCTTGCTGCCATTGCAACCATATTGATCCAGAAAATATCCTGCATACCGGATCCGGTAATGGTACAGCCATATTCTTTTGCAAGTGCGTCCAGACGATTAATCTGGGCGGCTGCCGTTGTCCATGGATAAATCGCTTCCTCGCAGGTCGTAATGACATTGATTCCGCGTACCACGCATTTTTCTACATGGTCATAAATATCGCCAATAAAACTGAACAAGGTTACAATGGCCACATCCGCGCAGCACTCGTCTAATACTTTATCTGCATCGTCGGAAATCAGAATGCCTGTTTTTACGCCGAGTCCTGCATAATCGCCTACGTCCATTCCGACAACCTCTGGATTGACATCAATGGCTCCAACAATCTGTGCACCATGTTCATATAGGTAACGCAGTGTGTATTTTGCCATCTTACCACAACCATACTGAACAACTTTAATTTTCTCCATGAAGTAACCTCCTTCTCTCCTGAACCAGTCAGACTGGGTTTCTGAATCATTTTTTATCAATCATTCAATAAGCTTCCCTGCGCTTATAGTATCAGTTTAGACCCTCCTGCAGGATTAGAGTCAAGTAATTTTGTCATTTTTTTCACAGAGTTCTTTGACACAATTTTTCTGCCTTATTTAGGAAACGTAACCGGAATCTGAAGCCGCAAAAACATACTGCGCGGGTCATTGTCAAATACATGAAACCCTGTCATCACCTCACAGATATAATCCCCAGCCATGCTGCATTTATTCTGCATACAGTAATCCCGCAGCATTTCAGCCCCCTGAATTTCATCGTCATAATTATCCAGATAGATACAGGCATACATTCCGCTGTCTACAATCTGAAAGGATGTTTCCCGTTCCAAAGCGCTACGTCCTGCAAATATAAAAATCTGATTTGCAATATATTCTCCCTCTGCAAAATCCTTCTGCAGGATAGAAGTGCCGATATTGTAGGAATGAATCTGGGGAAATCCTTCTTCCTCCAGGCGTTTTCTCAGCTCCATCAGCACTTTTTCATAACTGTGGACGTCGCTGTTATAAAAATTATCGGAGCATGGAATCCCCCAGATATAACGCCGGTCAATGTATTCCAGAGACAGCGTTCCTATCGTTGGAGATTTCCGGTATCGTTCTATAGACTGAATCGCCCGTTCAACAGCATCGTGGCGCGCCTTAATCTGCCGCATCTGCTCGTGAAGCTGCTCATTTTTCTGGGCCAGCAGTTCTTCAATGATCGTAATATCTTCTTTTTGAAGGGCCTGTTCAATTTCTGCAAGGCTCATTCCCAGCTCTTTCATATATACAATCACATCCAGACGTGCGTTCTGGTTAATATCATAATAACGGTATCCAGTCTCCGGATCAATGTAGCGGGGCTTCAGCAGTCCTCTTTCATCATACAGCCGCAGCGTTGGAATGGAAATCCGGTTCATTTTCGCCATTTTCCCAATCGAAATTAGTCCTTCCTTCATAAATTCCCTCCCAAAAACTCTCATCCCATATAAGAGTTTTTCCATAACAGAAAGAGACCATTCAGAGGATTCCTGAGGTACGCCCTCAACATCCTCCTGGTCTCTTTTTATGTCCAGCTCAAATTATAAAACATCAGAAAAATGCGGTCTTAACTTCTTAAACACCTTTAATCCCACCAGCATCAGCACAATGGTCACGCCCCAGAAATACAGGGTCAGCGTCGGCCGTTCCCAGAACCAGTTGCCTGTCAGCATACTGTCTCTGTAACCTACTACAATGTAGTAAACCGGATTGATTTTCAGCACCTGTTCCAGCCAGGACGGAGCGCTTGGAAACATTTCCACAGACCACATAATCGGAACCATCCACATTCCAAACTGAAGACAGATACTGACAATCTGGGCCATATCTTTAAAAAATACAGTTACCGCGCTGGTCAGATAAGAAATTGCCAGCGCCAGCATCGATGCTGCAAATGCATAGTAAATTACCTGAAGCCAGGTAAGCATTGGAGGATTTCCTCCTATCAGGAATACCCCATACATAATAATAACGAAAAACCCATGAACAAACAGGCTGGACATGATCTTTAATATCGGCAGAATTTCTACCTGAAAGACCACCTTTTTTACCAGATAATGGTATTCCTGAAGGCAGTTGGTTCCTGTGTTCAATGCTTCGCTGAAGAAAAACCAGGGCGCAATACCAGGCACCAGCCATTCAATATAAGAGGAATTCGGGATTGGCGGCGTGCTCTTAAATCCGCTTGGACCGAAAATAAACCAGTAAATCAGAACGGTTACAATAGGCTGAATCAGCATCCAGACTACGCCGAAATAAGATCCTACAAACCGCTTGCGGAAGTCTGCAATAGACAAATCCCAGACTACTTTCCTCTTTTTAAAAATCTCCTTTACAAGAGAAAGGACATAATTCATAATCCTGTTCCTTTCTTTCAGAACTTAAATGTATCTTTGAATCCGCCCCACTTCTGGTCTTTTTCAGAGATAATCAGTTCCATTCCTTCTTCAATTGGCCATTCAATCCCGATTTCTTTGTCATTCCAGAAAAGACCGCCTTCATCGCCAGGATGATAGAAGTCTGTACATTTATAAGCAAATTCTGCTTCATCAGACAGCACTAAAAATCCATGTGCAAATCCTTCCGGAATATAAAACTGCTTCTTATTCTCAGCAGAAAGCTCTACGCCAAACCACTTTCCATAAGTCTTGGAATTGGTACGCAAATCAACTGCTACATCAAATACGCGTCCTCTGATTGCACGTACCAGCTTGCCCTGTGGAAACTGCTTCTGATAGTGAAGCCCCCGCAGTACGCCCTTTACCGACATGGACTGATTATCCTGGACAAATACCATATCCAGTCCGGCTTCTTTAAAATCATTCTGATTATAAGTCTCTACAAAATAACCTCTTTCATCCTTAAAAACAGTCGGTTCAATTACATACAATCCCTCAATCGGGCAGGAAGTCACTTTAATTTTTCCCATGATTTTACTCTCCTTTTCTTATCACAAACAGCAGGGTGCGATAACCGTCTGCCACATCGTTGCCAGAAGAATCAGCGCAGATACTGTTAACACTCCCGTATGATACCACATATTTTCGATTCGTGCAATGACGGCGCGGGAATTAAACAGCATATAAAACAGAAACAGAATCGGCAGATAGTACCGCCCCTGAACTCCGGCAATGGTTACCATTCCAGGCTCCGTATAGGCAATGTACATGGACGTCCATACTAAAAGCACTGCGCCTCCAAGCATGAGGAAAATCCAAATCTTCTGCTTGACAGACAAGCGCTCCGGCGCTGTTGTTTTCGTATCTGTCACGACTGTATAGACTGCCAGCGCCCCCGTCATCCAGGTAAAACTGCTGGCCGCCAGATGCCCCTGTACAGAAAAAATATCTTTCCCCAATACGAAATCCGGAAGGTAATGGAAGATATTGCGGAACAAAATCTGGGCGTATGCGATTGGATTTCCCAGTATATAAGACATCTGTCCCGCCTCGCTGGTGTCTCCTCCCCGCAGGTCTCCGGTCGCCTTTGGAGCCAGTAAAACCGGCAGAACAAAGGTGGACAATAGGCCCAGCAATACCAGCACAAATCCCAGCCTCATGGCAATTTTCTGCTGTCTGTTCTGGAACTTGGATTCCGGCAGTAAAAGACCAATCAAAATCATTGGCGCATACACAGCTTTCGCGCTGCATCCTAAGACAAATGTAATCAGAATCAGAGCGTAAGACTTCCAGGAAATCTTCTCTTCCGGAGTCAGAATCTCCTTTAACAAGCAGGCCATGGACAAATAAATCCATGCCATTACTGCTGGGTCGTAGGAGTATACGCAGGCCATAAACACAGAGGTTGGAAACAGCCCGATAACCGACATGATGACCTTTCCTACTGGTGTTTTTTTTATGGCAAAATACATAATTGCAGCATAAGCCAGAAGATTTCCAAGCCTTCCAAGACGGATCATCATGCCGAACGGAAGTCCCAGTCCCTTGCACACTTTTAATACCAGCGCCTGTCCTGCATAGGCCGGAACGGAAAGAGCCGGCGTTACAGAATCCGGATGGAGACTGCCGTTTTTATAATCGCCTTCCTGATTAAAATAGCGCTCGATTGCCGCTTGTTCTTCTCTGCTTCCAGGCTGATTTTCCGGCCAGTCATTTAAACTCGGAATCATTTTTGACCATACCGCAGGACTGACATTCATCCCCCACGGCATACTGGCAATCTCCATAGAACGCATAAAATGGGTTTCCTCATCATAACCGACTTTGCTTACCGGCAAAGCTGCAATCATCAGAACTCCCATCGACAGGCAGACTGCTGCAAATCCTGTTTCAATATGATTTCCAATCCATTTTCTGCACCGGAAGAAAAATACAGCCAGTCCGATTACTGCCCAGAAAAATCCCATTCTTACAAAGTTAAGAGCCGCCCTGTTATGGATTTCAAACCCAGTAATCACAAGAGGTTCTTCTGCCGCCTTTTCTCTGGATCCAGCTTCTCCTAACTGGGAGCGCTCAACGACCAGCTGGACATGATCGGTTTCTTTTTTAATATTCAGATAAGACTTTGCTAACAGTCCGCTGTTCCGGTCTTCCAAAATCAGGTCCTGTTCCGGATCCGCTTCTCCATACTCATTGTAATAGCACACATATGCCTTTGCATTAAGCAGATGGTTGTATTCATAAGAATATGCCAGCTTATCAATATACCAGCCCCCTAATTCTACAGTCAGAATCCCTTTGTCTTCGGATAGTTCCCAGCCTTTTTCTGTTCTTACAAAGCCTTCTGCCCTTACATTTCCCTCTGCAACCGGAATGATTCCGCGCTGCGCCCTGGGCAGCGACAGCACCTTCATATTGCAGGCATATTCACAGATAAGCCCTGCTGCCAGAACCAGAATCACAGAAAATAAACTTATCAAAATAGATTTCCTGTCAAAGGAAACGCTTCCCTGTTTTCTTTTCTTTTGTTTTCCCATACCGGTCACCTATTTTCTTCCTTATCTCTGTCCTCTTTCCGCAAAAGTTCTTCTAATGCCATCTGCTGGACCAGCTCTTTGACTCTCGTCTCCAGTTGCGAAATCCGGATTGTCATAGTAAACAGCTTGATCAGCAGCAAAAAAATCGTGAAGAGGAATAAGAAATTTGCTGTGGAATACACTCCAAACAGACTGGCCAGACCGTCTGCTACCTTTGGAAAAATGCTGAAAACTACCAGAAGCATGGCCAGCAAAATCCAGAAAATCGCATCCTCTATCTGCAATTTTGCCTGCCGTATTTTCCGCACAATCATTCCCATTGTAGCAACCGATACCAGTATCAAAAGAACCCGAAGCATGGTGGTCATCATATTCCATTTCCCCCTCTTTCTTTCCAATATCCAGGATTCATGGTACACCTCATTATGACAGAATCCGGCAGTTTCCGGTAGCGTTTTCCCATCCAGTATCCCAGATATTTAAATCCGCTTTTTAAAATCAAATCCGGTATCAGCCATACTTTTCCCTTTTTCAATAAATAAACTGCTGTGGTCTTTACCAGCCGGATTCCTTCGCTTTCCGAACGGATTCCCTCGAAAATTTCCGGATGATCCGCCTGGGAAACTGCCAAATCAAAGTTTCTTTTAAACTGCTGAATATAGGTGTAATTGTGGGAATGAATAACCTTTGCATCTGCCGCATAAGCGATGGCGTATCCATCCTGTATTGCCTTTCCCGCAAAAATCATATCTTCATTAAATATGGTTTTCCGGATAAAACCGCCCTGTGCAAAATACAAATCCCGCCTGTACGCACAGCATACATTGGAGGCAAAAAAGGTCTTGATTCCCAGTTCGTCTAAGTCTCCGGATGTTTTGATCCGGCTGGTTTCCGGATAATTAAAGGAACGGGTATACTGCTCTACAAATCCGCAGTCTTTTGCCGGAAGCTGTCTTGCATAGGCTTCTATTACCATCTCTCCCTTTGGCCCTGTCTGACGGAAAGCCTGAACCAGATGTTCAATCAGCGTCTTATCTGCCGGTACTGCATCATCGGTCATGCATACAGAAATATCTCCTTTTGCCATCTCCATTGCCTGATGTCTGGTTGCCCCATGGTCAAATTCCTGCTTTGTAATATGGCGTACCACTACATCTAACTTATCCGGAATGGCTTCCCTCATTTCTTCCTCATTCCAATACTTTTTTTCAGTATTGATCAAGATGACCTGATGAACCGGATAGGTCTGGACTGCCAGCATGGCCAGCAGATGTTTTAATTGTTTCTTCGGCTTATAAACCGGAATCATCACATCTACCAAAAGTTTTGTTTCTTCCATAATCGTTCCTTCTTTACTGACTGGATTCTGTCTTTCTGCGACTCTTTTCTCTCCAGTAAATCCATAGGGTATTGGCTGTAAAACCTGCCATCAGCAATGTCATAAAACTCAAATACGCTGCAGAAGCTCCTGTAATTTCCATCTTTCTGACCAAAAAAGGAGCCAAAAACACTGCGCATACTGCTACCGCTGCATATACGGCAAAAATCCGTTTTTGCTGCCGCATAATCACAAGAGCATAGTACATCAGGTTTCCAAATGCATAGAAACCGCCGCCTAATACGATGAGTACAAACGCCATATGATAAGGGATTAACCTGCCTTCGTATCCTGTTCCCAAAAGCAGTTCCATAATAGAAAGAACCCACTTTCCAAGAAGCAACGTCCCTCCGACTGCCAGGACTGTCAGCCCTGCTATTAATGCTCCAATCCGTCCCAGAAGGTTCCGGAAATCCCGAAATTCTCCCTCTGTCCACAGTACCGTCAGCCTTGTCAGAAACGGACGAATCACAAAATTTGCCACCAGATAAATAACAGATGTCGGCATGAAAATCAGATTAAAATATCCGCTGGCCGCATCATTTAAGTTGCTGTCAATGGCATATTTGGCCGCGGAAAAGATATAAAAATCCAGAAATACAGACAAGAACAACAGACCGGTCTGAACAAATAGTTGCCGGCTTTTCCCATTGTGCTTTTCCCAGTCTACCCCACGCAGCCTTCCTATTGCTGATAGGTTAAACAGGATCACTCCTGCTGCCTGGGCCGCTGCCGCTGCCCCGCAAGCCACCAGCAGGCTCCGCTCCGGACTCATCTTATGGACGGACAGCAAAAGTCCCGCTAAAAAGGCACACACCGATAAAATAGTCCGGAATGTATTGGACTTTCCAGTCAGGTATAAGTAGCCCTGGCGCTGGAATTCCGACTCATATACATCTGCAAATCCATCAATAATCTTATATATGGCAAGCAGAAATACCGCCATCGCCTTTTCTGCTGAATAATTTCCTGTGAAAACCGTCCAGGCCAGGTATACTGCCGAAATTGCTACTGCAAATCCAGAAGTCAGCTTCCTGTGGCGCAGATAGTCCCCAAAAGAATATTCTCCGCTTCCATCCGTAATCTGAAATGGCCGGATTCCAAAATAGGCTACGGTAAACATCTGCTGGCCGAAGGTGCTGAATCCAAACGCGAAGATTCCGCCCGCCACATCTCCGGCTATCCTCATTACCAGAAAAGAAAGCAGAATACTCGCAAACGCATAACAGAAGCTGCCTGCAATGTTCCACGTCATATTCTTTTTTTCTATGTTTTCTTCTGGCTCAAATAAAAAATCTGCCAACTTATTCAACATCTTGTTCCTCGTTTATTTCTTTCGGAAATTCTGAATCAGCAAAATAGAAACCAGCATCCGCATCATATATTTTGCCGCTACAACTGGTTTTAAATAGCTTTCCCCAGCCAGGCGTTCCGCTATTTTTACTGGTACCTCCGCCACTTTTGCCCCCTGCTTAATCAAAAAGGAGACCGTATCCGGCTCTGGCCCATAATTCAGGCGCAGGGCAAATGCCTGAATCATTTGCCGGTTAAACATCCGCATACCGGAAGTAGGATCGCTGACCCTGGTTCCCGTTGTCATCCGAATCGCTGCTGCAATCATCCGGCTTCCAATCATCCGCATAGAGAAATCTTTCGGCGCGTCTATAAATCGGGATCCGATTACTATATCATACCCCTCGTCCATCTTTTCCCTCATTTTCTGAATGTATTCCGGCCGGTGCTGTCCATCTCCATCGAACTGAATCGCATACTGATAGCCCTTTTCATAAGCATACTTCATCCCTGCCTGAAAACATCCGGCCAGTCCCAGATTTACCGGAAGATCCAAGAAATGATAGCCTTTTTTTCTGCAGATTGCGGCAGTATTGTCCGTAGAGCCATCATTTACCACAATGTAATCTAATCCAGGAAAATTCCGAATCAGCTCGTCCACTACAGTCTCAATATTCTTTTCTTCGTTATAAGACGGAATCACTAAAAGTATATCCTGCATTCCTGTCTATTCCTCCATAACCAGGATTTTAATGGCTTTTTGAGCCCGTATCCCGTACCTTGCTGTCAGCCACTCTTTCTTTGGCTGTTCTCCTTTTTCCCAGGAAAGCAACACTCTTGGCAGGTCGATTCCAGCCGCATGGCTGAATGGATAACCGCCTCCAAACCTGGCATTCATTTCCAAAATATAGTATTGCCCATTTGCCTGAAACACATCCACATCCAGATTTCCTCTGTGGTGCAAAAGGCGGCCAAGCTGCTGGCCAAGCTGTCTTAATTCTTCATTATCGACAGTCTCTGCTGCATCTGTTTCTCCGGATCTCATTGCTGCTTTTCTCTTTGGAACGGTAACCTGATAGCAGCCGTTTAAGTCATTGATAATGTCTAATCCGTATTCCTGTCCATCTAATTTTTCCTGGATCAATACGCACATTTCCAGAGCCTGTGACGACTCAAAGCGCAGATAACTGTCCCCGATTTCCCGAAGAATCTTTTTATAAAAGACTTCCAGTTCTTCTTCATTATCTGCCTCATAAACGGACAAAGATCCCATCCCCCAACGGGGTTTTACCATAAGAGGATAGGACAAACAGCCTTCTTTTACTGCCTGTTTTGCTTCCTCCAGTTTTATAAAACTCTGAGGCGCTGGCAGATGATTTTCTGTCAGAAACTGATACGTTTTCCACTTGTCGTTGCAGACTGCAACCACCTCTTCATCTGACACGATGACGTCCACGCCTATCTCTGCAAACTCTTTCCGATGGGCTGCAAGCACCGGCAAATCAATGTCAAACAGGGAAATCAGTATGGAAATATTATTGTTCCTGCAATATTCTAAAAGAAATGGAATATAATTTTTATCATAAATCAGGGGAGTTACCACCCATTGATCCGCAGACGAAAACGCCTGGCATACCTGGCTGTTTGCCGCATGAATCCTTCCTTTTCCGGCAACTGCCTCTTTAAAATATTCTACCAGATACGTCCTTCTGCCGGCGCTGGTCAACAGAATATTCGTTTCTTCTTTCATAGTTTCCTCTCTTCTAAAAAGCACCGCTTTGCGGCTAGTATAGCATAAAACCTATGGATTGGCTACGAAAGCTTCTCCTTATTTCTTCCCTGCTCCTTTTACTATGCCTAATAAATAACGGAAGCTTTCGACTTTAAACAGCCAGGACAATCCGGCGTAAACCAGGACTCCTGTCAAAATCTGGGTAATTAACAGCAGCCAGTTGTTGTGAATAACAAATTGAATGCTGTATACGATTGCCCCCATGATGACCGACAGCAGCAATGCCGGAAATACGTCTTTCCACTGTTCTGTAAAACTGTAATCCAGCAGTTTTTTATTGGGATATGCGTTGATAATCGTACCGATAAAATCCGTTGCCGCCTTTAGCCAGACCATGGCATAAATGCCAAATGGAATACTGACTGCCAATACCAGAAGCCCCAATACCTTTTTCACGATTTCCAGCTTCAGGAAAATATCGCTTCTTCCCAGAGCATTAATAGCCTGCAGATTTGCAATGTGAATCGGCCACATGGCATAGGCCACGCACATAATCTGAAGAAATGGAACACAGGGGAGCCATTCCTCTGTCAGAATAATAGAAATCAACGGGTCTGCTACCGCAATCAGACCGGCCATCATAGGAAAAACTACAAACGCGCTGGTCACAATGGAACGGCGGACCATGGCTTTCATTCTCCCTTTATCTTCCTGGCTGGCCGAAAATGCCGGCAGCATAACTGCCTGGATAGAGGCCGCAAGGTTATTGACAATCAGCTGCGGAAACTGGTTTCCTCTGTTATAATAACCGACTACATCTTTTTGGTAGATCTTTCCGATTACCATGGTGTATAAGTTATTATAAACCGTATCAATTAAGGACGAGCACATCAGTTTCCAGCCATAAGAAAACAAGGATTCTATCCGTTTTATAGAAAACCTTCTCTCCGGTTTCCAACCTACCAGTCCCCATAACAATATCATTAACAGGAACTGGTTTCCCAACTGCTGAACCACCAGCGCCCAGGTTCCCAGCCCCCTATAAGCGGCAATCACGCCAGCCGTTCCAGACAGACAAGTAGCCAGTAAACTGGCAATGCACATCTTCCTGAATTCCATTTTTCTGGAAACAATAGCCGTCTGAACCGACACGACTGCTCCAAAAAAAATCATAAGCGCCAGCACCCTTAACATCCCTTTCAGCTCTGGGTCGTGATAAAATCCAGCTACAGCAGGAGCAGCTGCAAAAATCAGTGCATACAGCGCTGTGGCAACGCCTAAGCTTAGATAAAATACCGAAGAATAATCCAGGTCATCTACCTGTTTTTTCTGTATCAGAGACGTCTGGAACCCCGTCTGGATAAATACATTTGCAATGGCAATAAATACCAGCAGAAGGGAAATCGTTCCATAGCGTTCCGGTCCCAGAAGTCTTGCCAGAATCAAAGAAATCACAAGCTGGACAAGTTGGACCCCACCGTTTTCCAACGCTTTCCAGAACAGTCCGGACAGCACTTTTCCTCTTAAATTTGTCGCATTTTCTGTCATTTATTACCTCTCAGCAAATACCAGATTTTTTGGAGTCCCTTATACAGCCATGGACAATACAGCTCAATATTTAGAAAAAATCGGGTACGGAAGTCCAGTTCTTTATAGTAACGCCGGTATTCCCGATTTTTAACCTGGCGGTATTCCTTCGTATTTAAAAGGGTAAGGAAATCCATCCGGCGAAAGGCGCTTTTAATTGCTGCATCGTATTGATGACCAGTATCTTCTGAAAAGGCACGAAACATCTTTTTCATTGCATTGTGGTGACAAATGAGATTCTCTTTATAGTTGCCTCTTTCCATCTGGCTGGACCAGGAAACGCTGACGCCCTGCTGGTATACGGACATCTTCCGATCCATATAATAGACGGTTCCCTTACTTGCCATAAAGATATGAATCGGCACATCCCCTACGGGACAGTCATGGTACCACTGGGGCAGTTGCTTTGCCAGTTCTGTCGGAAACATCAGGGATGCAGTCGGATAATTTGCCCGTTTATCAATAACTTCTTCCGGCGTACATAGCTTACTGTGCTTATAAGGACGCACTTCTTTTGCTCTGAGCGCCTTGTCGTCAGACTCTATTTTCGCACTGTGAAAACACATCGTACATTCTGGATGCGCTTCCATGTAATCAGCCTGACGCTGCAGTTTGGTATCGTCAATCCAGTAGTCATCTCCCTCGCACATAGCAATGTATTTTCCCTCTGCCCTTGGGAAATTAAAGGCCCCGCTGATATTCGAAATCCCCTTCGAATACTGGTTTTCTGTCTGGTACATAGGCCGGATAATGTCCGGATATTTCTCTGCATATTCTCGGATAATCTCGGCTGTCCTGTCCGTTGATGCATCGTCATGGATCACGATTTCAAATGGAAAATCTGTTTTCTGCTTCAGAAAACTATCCAGCGCCCTGGCAATATATTTTTCATGGTTATAAGCAATACAGCTGACGGTTACCAGCGGTTTCTGCTTCATAATCTGGTCACTCTCCTAAAATAATGGTACAAATTTCATCTACAGTTTCCAGAGACAAATCTGCATACATCGGCAGAGTCAATACCTGCCTGGATACGCGTTCTGCCACCGGTGTGTCGTGTGAATTGAACTGGTCTTTATAGCAGTCATAATCATTAATACAAGGATAAAAATACTTTCTTGCAAAGATATTTTTCTCAGCCAGCCGGCTATAAATTTCGTCCCGATCCCATTTATAGTTCTCAAATACCACCGGCATATAGGCGTAGTTATAGGTTACCCTTGGATTCACTTCTGACAAACGGATGCCTTTCACGCCTTCCAGATGGCTGCGGTACCGCTCTGCCACTGCTTTCCGTTTTGCAATCTCTCTGTCCACATATTTTAAGTTGCACAGCCCCATTGCTGCCTGAAATTCGTTCATTTTGCCATTTCCGCCTACATACTCTACCGATTCTTTTCCGGTAATTCCGAAGTTTTTCAGCTTATAGAGAATGTCGGCCAGCCAGTCTTCCTGAAAAGTTACAACGCCGCCCTCTATGCTGTTGTAAACCTTAGTAGCATGGAGACTGAACATTGATGCATCTCCAAAAGTTCCGGAACCCTTGCCGTCTAATTTTTCCCCAAATGTATGGGCTGCGTCATAAATTACCTTTAAATGATGGCGTCTTGCAATCTCTTCAATCTGCTCTACATCACAGAAATTTCCATACACATGAACCGGCACTATGGCGCAGGTTTTCTCTGTAATCAGGCTTTCCAATCTGGCTGCATCCATCGTAAAATCCCTGTCGTTAATATCGCAGAATACCGGCGTCAGGTTGTTTCTTACAATCGCGTGGGTGGTGGATGCGAAACTGAACGGGGTTGTAATAACCTCTCCTTCCAGCTGGAATGCCTGAAGAACCATCTCCAATGCAGTATGACCGTTCACAAACAGTTCCAGGCCCTTTACCCCTAAATATTTCTTTAATTCCTCTTTCAGTTCTTCATGGTATTCTCCCATGTTGGTAAGCCATGCGCTCTCCCAGATATGCTGGAGTTTTTCTACATATTCCTCCATAGGCGGCAGGGAAGCCCGCGTTACGAATATGGTTTCTGATTGATCTCTCATGTTTTTTGTCCCTTCTGTCTCTGACGGCTGTATAAAGCAAGACACATCCAATGGTAAATCCGTACCAGACGGCAACGAAGCACCCAGACAGCCAGTGTATTTTTGACTCCTTCCGGCTTTACATCGGCTAAAAGCCGTCTAAATTCCGATCTGGCAGCCAGCTTTTTCACTTCTTCCAGGCACTGCCTGCGGCTGTATCCGGATCGGTAATAGGTCAGTCCCAAAAATCCGCAGATATGGAATACCATCCGGTTATTAATTTGGTTTTTCACACGTTCAGAAGCACTGCACCGTTTTAATAACGCCTGCATCGCTTTCAGCAAAGTAAAGCAGGTATCTACTCCGTTGTCGTAAAACCGGCTTATTAAACTGTCGTGAGCCTGATGCTGCCAGTAGTAAAGAACCACTTCCGGCACAACGCAGATACGCCTGCTTCTGGTCAGCATCCGGACAGAAAACCAGATATCTTCGTTAATGGACATCTCTTCATCATAACGTACACTCCTGTCTGTCCGGTACAATTTATTGTTCTGATTATGAATGACCTGCAGATCAAATAACGGAACCAGCAGTTGGTTTCCAAACTCCTCCAATGTGCCGGACCACTTGTTTTTCCAGGTTCTTCTGTCTTCTGGCGTTCCGTCTTCGTAGACAAATTCCAGACCGCCGACTGCAATATCTGCTCCGGTTTCTTTTACGCTTTCATACAAAATCCGAATCGCATCTTCTGCCATATAATCATCGGAATCCATGGTCATAAACCAGGTTCCTTTCATCTTGGAAAACCCAAAATTGCGGGCGCTGGAAACGCCGCCATTTTGTTTTGTAAACACCTTTACCCGCGGATCCATGGCCTCATATTTCCGGCAGATTGCCAGCGAATTATCCGTAGAACCATCGTCTATCAGCAGCAGTTCCAGGTTCTGATAACTCTGATTTATAATTGACTGAATGCTTCGATCCAGATAATTCTGAGCATTATAAACCGGAACAATAATTGAAATTAATTCTTCCACCGTACACCTCTGTTCTTTACCAGTCCATTTTTAAAACCACTTTACAAAACCAGATTTCCATTAAAATCACCTGAAAAAATCCCTGGGCAATCAGCTTTTGCAGCGGACAAATATGAAGGTATTTTTCGTAATAATACAAGGCGCTCTGATTGCGGAGCTTCTGTCTTCCTGCCGCGCTTTGAAAGCTTTTTGAAATCGAAGCCGAATGTTCATGCCGATAAGTCTGACATAAAATCAGCACCGTCCGATAACCGGCATTCTGAAACCTATGAGCCAGTATCTCCTCTTCGTTGTAGAGAAATACTTCTTCATCATATCCGCCGCAGCCCAGCATTTTTACTGCGTCTACCATCAAAAGGGAGCCATGAACAGCATCTACATAAACAGCTTTATGTCCCTGGAAATAGGAATCCGGATAATCGATTCTGCCTTTCAAAATCCTTCCCAGCGTCCTCCTGCATATGGGTCCTGTCTTTATAAGACTGCCCAAAAATCCTGGCAGTTTCCATCCATTTATCTGTTCTCCAAATACCGGATCGATCATTCTTGGCGCTGCTGCTGCTACGTCTGGACACCGTCCCAATACCGCCGCCATATTCCTCACACAGGTGTCGGTAAATACGGTATCCGGATTGGCAATCAGTACAAAATCTGCCTCTAACTCTTCATAAGAATACCGGATTCCAGCATTATTTCCTGCTCCATATCCTCCGTTTTTTTCTGTACGGATCAGACTTATTTTATCTGATTCTTCTTTTAATTTCTGGAGTTCTTCCCAGGAATTATCCGTAGAAGCATTGTCTACTACTACCACATAATCCAGACTGGGATACGGACAGATCCGTCGGGCCTGATCCAAAACGGTTTGGGCATCATTATAGTTTAATATGACACAGCTTATCTTCATTTTGCTCTGCTCTCCACTGCTTTCATTCCATATTTCCGGCTGATATAACGGCGAACCGGAGGACAAAGAAACGTTGCATAATCCATCAGATGATAGGCCGCCATATACCATTCCTGTCCCTTCTCTTTTGGGAATCCGCGCCATGGCGTCTTCTCTAAATACCGCTCATATGCCCGACGATAATGATTCCGGTTTCCGGCTTTCCATGGCCGTTCATCCCCCATAAAATGAATGATAGCAGGATGCTTTTTAGCCCTTTGGAACACCTCTTTGGGAACTATTTTGTAAGCTGGAGACTGGGAGACCAGGTCACTGTAATGGAAATACCGGTAATTAGTAAAGAAATTATAACGAGGAGACAAAGGCTTAATTTTTCCTTTCAGCGCTCCATTTAAAGTATCCTGGTCGCAGGCAAACGTGGCGCCTCCAAGCTTCTTATAAAACTCTAAAAGCTGAATTTCTGCCTTTTGCTCCCTCCATTTTTTCACATCTATGAAAAGGACTCCTGAGTTAAAATAAGCATCTTCCGGCTTCAGGCCAATCTGTTCTTTAATAGACGGATAAATGGTAGGTTCCATTACCGCTCCCATTACATTTTTTCCAAGATCGGTATTCCACAGGCCTCTGAGAGAAGACAGTACTACCGTGTCGCAGTCTAAATACAGCACCCGTTCTACGGTGTCTGGAAGTACCGTTCCTACAAACAGGCGGCCCATTGCACTGATATCAAATCCGCCGGTATCAATTTCATAAGGAAACCTCTCTTTTAAGTTTCCCATTTCAATCACTTCCAGACGACGGTCAAACCGGCTGGCAATGGTTCTTAATTTTTCCTGATTCTCCAGGGACATCCCGACAGACAGCAGGTAAATCGCAATTTCCTGCTCCAGCTGGTTTCTGTCCAGCAAAGAATAAAGGGACGTCCCTAAGTGACGGGCATAACCGTCATTGGACGCATATACAATATTCATGCAAGTTCTTCCTCTGCCTTCCTCATAGCGGACTCAATGACCTTATCCATGTCATAATACTTGTATTCTCCCAGACGCCCCCCAAATAAGACCTTGTCCTCATTTGCTGCCAGCGCGGCATACTTCTGATACAATGCCTGGTTTTTCTCATCATTTACCGGATAATACGGTTCCATGCCTTCGCTCCAGTCAACCGGATATTCTCTGGTAATTACCGTCTTGGGCTGGGTTCCGAATTCAAAATGCTTATGCTCGATAATGCGGGTATATGGAGTCTCTCGATCCGTATAATTTACGACCGCCACACCCTGATAGTTTTCTTCATCCAGAACCTCTGTCTCAAATTTTAAACTCCGGTATTCCAGCTTGCCGAACCGGTAGCCGTAATAGACGTCAATAGGGCCTGTGTATACGATCTTTTCCCCCAAGGCATCGTAATGATCTTTGTGTTCCAGATAATCCGATCCCAATTCCACGTCACAGCCTTCTAACAGTTTATCAATGATTACATTGTAACCGCCGATAGGAATTCCCTGATACAAATCGTTAAAATAATTGTTGTCGTAGGTATACCGGACAGGAAGGCGCTTAATAATAAACGCCGGCAGGTCTTTACAGTCACGTCCCCATTGTTTCTCTGTATAGCCCTTAATCAATTTCTGGTAAATGTCCTGTCCTACCAGGCTGATGGCCTGCTCTTCCAGATTTTTGGGTTCTCCGGCAATGCTGGATCTCTGTTCTTCAATTTTCGCCTTTGCCTCTGACGGAGTGCACACCCCCCACATCTTGCTGAAGGTATTCATATTAAACGGCAGATTATACATCTCTCCTTTGTAATTTGCCACCGGACTATTGGTATAGCGGTTAAACTCCGCCAGGCTGTTGACAAATTCCCAGACCTTTCTATTGCTGGTGTGGAAAATATGAGCGCCATATTTATGAACGTGTATTCCTTCTGCATCCTCACAATACACATTTCCTCCCACATGATTCCGCTTTTCCACAATCAGGCACTTTTTCCCTTTCTGCTTTGCCAGATATGCAAACACTGCGGCGTACAGCCCGCTTCCCACCAGGACATAATCGTATGCTTTCATAGGGTAAACTACCTCCATTTTACATATTTCATAATTGTCCTTTATTGTACTATATTTTTAGAGGAAAGTAAACGGTTCCCCAGAAAACTGGAAGTTTCAGCGCGCTGTAAAAACGTACAAACAGCAGGAAGCGGCAGCTATTCTCATAACTGCCGCTTCCTGCTGTTTGTACGCAGACAACCTTTACCAACGAATTGTTACTTTAAATAAGTCTGCCTCGACTTCTATCTCCATCTTACCGCCCTGAAGCTCTACAAAACTTTTGGCAATGGCCAGACCCAGGCCGGATCCTTCTGTATTACGGGAAACGTCTCCTCTGACAAACCGTTCTGTCAATTCATTTGGAGAGACGTTTAACTCTGCCGCAGAAATGTTTTTCATGGTAATCACAACATGATTCTGGCCTGCGCCGCCTTCCCATTCACCGTTTTGAGCGTATTCTGCCTGCATTTCAACGTATGCACGCGTTCCAGGCAGCGCGTATTTCGTAATATTTACCAACAGATTTTCAAATACCCGATAGGTCTTCTGGCTGTCCAGGTTTAAAATCACTTTTTCTTCTGGAAGATTCCAGCGGAAATCAATTCCAGACGCTTCTATCCGGTCTCCCAATTCCAGACGCACCTGCTTTAACAGGCTGACAATGTCCACTTCCACCAGATTCACGGGAGTGATTCCGCTGTTGGCCTTGCTGACCTCAAACAAGTCCTCAATCAATGATTTTAACCTCATGGATTTTCCTTCCAGCACCTCAATATAACTGCGCCGCTCTTCCTCTGTGACGTCTTCTTGTTTTAACAGGTTTACATACGTTATAATGGCGGTCAGAGGTGTTTTTAAATCGTGGGACACATTGGTTACCAGCTCTGTTTTCATTCTCTGGCTTTTTACTTCTTCCTGAACCGCTTTTTTAAATCCATTCTGAATCCGCAGAAGCTGGCTGTAAAATGGGGCAAATATTCCCAGATCTTCTTCTATTTTTACATCCAGATTCCCGTCTGCCATCTCGTTAATTGCCGACAGCAGCACCTGATATTTCTGGCAGGCCTTTTCCCAGTACCGTTTCAAAATGACAAATAAAACAATGGAATAAACAATCAGCGCAAAGATTCCAAAAAACCACAGACAGCAGATTACTGTTAAAATAACAAAATTTGCAATCACAATCTTCAAAATCGTCTTATTGGATTTTTCCTGCCAGTCAGTCTCGATAATGGAATCCAGAAATCTGACACAGTATTTTTTTACCCAGCGGCAGATGGCAAACATCCATCTGCAGCACCAGCCGGTTACGGTTCTTTCCTTAAAGTAGCGGACCGGCCCCAGGGTAAAAATACTTCTTACGCACAGCGCTGACCAGAATACGATTCCAAATGTAACTGCCCAGTACAGTCCGTTTAAAACTCCCACGATCTCGGAGCTTCCCTGATAGCCAAAAAGCTTGCCCAGAATGTTCATCAGTTCTCCATTCATGGCTGCTTCAATCATTCCGCTGCCATAGATAACAAGGAACGCATCTGCAAACAGCATGGCTCCCACAAGCGCCAGCGGCGCTCTGCTCACCTTTCCAGTCCCCAGGCTGACAATGGGAAGAAGCGGCAAAAGCCATGCGGCAGCCACTAAAAATACGGCCAAAGCTGACCAAATCAGCAGAAAGACTCCATTTGCTGCTAAGTCATTCATGTCAATCCCTGTCAGTTCTTCTCCTGTCCCAAGGAGCATTTCTTTTTCCACTACAAATTCATAGGTTCTGTTTTCAGGTCCGGAAAAAGAAATTCCTTCATATACATAATCCCTTCCGAACTGGGACGCCAGGGGATCTCCTCCTCCGTACACATTGGAAAATACGTACTGGTGCTCTTCTAATATCTGTACGGCTTCTTTATTGCCTGCCGCTCCCGCATAGGAACACCTTCCCATATTGTCAAAGGTAATTTTCACAACAGCGTCATTTTCATAATCAATATCCGACGCTCCTTTTGACAGCACCTGCCCGTTTTCATCTAAAACCCTGACGTTGTCCGGCCCTTTCAGTGTCTGCAATGCCCCGTTCCATTCTGCGCCCATCTCGTCCACATATCTTCGGACTTCTTCCAGGTAAGCGGTATCTGGTTCATATACTTCCCAGTCCGCTTCTTCGTTTTCTGAAGCAGAAGCCGTATTTTCTGCGGCGCTTTCTGCCTTCGTCCGGCTTTCTAACAACCCTTCCAGCTCTGGCACAAAGACCTGGGACGGCTGCAGTTTTTTCCCCGAATGATTCTGAACCTCTTCCATCCACATTCCATATGCGCCGTTCTGAACCATCGCTGCCACATTATTGACTCTCTCGTTATTGAGTGAATCTATCTCGTAACTCAGGTATCTGGCCTTCCAGTTTTCTGCCTGTTCCCAGATATAGGGGTATGCGCCGACCATCCCTGTTGCTGCTGCAATGACCAGCAGCCATGTTAAAAAAATGCCTAATCTATGCTTGTTTTTCAATTTTGTATCCAACTCCCCACACCACCTTTAAATATTTGGGCTCCTTTGGGTTAATCTCGATTTTTTCCCGAATGTTCCGGACATGAACCATGACTGTATCTGTATTTACTGCCCGTTCATTCCACACTCTTTCATAAATCTCCTCTGCCGAGAATACCCGTCCAGGATTCTTGATTAACAGTAATAAAATTTTAAATTCCATTGGCGTCAGACGCACAGGACTTCCGTCTGCAAGGACTTCTACCGTCTCTTCGTTGACTTCCAGCCCTCCAATCTGGTAAATCCTGGAGTTTTCCGGTTCTTTTTTCTCCAGTCTGTCCATAAACCGTTTATAACGGCGAAGCTGGGAACCAACTCTTGCAAGCAGTTCCATGGGAGTAAATGGCTTTGTAATATAGTCGTCAGCGCCCATATTCAGCCCCATAATTTTATCAACTTCTTCTGATTTGGCAGATAAGAAAATCACTGGAATATCCCACTTTTCTCTCAGCCGTACCACCATGGTAATTCCATCCATCCTGGGCATCATCACGTCTACAATCGCCAGATGGATCTCTTCCCTCTCCATAATCTCCAGTCCTTCTATGCCATCTGCCGCCTGAAATACAATATAATTCTGGCTTTTTAAAAAGATTTCTACTCCTTCTCGGATCTCTTTATCATCCTCTACCAATAAAATACGGTTTGCTTCCATTCCTGCTACCCTTCCTCGCTCGTTATTCCGTTTTTGTATCCGGTATCTTGGAGTTAGTATAGCACGTCTCTCTCTTGCTGTGCAGGATTTTTTCCCGCTTTCTCCGAATCATATCAATGCAGGTATCTGTAAATATCATAGAAACGATAAATACCGTTATTATGAAAATCCCGCAGGCCGTCCACCTCATCACTTCCTGAACCATGTTCCAATTCCTCCCTTCTCCTGATGTGCTTTTAGTATATCTGATATTTCTAAAGCTGGGCGGGAGGAAAAACGAAAGAATTTCTAAAGATTTGGCGGCAAAAAAGACGCTGCAAAATGCAGCGCCCCTTAACCAGACTCTGGCATCAGTGTACACGGACAACACGCCTGTACACTGATGATACTCACATTTGAAACAAATTTATATTAGAACATTCGCCACTGGAAGACTAATCAGCAGCACGACTGCCAATTCGATTGCAATAAACATTAATGTATATTTATAGATTTCTTTTGGCTGCAGCCATTCTTTATTGCCAAATAGCATTGCCGCAAACGGAGATGCCGCTGGCGTTATAGCAGCCGATGACAGTACAAATAAAATCATCATAGACACTACGGGTGCAGAATCCATTCCAGATGCCAGACAGAACGTAGCGATAATCGGCTGCAAAAGAAGTCCGATAACAAAGCTATTGCACAGATTCGTAAGCACTACAGTAAGCAGCATAATAATAATAGCAAATGCTGCGACTGGAACTCCTTCAAACAGCGGCATCAGCACCGTATTTAAAAAAGCAGAGACGCCTGTGCTTTCATCTGTTAATGTATTTCCCAGAAGAATTGCAGATGCAATTAAGAAATATGTACTCCAGGAAAAGCTCTTCATGCTGTCACGAAATACCATCAATGGCTTTCCTGAAATCCGGATCGTACACATCAAAAATACAACCAGCATCGCAATACCATAGGTATTTGCCTTAATCACGCGGGCAACGCTCCAGTTTGGAGCAATACTAGGAATTAAAAGTACTATAATAAATGATGCAAATGAAATTGCTATCATTTTCTGGTGTAAGGTCATTGGCGGAAGCGGATTTTTATTCAAATCTTCCATTGTCAGATTTTTTAATTTGCTGACATCCGGACGCAGCACAAACTTCGCAAACAGCACCAGAATAATGACACAGACAAATGCATGAATCAGACCAGTTGCCAGATAACCAGCACTATTCACCTCGACAGGTACTCCCATAATATTTCCTGTCACTGTGGAATAATTGCTGAGTAGCGCGAGACCGTTTCCCATAAAAGGTGGAACCGGAAAGCCCAGCAATGTTGCAATCGTTACAAGAATCAGCATGATCGTCGGAAATTTTTCATTTTTCTTCATTCCTACTGTATCAAAAATATCATATAAAATAGGTCCGAACAGAAAAATCGGAGTAAATCCTCCCATAAATGCGCCCATCAGTATGCAGCCTGTCAAAATATAGAATACCAGCATCCATGGGTGGCCCAGGCAGCTTTTTCTTGTCAGGAAAAATCGTCCGCAGTATTCCGTCAGCCGATTGTCTACCATCGTATTAATTACCAGAAGCAGAAACATTACCTGAACCAGAATCGCGTTTCCAAATGTCGCTGACAATACGGCGTTCATATTACTGCTTCCAGAAATACCTACCATAAAAATAGCCAGAATACTGGATGTTGTAGGATCGGATGTCGTCCACAGATAAAGTGTTCCAATAAAAATCCCCAAAATCTTCATTCCAATTGGCGTAATACATGGCAGTTGAATCGGAAGAATCGGAAACAGCAGCATAATCGCCACTCCAATTGCCAGGTGCACGTATCTCAAATCTCTTTTTTTCGTTTGCATGATAATAACCCCCATTTTTATTAGTTGCGAACCTTTAAAATTATGATAATATATTAACAAGGTTAAAAATATAGTCACGACTAATTTTCTAAAAAAATAAAACTGCGAGGACAGACATTATGATTTCAAATGGAGTAAAAGCGTATTTTATGCAGTATGGAGCAAAGGTAACAGTCAGCAAGGGGACTTCTCTCTGCAATCCAAAACTGTCTGATAACTATGTTTATTATCTGGATAAAGGAATTGCAAGTCTCACTTCTTTGACAGAAGAAGGCACAGAAAAAGACTTTTTATATTTTCCGCCTGATCACCTGTTAGGGTTTATGCCTGCTCTTATGCGGTATTACCGGAAACTCCGGAACGAATCCAATTCTGATAATAGTCCGTATCTGACCCCTTTTGGCATTACTCCTAAAACCGATTGTATTTTTTACCGTATCAGTGAATCTGTTTTTCAGTCTCTTTTAGAAACAGACCCCATTTTTCTGTCTTATGTTATGGAAACGACTACCCGCAATTTTGCCTCTCTCGTCAGGAAATTTCAGGATACCCAGGAAGCAAAAATTTCCACGCGGCTTTACAAATGGCTTCTTACTTTTAGCCAGATAGAAAATAACTATCGGGCAGTACCTCGCGGCTTTACTTATACAGATATTGCAAAATATCTGGGAATCCATCCAGTTACCGTTGCCAAACTGGCTAGTGAATTAAAAAAAGATGGGATTATCAAAAAAGAACAAGGGCAGATTCTGATTATTGATGAAAAAAGACTGCGAGAACGGCTATAAAGCCCTCAAAATGTAGTCATGACTAATTTTATGTACCAAAGTATGTGTTATTCTTTTATCAAAATAAGTCCGGATTTTCCGGAAAAGGAGAGTTCATATTATGGCAGGTGCATCTTATTCGTTTCAAGAACATCTGATAAAAAAGCAGGCTGCGGCTGAAAATGCCATGCTGCAGAAGCTTCGTTCCGGTAATTATACCATTGAAAATCCACTGGTATCCTACAACCTTTATCTCATCAATCCTCTTTCTGCTGTGATTTCTTTCTATACAGAAGAAGAGACTGCTGTAACAGTTACGGTTTACGGCAAAACAAAACAGGCATCCATTACCCACACATTTCCCAAAGCAAGAGAGCACGTTCTCCCAATTGTAGGCCTCTATTCCAACTATACGAACAAAGTAGAACTGCGGGCATACCGCGGCACTTCCCATGTCGTAGAAATTGCTGTTCCCGATCTGTTTGAGGGAGGAACTCCATTAGAATCTATGAATACTACACCAGAGTACTTACAAGACAGCTGTATTTTTCTCTCTCCTGCCGGTTCTGAACTGGCTACAGCATATGACTATGCAGGTGATATTCGCTGGTGCCTGAATATTAAATGTGTATTTGACATGAAACGGCTGAAAAATGGTCATGTACTGATGGGTACCGATCGTCTGGTAAGTATGCCCTATTATATGTCCGGTATGTATGAGACCAGTCCCTGCGGCAAGATCTACCATGAATACAGGGTTCCAGGCGGCTCTCATCATGATGCATTTGAAATGCCTGACGGCAATCTCCTATGCCTGACTGAAGATCTTACCTCTCCTACCGTAGAAGATATGTGCGTCCTCTTAGACAGGGAAACTGGGGAAATCATAAAAACCTGGGATTACAAGTCTTTCCTGAAACCAGGGCTGGGAAAGAGCGGAAGCTGGTCTGAAAGAGACTGGTTCCATAACAACGCCGTCTGGTATGATGAAAACACGCACTCTCTTACCTTCTCAGGACGGCATATGGATTCCATTGTAAATATTGATTTTGAGACTGGAAAATTAAACTGGATTCTTGGTGACCCTGAAGGATGGCCAAAAGAATGGGTAGATCAGTATTTCTTCAAACCAATCGGCAACAATTTCGGATGGCAGTATGAGCAGCACGCCTGTCTGATTACTCCAAATGGGGATGTTATGTGCTTTGATAACCATCATTGGGGATCTAAGGTAAAAGAAAATTACCTTATGGCTAAAAATAACTATTCCCGCGCTGTCCGCTACCGTATCAACACCAAGGATATGACCATTGAGCAGGTATGGGAATATGGAAAGGACAGAGGCGCTGAGTTCTTCTCTCCTTATATCTGCAATGTAGAGTTCTATAATGAAGGTCACTACATGGTGCATTCCGGAGGAATTGCTTACAACAAAGACGGCGATATTTCCGAATCTCTGGGAGCGTTTGAACAATTCATGGATGGTACGCTCAAAGCAACGACTCTGGAAATCTGCGATAACAAAATCATGCTGGAACTGCATACCAAAGGCAATTACTATCGCGCGGAAAAAATGACACTCTATTCCGAAAATGGAAATCTGGATCTGGGAGACGGTTCTCTTCTTGGACACATGGGCGTAACTGCCGAATTTGATACCGAAGTTCCGGCATCCCTCTCTGAAAGTCTGATTCCTGACAAATTTGAAGCTCGTGTAGAAGATGAGGAAGATCGATTTACCTTCCATGCGAAATTTGAAAAGGGGCAGCTTGTTATGCTGCTTCTTGAACAAGGCGATGAAGTTCACCGCTACTATATTTCTACTTCTGCCCTTTCCAGAAAAGCCATGTGCTGCGGCACCTTCCTTGAATCTGATGAACGGATTACGAAAACCAGCATCAACAAAGCCGGTTTAAAGGGAACTTATGAACTCTCTGTTATTGTCGATGATACAAAATATCCTTGCGGTGTAAGCATTTCATGCTAATTTGTTTTTATAAAAGGGGGCTGCTGAATGTTAGCAGCCCCCTTTTTCCATCTCTCTTATTTCAGCATCTCCCCATATCTTCCCAAGAAGTTCTGGGTACGCTCATTATCCGAAGCAAATACCGTTTCCGGACTTCCCTCTTCAACTATTACGCCATCTGCCATAAAAATGACCCGATCGGAAATATCCCTTGCAAATGCCATCTCGTGAGTAACGATTACCATGGCAATGTTTAAATCTGCCAGCGACCGGATTACTTTTAACACTTCTCCCGTAAGTTCCGGATCCAGCGCCGACGTAGGCTCATCAAAGAACAAAATCTGCGGATTTAACGCCAATGCTCTGGCAATGGCAACCCGCTGGCATTGTCCTCCTGAAAGCTGGCATGGATAGGCGTCTGCCTTATCTTCCAGCCCCATTTTCCGGAGCAGTTCCCTTGCTTCGGACTCCACTTCCTTCTTGTCTCTCTTCTGGACATGGATCGGCGCGTCTGTGATATTTTTCATTACAGAATAATGTGGAAACAGATTAAAATTCTGAAATACCAGACCATACAGGCTTTGGATCTCTTTCAGCTCCTTCTTCGGCGCATACTGGATATTCCCTTTTTCATCTGACCAGACTGCCCTGGTCTGCCGATATAAAATCTCGCCCCTGTCCATGGTTTCCAGCATAGTCGCGCACCGAAGCAGAGTGGATTTTCCTGAACCAGACGGGCCGATAATGGACACAATCTCGCCATCTTCTACTGCCAGGGAAATATCTTTTAATACCGGCACATCTCCAAAAGACTTTTCGATGTGATTTATGGTTAAAATACTCATGTTCCCCTCCCTAAGCATAGTAATCCAGCTTCTTTTCTACGCGTTCCATAACCACTGCCACAAGCAGATTAAATAAGTAATAAAAAATTCCGGCTGCCACAAACGGCATCATCGTCCCTTTTGCAGCCAGCGCCTTTGCCACACTGAACATCTCCATAACGCTTAAGGTAAAGGCCAGCGACGTATCTTTTACTAGAGTGATGACTTCATTGGTAACCGATGGTAAAATCCGTTTGATTACCTGGGGCAGAATAATCTTAAAAAAAGTCTGGCTGCGGCTGTATCCTAAAATCTTTGCTGCCTCATACTGGCCTGACGGCATGGACTGGATTCCGCTCCGGTAAATCTCTGCAAAATAAGCGGCATAATTAATCACAAATCCGATAAATACTGCCCACAGCCGGTAACCTCTGCCCATCTGGATTCCAAACAGGTAAAATGGGCCAAAGTAAACCACCATAAGCTGAAGCATCAAGGGCGTGCCTCTCATAATCGATATGTACCCCTTTGTCAGATTCCGGACAATCGGGTTTTTTGACATTCTTCCGAAGGAAACAATCAGTCCCAATGGCAAAGAAAACACCAGGGTTACCACAAAAATCTGGATACTGACTCCCATTCCTCCGGCTAACTGTTCAATCATCTGACTGATGCTCATAATTCTGCTCCTATTATTTACTGATTGTAGTGACGTCCTTTCCGAACCATTTTTCAGAAATCGCCGTCAATGTGCCGTCTGCAGCCATTTCTTCCAATGCGCCCTGAACCTGATCCCGAAGTTCCGTGTTGCCTTTCTTAAATCCGATGGCATATACTTCAGAAGAGATAGATTCATCCAGCATCACAAAGTCCGACTGTCTTTCCTGAATCATATATCCTGCTACCGTTACGTCCATGGCAATCGCATCAACTGCACCCTGCTCCAGATCCATAAACGCGGTATTGTAATCCGGAGTTACGACGATTTCTTCGAAGGTGTCTGCAAGCTCTGGGGCGTCATCCAGCGCTGCCTGTGCAGAAGAATCTACCTGGACTTCTACGACCTTTCCTGCCAGATCGACCAGCGTCTTGATTCCCGAATCCGGTGCAACGACGAAAATCTGCTGATTATCCATATAAGGCTCAGACCAGGTGTAGTTGTCTTCTCTGCCGTTCATGGTAAATCCGTTCCAGATACAGTCAATATTTCCTGTCTCTAATTCCATGTCCTTGGCATCCCAGGCAATGGGCTGAGGCTGATAGGTAAGACCCAGACGCTTTGCCACTTCCTGGGCCAGCTCCAAATCAAACCCCGTATACTCCCCGTCATCCCCTAAAAATCCCATAGGAGGAAAATCCTGATCAAATCCAACCACCAGTGTGCCGCCTGCGTCCGGAGCTGATTCTTCTGCGGCTTCGTTCTCTTTTTCTGTTTCCGCTGCAGTTTCGGCTTCTTCCGGTTCTGCTGCTTTCTCAGTTGTCGGAGCTGCTTCTTGTGCAGCCGTCGAAGTCTCAATCGCTGGGGCCGCGTTTGCTCCGCATCCTGCCAGAGAAAGTCCCATGGCTGCCGCCGTCATCACACCGATCATTCTTCTTTTCATAATTCGTTCCTCCTCACTGTCCAGTCGTTTCATTGACGTGCTACTATAGTAGCATACTAAAGTGTTGGTTGTAAAGAACTTTTTAAAAAAATTTTGCAGCTGCCCATTTTGATCTGGACTGCTGCAAAATTCTATACAATCATCCGGAACTGCCCCAGATTTTCAATTTCGTAAACCGGCTGAATGTCCTCTCTTCCAGCCGCTCTATCCGGATTATACCAGCAGGTGTCTACTCCCGCAGTGATTCCGCCCCGTATGTCTGATGTCAGGGAATCTCCCAGTAAAATCATGGTTTCCGGATCTGCATCTGGAATCCGTTTAAAACAGTAATCAAAATACTCTTTCTGGGGTTTCTGGCTTCCTGCATCCTCTGAAACAAAAATCCCGTCCATAAAGGAATCCAGCCCTGACAAAGCAAGGCGTTTATACTGCGTTGTCGAAGTTCCATTTGTGACAACGTAAAGGCCATATCCTTTTTCTTTTAAATATCTGCACAAATCGACTGCCCCGTCAATCAAAATGGCTGAACTGTCCAGACACGTCCGGTACAGTCCCTCTGCTTCTTCTCCATTTACTGTCTTTCCAAGCTGTCCAAAAAATACCTCAAAACGCTGGTTAACCAGCTTTTCTTTGGTTACCTCGCCCCGCTCAAAAGCTGCCCAGGCTTCTTTGTTAATTTCTTTATATCGGGCCAGATATTCTTCCTTTGGCTGGAACCCGTAAAACGTTAGAACCTGACGAATTCCCTGGCGTTCGGACGCTCCAAAATCCAGCAGGGTTCCATCTACATCTAATAAAATGTTACGATAAGTCTTCATAAATCACTTTGCCTTTACAAATAGTATATGTTACTTTTCCAGTCAGTTCTTCTCCAATAAACGGACTGTTTGCCGACTTTGACGCAAATTCTTCTGCTTTTACTGTCCAGGCCTTTTCCGGATCAAAGATTACCAGATCCGCTGGTCTTCCCTCTTCCAGGCGGCCGCAGTCCAAATGGTACAGGCGGGCTGGATTCAGACTCATTTTTTCCATCAGCTGAACCATGGTAAGATGGCCTTTTTTTACCAGGCTGGTAATGCCAAGAGCCAGGGAAGTCTCCAGTCCGGTAATGCCGCTGGGGGCTTCTGTCAGAGGACGGGCTTTTTCTTCTGCGCTGTGAGGTGCATGATCCGTTGCAATTATGTCAATGGTTCCGTCTTTCAGCCCTTCAATTAAAGCGTCCCGATCAGCCTTTGTCCTCAGAGGCGGATTCATCTTTGCCAGCGTTCCATGCTCGAATACGGCTTCTTCTGTCAGCGTAAAATGATGAGGCGTTACCTCTGCCCAGACATTGGCTCCCAGCGCTTTTGCCAGACGAACCATGGCAACGGAATTGGCGGAACTGATATGCTGGACGTCAATAGCCGCTCCGGTATCTTTGGCAATCATGCAGTCTCTTGCCACCATAGCGTCCTCTGCCAGGGCCGGAGAACCGTAGATTCCCAGCTTTTCTGATACTTCGCCATGATTGATTCCATTCTGCTTAATATATGCCGGATCTTCTTCGTGGAAGCTTAACGGCATATTAAGAGCCGCCGCTTTTTCCATTGCAGCCCGAACCAGCGCCCCATCTCTCAGCGGAATGCCGTCATCTGTAAAACCGGCAGCTCCGGCTGCCTTTAAGGCTTCCATATCCGTCAGTTCCTGTCCTTTCAATCCGACCGATACCGCCGCTGTGCTCAAAACGTTGATTCCGGTCTTTTTTCCTTCCTCCAGCACATAGTTCAGCGTCTCTGCATTGTCCACAACCGGCTTTGTATTTGCCATTAAAACAACGGTTGTAAATCCGCCCTTTGCCGCTGCCCCTGCCCCTGTGTGAATATCTTCTTTATATGTAAATCCAGGATCCCGAAAATGAACGTGGACGTCTACAAGTCCTGGCGCAACGACCTTTCCTGCTGCGTCAATTACCTGGGCGCCTTCTGTCAACTCCCCATGTTCTCCTCCCAACACAACCTTTTTAATCTTATCTCCATCCAGCCAGACGTCGCCTTCTGCATCGATGTTTCTGCCTGGATCAACAATTCTTCCGCCTTTAATTACAATCATCTTGTTTCCTCCTGTTTCTTTTTATTCATAAAAGGATTTGCAATTTTCCTGAAAAATCCCTGGGGAAGTTCGAAAATAAATACAATTCCCAGCACAATGGCCACTGCCATTTTAAGAGCCTGAAATCCGGTTACCAGCGCCTGATCCAGTTGTCCTGTCACAATGTAGTAAGACGTCCAGTAAACGCCTGCGCCTGGAACCAGAGGGAAAATCCCAGGAATCAGAAAGAGCGTTACCGGACACCGTTCCCATACGGCAAAGAAGCGGGAAAGGAGAATGACTCCTACGGTCGCAAAAAATGTTGCTTCCGCCGCAGACAGCGCTCCTTCCAGACTGCAGTAAATCAGCCATCCTACGCCTCCAATCAGCCCGCAGTACGGGTAATAACTTCTGGGAACCGAAAATAACAGGGAAAATGCGATGGTTCCTACTGCCGCAGCAGCAATCTGGCTAATCACAAAATTGCACCTCCTGTCAGCCGGTTATATACCGTAAACATGAGTCCTACCCCCAGCGCAATGCAGAAAAACACCAGCAGCGCGTCCAGCATCCGCACAGAGCCGGAAATGTAATCTCCATCTGCAATGTCGCGGATGGCATTGGTAAAGGGAACGCCAGGAACCAGGGGAATAATGGAACCAATAATCATATAGTTTAGATGTTCCCCCATATGGAGATGGTACATGACCATGCACAGGCAGGTTACCAAAGCCCCGCCTGCAATGTTCCCTACAATCTTAGACAATTTCGGAACACTTATGTATAAAACAAATACATACAACAGCAGTCCTGACAGAAAGGCCGCCCCACTGTCTGTCAGATTTCCTCCGAACAGATAGCAGAAACAGCCGCTGCCGATTCCAGAAGCCAGAATCTGCATGGTTTTGCTTTTTCCAGGCATCTGCTGAATCTCCTTTAACGCCTGCCGCACTTGTCCGATGGTGTAGTTCCCTGCTTCAATTTCCCTGGAAAGCTGATTGACTGCAGCCACTCTGTTTAAATGGGCGCTGCTTACCGGAATGTGCTGGACTTTTGCAAAATACTGTTCCCTCACATTTCCGGCGGTCATCAGGATCCCGTTGCTTAGAACAAAGGCGTCTGCAAAATCCACTCCGTAATGGCGGCAGATCCGGTCTATGGTTTCTTCCACCCGAAAGATTTCCGCGCCGTTTTCCAGAAGGATATGGCCGGCTTCCATGGCAGCTTCCAGCACTTCCCGTTCCCACTCGCCTTTTTCGGTTTCTTCTGTTTCTTTCTTTTTCCCTATTGGCTCTCTTCCAATTTCTTCAGACATTCCAGCACCTCGCCAAGATTTTCAATCTCAAAATCTGCCAAAGAACGGTCAAAGCCGAACCGATCGTCGATTACTGCCGCAATCTTCATTCCGGCCCTGCTGGCTGCGGTAATCCCGATTGTAGAATCCTCGATAACCAGACATTCTTCCGGCTTTACTCCCAGTTTTTCTGCTGTGTAAAAGTAAATCTCCGGATCCGGTTTGCCTCTTTCAAACATATTGCCGCTGACAACCTGGTCAAAGCAGTCCACGATCCCGTTTTCCGTCAGCACCCGAATTACCAGAGGCAGCTTGGTTGCAGACGCCACTGCCAGTCTGTATCCGTTTTCCTTTAAATACGCAATCAAATCGTTCGCTTCTTTCCGGAATATGCTGCGGTAGTCTATGGTTTCATAAATGGTTCGCTTTTCCCGATACTCTTCCCTGAGGCTTTCCCAGTCCTGCCCGTTTGCCGCCGCATTCTGGACGATTGTCCAGGTATCTTTTGCGGTACTGCCTACCACGCCAAATAAATCTTCTTTTGTAACTTCTGGATTCTTTGTCTGGACAAACTTCAGCAGATCCTCTAAATACAGCATTTCGCTGTCAATCAATACTCCGTCCATGTCAAAAATCACTGCTTTTATCTTGTTTCCCGTCATACGTTCCTCCGTACATCAAACCTGTCCTGTTTCGGTTTTCATCATATCATAACCGGACGGATTTATCCATTCATAAAATCCTACATCTGGCTGCCTGAACGTGAATAAAAGCTGAGCAGATACAAGCCGCACAGGCCGACCAGAGCATAAATAATTCTGGACAGCCAGCTCATACTTCCAAACAGAAAGGATACCAGATTAAAATCAAAAAATCCGATAAGTCCCCAGTTGACTGCTCCTATGATGCTGATGGTCAGCGCCGTATAATCCAATGCTTTATTACCCATATGATTCCCTCCATTTCTGGTGATTCTATGGATAATATGTGCCAAAGAACCATTTTTATACACCGGCTGCGTCTAATTGCTTTAAGATTTCTGCTTCCCTGTCATCAAACAGCAGTCGTTTATTGTATTCATAATACCGGTCACACTGGTACTCCTGCAGGAATGAAACGCTATAATATCTGGAATTCAGCTCGGTTACAAACATTACCATTTCCTGGCTGTCCCCAAATGCAGCTTCCATAAAATCAAATGCGTGCTCCAGCATTCCGCCGCTTTTTTGTACCAGTGCTTCATAACCATCGCTTTTTTCTCCAAACCAGGCACGAAGCTGCTGCCAGACCTCTTCCTTATCCTGTATTCCTGCCGCCTTTTGCTCCTGGTTCCAGCTTTCCAGCACAGATACTGCCTGACGGTAACTCCGATCCTGTCTCGCATTTAAAAGCTCTGCTTTCTTTTTATTCTTGTATTCGGTATCAAAATCTGCTGCAATCCGATCCAGGTCGCCAATCTCCGGAAATCTGCGAAGCTGTTTCATCAGAAGTTCCATCTCGTCTGACTGTTTCCGGCATTCAGCAAACTGACTGGAAAGTCTGGAAAGCAGCAGTCCCACCAGACTGAACCGTTCGTCAAAGGATGCCTTTGCCGCCTGACTGCACACATTTTCCCGTATTACGCCATTTAAGATTTCTTCTACCTGGTACTGGCTGCGGTACCGGTTATACAGTTCCAGATAATTGGCAAAATCCTTTGCAATTTTAGGATACTGCAGATACTGGCCGATGACTTCCCGATCCACATTTTTTTCTAATTTTTCATAAACCCCAATCAGCTCTGACAGATCCTCCCAGCCTCTTGGAGTTGCAAATAATTTCCCATCTACCGTTGTCTCTATCTGGCACAGATTCTGGTGTTTAATGCTTAAATAGGACTGGATAGCTGGATGAATCATCTCCCTGGACGCATATTCCTTCCAGGCTTCATAGTCCGGTTCTACATAAATTTTCTTAATCCGGTCCAGGGTTACCACGTCAAATTCCCGTACGGATTTGTTGTATTCCGGCGGATTGCCGGCTGCTGCAATTACCCAGCCGTCCGGTATTTTATGACTGCCAAAAGTTTTGCACTGCAGAAACTGAAGCATGGCCGGAGCCAGTGTCTCAGACACGCAGTTAATCTCATCTATAAATAAAATTCCTTCTGAAAGCCCTGTTTCCTCCATTTTGTTGTAAACAGAAGCTACTATTTCACTCATGGTGTATTCCGTTACCGTATACTCTTTGCCGCCAAACTGCCTTTTTTCAATAAACGGCAGTCCCACTGCGCTCTGTCTCGTATGGTGGGTAATGGTATAAGATACCAGTCCAATCCCGCATTCCCTTGCCGCCTGCTCCATAATCTGGGTTTTTCCAACTCCTGGCGGCCCGATAAGTAAAATCGGTCTCTGTCTGATAGACGGAATGGCATATTCTCCCATCTCGTCTTTCATCAGATAGGCCTCTATGGTGTCTTTAATTTCCTGTTTTGCCCGTTTGATATTCATGGGTCGTTCCTCCTGGATCTTCTGCAATTAACTCTTCCGGCGACAAAATCAGCTTCATAGCCCAGGCCGGAACTGAAATATCGCTGTAATGTTCCTCTATAAAAACAAATGCCGTGTCATAATAGGGGCTTTCTATAGGGTAAATGCCTTTTCCGTCTGTAAAATAAATCAGTCCTCTCAGCTTGTGAAACTGTCCGGCTGCAGTAAGCGCCTGGATGTACTCGAAAACCGGCCGGAAATCGGTTCCTCCATGTCCTTGTATGGTAAAATGCTCCATATAGTCTTTCATTTCTTCCTGACTGGCAATTACCGCGTCAGACTGGATTTTATCATCACACTGGATGATGTGGACATTAATTTTCCGGAAATACGTCTCTGACTCTGCCAGAATGGTATACGTTTCCTCTAAAAACCGGCGGACCAGATCCCCAGAGCAGGACATGGATGTGTCAATGGCAATGACAAAATCCTCAATCCGCCGGATTTCTTTCGTTTCCAGCGGCTCTAACAGCGGCATATTGCCGTAAAGGCTCAGTCCATAGGTATAAAATCCGTAGTCAAAAGAATCTGCATCCACCTGCATTTCCTCTTTCAGAACGGAAAAACGGCGTAAAAACTGTTTATAATCATATCGCTCCCTGTTCTCTGCCTGAACCTGTTCCAGAAGACTCTGATTGTCCTCAGAAGCATCCTTAGAACCCGTTTCTATAGCAGTCTGCAGCTTTTCCCGATTATCTTTCCAGCGGTTCTGCCTGGATGCCGCAGCCTTTGGCGGCTGCTCCCGCTTCCACAAGCTGTGATTATCTGCTGTAAATTCTGCTGCCAGCCGGTTTATCTCCCGCTCCGACAGGTTCATCTCGAGCAGGGCGCGGTAAATTCCTTCTGCTGTAAGCACTGTCAGTCCTCTGTTTTTTAATCTCAGGTAAAATTCCCGCCGAACCGGAGACGGGTGGACGTAAACGCATTTTTGATACAAATTGTCGATAATGGACTCCATAGCTACGTCGCAGGACAGATTCCATAACGTCTCCCTGCCTTCCTGACCGGCTTTTGAAAGCATCCGGTTGTCCAGATGGCCAAACAGGCAATGAAGCACCATGTGCAGGTATACCCGATTGACCAGTATTCTTCCCTTCCTAAATAAACCAGTCAGATATTCCGGCTGGTAATAAATCAGGAATCCATCCGTAGCAATGCCGTATCCGGAAAGCCCCCAATCTGCTTCAAACCCCAGACTGCTGAGGGACAAATCCAGAAACCGCATATTCAGGTACAGCTCATTGCGGGATCTGGCCAGAATTTCCGTACACAGTTCTGCCAGATTTAATTCTGTAAGCTGCCGTTCTCTCGTCGGATCTATCATGTTTCGTCTGCAAATGCCTCCCGCTCTTTTCTCAGCTCCTCATATAGCTGGTACAAGGTCCACCGGCTGTTCTGCTCCGTAACGATTGCCTTTAACTCAATCTTTGGAACACCGGCCTTTCTGAGCTGGAACAAAAGCTGATCCAGGCGTCTTTCCGTAAACTGATGGAGAACCAGCATTTGTTCTTCTATGGCTCCATCTGTTTTTTCTCCTGCTTCATCCGGATTTCCCTGCTGCTCCATTCCCAAAAGACTTCCTATGGTTTCTCCTGTCTGTTCATTTGTCACATTTTTAATCCGGATTCCCATCCGGACCAGCACGCTTTTCATCAGCGCCGGCTTTGGCGCATTGCCTGGATTGTAATATAAAACCACTTCCTTCATGGTCACTCTCCTTTATGCTCTTATAATTCAAACTTCCGTTTCTTATTTCCAGGCAGATGTTCTGCTTCCGCCTGCTCTTGGTGTTTATAAAATTTTTCCTGGCGCACATTCATCAGCACTGTAACTGCTTCTGTCTGGCCTAGTTTAGAGGCTGCCTCTGTCATAGCCGTAATCGTTTGTCCATCTATGATGTCATCTTCTGCAACCTGGCTAAGAAGCTTCATATCCTGAACCTGCAAAAAGGCTTTCATAGCAGATTCCGGATGTTCTTTTAAATAGGTTTTATACTGTTTTTTTGACGATTCACTTAGGCCGGACGGATACCAAAGCCTGTACCAGGCAAGTTGTGCAGCAGTTTCCGGCTGTTCCTCTACGCACACATAGGGGAACAGGGCATCGTATTCCGGCATCTGCATCTGAGTCTGCCTGAAACAGTACCGGTACCGATGTCCGCACCCATGGGTCTCCAATACCAGAATTCTGGCAGGGGTATTTTCCACAGATTCCTCAAAAAATTCCGGTATCAGAAGCTTTGCGGTAACCGCGCCTGTTTGATCCCGAATGGTCAGCCGGAGCGTCTGGCTGAGTTCTGCAAGGACTTCCGGAAGACAGGATTTCTTTTCTTCTTCCATCCATACATCCAGCTCTTCCACACCTCTGCAGCCTGTAAAAAGTCCAGCCCCTAAATCTCTTATGGAAGACCAGAACGTCAGTTTTCTTAACTTCTCACAGTTATAAAACCCATATTTCCCAATCCGTACCAGGGTTTTAGGCAGGGATACCGACTCCGCTTTGTCTCCGCAGATCGCCGGCATCCCTTCCTGCTTCTGACCTGGCCTGGGTTCCTTTCTCATCATGGCCGAAAACGCATAGTCTGCCAGCTCCAGCACCGGAAGACGTTCTGTGTGTTCCTCGTCTGTCCAGACCTGTTCTGGTATCTCAACCTGTCCATCCTCTCCTAAAACCCGCAGGATCCGGACGCCTTCTGTTCCGTCAATCCTGCATTTTTCCCATATCAATTCCATTGTATCGTATACTCCTTTAAAGGATGTCAAATCAATTTTTGCATTTCTCGTTTATTATATCATCATTCTATCCCTGTCTACAAGTTTTTAAAACACAAAAACAGCCGGAAACCCTTGTAGAATAAGGCTTCCGGCTGGAATAAAAAAGAGCGCGAGACGGGATTCGAACCCGCGGCCCCCACCTTGGCAAGGTGGTGCTCCAC
>UQMJ01000021.1 GCA_900542035.1 uncultured Clostridium sp.
CGTAAAGAGGCACAGAAACATCATTCCTGTGCCTCAAAATACATTTACCCCAACTCTTGACAATGAGCCAATACATTTACCCCAACTCTTGACAATGAGCCAGAAAAGCCCGCAAAACCGAAGTTTTGCGGGCCATCTTACGCTTGGACACAATGTTGTCTTATGACAACGAATCTATATTCAGATTATAATTATTCGATGATAGAAACTACTCTACCAGAACCAACGGTTCTACCACCCTCACGGATAGCGAAACGAAGACCCTGCTCCATAGCTACTGGATGGATCAGTTCAACGGTCATCTCTACGTTGTCGCCAGGCATACACATCTCGGTGCCTTCTGGTAACTCGCAAACGCCAGTAACGTCAGTTGTTCTGAAGTAGAACTGTGGACGATAGTTGTTGAAGAAAGGAGTATGACGGCCACCCTCGTCCTTGGTCAGAACGTATACCTGAGCGGTAAACTTATGATGGCACTTTACAGAACCTGGCTTAACCAGACACTGTCCACGCTCGATCTCGTTTCTCTGAACACCACGAAGCAGAGCACCGATGTTATCACCAGCCTGAGCTTCGTCTAACAGCTTACGGAACATCTCGATACCAGTTACAACAACCTTACGGGTCTCTTCGCGGATACCAACGATTTCAACTTCGTCAGATACGTGCAGAGTACCACGCTCTACTCTACCAGTTGCAACAGTACCACGACCGGTAATGGAGAATACGTCCTCTACAGGCATCAGGAATGGCTTATCAGTATCACGAACTGGGTCTGGAATATACTCGTCAACAGCATCCATCAGTTCCAGAATCTTGTCGCCCCACTCAGAAGAAGGATCTTCCAGAGCCTTCAGAGCGGAACCCTGGATTACAGGAGTGTCATCGCCTGGGAACTCGTACTCATTTAACAGTTCACGGATTTCCATCTCTACTAATTCAAGCAGCTCTGGATCGTCAACCATATCGCACTTGTTCATGAATACTACGATGTAAGGTACGCCTACCTGACGGGAAAGCAGGATGTGCTCTCTGGTCTGAGCCATAACACCATCGGTAGCAGCTACTACTAAGATAGCGCCGTCCATCTGAGCAGCACCAGTGATCATGTTCTTTACATAGTCAGCATGGCCTGGGCAGTCAACGTGTGCGTAGTGTCTCTTGTTGGTCTCGTACTCAACGTGAGAAGTAGAGATGGTAATTCCACGCTCTCTCTCTTCTGGAGCTTTATCAATGTTCTCAAATGCAACAGCCTCGCCAGTACCTAATCTCTCGTGTAAAGTCTTGGTAATAGCAGCGGTTAAAGTGGTTTTACCATGGTCAACGTGGCCGATGGTACCAATGTTACAATGTGGTTTGCTTCTTTCAAACTTAGCTTTTGCCATTTTATAACGTCCTCCTTAATTTGTGCCCTTAGGGCTCTATTGGTTTTATAAACATAGGCTGACACCATTATATTCTATTTCTGGTAAATTTTCAAGCCTATTTATTTGCCGTTCTTCTCAGAAAGGATCTTCTCCTGAACGCTCTTCGGTACCTGCTCGTACTTTTCGAAGAACATGGAGTAGTTACCACGTCCCTGTGTTCTGGAACGTAAGTCGGTAGAGTAACCGAACATTTCGGACAGCGGAACGTATGCCTTAATCAGCTTGCCGCCGCCTACGTCTTCCATACCCTCGATACGGCCACGACGGGAGTTGATATCGCCGATAACGTCGCCCATATATTCCTCAGGCATGGTTACTTCAACCTTCATAATCGGCTCTAACAGAACCGGATTTGCCTTCTTCATAGCTTCCTTAAATGCCATAGAACCTGCAATGTGGAATGCCATTTCAGAAGAGTCGACTTCATGGTAAGAACCGTCGTATACATTAGCGTGTACACCCAGTACAGGGAAACCGCCTAAGATACCGCTCTTAGTTGCTTCTTCGATACCTGCGCCAACTGCTGGGATGTATTCCTTCGGAATTGCACCGCCGACAACGGTAGATTCAAACTTAAAGGTTTCTTCAGCGTTTACATCCATAGGCTCGAACTTAACCTTACAATGTCCGTACTGACCACGTCCGCCAGACTGCTTAGCGTACTTGTATTCCTGGTCAACCGCCTTGGTAAAGGTCTCTTTGTATGCTACCTGAGGAGCGCCAACGTTTGCTTCAACGTTGAACTCACGCAGCAGACGGTCTACGATGATTTCCAGATGCAGCTCGCCCATACCGGAGATAATGGTCTGGCCAGTCTCTTGGTCGGTCTTTGCGCGGAAGGTTGGATCCTCTTCAGCAAGCTTTGCTAAAGCTTCGCCCATCTTCTGCTGACCAGCCTTGGTCTTAGGCTCGATAGCGATATCGATAACTGGCTCTGGGAATTCCATGGATTCCAGAATTACCGGATGCTGATCGTCACAGATCGTATCGCCGGTGCTGCTGAACTTAAAGCCGATAGCAGCTGCAATATCGCCGGAATATACCTTGTCTAATTCATGTCTCTTGTTGGCATGCATCTGAAGGATACGTCCAACACGCTCTTTCTTGCCCTTGGTTGCATTGAGCACGTAAGAACCGGAGTTCAGACTTCCGGAATAAACGCGGAAGTAAGCCAGCTTACCAACAAATGGGTCAGTCATAATCTTGAATACCAGAGCGGAGAATGGCTCTTCATCAGAAGACAGTCTCTCAATCTCGTTGCCGTCTAAGTCAACACCCTTAATTGCTGGGATGTCGGTTGGAGCCGGCATATATTCAATAACAGCGTCCAGAAGCTTCTGTACGCCTCTGTTTCTGTAAGCAGAACCACAGCAAACAGGAATTGCAGCACATTCGCAGGTAGCTTTTCTTAAAGCTTTCTTTAACTGCTCTACAGAAGGTTCTTCCCCTTCCAGGTACATCATCATTAAATCGTCATCCAGCTCGCAGATTTTCTCAATCAGCTCGCTGCGGTATAACTCTGCATCATCCTGCATATCTTCAGGAATATCAGTAATGGTAATGTCATCGCCCTTATCATCATTGTAGATGTAGGCTTTCATTTCGAACAAGTCGATGATTCCCTTGAATTCATCTTCCTTGCCGATAGGAAGCTGTAAGCAGATAGCGTTCTTACCTAATCTGGTACGAATCTGCTCTACTGCTCCGTAGAAATCTGCACCCAGGATATCCATCTTGTTGATGAATGCCATTCTAGGTACATTGTAGGTATCAGCCTGACGCCATACGTTCTCAGACTGAGGCTCTACACCACCCTTTGCACAGAAGACGCCGACAGCGCCGTCCAGTACACGCAGGGAACGCTCAACCTCTACCGTAAAGTCAACGTGTCCTGGGGTATCGATGATGTTGATACGATGCTCCAGAGCACCTGGCTTCGGCTTGCAGTTCTCTTCCAGAGTCCAGTGACAGGTAGTAGCTGCAGAAGTAATGGTAATACCTCTCTCCTGCTCCTGCTCCATCCAGTCCATGGTTGCGTTGCCTTCGTGAGTGTTACCAATCTTGTAGTTTACACCAGTATAATACAGGATACGCTCGGTTAATGTAGTCTTACCTGCATCAATATGAGCCATAATACCGATATTTCTGGTTCTCTCCAAAGGATATTCTCTTCCAGCCAAGGTTTTTTCCTCCTGTGATGATTAGAAACGATAGTGGGCAAATGCCTTGTTTGCCTCTGCCATCTTGTGCATATCTTCTTTTCTCTTTACAGATGCGCCAGTGTTGTTAGCTGCATCCATAATCTCATTTGCCAGTCTTTCTTCCTGGGTCTTCTCGCCTCTCTTACGGGAGAACATAGTAATCCAGCGAAGTGCCAGCGCCTGTCTTCTCTCTGGCTTAACTTCGATCGGCACCTGATAGGTAGCGCCGCCGATACGTTTTGCCTTTACTTCCAGAACAGGCATAATGTTGTTCATTGCTTCTTCAAATACTTCTACAGCGTCTTTTCCGGTCTTTTCTGCAACACGTTCAAATGCGCCGTATACGATCTTCTGTGCAACACCCTTCTTACCATCCAGCATGATGTTGTTGATCAGCTTGGTTACAACCTTATTGTTGTAAATCGGGTCTGCCAGTACGTCTCTTTTCTGAGTATGTCCTTTACGTGGCACGTTACTTCCCTCCTTAATACTGCTGCCATGACCTACTTAAGGACGGCAGCGTTTCATTAGATCTTCGGTACTCGTACACTTCGTGCAGCCTGGGGCCGCTACAGTGGGCACGTTCATGCGCGGTCTGCTGCGAACCGTCGCAGCAGGTAATCTCTATCTCCTGCAACCTACAGGTTCAATATCATCATCCGGCATTATCCTACAAATCAAATACTGCGGCTAATTAATTACTTTTTATCTTTTGGTCTCTTTGCACCGTATTTGGAACGAGCCTGTTTTCTGTTGGCTACGCCTGCGGTATCCAGGGTACCTCTGATGATGTGGTATCTGGTACCTGGAAGGTCCTTAACACGGCCTCCACGAATCAGAACAACGCTATGCTCCTGTAAGTTGTGTCCCTCACCTGGGATATAGCTTGTTACCTCGATGCCGTTGGAAAGACGTACTCTGGCGATCTTTCTTAATGCAGAGTTCGGCTTCTTAGGGGTTGCAGTCTTAACAGCGGTGCACACACCTCTCTTCTGCGGTGCAGAAACGTTGGTAGCCTTCTTCTGTAAGGAGTTGTATCCCTTCTGAAGTGCCGGAGCTGTGGACTTCTTTGCGCTGCTCTGTCTTCCCTTTCTTACTAACTGGTTAAATGTTGGCATTCTTTTCACCTCCTGTGATATTGACTGTGGTTGCTGTAAGTCAGCTTTTTCGCACACCAAAAATTCGCGTTCTGATGCACGCCTAATTATTATATCCACACAAAGTTTTTCTGTCAAGTGAAAAATATATTTACTTTCCATATTTTTTCCTTTATTATAACATCAGATTTTACTTAGGAGGAACTTATATGGAATACCGCATCGAATCTGATTCCATGGGCGAAGTAAAGGTTCCGGAAGATGCCTACTGGGGCGCCCAGACCCAGCGCAGTTTTGAAAATTTCAAAATCGGAACCGAGAAAATACCAATGGAAGTTATCCGCGCTTTCGCTGTTTTAAAAAAAGCCGCTGCAATTGCCAATTACCAGCTTGGAAAACTGGACTCTGACCGGATGGAGCTTATCTCTTCTGTCTGTGATGAAATCCGTTCCGGCAGCCTGGATCAGCACTTTCCTCTGGCCGTCTGGCAGACCGGCAGCGGAACCCAGTCTAATATGAATGTAAATGAAGTGATTGCCAACAGAGGCAATGAACTGGCGAAGGAAAAACTGCTTCATCCCAACGACCATGTCAATATGTCCCAGAGTTCCAACGACACCTTTCCGACTGCCATGCATATTGCGGCTGTTATGGAAATCCAGGAGCAGCTTGTTCCGGAGATAGACAGCCTGATTTCTGTTTTCCAGCAGTTAGAAGAGGAACACCAGGGCATTGTCAAAACCGGACGCACCCACCTCCAGGATGCGACCCCCATCGCCTTTTCCCAGGAAATCAGCGGATGGCGCGGAATGCTGGAGCAAAACCGGCGCATGATTCTTGCCAGCCTGGAAGGTTTAAAAGAACTGGCTTTAGGCGGCACTGCCGTAGGAACCGGCTTAAACGCTCCAAAAGGCTTTGCAGAAGCGTCTGCCCAGGCTGTCTCACAGTTAACCGGCATTTCCTTTGTTACCGCCCCTAATAAGTTTCATGCCCTGACCAGTAAGGATGATCTGGTATTCGCTCACGGCGCTTTAAAGGCTCTGGCCGCCAATCTGATGAAAATCGCCAATGACGTCCGCTGGCTGGCCAGCGGCCCCAGATGCGGCCTTGGAGAAATTACCATACCAGAAAATGAACCTGGAAGTTCCATTATGCCTGGAAAAGTCAACCCTACCCAGTGCGAAGCAGTTACCATGGCCGCAGTCCAGGTTATTGCCAACGACGTGGCAGTTGGTATGGCCGCTTCCCAGGGAAACTTCGAACTGAACGTGTATATGCCGGTATGCATTTACAATTTTCTCCAGTCTGTCCGTCTGCTCTCCGACGCCATGCGCTCTTTTAATCAGAACTGCGTATCTGGAATCAAAGCAAACCGCGAAAAAATGAAGGAAAACCTGCACCGCTCCCTGATGCTGGTTACCTGTTTAAATCCCTATATCGGCTATGACAATGCTGCAAAGACCGCCAAAAAAGCCTTTCGGGAAAACATTTCTCTAAAAGAAGCCTGCACTGCGCTGGGATTTTTAACTCCAGAGCAGTTTGACCAGGTATTCCAGCCGGAGAAGATGATTTAGCGCAACAGTTCAGCCTTGCGAAGATTCCGGTAGGAAAAGCGTTGAAAGCTTGTTTTCATAAGAATTTTCCTACCGGAATCTTCATAGGGCGGACGCCAGATGCTTCTTGTGCGCTTACAGCGCGCAAGAAGATGCAGGGCTGAACGGTTACGATTTAGCCATGAACTTAAAACCTATTAAAGATAAGAAAGGAAACTCTCTATGGACATCAATGAAAAAGCTTTACAGCTCCATTATGATTTAAAAGGAAAAATCGAAGTCGTATCCCGCAAACACATCACGACCAGAGAAGAGCTTTCTCTGGTCTATACCCCTGGCGTTGCAGAGCCCTGCCGCCAAATTGCAGCCGACTATGAAAAATCCTTCCAGCTGACCCGCCGTTCCAACTTAGTAGCTGTAGTAACCGACGGTACCGCCGTCCTGGGCCTTGGGGATATTGGCCCTGCTGCAGGAATGCCGGTTATGGAAGGCAAATGCGCCCTGTTTAAAGAATTTGGCGACGTCGACGCATTTCCAATCTGCATTGATTCCAAAGATACCGACACCATTGTACAGACCATTTCCTTGATTTCTAAAAGCTTTGGCGGCATTAATCTGGAGGACATTTCCGCTCCCCGCTGCTTTGAAATCGAACGGCGGTTAAAAGAAGTCTGCGATATTCCCGTATTTCACGATGACCAGCATGGTACCGCTATTGTCGTTGCCGCCGCTCTCTTAAACGCCATGAAAGTTACGGGAAAAACCATGGGGCAGATGCGCATCGTCATCAACGGTGCAGGCGCTGCCGGCATTGCAATCGGCAAGCTTCTCATTTCCATGGGCTTTGGCAATATTATTATGTGCGACATTCATGGAATTATTTGTGAAGGCGATGAAAATTTAAACAGCGGGCAGGAAGAAATCTCCCATATCAGCAATTTACAAAAAGAACACGGCACTCTGGCTGACGCATTAAACGGCGCCGACGCCTTTATCGGAGTTTCCCGTCCAGGTCTGGTAACCTCTGAAATGGTTGCCTCCATGAACCAGGGAATTGTATTTGCCATGGCAAACCCTACTCCGGAAATCATGCCGGAAGAAGCAAAAAAAGGCGGGGCTGCCGTTATCGGCACAGGCCGATCCGACTACCCCAACCAGATTAATAACGTATTGATTTTCCCAGGTATTTTTAAAGGCGCTCTGGCTGTGCGGGCCAGGGAAATTACGGAATCCATGAAGCAGAAAGCAGCCTATGCCATCGCTTCTATGATTCCGGATACAGAACTTACCGCCGAAAACATTATCCCCTCTGCCCTGGATAAATCTGTGGCAGACGTTGTTGCAAAGGCAGTGGCAGATACTGCAGTGGCAGAAGGAATTGCCCGTATTTAATCGGTTCCGTTTTCCTCTTCCCGTTTTTTACGGATAAACACAATAATTCCAATACTGGAAGCAACGGCCACGGCTACCAGTCCCAGGACTGCCGCGGTCATGGCCGCTTTGCTCCCTGTCGTCTGCTTCTTTTCATGAATGCCGCTCCCTGTGGTGTCCATTGTCTCCGGCAGCGGTTCCGGTGCCTTCGACGGCGCTATGATTTCTTCCGGATCCGGCGCTGTAACCGGCAGGTCTACTGCATAAGGTTTTGAAATGCACACCCAGAAATCGTTCATTCCATAATGGTAGCCAACATATCCCCACCGTTCTCCATCCGGAGCCTCATAAATCTCAGAAAATGTCATCTTATCGATTTCATAAGAACTGCTTCCGATAATATCTCCCGATCCTGGATAACTCCAGAACTGAACCTCTTGTTCTCCATCCGGAGATAGATGAATCTCTTCTGTGTTTTCCTGAATTTCTTCCTGGTGATCCTTTTTAAATTCTTCACTATCATAAACCAGAGACAATTCATCCATCAATACCCATCCGGTTCTGACACTGCCATCCTCTGGAACGCCGCCATAATCCGGCGTAACCTCTCCGTTTTCCCCAATCCGGTACTGGATAACGCCCCATTCTTCCCCATGACTGTTTTCATAAGTAAAGGACACAAACAGCACGGAACCATTTTCCAGCGCGTCGGTTACCGTTTCCTCTTCGGGATTGTCCGCCACATAAATATATCCTGATTTTCCGTTGGCAAAATAACTCCGGTTATGAAGTTCAAATTCATCTTTCTCCCCCATTTCCCAACGTTCTTCCTGATAAAATTCGTCATCTGGTTCCCAGATTACGTCCGCCTGGACGGTTGTCCCCTGTATCAGTACTGCGGCAAACACAAGGGCTGCCGCTGATTTTTTCCACATTTTTTTCATAATCTCTCTCCTTTTTCCCTTTGCGTCAGATAAGCCGCTGTATTCCCTTTCCAATCCAATATGAAGCCATGTTCGCGGTCAGGGAAAACAGCCACGGACGGCGCAGCTTCCGGTCCGCCCATTGATAGCATACTGCTTCCAGGCAAATAGCCGCCGCTTCTAGCATCACGGTTGCCGCGGCCATAAACCAGGAGGAGGTTTCCCCATTTATTTCGCTTCCTATCAGATAGTATGCCGCCACTACTGCTGGATTGGTAAGGAGATTTACTGCGGCTGTCAGTAAAAAAGACAGCGGCTTGCGAGCTCCCCATAATAACGCGGTCAGACACTCTATCGTGATTGTAAGCGTCAGGGAAATTCCCATTACCGGAAAAATCCAGGTATCAATGCAGGTATTTTCCAGCATAATAACTGCCTCCCCGCAGCAGAACCAGAGACACTCCGCAGAGAATTCCCAGCCCAATCTCTGGTCTCCCAAAAAGTTCTGTAAAAGCCAGACTGCCCAGATAAGATGGACAAAATCCCAGGAACAGGGCAAAGGTCAGCAATCCGAAGGAAAATCCCTTCGCTCCTGGCAGAATCCTTGCCACTGCCCACAGCGTAATCGGCATAGTCATGTTCCAGAAAAATACTGCCAGAATCCCTGCTGCCGGATGAGAAGAAAACAAATACAGTACGCCGGCCGTGACCACTGATACTGCTGCTGTCTTTTTCACTCCTGCAATATCCGTCAGAAATCCGCCTGCTGCTTTTCCAAGGGCTGCAGCGGCGGCCAGAATCATTCCCGCATCAATACTGTCTTTCCAGGTAAAGTCCTGGATCATTCCCAGATAGGAACGGAGCACTACAACTGCAAACAGACAGGCTACCGCTGACGCTGCCGCCTGTTTTTTCGCTTTGGTCAGAAGGTGCTTTTCCGGAAAAACAGAAAACGGACGATTGCCGGACTGATGCCAGATCCCACTCTTTCTGGCACACCAAAAGATACACAGCGCTGCGCCCAATAGCAGAAACACTGGCCACTCTGTTCCATCCCCTGACTGTTTTGCAAACAGGGTTCCAAAATAAATCCCCAGCGCTCCAGGCGCAACAAAAATCCCCAGAAGCCCTGCTGATTTTTCGCTTTTGTTTAAAACATCCAGACCTCCGCCCACATGAAACAGGCCGTTTCCAAGTCCTGCAAAAACGGAAGCCGCCGCTGCCCAGACAGGCCCCAAAGCTCCTGTCCCTGCCAAAGCAGAAGCCGCTGCCGCCGGAAGATACGAAAACGCCACCAGTATGCAGCCCCAGACTGCCATCCCCGCATTCCGGTTTTTGTAATCTGCAAATATCCCGACAGGCATCTGCATGGCAAAAGCGAAAAAGTTATAAAGAAGCAGACAAAGATACCAGTTATCCGCCTCATATATCCTTGAGAACATCAGATACGCACAGGCAAAGTCCACAAAAAAATGAACCGCCCCATAAATTGCCGTCATATTCCTTCCATCCCCCTTACACCGTCTCATTCCCATTGGTGTTAAATCCAGTATAACATTCTTTTTTTCAGATATTCTTACTTTTTCCGTAAAGAATCCTTACAAGAAGTTAAAAAAACCGCCTCGAGGGCGGTTTTTCTCCATTTAGTTTTCATCCAGCAGCCGTACTACAAAATCACTGCCTGGATCTTTTTTCACTTCTTCCGGCGTTCCCAGGCGCACCAATTTTCCAGCTTCCATAATCAGCACCCTGTCTCCAAGCAGCAGCGCTTCCCGAATGTCATGGGTAACAAAGAGAATGGTCAGGGTCATTTCCTTATGAAGGCGTTTCAGTTCTTTCTGAAGTCCCTTCCTGGTAATGCTGTCTACTGCCCCAAAGGGCTCGTCCATCAGCATCAGCGACGGTTTGGCCGCCAGCGCCCTTGCAATTCCGACTCTCTGTTTCTGTCCTCCTGACAGTTCCAAAGGATAACGGTCCGCCATAGACGCTTCTAAGCCTACGGTCTTCAGAAGCATTCTGGTCTGCTCTTCTTCCTCTTTTTTATTCCATTTTTTAGACAGAGACGGCACATACGCGATGTTCTGCCTTACCGTCATGTGAGGAAACAATCCTACATTCTGGATGGCATATCCAATGCCTCTGCGGAGTCTGGTCTGATCAGCAGTTCTCACATCCTGTCCATCCACAAAAATCTGTCCCTTATCCGGCATCAAAAGACCGTTTATCATTTTCAGAAGCGTAGTCTTTCCGCATCCGGAACTTCCGATGATGGTCAGACATTCTCCCCGTTTTACATCCAGGGAGAAGTCATTTAATACCAGAGTCTGGCCATAAGACAAAGAGACATTCTCAAACCGGACAATCGCGTCCTGATTTTGTTCTTTACTCATTGGCAATCAATCCTTTTTCTGTCAGATAATCCTTTGCAATCTGCTTTTCATCCATGCCTTCTACTTCTAACTGGTAATTTAATGTTGCCATGTCTTTATCTGTCAGGATTCCATCCATCTTTTCCAGAGCGTCTTCCAGTCCAGGGTATTCCTCCAGGGCGTCTTCTCTGACAACGGTTGAGCAGAAGTAATTTACCTGCAGATGCTTATCGTCTTCCAGAGCTACTACGTTGCCGGAACCTAACTGGGCGTCTGTCGTATATCCATTGGTTACGTCGATTTCTCCGCTGGCCATTGCCTGATATTTTAATCCGATGTCAATGTCCATTACCTTGCCAAATTCCAAACCATAGGTATCGCACAGGACTTTAAATCCGTCTGCCCGCTCCAGATAATCCGGATTGCCGCCAAAAGTCAGTTCGCCAGCTGCAGATGCCAGGTCGGATGTGGTAACCAGGTTGTATTTTTCTGCTGCTTCGCTGGTTACGACGGTAGTATAGGTATTATTAAATCCATATAAACCAATCCAGGTCATACCGAATTTCTCATGGTATTCATTTACCAGGGTTTCCCAGATTTCATCATCGCTGACGCCTGCTGCATCGTGTCCCAGCACCATCACATAGCCGCTGGAGGTGTACTCTGGATATAAGTCAAACTCGCCTGCTTCCATAGCCGGCTGGATGTTGGAAGTACCGCCGCCGATACCCTGGGTAATATTTACCGTATAATCGGTGCTGTCTTCAATCAAAAGCTTTAACATTTCTGCCAGAATGTACTGCTCTGTCATTGGTTTGGTTGCAATTTCAATTGGATCCTTTTTGGCTCCGTCTTTCGCCTCTTCTGTCTGGGCGCTTTCTGTCTTTGTTTCTTCCGCCTTTGTTTCTTCTGTTTTTGTTTCTTCTGCCTGAGTGGTTTCTGCTGCGGTTGTTTCTGTATTCGTTCCTGCGCAGGCGGCAAGGCTTACGACCATTGCTCCGGATACCAGTGCTGCTGCTGCTTTTTTAAATAATCTCATGTTACTGCATTCTCCTTTTCTTTTTGTATAATTTTTCTGCAAATCCCAGCAGAAGGTCTGCTGTCAGCGCCAGAAGCGCAATTAAAATACTTCCTGCAAACGTCATCTGCGGATTATAGATGCTGATTCCCCGATAAATAGCTTTTCCTAATCCGCTGGCCCCAATATAAGATGCCAGACCGCACATGGAAATCGCCATAACCGTCATGCTGCGCAGTCCGGTCAGAATTACCGGAAACGCCAACGGAAGCGTTACCCTGGTAAGAGTCTGTATTCTGGTACTTCCCATAGCCTTTGCCGCTTCCAGAATGTCCTTGTCTACAGTGGTCAGACCTGTATAGGTATTTCGCACCATAGGCATCAGCGCGTATATGGAAATAGCGGTTACTGCATTTTTATCTCCTATGCCCAGGAGGGGAATCAGGATACCCAGCATGGAGATAGAAGGAATCGTGTAAAACACATTACAGATTCCAATCACAAAAGGAGCCGCCTTGCGGTACTCGGACAGTACAATCCCAATGACAAGCCCCAGAGTCCCTGCAATCGCAATTGCCATCAGGGACAAGCGGACATGGGCGGCCAGAAGCTCTAAAAACCATGGCCCTCTCTCCACATATAGTCCTATTACTTCTTTTAAAAATTCAATCATACTTCCTGCCTTTATCTGTTTACTGTGTTTCTCTCACAGTTTATCGTTAATTCCGCAATTTGTAAAGTAGTCACTTTCCAGTAACTGCAATTTAAAAATCCCGCAAACGGAATTTCCGCCTGCGGGATAGCGATTGCTTTTTATTTTTTACACTTCAAAAATCAAATCTCCATAGCTCGGGAATGGCCACAAATCCTTATCCATAATCATTTCCAGCTTATCTGCAGGAGTACGCAGCTGATCCATCGCCGGCACTACCCGACGGTAATACGCTTTTGCCTGGGCCTCTCCTGCTTCCATTGCGGCGCACTCTTCTGTCACATCTGAAAGATCGGACAGAGCCTTTTTCATCTCTGCTAGCAGGGCGGACGTCTTTACCAGAAGTTCGGTCTGGACGCTGACATCTGCCTGGGGACACGCGCTCGTGACTGCCTGGATAGACTGGGCCAGCTGGGTGGTATATTTAATCACAGCCGGAACAATCTGCTTTCCTGCCATATCAATCATGGTTCTGGCTTCAATGTTCATGGTCTTGGCATAGGCCTCATATTCAATTTCTACACGTGACTCCAGCTCCGCTTTTGTAAATACATGGAACTCTTCAAACAGCTTGATCGCCTTTGGAGTAATCAGGGTTTCAATCGAGTCTACGCTGCAGCTGATATTCGGAAGTCCTCTGCGGGCCGCTTCCTCTACCCATGCCTGGGAATAGCCATTGCCGTTAAAGATGACCCTTCTGTGGGAAGTAAACAGTTCCTTGATTAAATCATGGACTGCCATCTCGAAATCTTCTGCCTTTTCCAGCCGGTCTGCCGCCTCTTTAAAAGCTTCCGCCACAATGGTGTTTAGCACAATATTAGGAGATGCTACTGAATCGGAAGCTCCCAGCATACGGAACTCAAATTTGTTTCCAGTAAATGCAAACGGGGAGGTACGGTTCCGGTCGGTTGCATCTTTATACAAATCCGGAAGTGTTTTTATACCTGTTTTTAAAGTGCCGCCTGTTTTGGAATGGGTGGCTTCTCCTGTGCTGCAAAGCTGGTCGATAACATCCTCCAGCTGTTCTCCTAAAAATACGGAGATAATCGCCGGCGGCGCTTCCTGGGCCCCCAGACGCTGATCGTTTCCTGGGTTTGCAGCCGACTCTCTCAACAGATCCGCATGGACGTCCACTGCTTTTAAAATACAGGCCAGAACCAGTAAAAACTGGACATTTTCATGAGGGGTATCTCCTGGATTTAACAGGTTAATGCCGTCATCTGAAATCAGGGACCAGTTGTTGTGTTTTCCAGAACCGTTCACGCCTTTAAACGGTTTTTCATGGAGCAGGCAGTTCATTCCATGACGCTCTGCCACCTTCTTTAACGTCTCCATGGTCATCTGGTTATGATCCACTGCCACGTTGGCTTCTGCATAAATAGGCGCCAATTCGTGCTGAGCCGGAGCCGCCTCGTTATGCTGGGTCTTTGCCGACACCCCCAGCTTCCACAGCTCCGTATTTAGCTCTTTCATAAATGATCCTATCCGTTCTCGGATAATTCCGAAATAATGATCATCCATTTCCTGGCCCTTTGGCGGCATTGCGCCAAACAGAGTACGTCCGGCATAAATCAGATCTTTTCTCTGCATATATTTCTCGTGATCCACCAGAAAATATTCCTGTTCCGGTCCTACGGAAGGCACTACCCGCTTGGCCGTGGTGTTGCCGAACAACCGGAGAATCCGCAGCGCCTGCTCTTCTACCGCCTGCATGGAACGCAGAAGAGGAGTCTTTTTATCCAGCGCCTCTCCTTTATAAGAGCAGAACGCGGTCGGGATACACAACGTTACTCCGATAGCGTCCTCCTTTAAAAAGGCTGGAGAAGTACAGTCCCACATGGTGTATCCTCTCGCCTCGAAGGTTGCCCGAAGGCCTCCTGACGGGAAGGAAGATGCGTCTGGTTCGCCTTTAATCAGCTCTTTTCCGGAAAACTCCATAATGGCTTTCCCATTGGAATCCGGCGCAGACAAAAAGGAATCCTGCTTTTCTGCCGTAATTCCGGTCAGCGGCTGAAACCAATGGCTGTAATGGGTCGCGCCGCGCTCAATCGCCCATTCTTTCATTGCGTGAGCAACCGCATCGGCAATGCTGGAATCCAGATCTGCCCCGTCTTCTATGGTTTTTTTCAGCTTCTTATAAACGCTTTTGGGAAGATGTTCCCGCATAACGGTATCATTAAACACATTCTTTCCAAAAATCTCAGACACATTGATGCAATCACTCATTAGATTTTCTCCTTCCAATATGCGGATTTATTAGTAACATTCATAAAATCTGTTTTTCATTGTAATGGCTCTTTTCAAAAAAGTAAAGAGAAAATACAAAAAGTTTACGAAAAAAGAAGAGAGCGGCTCAAAAAAGCCGCACCCTCCTGATTTCGGTTGGAATTTGCCCTGATTATGTTTTTCTGATTAGTCGTTGTCAACCTTTTCGGTTGCTTCATAAGTATTTTTGTTGATGGTATATTTTACGCCGTCGATTTCTACGGTGCCGCTCTTCTTGACAGCTCCGCTGCGGCTTACTGCTACCTGGGTGCCGTCTGCAATCAGAACCTTCTTGCCGCTCTCATCCATAATATCGTCTTCTACGGTGTACAGCATATAAGAGCTGCCGTCTTCTGCATCTACCCGTTTGCCTTCGCTGTCGTAAATAGCCCCGCTTACCAATGCGTTGGTATACGCCTGGCCGTTCTTCTTAAAGTAGTACGTTACGTTTTCGCCATCGTCATCATACTCGGTCTTGCCGATCTGCATCTGACCATTTTCAGAACCATCGTCGGTACTGAAGTAGTAAATGCCATTGTTTGCCAGTTTGCTTCCGCCAGAACGGTATGCTTCTCCTTCTAATTTAAGGATTCCGTCTAATACCCTGCCGTTTTCATCAAACAGGTAGGTCTTGTTTTTGATTACTTTGGCTGCTACGTTGTAGTAAAGATCTCCGGTGTACAGGTCGGTTGCGGTTACGCCTTCTGCATCGTGAGCCTTTGCGTCTTTTGCCTCATCATTGAACGCCTCGCCCTTATTGCTTAAGTAGTACCAATACTGGTCGCCTTCCTGATCCTTATCATCCGGATCATAGGTATAAATCCATCCGCTTCTGCGGTATCCGGTATCTTCTGTATAGAATGCTGCCGCATCTGTGGCAATCTGGACTGTACCGTCAGAAACCCCTGGAGTTCCTACTACCCAGGTATCATCCATAATGCCGTTTTCGTCAAAGGTATAATAAAATCCGTTGATGTATTTGTTCTGGTTCTTCACAGCGCGTCCGTTGGTTCCAAAGTAGTACCAGCCTTCGCTGTCCTCCGGACTTCCGTCGCTTTCATAGTCCTCTTCCGGAATCTCCAGATACTGCCAGCCGGTCGCTGCCCAGCCTTCGTTTTCATCGCCGAAATAATAGGTGGCCTCATTTCCGCTGGAAAGTTCAACATCCTGCCAGCCGCTTAACATATGGCCGTCTTCGTCAAATGCAAAGGTACTCTTCTTATCCATGTTTTCGCCATGGGGAATGTTGGTAAAGACCTTCTTGCCGTCTTCGCCTCTCTTTGCCTTACCGTCTGAGCCAAAGAAATACCACAGTGTCGAAACGTCTTCCTGATCCGAGCACTCATTATCGCCTTCGTTGTCTACAGAAACCCAGGTATTGGTTACCTTTGCTCCGTTGGCGTCTACATAATACTTATCATCGTTGGATCCGGAAGTAACAATAGTATCTTTTGCCATATAGCCTTCGCTGTCTAAATAGAACCAGTTATTTCCGCTCTTTTTCCAGGTATCGGTAACCCGATCTCCATCGCTGTCTAAATAAACCCATTCTTCGCCTTCCTGTTCCCAATGAGCTGTCCCTGCAAATGCCATGCCGGATGCGCCTATACTCATCAATGCACCAGCAGTCAGAACTGCTGCTGTTTTCATCTTTCTTTTCATAAACAATCTCCTTCTTTTCTCTAACTTGGTTGTCTTGATGTTTACAACTCTATTCTATGGAGAGATTGTGTCCGAAGTGTGTCTATTGTCTGACGCTTTTCTATCAATTTCCTTTCGTTCCTGTCTGATTCCTTACAGTTCCCTCTATTTCTTACATATATATTACAAAACTATTGAAAATATTTTAAAAATAGCAGCATTCTGAGAGTGCAAAGGGAATGCTGCTGTTTCGTGTGTAATGCAAAACGATTCTATTATCTTATTCGTTACAATTTATTCGTCAATATCTTCTGTTGCCACATAGTTGTCGATATCGTAATCCACGCCGTCTACTTCTGCAGAACCATTCTTTTTTACAGAACCGCTGCGGTTTACAATTACCTGTGTGCCTTCAGGAATCAATACCGTCGTACCGTCATCGTCTGTAATATCTGCCTCTGTAGTATACAGCATATAGGCCGCACCGTCTTCTGCATCTACCCGCTTTCCTTCGCTGTCATAGATTGCCCCGCTTACCAAGGCGTTGGTATATGCCTGGCCGTTTTTCTTAAAATAATAGGTTTCGTCTTCTCCTTCATTGTCATAGGTCTGTTTTCCAGTCAGCATCTGGCCGTTTTCAGAACCATCTTCTTCGCTGAAGTAGTAGATGCCTCCATCTTCTAAATCACTGCCACCGGAACGGTATGCGTCGCCTTCCAGTTTCAAAACTCCGGTCAGCATATGACCGTTTCCGTCAAACAGATAGGTCTTGTTCTTAATTACCTTTGCAGCTATATTCTCATACACGTCGCCGTCATATAAATCTGTTGCGGTAACTCCTGTGGCTTCTCCGGAAATGGCGTCTTTGGCTTCGTCATTAAATGCTTCGCCCTTGGTACTTAAATAAAACCAGTATTCATCGCCTTCTTCATCCTCGTCTTCCGGATCGTATGTATAAATCCAGCCGATTCTGCGGTATCCGGCATCTTCTGTATAGAAGGCCGCCGCATCGCTGGCTATATTCGCCGTAGAACTGGAAATTCCAGGCGTTCCGGTTACCCACGTGTCGTCCATTGCTCCATTTTCATCAAAGGTATAATACTGTCCGTTAATGTACTTGGTCTGTTCTTTCACAGCTCTGCCGTTATCGCCAAAATAAAACCATGCTTCGTCTTCTTCCGGTCCCTCGCTGTCCTCTTCTTCCGTATCCGGCATCTCCAGGTACTGCCAACCAGTTGCCGCCCAGCCTTCATTTTCTTCTCCAAAATAATAGCTGGCGGTACTTCCGCTGGAAAGTTCAATATCCTGCCATCCGCTGAGCATATGGCCGTCCTCGTCAAAGGCAAATGTGCCCTTCTGGTCTCCATTTCCATATGGAATGTTGGTATAAACCTTTGAGCCGCTGTCTGCCCGTTTTGCCTTTCCGTTTGAATCAAAGTAATACCAGACTGTAGAGATATCTTCCTGATCGGAGCACTCATTGTCTCCTTCATTGTCCATGGATACCCAGGTATTGGTTACCTTTGCCCCATTGGCATCTACATAATACTTATCATCATTGGATCCGGAAACTACAATGGTATCTTTTGCCATGTAACCGTCGCTGTCTAAATAGAACCAGTTGCTTCCGCTCTTTTTCCAGGTATCTGTCACTTTATCGCCATCGCTGTCTAAGTATACCCAGTCTTCTCCTTCCTGCTCCCAATGGGCCGTCCCCGCAAATGCCGTTCCACAGGCGGCAATGGCAAGAAGCGATGCTGTAGAAAGCGCTGCTGTCAATTTCTTCTTTTTCGTCATATCCGCATCTCCTTTTTGAAATTCCTTACTGTTTATAACATCCTTGCTGTTTACAAAAAGGAGTTTACCGGAAAATTGTGTTCAAACCGTGGGCAGTCTGTGAAAATCTGGTGTAAATTCTGTGAACTTGCAGAAGCTTTATAGAAGCGGAACCAGAAAATTATTCCACAGAGCAGACAACGGCATAACCAGAATCATCGCCGGAATCATGTTAGCTACTGGAAAATTCTGGATTCCTGCAATCCGGAAACCCGTCGCCAGACTGATTAATCCCCCTACTGCGGAAAAGTCGCCCAGCATAGTCTCATTGGTCAGCGGCATGATAACCGACGCGCCCAGATAACAAATCATCATAATGCAAAACTGGGGGATGGAAATCAGGCTTACCAGCCCACCTAAATTAGCCGCAAAAATTGCAGCGGTAAAGAAATCCAGAATAGCCTTGGCCAGAAGAACGCTGTGATCTCCTGTAATGCCGGACTGCATGGCTCCGAACAGTCCGGTGCCGCTGGCGCAGAACAGTACCAGAATACTGATAAATTCTTCCATAAATACTTCCGGATCCCCTTGGTTTCCAGAAGACAGAATTTTCGACAGCGGCTTTTGAATCTTGTGCACACCGCTCTGAATCCGGTTTTCCAGATCGCACAGTTCCCCGATAATCAGTCCCAGCACCAGCGACAGAATTGACGCCGGCAAGGTCGCCATCTTCATAATACAGGAGATTCCGATTCCCATGGCACACACCCCAAATAATCTGGTCAGAGAGGTTTTTAACCGCTCTGGAATTTTGTGTCCTGCCACTGTTCCAAGCAGTCCTCCTGCGATAATCGTTGTACAGTTTGCAATTACTCCTATCGGCATAGCATTTCTCCTTCGTCATTTTCTCGTTTTCTTTAACGCGAAAAAAAGGCTGCCGCAAATCGTTTTCTATTTGCAGCAGCCTCTCGTTTGTTATGGAATCATCAAGCTTTTCCTACAGAACCAAACAGCTCCATCTTCTCTTTTACAGTAGCCTTGATTGCTTCTGTACCAGGAGCTAACAGCTTTCTTGGGTCAAATCCCTTGCCCTGCTGATCTTTGCCTGCCTCGATGTACTCTCTGGTAGCAGCCGCAAATGCTAACTGGCACTCCGTATTTACGTTGATCTTTGCTACGCCAAGGCTGATAGCTTTCTTGATCATATCTGCTGGGATACCAGTACCGCCATGCAGAACTAATGGCATATTGCCTACTGCCTTGTTAACAGCTTCCAGGGTCTCAAAGCTTAAACCAGCCCAGTTAGCCGGATATTTGCCATGGATGTTGCCGATGCCTGCAGCCAGCATGGTTACGCCTAAATCTGCAATCATCTTGCACTCGTTTGGATCTGCGCATTCGCCCATACCAACAACGCCGTCTTCCTCGCCGCCGATAGAACCAACTTCTGCCTCTAAGGACATTCCTTTTTCTGCACAAACCTTAACCAGTTCTTTGGTCTTCTCTACATTTTCTTCAATGGGATAATGGGAACCATCAAACATAATGGAGGAGAATCCAGCCTCGATACACTTATAGCATCCCTCGTAAGTACCATGATCTAAGTGAAGAGCTACCGGTACGGTAATATTTAACTCATCGATCATTGCGGAAACCATAGCAGCTACCGTCTTAAAACCAGTCATATACTTACCTGCGCCCTCAGATACGCCCAGGATAACCGGAGATTTTAACTCTTCTGCGGTAAGCAGAATTGCTTTTGTCCACTCTAAGTTATTGATATTAAACTGACCTACTGCATATTTTCCGTCTCTTGCCTTCTCAAGCATTTCTTTTGCTGAAACTAACATTTGGAAAGACCTCCCTCATATTGTGATTAGTTGGCTTTTTATCGCACTCACTGTTACCATTATAGCGCATTTTCCCTCACTTGAAAAGAGTTAGTTTTTCAGGATGTCTTTTACCTCTGCCTTCATAGCTTCCACGCTGCACTCTCTGTTGTGACGGATGGGCGCAGTACGGATTTCTTCTACTGCCTGTGGAATTTCTGTTCCGGACAAACGGCTCATTTTGTCAATCAGCGCAAACTCATCCGCTTCGTCCTGCGGTCCTGCGATGGCTTCCATCACGCTTCTGGAAAACTTATACGGACTTGCAGTAGAGGCAATGACGGTCTTTGTCTGGTCTCCTGTCTCCTTCTGGTATTTCTGGTAAACTGCAGCGCCGACGCCGGTGTGGGTATCCATCAGATAACCGGTTTCTTTAAAGACCTTCCGGATCATCGCGCCGTCTTCCTCCTGGGTAGCAAAACCTCCCCAGAAATCAGACATGGCTTTTTTCATCTCTTCTGTAATGGTATACGCGCCGTTCCTGCTTAAGTTTTCCATCAGCTCTGCATTCTTTTCTGCGTCACAGCCTGTACTTAAATAAATCAGACGCTCTAGGTTGCTGGAAATCAGAATATCCATGGAAGGGGAATTGGTCAGGATAAAGTCCCTCTTTCTGTCATAAGTGCCTGTGGTAAAGAAATCATACAGCACCTTATTTTCATTGGAAGCGCAAATCAGCTTATCAATAGGCACTCCCATGTGTTTTGCAAAATATGCTGCCAGAATATTTCCAAAATTGCCGGTAGGAACCGTTACGTTAATCTTCTCGCCGTCTTCGATTTCCCCATTTTCCAAAAGCTTTGCATACGCATACACATAATAAACCACCTGGGGAACCAGACGTCCGATATTAATGGAGTTGGCGCTGGAAAACTGGAATCCGCTGTCTGCCAGTTCTTTTGCAAATTCCTTGTCTCCAAACAGCTTCTTTACGCCGGTCTGGGCATCGTCAAAGTTTCCATGAATGGCAACTACGCTGGTATTATTCCCTTTCTGGGTACGCATCTGCAGTTCCTGGACTTTGCTGACCCCGCCTTTTGGATAAAATACAATAATCCGTGTCCCAGGTACGTCGGCAAATCCGGCCATTGCCGCTTTTCCCGTATCTCCGGACGTAGCAGTTAAAATTACGATTTCCTTGTCTGTGCCGTTCTTCTTTGCTGCTGTTGTCATCAGATGAGGAAGAATGGATAATGCCATATCTTTAAATGCAATGGTTTTTCCATGGAACAGCTCTAAGAAATACATTCCGTCTGCTTTGGCAAGAGGTGCGATTTCCTCGACATCAAACTTGTCATCATAGGCTTTGGCAATACAGTCTTTTAACTCTTCTTCTGTGTAATCAGTCAGAAACAGCTTCATTACTTCATAAGCAGTTTCCTGGTAGGACATTCCTGCAAGCTCCCTCATGGGGATGGAAAGTACAGGAATTTCAGTAGGCATAAACAGGCCGCCGTCCTCTGCCAGACCTTTTAAAATGGCCTGGGATGCCGTAACGCCGGTTTCTTTTCCGCGGGTGCTCTGATAGAATAATGCCATAATTGCCTCCTCTTTTCTAACGTTCTTATGATTTGTGGAAATTCTAGCACATTTTACAGAGAGACGCAAGGATAATATCGTCTATGACGTACATTTGTCTGTTTTATGCAAACATTTGCAATCTCGTCCCTTTTTCGTTATACTGTCTGCAGCTATATCATGATTATCAACAAGGTCAGGAGTATCAGACTATGCATTACGATTGTATCCAAGAGGGGATTTTTCTGGCCCGCCCCAACCGCTTTATTGCTCATGTGGATTTAAATGGCCAGACTGTTGTGTGTCACGTAAAAAATACCGGAAGATGCAGGGAGCTTCTCATTCCAGGCGTAACAGTCCTGCTGGAATATCACAAAGACGCTCTGGCCAAAGGAAGAAAAACCGCCTATTCCCTCATCGGGGTATATAAAAAAAGAGAGGGGAAACCTCCCCTTCTTATTAATATGGACTCCCAGGCTCCCAACCAGGCGGCCTGGGAATGGCTGCAGCGTCAGGGTTTGAAAAACGCTCTGATAAGCGATATCCGGCGTGAAGTGACCTATGGAACTTCCCGCTTTGATTTGGCCTTTCTGTCAGACGGCCGTCCCTCTTTTATGGAAGTAAAGGGCGTAACCTTAGAAGAAAATGGCCTGGCTATGTTTCCAGACGCCCCCACCCAGAGGGGTGTCAAACATCTGGAGGAACTAATCAAAGCGTCCCAGGATGGATTTCTCTGTTTTCTCTTATTTGTCATCCAGATGAAAGAAATGACCGCTTTTACTCCCAACCGCCGGACCCATCCGGAATTTGCCGATGCTCTGGCTGCAGCCCAAAAAGCCGGCGTCGTAATTCTTGCAATGGACTGCCAGGTTCGTCCGGACTCTATGGAAATTGACGCACCAGTTCCCGTTTCCCTCATATCCTAAAAGTAACTGAAACTCTGTGATGTGAATAACATGATTGTTCCATTAAGTCAAATCGGACTGGGGGAAACCGGAAAAATTGTCTTCCTTGCCGGAGATGACGATTCTTCCCTGCGCCTTCGCGATCTAGGTTTTGCGCCAGGAGAACGCGTTACCTGCGTATTAAAGGGACAAAAAGGCTCCATGTCAGCCTATCTGGTACGCTGTGCCGTCATCGCCCTGAGAGAAAAAAATTCAGTGGAGATTCTAGTAGCTCGGTAGCAGACACAAAAAACTACCTTCCGCATAGTAAAAGAGTGCCGTTTCGGGATATCGCAGACATTCCGTATTCCCAAACGGCACTCTTTAAACTTTTCCTTACATACTGCTTTTTTTAGAGGTTCTTTCCTCCGCAGCATTCTATTTTTTGCTCCTATACCGATATCCGCCCCGATGGATTTTATCATTTTTCCCCCGCTCAAAGCACTTTTCGCAGATAGAGAAGGGATAATCCCAGGCCAGCTCCCGCTTGCAGACGGAACACTTTCTGGAATAGCTTCCGCACTCATTTTTCAAAATGCGGCTGATTTCTTCTTCGGTCTCCCGCCGCTCTTCCATGAGATTTTCTGTCTGAACAGGCAGCCCCACTTTTCTGGAAAACTGGAAGTACAAATCCAGCATTTTATAATAGCTTTCCAGATCATATAAATCCGTTCCAGGGCTATAAGGAAATTCCAGTTCGTCCACATCTCGGTATTCCCGACAGTAATCTTTCCACAAATCCACTACCAGTTTGTTATTAATATCAATGGCACAGGTAATCAGCTTGTAAATTTCCTGCTTTTCAAATTCATGGAGCCGTTCCCGATGCACCATCAGAAAATGCTGATACAGCGCCAGAAGTTCATCTACTTCCATTTTCTGGTAAATCGCCGGCGCGTCCATGGACGCCCAGATCTTAATCAGGTTGTCGATTTCTGCAGGCAGCTCCAGCAATTGCTCTGGAAATCCTACATAAGCTTTCATAATCGGAACCGGCAGACGGGAAAGTCCGTCTTCGATAATGTCGATTCCGTCTACAGCCGCTACAAATCCTTCTTCATAAATTCCGAACCGTCCGGCTCTTCCTGCAATCTGCTTGATTTCAGCCGGTTCCAGAGTCCGTTTTGCCACGCCGTCAAATTTCGTCGTTTCTACAAATACGATCCGGCGGATTGGCAAGTTCAGCCCCATTCCAATCGCGTCTGTACTGACCACAATGTCTGTCTCTTTTTCCAGGAAACGCCGCACCTGCTCCCTGCGGGTGGCAGGCGGAAGACTTCCGTAAATAACGCTGCAGGCAATTCCCTGCTTTTCCAGATGCGCCGCCAGCGCCAGTACCGACTTTTTGGAAAATACGATTAAGGCATCTCCTTTTTTCAGGTCGGTAACCATAGAATACGCTTTTCGCTCTACTGTAAGGCGGGTATTTCTCTTGTGACGCACAATCCGGTAACTGTCGCCGCAGCGTTTAATCATCTGGGTAATAATTGATTCTGCCTCAGGCGCCATACACAGATGGATTTCTTCTGCCCGAAGCCCCAGAATCGCCCTGGTCCAATTGTGTCCCCGATAAGGATCTCCTACCATCTGGCATTCGTCTACTACCACAATGTCAAAATACTCGTGATCATTTAACATTTCTACGGTACAGGACTGACACACCGCTCCCGATACTTCAATAGTCTCTTCTCCGGTTATCATGGAACACGGAACCTGCTCTGCATTGCATTTATCGTAAACTTCCAGAGCCAGAAGACGCAGCGGCCCAAAGTAAGCGCCATGGGACGCCTGCTTTAACCGTTCCAGGGCATCGTGGGTTTTTCCGCTGTTGGTAGGGCCGATGTGCAGAATAAACTTCCGCTTCATCGCCCTGGCTTCCGGATATTCATCTTCCGGCTTCTTTTCCATAGAAGATGCAATTCCTTTTTGAATGGCTTTCGGAATGTAAAACAGCTGATAGGCCCTGTCTAATGAATTATTTAATAAATAACGTCGGATTCCCTGCATCCTTAAAATCTGATCCAGTTCTTCCACCGTAAGCGGAGGAAGAAACAGCAGATCTTTTGCCGCCAGAATCCGGCAGAATTCCTTTGCCTGAACCGTATAATCCTGAATCAGCGCTTTCTGGTCATCCTGACGGACCATGTGCTCTTTATGCATCAGATATGCACAAACCTTGGACAGCATGGCGTGGATGTCGCTTAACTCATTGGGCCGCTCAATTTCATCTAATGTTGCCTGGCACAGTTTTTCCGCCCGTTTTTTCATCTCCCCTGCGGTCATCGCCCGATAGCGTCTGTTTACGTGTCCAAAAAACAGTTCTTCGTAATACTTTCCTAAATAGTCGGTAGTTTCCATTTATTCTCTAATCCCCTGCGTATTTCATCCTATCCTCTCTATTTTTCATTTATTTTCTCTGCTGGAAGATGGATATATTGTTCTACTTCATTCCAGTTTACCACAAATCCGGCTCCGTGGGAACAAAAAACCGAAGAGGATGGATTTTCTTTATCTGCTCCTTTGTTATAAGCGCAGTCTGCAATGACCTCTTCTGGATTGTGGCATTCCCTGTATCCGCCCCAAATCATGGAAATACTTCCTCTTCCCTGGGTCTGGGCCGCCAGTTCTATTCCGTAATCCATAAAAGAAGCCACCGGTCCTCTGCCGGATATGGAAACCATATTTTCTGCCAGCATAGGCGGATCGAACTCTCCAGACCGCTTCTGGACATCGGCCATAATCTTTCCCGCATACTCATCCGGCGCGCTGATTTCAAACTGATACCAGGGTTCTAACAGCACGTTCTCCGCCTTCTCCAGTCCCTGACGGATTGCCCTGTACACAGCCTCTCGAAAATCTCCCCCTTCTGTATGCTTTAAATGGGCTTTTCCTGCGGTCAGAACAATCCGGATATCCGTAAGCGGCGAACCGGTTAAAATTCCTTTGTGCACCCGCTCAAACACATGGGTCCGCACCAGATTCTGATACTGGATGGCCAATGTATCCACATGACATTCACTGGCGAATGAAATCCCGCTGTCCCGTTTTGCCGGCTCTAACCGGAGATGGACTTCTGCATAATGGCGAAGCGGTTCATAATGGCCAAATCCCATCACTTCACTGGCAATGGTTTCCCGATACAGCACCTTAGGAGGTGCAAACACAGCTTCGATTCCAAACCGGTTCTTTAACACCTGGGTAAGCACTTCCAGCTGGATTTTTCCCATCACGCTAACCACCAGGCTTTGGTCTTCCCTGCTTTCTGCCAGAAGCTGCGGTTCTTCCTCTTCCAGCATTTTTAATGTGCGAAACAGCGTATGGCTGTCCGTTGTTCCAGAAGTTACCTGGGCCTGAAGCGCCGGCCGCATCTGCATATGGCTTTTTCTTTTTTCATACTGGCAAACCGCATAGGAACGCTCTTTTTCTTGTCCTGGACATTCTCCGGCAGACACCAGGACATCCTGACAGACCGGTACAGAAAGACCGGTCACTGCACAGAGGCTTCCGGCAGAAGCGCTGGCTGCAGACTGGCTTTGTTGTCCGGAATACAGACGAATCTCATGAACCTTCTCTGTTTCCGCATTCTGGTCTTCGCGTTCCAATCTCCCGACTATCCGGACTTCGTCCCTGCTTTTCAGCTCTCCGGACAGAACTTTTAAAAACGTAATTCTCTGGCCCTTCTCATCGTGGCGCACTTTATAAACCAGGCCGGAAAAAGGCTTGTCTTCCTCATATCTGCTTTCTGTCAGTTCGTGGAATGCCTGGAAAAACCGGTCAATCCCCTGGTCGTTTAGCGCGGAACCCTTCATGCACAGCACACCGCGTCTTTCTCGGATCATGGTTCTGAAAACCTCAAGCAGCCGGTCTTGTTCAATGGGACTGCCTTCCAGATAAGCTTCCATAATCTCTTCATCCCGTTCAGCCGCAAATTCCGTCAGACTCTCTAAATCGGCTTTTCCACAGGGCCAGTTCTCAATCAGCACTGCGTCCTTTGTCAGACGGTCTCGGATCTCCTGCATCGTCAAATCCACATCCGCGTGCTCTAAGTCCGTTTTATTTAAAAACAGAAACACCGGAACCTGAAATCGTTCCAGCATCCGAAACAGCGTAACTGTGTGGGCTGCCACACCGGAAGATGCATCGATCAGCAAAATTGCATAATCCAGCACCGTTGCCGCTCGCTCAGTTTCCGCTGAAAAATCCACATGACCAGGCGTATCTAACAGGTAATACTCGTCTCCCTGATATTCAAACCAGCTTTGGTCCGCATAGATGGTAATTCCTCTGGCTTTCTCCACTTCATCTCCATCCAGCAGGGTATTCTTCTGATCCACCCTTCCCGCCTTCCGGATCGCTCCTGTATGGTACAACAGCTGCTCTGAAAAAGTAGTTTTCCCTCCGTCTACATGGGCGAATACGCCAAAGGTTTTTCTCATGGTCCGCTTCCTCCTTTACAATCATCAATATAGCATCATAACACACTTTATCCGCTCCGGCAATCATCCTTCTTTGCACCTTCCCCTGTCCTGTTTCATATGCAACAATAAGGCTCTTTTTATGGAGGTTATTTATGGAAGACGGCCGCATTGTTGCCGCTTTAGCAGGCAATCCCAATGTAGGAAAAAGCAGTATTTTTAATGCTCTTACAAAAATGCATCAGCACACTGGAAACTGGACCGGAAAAACTGTAGCCCTGGCTCAGGGCACTTACCAGTACGGCGGAAAGGAATTTTTGCTGGTTGATCTTCCTGGTACTTATTCTCTCAATGCCCGCTCTGAAGAAGAAAAAATTGCCAGGGATTATATCTGTTCCGGCCAGGCTGATATTCTTCTTGTGGTCTGCGACGCTACCTGTCTGGAGCGGGGGCTTCATCTGCTGTCCCAGATTACCCGTCTGGAAGATGTAAAAGACCATGGAACGCCTATTATTCTCTGTGTCAATTTATGCGATGAAGCACGACGGAAAGGAATCTCCATTGACTTTTCCCTCCTGGAAGATGTACTGCAAATCCCAGTCATCCCCTGCTGTTCCAGAGACAAAAAAAGCATGGAGCAAATCCGCCAGGCTGCCGCGGATTCCTATGAGCAGCTTTTTTCCTATGACTGCCTGGATTTTTCGCCAAAAGCCCTGGCAAACCAGACTGTCTTAGGATGCTCCCTGTCCTGCAGAAAGTCCGACGATCGGATTGACCGGATTGTAACCGGAAAAATAACGGGAAAACTGATTATGATCGGACTGCTTCTTTTCATCTTCTGGCTGACGATGAGCGGCGCTAACTATCCGTCCCGCATTTTATGGAATTCGCTCTTTCAGTTAGAGGGGAAACTTGCAGATGGAATGGCGTTTCTTCACGCCCCTGAATGGCTGACTGGATGTGTCGTTTATGGAATTTATCGGGTTCTGGCCTGGGTCATTTCTGTTATGCTGCCTCCTATGGCCATTTTCTTTCCTCTTTTTACCCTGTTGGAAGACCTGGGGTATCTGCCCCGCGCGGCCTATAATATGGATCGGGCCTTTGAAAAATGTAAATCCTGCGGAAAACAATGTCTGACTATGGCAATGGGATTTGGATGCAACGCAGCCGCCGTCGTAGGATGCCGGATTATCGACTCTCCCAGAGAGCGGCTGATTGCTGTCCTGACCAACTCCATGATTCCCTGCAACGGGCGTTTTCCTACTCTTTTTACTCTGATCACGCTCTTTTTTACCGCAGGACTTGGCGGTACAATGTTTGGGTCGTTTCGCGCCGCACTCTGTCTGACCGGCGTAATCCTGTTAGGAGTCCTGGCCTCCCTGGCTGCTTCCTGGCTGCTGTCCCATACCCTGCTAAGAGGAATCCCTTCTTTTTTTACCTTAGAGCTTCCTCCCTACCGGCGTCCCCAGATCGGAAAGGTACTGGTCCGTTCTATCTTTGACCGGACTCTGTTCGTACTGGGAAGAGCCGTCGCCATCGCCGCCCCCGCAGGGCTTTTAATCTGGATTCTGGCCAACGTTTCCTATGTGGGCGCTGAAAATGGATTCTTTGCACTGGCGTCCCAGACAGTGTCTTCCAATCCCACTCTTCTCTCTATCCTGACCGGATTTTTTGACCCATTCGGACGTCTTCTGGGACTGGACGGTGTGATTTTAGTGGGATTTATCCTGGGATTTCCAGCTAATGAAATCGTACTTCCTATTATCCTCATGGCCTATCTGCAGTCAGGAATGCTGATTGAAATGGAAGACTCCCATGTATTAAGCCAGCTTCTTCTGGCTCATGGATGGACCTGGCAGACCGCTGTATCCATGCTGATTTTCTCCTTATTTCACTGGCCCTGCTCCACTACTGTCCTGACAATCAAGAAAGAAACCGGTTCGTGGAAATGGACGGCGCTTTCCATCCTGCTTCCCACTGTCTTAGGCGTCTTTTTGTGTATAACGGTTACGGCGGTGTTCCGGATGTTTTAAACGCCACCTTGTTGTTCCTTTTTTCATTGCTGGGTCAATCAGCTTTTCCGCCGCCCCGATAAACAAAAGCGCTGTTGCCAGCTGAACCGCTATGCTGACAAAAATCCAATGTCCGGTTATCCAGCTGCTTTCGTGGTATCCAAACCACTGGGACGCCGTACTGACAACGCTGTTCATCCCTGTCTGGTTCCGGATAATCGAATAAAAGGTTGCGGCTGGGTTTAACAGCATCAGATATAAAAAGCCTCCGGAGCTGGCCTGGTTTGCCACGCTTCCAATCTGGTTCATATAGCTGTTCCAGCGCATAGTAGAAATACTCAGGGCAAATTCATTAACCGCGTAAGTACCTCCTACCAGAAGAAACGTCCCGCCGTAAGACGCAGCAGCTGACAAAATCGTCCGCTTACACAGCGCGGAGCAAAACAGACCAATCCCTGCTACCAGAAGGGCTGTTACAACAAAGTGGGAAAACAGCAGAAGCAAATCCTTCCAGTTAATCCCCCCATAGACAAATACCAGGGCAATTACCGGAAAGCTGGCAATCAGAATCAGAAACATATTGCTTAAAGATGCCATCATCTTTCCCCTGATAATCTGCTTCGGAGTGGTCTGGGTAGACAGCAGAAGGTCAAGCGTCTGCCGTTCCCGTTCGCCGCTGATGCTGCCCGCCGCAATGGCGGGCATAAGAAAGAGAAGCATGGCAAACTCCACTGCCGTCACAAATACATACATCTCTAAAAATCCAGTATACTGAATTTCTGCAGTTGTCCACACCCGATACAGGACCGAATACATATTGAGCAGGGCGGCGGCGGCCAGAATCCCGTTAAATACCATCAGGCTGATAGGCAGACGCGAGCTTCGGGAACTGGCTTTTAATTCTTTTTTATAAATTGGATTAACCTTCATGGATCAGCACCACCTTCTCGTCTTTCTCTGTAATCTGCATAAACAGAGTTTCCAGATCTCCCCGTACCCTGGAAAATCCGCATACCGGAATTTCGGCATCTACTAGCTGCTGCAAAAGCTGGGCCTCGTCCTCCCGATCTCCGATAAAACCCACCATAATTTCGTCTCCTTTTACGGAAATCGTCTGTACGCTTGGATGGCTGCGCAAAATCGCCATCGTCCGTTCTACGCCTCCGTTTACGGTAATGATTAATGGTCTGGAGCTGTCTACACGCTCCAAAATGTCCTGCATACTGCCTCCCAGAACCATGTGTCCCTGATCAATAATTCCCAGATCCGTACACACTTCTGACAGTTCCGAAAGCAGATGGGAACTAATTAATACCGTCTTTTTTTGTTCATGAAGTTCCCTGATAATCTCTTTAAACTCAAACCGGCTTCTGGGATCCATTCCGGATGTAGGCTCATCCAGAATCAGCAGCTGAGGGTCGTGAATCAACGCTCTTGCCAGGCACAGCCGCTGCTTCATGCCTCTGGAAAGTCCGTCTACATAAAAGTCAGTCCGATCTTCCAGCCCCACCTGTTCTAACAGCGTCATAATCCTGGTACGCGCCTTTAACCCGTCTAGTCCATAACAGGAAGCGAAAAATTCCATGTACTCGGAAACTTTTAAATTGTCATATACACCAAAATAGTCCGGCACATATCCTATCATGCCTTTTACCGTATCCGGTTCCCTGCGGATATCATATCCATCCACTTCTACCGTACCGGAATCTGGCATTAAAAGACCGCAGATAATCTTAATGGTTGTCGTTTTTCCCGCTCCGTTGGGGCCTACAAATCCAAACAGTGCTCCATGGGGAATCTCCAGATTCAATCCGGATAATGCGTGATATTTGCCAAATGTCTTTTCCAGATTTCTGATTTTCAGCATTACCGTTCCCTCCCTGTCACGTAAAGAATTGGAAGAACCACATTTCCGTACTCCATCGCGCTGTCGCACACATACCGGACTGTAATGGTATTGCCTGGAGATAAAAATGGTTTCAGCTGCCAGTCCTCAAATTCCAGCCTGCTCCTGACTATCAGTTCGTATTCTCCGCTTTCATAGTTGTAAAAATAAATGCTTCCTGCAAATGGCTGAATCTGTCCAAGTGAAGTCGTTTCCTTGAAAATTGCAGACATATTTTCAAACCGCAGCTTTTTAATCTCCAAATCGCTGCCTAAACTGTATTCTAACGTAACCGGATTTGTTCCGATAATGGTATTGCCGGAAGTCCGGTAGCTTCCATTGATTACCTTAGGGGCCGTTCTCATGGCAGAACGGTATACCAGATCGTCCTGTCTCATATCCGCTTCTGCCGCCGCAGTCAGCATCGTCAGTCCGGATACGTCATATCCATCCCCCATTAAAAAAGAATCTGAAGGTTCCGTTCCCCGAAACGCTACAATTCTTGCCCCAGGCTGGTAACCGGTCAGATATTCATCCAGATAAAATTCCAGAAGACTGGTTTTTGCCATTGTCCGCATATATTCCATATCCGAAATATCCGCTCTCTTGTATCTCCAGCCTCCGGTAATCTGCTCTGCCGTTACTCTGGACGCTCCGGAATCGACGGGATAATTTGATACAAACAGACCGTCTAAGGTTTTGGTCTCTCCTGGATCCATATCTCCTACCAGAGCCAGCGCCCCATACAGCAGAACTGCCGTATTTTCAATTCTGCAGTCCATGTGATTGGTAATGGTTCCCGTCATTTTTCCTTCAAAATACTGGACCTGGGCTTCAATCCCCTGTCCGGAAACATTGTCAAACCGTTTTTCCAGCTGGAAATAATTAGAAGCAAACGCCGGTACATTCTGTACATCCAGTCTGGTTCCATCTTCTGCATAGCGAATCAGAATATTGGGCGTTTCCTGCCCTGTAAACTTAGGAATCTGCTCCGCTTCATAATAAGCGCTCCTGGTAATGGGGCGTACCGTATAGGATGGATCAAACTGAACTGAATACGGACGGTTATCCGGCGCCTGCATATTCACATAGGTGGACTCCGTTACCATTTCATCCGATACGTCCTGGATAGATGCGTAATTAAAAAACGTATTGGTAAAACGGGTTTCCCCGCTCATAACGTAAACAATTCCCGTACACAGAAGAGACAAAAGCACCACGCTGGTCCGGTAATATCTGCGCATATTCCTCTGTTTTAAAAAGAAATAAAGTCCTGGCCCGACCAGCAGAATATAACTGATAATTACCACTGCATAAAAGCCAATGTGAGGCAGTTTTTCTACGCTTCCGGCATTGATAATGTTCTGAACCGCCCAATAGGTATTGGAAGTCCCGCTGTACAGATAATCGGAAAGGTTCGTAATCCTGGTTTCTCCTAAAATTCTGGTCAAAAGCTGATCCACATAGGACGGATTTTCCTGGCAGAATTCGTCCAGATCTGTGAAATCAAAGGCAGACGCCACGATAATTCCGCTTTCCCTTGCAACTGCTGTCAAAAGCGGGATCTCTCCGCTCTCCATTAAAACGTTGCCTTCTGAAAGATTGATGTCGTTGCATTCCAGCAGAATCTTAGAGCTGCCTATTTTAGAAAACAGGTAGCCTTCTCCCATATCGACCGCCACAGTTCCCAGGGAAACCGGCGTTTCTTCCAGATCATTTTCCAGAAAATCATATAAATTGTCACAGCCTCTTGCTCCGCTTCCCAGAATCAGAACGCCTCCCCTGTTTACCCACTCTCTGATGGCTCCCAGCTGTTCTTCTGACAGTCTTCGGGTATCATAATTGGTAATCAGAAGCACATCCAGCTGATCCAGACCGGCTGCCTGGCTGGGAATACTCCCTGCTACCATTTTGCACAGTCTGGTCTTTAAGGTACTGTAATTAACTCCCACATCATTGAAATACTGCAGCTTATTCTGGGTATCGCTTATGACTCCCACTAAAAGCTCGGGAATATCCTCCCTGGTATTCAGTTTTAAGCGTTTCTGGGCAATCTTTTCTTCCTGCTCATTCAGAAGGCTGACATACAGCTGATCCGCTTTCGCTCCCAATGGAATGTTCAGGTTTTTCTGGCTGGTCTCTCCCCCTTCCAGAAAAACCGGAAATTCATACTGGTAAATCTGGTAATCCGATTCCATGGAAAGTACCTGAAGCGTGCCCGAAAAATCTCCTTCCTGATGATTGGCCAGCGTTACATAGACCGGAAGATACCGGCCCCCTTTTGCCATATTGTCGTATCCATAGCTGGCCTCTAACTCCACCTGGGTATTCATATACCCATATTCCGGTTCTTTCAGCAGATTCTCTGCCGCCTGGGCTTGTCCGCCTCCTGTTAAACCGGCCAAAACAGTAAATATGACTGTAAAAACCAGAAGGCAGATCAGCGCGGTTTTACCCGCACTTTCTGCCTGTTTCTTTTTGACTCCCATATCTTTCTCATCCAATCTTGCTGAAATTTTCTTTATTAATATCAAAATTTACCTTCAGCTTCACTGTAAATACCGTCCCATTTAAATCGCTGGTCACATGAATGTCTCCGCCATGCATATCTACGATATTTTTTGCAATCGCCAGCCCCAGTCCCGTGCCGCCGGTTGCGGCAGAGCGGGAATGTTCGACCCGATAAAACTTATTAAACAGAAGGGGCAGGTCTTTTTCCGGTATTACATATCCAAAGTTTGTAACTGAAACCGTCACAATCTCGTCATCTGCTTCTACGTCTACCAGAATCCGTTTGCCGTCTGCTCCATATTTGATTGCATTGTTAATTAAGTTATCAAACAGCCTGGCCAGCAGATTGCCGTCTGCAGTAATAACCTTTGCCGGCACATTGCTGCGCAGCTCATAGACCAGATTTTTCTCCATAAAGCTGGGATAAAACTCTTCCAGAAGCTGGCTTAGCAGCTTGATAATATCCACCTGACCTACCTTCATGGAAATCTTGCCGCAGTTCAGCTTAGTAAATCCAAACAGCTCTTCAATCAGCTTTTCCAGTCGTTTTGCCTTCGTATAGGCAATGTCGATATACTTTTTTTCCATCTCAGGAGGAAGAGAATTTCCTACTGACAAAAGTTCCAGGTAACCGATAATCGACGTCAGCGGGGTACGCAGGTCGTGAGCCACATTGGTAATCAGCTCATTTTTGGTACGCTCTGATTCCCGTTCTTTGTCCATCAGATTGCGGATATCCTGAGCCAGCTGGTTCAGGCTTGCCGCCATGCTGGAAAACTCGTCATCCCCTATGACTTCTACTTCTGTGTTTAAGTTTCCTTCTGAAATGCTCTGCATCGCCTCATAAAGTTTCCTTATGTAATCCAGGGATCGCTTTTGCAAAATCAGGAAAAGGGCTGAAAAAACTACGATTCCTAAGAGCACATAACACAGCACTCCGATTGTGCCGGACTCCATCGCTCCCACAAACCGGCCGCCTCTTCCGCTTTCCCGCAGATAGTCCATTACCATAGAAACATTGGTAACCAGGAATATCTCAACCAGGCAGGTAACTGCGGCGCTGTAGAAAATATTGGCTAACACTCTGGCGTAAAAGCGCCCGCTCATATCATTTTTCAATCTTGTACCCTACTCCCCATACGGTTGTGATAATCTTGTTTTGTCTGGTGTCTTCCTTCATCTTTCCTCTCAGTCTCCGGATATGTACCATGACGGTATTGTTGGCTTCATACACCTTCTCATTCCATACCTTTTCGAAAATCTCGTCGGTACTGAATACATGGCCTGGATTCGATGCCAGCAGATATAAAATATCAAATTCAATGGGTGTCAGTTTAATCTCTTCTCCATATACCGAGACTTTGTGGTTATCCTTGTTAATTGTAAGCCCCCGTACTACAATCTCATTTTTTCCGGTCTTTTCTGCGTGAACTGCGCTGCTGGGATTTAACTGGGTATACCGTCTCAGCTGGGACTTTACCCTGGCAGTCAGTTCCAATGGGTTAAACGGCTTGGTCACATAGTCGTCTGCACCGGTTCCCAGACCCAGAATCTTATCCAGATCCGTAGACTTGGCGCTGAGCATAATAATCGGAATATTGTTCGTTTCCCGAATCTTTTTGCACATCTCCAGACCATCCATGCCAGGCATCATAATGTCTAACAGCACCAGATGGATCTCTTCCTGTTCCAGAATCTCCAGTCCCGTCATCGCATTGTTGGCCTTATATACTTTATACCCATCGCTTACCAGGTAAATCTCAATCAGATCCGCAATCTCTTTTTCATCATCTACAACCAGGATATTGGTATCCGCCATTTGTCTTCCTCCTCATTCGTCGTGCCGGATAAAACCGGCAGGTATACTTATCTCTATCTTACCATAAATACAACGACTTTGCTTTACATTTCTCTTACAAAATATGCGGATTTTTCCAAAGAATGCGGACATATCAAAAAAGGACGGCAAACTTCTTAAAAAGTCTGCCATCCCTCTGGATTTCATACCGGTTTACTCTGCATACGCAATTAACTTTTCTCCATCTTCTGACACATCAATAACAATGGTATTTCCGGCCCTCACTCCATCGCTTAAAATCAGTTTTGCCGCCAGGGTTTCCACGTGCTTCTGAAGATATCTCTTTAACGGACGGGCACCATAGACTGGATCGTAGCCCCTGTCGCTGACAAAGGTTTTTGCCTGACTGGTCAGTTCTACCTTTAGTTCCTTATCTGCCAGACGCTTATTGACGTCTGCAATCAGAAGGTCTACAATACCGCTGATATTGTCTTTGGTAAGCGGCTTGAACAGAATGGTCTCATCCAGACGATTCAAAAATTCTGGTCTGAAATGGGCGCGCAGATCATTCATTACCAGTTCTTCGGCTTCCGGACGGATGCTGCCGTCTTCTCCGATTCCTTCCAGCAGATACTGGGAACCGATGTTGGAAGTCATAATTAAAATGGTATTTTTAAAGTCCACGGTCTTTCCCATAGAATCGGTAATCCGCCCGTCGTCCAACACCTGCAAAAGCACGTTAAATACGTCCGGATGGGCTTTTTCTACTTCATCAAACAGCACAACGGAATACGGCTTTCTTCTGACTGCTTCTGTCAGCTGTCCGCCTTCCTCATATCCTACATATCCTGGAGGCGCTCCGATTAAACGGGCTACCGAATGTTTCTCCATGTATTCGCTCATATCAATACGAACCATGTTGTTTTCATCGTCAAACAGGGCTTCTGCCAATGCCTTGGCAAGCTCGGTTTTACCTACGCCGGTAGGGCCTAAGAACAGGAAGGAACCAATGGGTTTGGTTGGATCCTTAATGCCTGCCTTGGAACGGATAATGGCTTCCGTTACCTTTTCCACGCCTTCTTCCTGTCCGATGACTCTCTTATGGAGAACCTCGTCTAAATGAAGGGTCTTGCTTCTCTCGCTTTCCGTCAGTTTGGCTACCGGAATACCGGTCCATCTGGAAATAATTCTGGCGATTTCATCCTCAGAAACGCTTTCATGTACCAGACTTAAATCCTGATTACGGACTTTTTCTTCCTCTGCCTCCAGTTCTTTCTGAAGCTGAGGCAGCTTGCCATACTGCAGCTCTGCTGCTTTATTTAAATCATATTTCTGCTGCGCATCCTGGATCTGGCGGTTGACGGCTTCAATCTCTTCTCTTAAAGAGGAAAGACGATCCACGCTGGCTTTTTCGTTTTCCCACTGGGCTTTCTTAGCCGCAAATTCATCGTGAAGCTCTGCCAGTTCCTTCTGAAGGTCTGCCAGACGATCCTGGCTTAACCGATCGGTCTCTTTCTTTAAAGCTGCCTCTTCAATCTCCATCTGCATGGTCTTTCTGGACAGTTCATCCAGTTCTGCAGGCATGGAATCCATTTCTGTTTTAATCAGAGCGCAGGCCTCGTCTACCAGGTCAATGGCCTTATCTGGCAGGAACCGGTCGCTGATATAACGATTGGAAAGAACAGCCGCGGAAACCAGGGCAGAGTCATTAATCTTAACCCCATGGAACACTTCGTAACGTTCTTTTAGTCCTCTCAGAATGGAAATCGTATCCTCCACTGTCGGTTCGTCTACTGTAACCGGCTGGAACCGGCGCTCCAGGGCTGCATCTTTTTCAATATATTTGCGGTACTCGTCTAAGGTCGTCGCGCCGATACAGTGAAGCTCGCCTCTTGCTAACATTGGCTTTAACATATTGCCGGCATCCATGGAGCCTTCTGTCTTTCCGGCGCCTACAATGGTATGCAGCTCGTCGATAAACAGAATAATCTGGCCTTCGCTCTTTTTTACTTCTTCCAGAACTGCCTTTAACCGCTCTTCAAACTCGCCTCGGTATTTAGCTCCTGCCACCAGCGCGCCCATATCCAGAGCAAACAGCTTCTTATTTTTCAGACCTTCCGGCACATCGCCTCTGACAATCCGCTGGGCAAGTCCTTCTACAACCGCTGTCTTACCAACGCCTGGTTCACCGATTAAAACCGGATTGTTTTTGGTTTTTCTGGACAGAATCCGGACTACATTACGAATCTCGCTGTCTCGGCCAATCACAGGATCCAACTTCTGCTCTCTCGCCCGCTCTACCAGATCGTAGCCGTACTTGCTTAGCGTGTCATAGGTTGCCTCCGGATTGTCGCTGACTACCCGCTGGTTTCCCCTGACCGTGGAAAGGGCCTGGAGAAACCGCTCTCTGGTTATATTGTAAAGCCGGAATAATTCTTTCATGGCATGATCCGGCTGGTTCATCATTGCCATAAATAGATGTTCTACGGACACATACTCGTCGCCCATCGCTTTTGCTTCGTCCTCTGCATGAATCAGGACTTTATTCAAATCATTGCTGACATACAGCTGGCCGCCTCCGCTGACTTTCGGAAGCTTTTCCACTGCTTTTCTCGCTTCGTCCCGAATCAGTTCCGGCTGAATCTCCATCTTTGTCATCAGCTTTAAAATCAGACTGTCTTCCAGTTCCAGCAGGCTTGCAAGCAGGTGTTCCTGCTCAATCTGCTGATTGCCATACTCATAAGCCAGTTTCTCACATCCCTGAACTGCCGCCAGGGATTTCTGGGTAAATTTATTGATATTCATACTGCTCCTCCTTTCGGAACATGAAATCAGTGTCTTTTTTGTTCTATGCGTAATATAACACTTATTGTTAGCACTGTCAAGTAGTGAGTGCTAATTTTTTATAAAAAAAGAATGACGCCAGACTATGACGTCATCTTTTTTTCCTGAACACCTTCCACAGGCTCGCAATAAAAATCACACCGCCTATGCAAATAACTGCAGCCGGAACTTTTCTTGATATTTTGGCTGCCAGAAAGATAGAGGTTGGGCCGTCTGCGCCGCCGATAACAGAAATTACGGGAGACCGGAGATAATATATCCCCGCAAGGATCAGTATTGCCCCAATTACTGCAAAAATTATTCCCGTAATCATTCTTCTTCTGGTAATCTGCACCTGATACTTTGCAATATCAAAGGTTGTATTCACAAGTTCGCTGACCTGTTCCGGCTTCACAAAAGCCTCCTCCTGCCGCTTACACTGAATGAGTTCGGCAACCGTAACGTCCAGTGCATCGGCCAAAGCTTCCAGATTGGTAATATCCGGTATGCCCACTCCCCGCTCCCACTTGCTGATAGCCTTATCCGTCACGTGGATTTTATCTGCAAGCTGTTTCTGGGTCATATTTTTTTCTTTTCTCAGCATTACCAAAAAGGAACCTAGCTGTTTTGCATCCAATTTCAGCACCTCCTTCTGCCTTTGATTATAGCAGAAGCAATACATTTATCAATCAACGAATCGTTTACATCCTAGTTTTTCAAACCCGATTCTGGCGCTTCCATCTGCCACATGGATAATTCCTCGTCTGCTGAATCCATGCTTTTCAATGAGGTAGCACATAATTTTGTTGTCCTTATGAGTGTCAATCCTCAGATGCTGAATCCTCTGTTCACAGAATCTGATTGCCGCTTCAAATACGCCCCTGGCCGTACCATTGCCTGCTATGCGGTGTATGGTTCCGTATTCGCTTTCTGACATCCACTGGCCATCTTCTATTTCTGCATAAGTTGGATCTGGCCCTATAATCAGGGCAAATACGCCGCAAATTCCTTTGCCGGTTTCTACCACGTAAAGTTGTCTGTTTTCTATGTCCTTTTTAATCTGACTTTCCAGCGGAAATTTCTTTCCCCACTGGGCAGGATTGCCCATCTCAGCCATAAATTTTCTGGCATACTGGTAAATCAAATTTATTTCCGGCAGATCTTTCCAATCTGCTGTCCGGATGGATAACTCGCCCATAAATTTCTCTCCCTATTTCCTCTGACTTTCTATTTTTGCCTTACCACTTCTTTCAAAGAAAAAATTCCCTGTTCGTATTCATAGATAAAAATCGTACAGTTGCCAAATCCCTTATTTAATTCCTCTGTCGGGTTCTGGATTCCTCTTAAAAAATTAAAACAGGCCGCTCCATGGGATACTGCCAGTACACTTTCGTGGTCTTCCTTTTCCATAATGTCGTGTAAAACAGTCAGCATCCGATCCCTGACCGCATCTGAAGAGTCTCCGCCAAACTGCTGGTAATAGGTAATGCTTTTTTCCGGATCTTTGCAGCTAAGTCTTTCGCTCTCTCCCTCCAGCTGTCCGTAAAACATTTCCTTTAACCCTTTTAAGCGGGTATAAGGCATATCTGTTATCAACTCCAATGTATCCGAACATCGCTCGCTGGTTGAGCAGTAGGCGTGATCAAATGTAATTCCATGCGTACGGAAATATTCCCCTGCGGCTTTTGCCTGGCGTTTTCCCAGCTCTGTCAGCGGAGAATCGCACCAGCCCTGAATCCTGTGCTGCTCATTAAACATGGTTTGTCCATGCCGCATTAAATACAATCTCTTTATCATTTATTCCAGACTCCTTATCTTTCTTTTCCCAAAGCTGGCATAACGGAAGCCAAACAAAAGCGCACGGAATCCCCAATCCACAAACATTCCGTACCATACTCCCATAATTCCCAGATTCATGGCTTTTACAAACCAGTATGCCAGTCCTACGCGGAAGATCCACATAGAAGCTACTGACACCAGCATGGTATATTTTGCGTCCATACTGGCCCGCAGGGCATTGGGAAGAGCAAAGGCCAATGGCCAGATAATCATAGCGCAGGCATGGGCCGTCATCATTTTCCTCGCCTCTTCTGCGGCTAATGGAGACAGATGATACATACTAATAATCTGATGATCGCCTAAAACCATAATGGTACAGATGACAAGCAGACAAATGTAGTTGATTTTAATCAGGAGCTTCGTATACCCTTTTGCCTGTTCCGTCTCTCCGGCCCCTACACACTGGCCCACAATGGTAATCATTCCCAGTCCAATCGCCGTTCCTGGAAGATACTGCAGCGTTACTACGTTAGAAGCTACTGCATAGCTGGCCAGAGCCGTCGTTCCCAAAGAAGAAACCAGACTTTGCAGCGTCAGCTTTCCTACCTGAAAAATGCTGTTTTCCAGACCATTTGGAATTCCTACTGACAGAATGTTTCCAATCATACGGCGGTTTGGCCGTAAATCCCGAAACGACTGAAGGTGGATTGAATTCTCCGGCTTGCGGATCAGCGCTAACATAATCGCTGCTGCTACTATACGGGAAACCAATGTAGGATATGCCACGCCTTCTACTCCCATATGAAGGACAAAAATACAAAGTGCATTTCCAACTACATTTATTAGGTTCATAATAATGGAAACCTTCATGGAAATCTTTGAATTGCCCATGGAGCGATATAAGGCTGCGCAGGAATTATACAACGCTAAAAACGGATAGGATGCTGCAGTAATTGCAAAATATACTGCCGCATTTTCCATCACGTCCTCTTCCACTTTACCAAATACCATTCCTAACAGATGCCGGTTGGTAATCAGCGCAAACGCCATCAGTCCTACCGACGCTATCGTAGTGACAGAAATCAGCTGGGCAGCCGCCCTACAAGCCTTGTCCATATCTTTTCTGCCTACAAACTGTGCAGACACAACCGCTCCGCCTGTCGCCAGAGCCGCCAGCATCTGGATAATCAGCATATTAATCGAATCTACCAGGGAAACTCCGGAAACTGCTGCTTCTCCAACTGCCGCTACCATGACTACGTCTACCATTCCTACCAGCACAGCCAGTATTTGCTCCACAATCAGGGGCGCCAGCAGTCTGACCAAATCTTTCTTTGTAAACATTGCTTTTCTATACTCCTATCCTGTACTCCTATCGTATTTTCTCTTTATACCAGTTTTTACCTGCCAGCCGCATGGGTAAAACTGCCGTCAACAGTTTTTCTGGATGCCTGGCATCAGAAAATGAGGCCGCGCGGAACTTCTCCGCGGCAGCCTCATTGCGCTTATCTGATCTTGATATGAATTTATTCCATTCCAACTGCTTTGATCTGATGTCCGCCTAAGCTTCCCTCGTAAATAATAGTAACTTCATCTCCTTCGCTGGTCATGGAGAAATCTGCTCCTGCTTCTACGAAATTAAAAATATTGCCGTCCGGCGTCTCCAGATCCAAAGTCCCTTCTCCAAGAGAAATTGCCACACCAGTCAGAGTATTCAGCTTTGCCTCATCGCTGTCATACATATCGGCAGTTACTACTTTTACTGCCAGACCAGGATACTCTTCATCGCCTACATCACCTAAATAAGTAAGCTGAATCTCGTCTCCTACTACGATTCCCTTGGTTCCGGTAACCATCTGGGCAATCTCTGTAGAAAATGTATAAGACTGATCATCTGTGCTGTCCTTTACCGTAATCGTGTTGTCTCCCATGTTTTCTACTACGCCGGTAATCACAGCATCGCCTTCATAGTCTTCTTCAGCAGCAGAATAATTCACATCAACTTCAATTGCTTCCTGCTTCTCAGCCGCTTCGTCTACATAGAAATGAACGGAAACCTCATCTCCTTCTCCCAGTGGGAAGTCACTATTTACAGCTGCATTGGAAATATCAAAAGATACCTCTTCTTCCTCGACAGACTTCATTGTCAGTGTCTTATCATCTACGGAAGTAACGGTTCCGTCCAGATAATCTTCCTCTTTCTCTGCCTCTGTTGTCGTTTCTTCTGCTGTGGTTTCAGCCGCTTTTGTAGTTGCCGCTTCTGTAGTTGTCTCTGTTGCAGCAGTCTCCTTCTCTCCGGAAGAACACCCAGTTGCGCCCATTGCCATTGCAAGAACCATTGCCATTGCTAATACATATTTTCTTTTCTTCATATCATTTTCTCCTCATCTATTTATTCATTTGATTGCTCTTTTGTGGATATGGCTTATTGTACTACATTCCCTTCTGGAATACCATATCTATTTCATTAATAAATACGAGGGGAAATCTTAATTTTTTTATAACACTTCCAGGTTTCCCTGTTTATAACTTTCCAAACTCGGTAATCGAGTCTGTAACCAGCTGCTTAAACAGCGGCGCCACTCTGTCTGCTACCTCCTGAACCTCCTTGTGGCTGAGAGGCTGATCGCTCATGCCGCAGGCCAGGTTTGAAATGCAGGAAATTCCGCAGATCTTCATTCCCATATGGTTTGCCGCTACTGCCTCGCAGGCGGTACTCATTCCCACTGCGTCTCCGCCTAAAATCCGGCTCATCTTTACTTCCTGGGGAGATTCGTAGGCAGGTCCGGTAAACTGTACATAAACGCCTTCCTGCACCTTGATGCCCCGCTTTGCTGCACACTCCTTAATAATATCCCGTAAGTCGCTGTCATAAATCTGGCTCATATCTGGGAATTTCGGACCCAGTTCGTCTAAATTCGCTCCAATTAAAGGCGACGGAACAAAGGATGCAATCTGGTCTCTGATAATCATAAAATCACCGGCAGAAAAATCGTAATTGACTCCGCCTGCCGCATTGGTCAGAAACAAAATCTCTGCTCCCATCATGTGCATCAGCCGCACCGGAAGTACAACATCTGACATTGGATACCCTTCATAATAGTGGACACGCCCCTGCATAATAACAGCAGCAACTCCATTAACATGGCCAAAAATGAAGCGTCCCTTATGGCCAGGTACTGTCGATACCGGAAATCCGTCAATGGAACTGTATTCGATTACCCCTTCCGTCTCAATTCCATCTGCATAATCTCCCAGTCCGGAGCCTAAAATCAGGGCTACCTTTGGAGTAAATGGGATCTGATCTTTGATGCTTTCATAGCAGCGTACTAATTTATCGTATACCGGATTACTCATAGAAACTTCCTCCTTTAATATATTATGGTGTATCTGTTATTATACTGGATCTCCCATGCTTTCACAAGGAGTTCTTTCTTCTGATGCGGACGAAACAGACCAGTCCTGCTGCCAGAACAATCAGGCTGGCACCCATTAGAACTCCAGATGGAATATAAATGGAAAACCGGTCATACACCCACTGCTCTAACTGTCTGGAAAACTGCTCAAATCCTTCCTTTGCTTCCCGCCACATCCGCTTTCCAAAAAACTCCTGTCCGCTGTCGGTTTCAGCAGGAGTTGCCTGGATGGTATCCGGTAACGAAACAGGTTCTGGTGCTTTTGGCTGTGAAGGGGCCGCTTCCTGTTCCGGTGCGTTCTCTGGAGCAGTTATGCTTTCTAACTCCTGTACAGGAGTTTCTGTCTCTGCCGGCAGAGACTGTTCATCTGGGGCCGGTTCCTGGGGCAGTGCCGTGTGTTCCTCCCCGACCTCTGGAAATACTGCTGTTCCCTGATAAACAGCCTGGTAATCCGTTACCCTGCGAAGTCCGGTCACTCTGGCATTGCGGTAGAGAATCCCATAATCATCCGGATAGCTCTCGCCAAGCCACTCCATATCTGTAATCTGATAATCTTCAGTGCCTGCTCCGATTAATCCCAGCAGTTCCTCCTCGCTTCCCCAAAGCGGCGGCGTATCCTCCTGATGGCGGATCCGTTTGCCATTCAGTTCATAGGTCTCGGCCCCATATGCCCGAAAGGTTACCACCATAGAAAAATCATCTTTCCAGTAGCTTTTCTCTGCACCGTCCGGACTGCGTAAAGGCTCTGCGCTTATCAGGGACAGTCTGCCGTAGCCAGCGGTATTTCTGCCCCTGTCCCAGATCTGAACGCCGATTTCTTCTGGAATGCCGGACAGTGCCTCAACTCCCTCATAGGCTACGCTGCGAACCATCTCCGGCCATTGGTCACGTCCCCCGTCCGGCATAAGTACCTCTTCCGCAGTTTTCTCTTCTGGAGTATAGGATGCCGTAATATATCCAACCAGCAGTTCCTCTGGAGGCAAAGCCGCTTTATCCACCTTATCTGTCCGGCTCTCTCTGCCTGTTACTATCATGGGATCAAACATCAGGCTGCATACGGCGGCAACGAAAAAGGCTGCTGTCCTTGCTGGCTTCAAAATATGCATCACACCTTTATCTGATAAGTTATATGCTTATTATAGGCAGGGAAACTGCCATTTGCAAGGTCTGCTTTCGTCTTAAAAAGGCTGTCCCTAAAACGGAACAGCCCCCTTGTCTCTATCCATACCGTCCAGTATGGCTTTATTAAATTCCTGCCTATTTATAAAACCGGCTGTAAACCTGGCCTGGAGCAATTCCGCCCCTGTAAGCGCCCAGCTCACTTACCGTTACCAGCTGATATCCTCTCTTTACCAGCTCCGGAATAATCACTTCCGCGGCATCTGCAGTTGTTCCGTAAATATCATGCATCAGAATAATATCCCCATCTTTCACATGATCCAGCACGCTGCTGATAGTCTTAGACGGATTCTTATGCTGCCAGTCCCTGGTATCAATGGACCACATAACCGCCGACATTCCCATGTTGCCTAATACGTTCAGCGCTGCCTGGTTATAGTAGCCTCCTGGCGGGCGCACCAGCTTCGGAGCGACTCCGCACGCATTCTGAATCTTCTGGCTGGTAGTCTGTACCTGGCTGATAATGCTGTCCGCTCCGATTTTACTTAAATACTTGTGGTCATTGGTATGATTGGCCACCTCGCAGTTCATCGCAGCCATTCTCTGAATCGTCGGGATATTTCCAGCCGTTACATTGCTTCCTACCATAAAGAAGGTCGCCCGTCCGCCATTCGCCTCCAGGCTGTTTAAAATCCGGTTCGTCACAGACGCCTTCGGGCCGTCGTCAAAGGTCAGCGCCACCATCGGACGATTGGGATCCACTCCTGCCGGAAGCATCTGGGAAGGAAGCTTTTCCGGTTCTGCCGGAGGATTCTCTCCCTTTCTGGTGACTGCCATCCGAATTCCATCCATCCGCAGCCCCTCTCCTTCTCTGCCAGCCGGATTCCCATTGGCCGCCCATTCTGTCCAGGCTCCATTCTGGTATACCATATAGTAAATGTCGTAATACTCTTTCAAATCTCCGGTCAGATCCATTTTCACAGATTCCAGCACCGTACCTGCCACGGTACTTCCTGCTTCCGCCATGTTTTCTGCCCATGGCTGCCATCCCTGTCCGCTGACATTTACCTGATAGGTAAGGGTTCCGCTTAATCCTTCCGGCTGTCCTCTCAGGCTTGCCTTCAGCGCCGTCGTATAATCTCCGGTTCTGGCGCATTCAAAATTGTCTCCGTATTCCTCACTCCAGCCGCTTCCTGCAAAAAATGCCTGATATACGGACTGGATTTCCGGAAGTTCTCCTGCCGGAACCTGCTCCTGTCCTTCCTGGCTCTGCTCCTGAACGGCCGCTTCCGTCTGTTCTGCTTCCGGTTGGGCCGCCGTCTCTTCTGCCGTGTCCTGTTCCGGAAGCGTTTGCTCCAGAGCTATCCCTGGTCCAATCTCGTCTTCTGCCGCCCAGGTCCTGGCCGGAGACAGAAACAAAAGAGTTCCAACCGCTGCAAAAACTGCCGCTATCTCCATTGGCTTTTTCCAAAATCCTGCCATAAATTAAACCTCCTCTTTTTTTTCTCCCCATCCTCTGCTTCCAAATACAAAATGGCAGAGCTTCTTATATTCCTGATAGGCTGGAAATTCTTCTAATTCTTTTAAATTCTGCAAAACCCCAGTATAATACCAGCCCTGCATCTTTGGATCTGTTTGCCGGAAGCGTTCCCATACCCGATCTCCAATCTCCATGTAATCTCTTGCCGTACACCGGAGGTTGCTCAGCTTGTCCCCTAATGCTAATATTTTAGAGTCCCTGCCAGCCGTTTCCAGGCTTTTTATTGTAGCGCTCTTTCTCTCTTTCCAGCTCTTTGACTTATCTTCGCTTTCTGCTGCTACCAGAGACGCCACCCTTGCTCCAAATTTATCCTTAATCTCCTCTTCTGTAATTCCTGCATCTTCTATCACATCATGGAGCAGAGCGGCCGTAATTACCTCTTCGTCCTCTGTCATCATAGCTACGATTACAGCAGTCTCTGCCGGATGAGTCATATATGGAATATTGCTGCCCTTTCTGACTGCTCCTTTATGGGCTTCTGCTGCAAATGCTGCCGCCTCTTTTATCATAGGATTCCTCCTCAATTGAATTCACATCCGTGTACAAAAGGCAACTTAGCATCCGTGTACACAGATACCAGCGCCAATATGCGACTAAATTTATCATAGCACATCCGAAGCGATTTTAGAAGTTAATCTTGTAAGTTGCGTTATTTTCTGCTATGCTTAAGTTCTAAATTTTATTGCAGGAGGATTACTCTATGGATTATCGCAGTTCAGGCCGTACCTCTTCGCCCCGCTACGGCTATAAATCACCAAAAAAGCAGGATGATTTTCTTCATGTTCTGCTCTTTTATATCATTCCATTTATTGTCTTTAATGGGCTGCTTTTTTTCTTGCTGACCACTAAGCCCAAAGTAGAAATTACCATTGGCACTACTAAGGATTACAAAACGACATCTGCAGAAATCTCTGTAAAATCGTTTCTTCCTATCAAAAGCATGGTGTCCACACAGGAGTCCGCGGAACTGCCTCTGGAAAAAACCGGCCGCGGAACCTATACTGCCGCTATTGATAAAAACGGCGTAATTGAAATCACTGTAGCCAGTATCAACGGCATGGTTGCCGCAGCCTACGAGCCCGTTGACATCTTAGACGAACTTCCGCCGTCTATTAACGAAGATTTTACTATCGAAGACAATGTTTTAACCTTTACCATTGAAGACAGTCAGTCCGGCGTAGACTTTAATTCCATTTCCGGAACCACTGCTATGGGTGTTTCCGTTACCCCTGAGATTGACAAGTCCAACAGCAGGATTTCTTTTGAAATCGACTCCACCGGACTTACCGTTTATGCAGCCGATATGTGCGGCAATGCAACGCAGGCAAACTTTAACCCTGCTTCCAATGATATGACGGTTTCCGGAGAAACCGAAAACCAGGTTTCTGCAGAATCTTCCGCAGAATCACAGTCCCAGGCCGAATCTTCTGAAGCGGTTTCCAAGGAGACTTCCGCTGCCAGCAAAACCCCAGGGATTACAATTAACCAGTAGCGATCCGTGTACAGGGGGCAATACGGTCAGACGCGTCATCTGACCTGTTTCTGACTCTTCTGACCTCAAGAGGAGAGAATTTCCCCATTTTCTGCGTTATCCTCAATCAGCGTACTGGATGTACGCTGATTGAGGATAACGCAGAAAATGGGGAAATTCTCCC
>UQMJ01000022.1 GCA_900542035.1 uncultured Clostridium sp.
AAAGTCCGGGCTTCACAGGGCAGGATGCCAGATAACGTCTGGTGGAGGCGACTCTAAGGACAGTGCAACAGAAATAAACCGCCGCAGCAATGCGGTAAGGGTGGAAAGGCAGTGTAAGAGACTACCGCCCGACTGGTAACAGGCGGGGCATATGTAAACCCCATCCGAAGCAAGACCGAACAGAAAGCATAAGGCGGCCCGTCTGCTTTCGGGTAGGTCGCTGGAGCATATTGGCGACAGTATGCCTAGATAGATGACCATCCAATGACATAACCCGGCTTATCGTTTTACTCAAAACTTTTATAAAAAAGAGACTCCCTGGTTTCCAGTCTGAGAGCGCATCGCATAAGACGGAAGTCAGGGAGTTTTGTGATCGGAATTATTTTTTTCGTCTGCCGCTGTATTCCTCATCGCAGTACAGACAGCGATAGGTTTCTTTATTTTTGTCAGACAGATAGAAAATGTGAGGAAGTTCCTGCTCAATAGAAGTAATGCACCGAGGGTTCTTGCAGTGAATCACATTAGTAATCCGTTCCGGAAGCTCTACCCGTTTCTTTTCTACAATTTTATTGTCACGGATAATATTGACCGTAATATTGTGGTCAATGTAGCCCAGGACATTTAAGTCAATGAGATCCATGCTGCCTTCAATTTTAATAATGTCTTTGCGCCCCATTTTGTTGCTGCGGGCATTTTTGATAATGGCAACCTGACATTCCAGCTTATCTAAGCCCAGATGATAGTAAATGTCCAGACTGCGTCCGGCTTCAATATGGTCTAATACAATGCCGTCTTTTAATCCGCCGATATTTAACATGGTTTTTCCACCTCCAGTAACGTCATAATCAGAGCCATACGGACATATACTCCGTACTGTGCCTGTTTAAAGTAAGCGGCTCTCGGATCATCGTCCACTTCTACAGAAATTTCGTTTACTCTGGGAAGGGGGTGAAGGATAAACATATCCGGTTTTGCCAGCTTCATTTTCTGACGATCCAGAATATAGCAGTCCTTCAGACGGATATAGTCCTCTTCGTTAAAGAAACGTTCTCTCTGGACTCTGGTCATGTAAAGAATATCCAGTTCCGGAAGCGCAGCGTCTAAACTGTCCACTTCTTTAAATTCGATGTGATTGGCTTCTAAAACGTCTTCCCGCAGATATTCCGGAATCCGCAGCTCCGGAGGAGAGATTAATACAAATTTGACATTTGGGTAACGGACCATGGCATGGATTAAAGAATGAACGGTACGGCCAAACTTTAAATCCCCGCAGAAGCCGATAGTCAGATTGTCCAGACGTCCTTTTAAAGAGCGGATAGTAAGCAGATCGGTCAGGGTCTGTGTCGGGTGCTGATGTCCGCCGTCACCAGCGTTGATAACTGGAATGGTTGCAACCTGGGAGGCAACCATAGGAGCGCCTTCTTTCGGATGGCGCATCGCGCATATGTCTGCATAACAGCCAATCATACGGATGGTATCTGCAACGCTTTCGCCTTTTGCTGCAGAGCTGGAATTGGCCGAAGAAAAACCGAGGACACTGCCCCCTAAATTCAGCATTGCAGCTTCAAAACTTAAACGGGTGCGGGTGCTCGGCTCATAAAAACAGGTAGCTAATTTCTTGCCGTCACATACGTGAGCATATTTTGGAAGATTGCCGGCAATATCGTCAGCTAAGTCCAGTAAGGTGTTGATCTCTTCCACAGAGAAATCCAGTGGATTTAACAAGTGTCTCATGCAATTCTCCTTTGAATCTATATTAATTTCTGAGTTTGCCCTATTATACAGCATATCAGGAGAAAATTCTACAATTTTTACAAAAAATATGATATAATTCTTTTTAATGCTGAAATAAGGAGCAAAGGAGGGGCTGCAATGGCGAAAACATTGGAGCAGATTGTACTGGAAGGTCTGGCTGGCGACTGCTGTTCGATGGAAGAATTGTTTGTTTTGTGGCAGACAACCCAGATGCTGGAAGAAAACGCGTACGGCAGGACCTGTTATGAAGAGATTGATAAACGCAGTTTTCATGTAGACGGCATTATGGATCCAGACCAGTATGCCGGCGTTTTATATATATTAAAAGAACCCAGTTTAAAGCATTACCTTCAAAAAGGACTGACGTTTCCGGTTCTGACGGATGTACGGAGGGAGTACCGCAGCTACCGGAAGGGGTATGAAGATGAGCGGGGGTATCTGGCAGGGATGCAGCGCATCCTTTTAGGCAAAGAAGGGGAAGCCATGCCTGTCGGGAAGATTATGGACACGCTGGCTGTGATGTATGTTAATAAACGGGGAGGAAAAGAAGTTTCAGACAGTATCTGGATGGACTATGGCTACGAATACATAGAATTTGTAAAACGCCAGGTCCGCCTGCTGCATCCAAAAGTCATTGTGTGCGGCGGGGAAGAGATTTTTAAAATGATTGTAAAAGAAGTATTCCGCAATAAAAAGAGCATCCGCAATAAAGGGGAGCATATGATCTGGAAAGGAAACGTTCAGGATTACCAATTTGCAGCAGATAAAAATTACCGGCACACCAACGATCCGGATAAGACAGAAGTTGTGGTGGTCAATATGTGGAATCCGGCTTACCGGATGAACAAAGACCAGTATCTGTCTCCGGAAGAATATCTGGCAGAATTTTACCGGCGGATTACGGGTATCTGGTTAAGGAATCCGTAAGGAAACTTAAGAAATAAAAAGAGACAAACGGCCTCGTGTCTGTTATACTAACCATAAGGCAGAAATGCTGGAAGTCAGATAGGGAAAGGAAGCAGAAATCAGAAACTATGGCAAAACAACCAGACAAAACAGAACGGGTTCCCATTATCCGAGTCAGTAATTTGTATAAAATATATTGTGTTGGGGATACGAAAGTCCGCGCCTTAAATGGGGTGGATTTTGAAATTTATAAAGGAGAGTTCTGCGCGATTGTAGGAACTTCCGGATCTGGAAAATCCACGCTGTTAAATATGCTGGCAGGTCTGGAACGGCCTACCAGGGGAGAGATCGTGATAGCCGGAAAGCATATAGAAAAGCTGTCAGAAAAGGCTCTGGTAGCTTTCCGGAGAGAACGGGTCGGATTTATTTTCCAGTCTTATAATCTGTTAAATACCATGAACGCAGTAGAAAATGTGGCCATGCCGCTGTCATTCCGCGGAATGGCAAAAAAAGAGAGGATGGACAGAGCTAAGAAGTACCTGAATCTGGTCGGGGTCGGGGATCAGGCGAAACATATGCCTAACCAGATGTCCGGAGGACAGCAGCAGCGGGTGGGAATTGCCAGGGCTCTGGTGGTAAATCCTCAGATTATTTTTGCAGATGAACCGACAGGAAACCTGGATTCGAAAACCACAATGGAAGTCATGCGGCTGATGCAGAAAATCGTCAGGGAGCGTCAGCAGACCCTGGTTATGGTAACCCACGACAATAACCTGGCCTCTTATGCAGACCGCCAGATCCGGATTATTGACGGAAAGATCGTAGAAATTATTGAAAATACACCGCAGGAATATGCGGCACAGGAGGATTAAGAGATGAAAACGAAAAGGATGTTTGCCGTTTTTGCGGCGGTGCTGATGCTGGTTCTGTCCATGTCCGGACAAGCGTTTGCTGCATTTATGGACGTAGGCAATAATCAGTATCTGGTGGCAAAGAAGATTCCAGAAGGAAAGGTAGGAAAGAGCCTGAGCATTCCGATTACCATTAATGCCGGAGAAGAAGATATGGAAGGCGTATGGGTTGGCCTGAGTGCGGACATTTTTGAGTTTAACCAGATTATGTCTGACGAATCTAACGGCGACTATACGGTCAGCAACTATCCATTCGAAATTACCCAGGATACCTTTAAACCAAAGCGTCTGGGCAGCATTAAGCCAGGAAAAAGCAAAAGCACCAGCATTTCCGTAAAGCTGAGAAAAGATCTGCGGCCAGGTTACTATTCCATTCCTATTTCCATTTATGTGGATTGTGAGGAAGAACCAGATACCGACCGCTACTGGGTAAAGGAATACTTAAATATTTACGTTGCCGAGTCTACTGGAAGCAGCGAGTCAGAAGAAGAGAGCAATACGGTCAGCTTTGTACTGGGCGAGGGGCAGTCTACTCCTTATGGGACGTACCCCAACGTAATGAACTTTGCGATTAATATGCGCAACAACAGCAAATTTAAAGCTTATGACGTAACAGTCAGCATGGTACTGGATGCAGACAGCGCAAAGTTCCCATTTAATATTAATGATGGAAACTATGACCGACATTACGACATAATCGAAGAGGGACAGACCGTTGAAGTTCCTTACAGCATGGCAATCCGGCAGGACAGCTATTCTGGATTCTACCCCATTCAGTTTAAAATCTCTTATCGGGATACCCAGGAAGGAGACTTAAAGACCCAGGAAGCGACGATGTACGTCCAGATTGTCAGCAAAAGCAAAGAAGATCCTCAAGGGGATTTTAATGCCAACGACAGAACCAGAGCCAGAATTATTGTAGAAAGCTATACGACGGTTCCGGAAGAAATTTATGCAGGTCAGGAATTTGAACTGATTTTACAGATGAAAAATGCTTCTTCCAACGTTCCGGCCAGCAATATTTTGTTTACCCTGGAATCAGAAAAAGTATCTGAAAGTGCAGTATTTACGACTGAAAACGGCGCTAATTCTGTTGTAATAAACTCTCTGGGAGCCGGAGAAACTGCGGAAGTCCGTATGAAATTCAGCAGTAAGGGCGGAGCAGACCCAAGGTCCTATTCCATTACGATTAAGGAAAAATACGACAGTCCGGAATTTAAAAATGCAGAAGAGACGGTAACCGTTGATATTCCGGTAAAGCAGGAGGCCCGTTTGAGTACCAGCACCATTGATGTGATGCCGGCCAGCATAAACGTAGGGTCTGAGACCAACGTTATGTTTGGGATTAACAATACAGGAAAAGTCCAGCTCTACAACGTAACCGTCCGGTTTGAAGCAGATTCCATTAAGACAGAAGAAACTTATGTGGGCAACATTAAACCTGGTGAAACAGGAAATGTAGACGCTATGCTGACGGGGGTGGCGGCTACAATGGATGAGGGAATTATTCCGCTCACAATTTCCTATGAAGATGAAAACGGAACTATCAGCACAGAAACCAAGGAATTGACGTTGTTTGTGACAGAAGCCATGCCGGAAGATACAGAGTGGAGTACCGAAGCCGGCAATATGGACGATGTTGAAATGGCAGAGCCAACTTCCCTGAAAGATAAATTCATGGCGCTGCCGATGGCAGCCCGCGTTGGAATCGTTGCAGGCGCGGCAGTTGTTTTCGTTGGAATTATCATAGGAATAAAGGCTATTATCCGTCACAGAAAAAACAAAAAACAGCAATTGGCAGAAGAAGAGGGGATAGACGATGAGATTTCGTGACCTTCTGGTTATGAGCCTGAACAATTTAAGACGCAGAAAATTAAGAACGGTTCTGACGGTTTTAGGCGTAGTAATCGGAACCGCTTCCATTGTGGTAATGGTGTCTTTGGGAATCGGGCTGAAAGAATTAAACATGGAGCAGATGGCTTCCTGGGCCAGCCTGACAGAGATAACCGTACAGCAGAACTATGCGATGGATACAGGAAACGCCGATGAGGAAAGCTATATTACAGATGAAGCCGTTAAAAAGTTTTCAAAACTGGATCATGTAGTATCTGTTTCGCCGACTTTGAGGATTTCTGCAGTAATGAAACAAGGACCGTATATCTGCGAGTATGTCAGCCTCCAGGGAGTCAGCCAGAGCGTTCTGGAAAAGATTCCGTTAGCAGAAGGAGGACATATTCCAGATCCGAATTCCAGCCAGATGGAACTGATTTTTGGCAACAAAGCGGCCATGGACTTTATGAACAGCAAGACCAAAAAGGGGTACTGGGATACTGGAAAAATACCGGAACTGGATATGAATCAGCCGTTTTTTGTGATTTTTGATCAAAACGCATATTATCAGTCCCAGTATCCGAGCGGCGAAAATGCGGTAAAACCGCCAAAGAAATATATGCTGAATGCGGCAGGCATAGAAGCGGGGGGAAAAGAAGATTACAGCCAGTATAGTTATGGGGTTTATGCCAATATTGAGCAGTTAAAGGCCCAGCTGAAAAAAGTATTTAAAAAGAATCCGATTCCTGGCCAGCCTACCAACAAAAAAGGAAAGCCGTATAATTATTTTGTCTATAACAGCGCCAGCGTACAGGTGGATGATATGGACCATGTGAAGGAAGTTCAGCAGGCGATTAATGAAATGGGCTACCAGGCCAGCAGTATGATAGAGGGAATTGAAAATCAGCAGAAGCAGGCCAATATGATTCAGGCCGTGTTAGGCGGAATTGGAGCGGTTTCCCTGTTTGTAGCAGCAATCGGCATTGCCAATACCATGATGATGTCCATATATGAAAGAACCAAGGAAATCGGCGTTATGAAGGTGCTGGGCTGCGATATGGGAAATATTCGCAATATGTTTCTCATAGAATCCGGCTTTATCGGACTGGCAGGAGGCCTGGTTGGAATTGGTTTAAGCTATGGGATTTCCTATATCATTAACAATATCCAGGGAATCAGCCAGACAATGGCCGGAGTGGAAGGAGACATTTCCAGGATTCCTCCGTGGCTGGTAGGACTTGCAATCGGCTTTGCTATTGTTGTAGGTATGGGAGCAGGCTTTATGCCGGCTATGCGTGCCATGCGGTTAAGCCCTCTGGCAGCTATCCGAAATGAATAACATCGGTGCACATAGGGCGTGTTGCCCCCATACACGAATGCGAATGTGAAAAAAGTGCATAAAAAACACTTGCAATCTTTTGCGGAATCCAGTATGATTATGTCAGAACGTGTGACTGGCGGAGCAAGTGGGAAAACCACAGGGAGCACGTTTCAGATTGAGCCGACCGCCTGGGCACCTCTTTTTTGAGGTACCCAGGCGTTTTTTAGTTGTCAAGTAATTTAAAATCAGGAGGAAGAATGATGAAGATGCTGTCATTGGCAGAAGAACTGAGAGAAAATTCCTATCCAGGAAGAGGAATCGTGATTGGAAAAAGCGAGGACGGAACCAAGGCGGTAGCAGCTTATTTTATTATGGGAAGAAGCGAAAACAGCCGGAACCGTGTGTTTGTAAAAGACGGGGAAGGAATCCGCACTCAGGCGTTTGATCCTTCAAAGCTGACCGATCCCAGTCTGATTATCTATGCGCCGGTACGGGTTCTGGGCAATAAAACCATTGTTACCAATGGCGATCAGACGGATACCATTTATGATGGCATGGATCATCAGATGACCTTTGAGCAGTCTCTGCGTACTAGGGAGTTTGAGCCGGACGCTCCCAACTATACCCCTAGAATTTCCGGAATTATGCACGTAGAGAATGGAACTTACAACTATGCCATGTCTATTTTAAAGAGCAATAATGGCAATCCGGATTCCTGCAGCCGTTTTACCTTTGCATATGAAAATCCTGTAGCCGGAGAGGGCCGCTTTATCCATACCTACATGCATGACGGCAATCCGCTTCCAAGTTTCGAAGGGGAGCCGAAGCTGGTAAGCATTCCAAACGATATGAATGAGTTTACTTCCCTTTTATGGGAAAGCTTAAATGAAGACAACAAGGTCTCTTTATTTGTGCGCTATATCAATATTGCAGATGGAACTTACGAAACAAGAATTGTAAATAAAAATGCCTAAAAAGGAGAGAACAACCATGAATGAATTACAGTTAAAGTACGGATGCAACCCAAACCAGAAGCCTTCCCGTATTTTTATGAACAACGGAACCGATCTTCCGATTACGGTACTGGGCGGAAAGCCAGGATACATTAACTTTTTAGATGCATTTAACGGCTGGCAGCTGGTAAAAGAATTAAAAGAAGCCACAGGACTTCCTGCTGCCGCATCATTTAAGCACGTTTCTCCGGCAGGTACAGCAGTAGGACTTCCGCTGACCGATACCTTGGCAAAGATTTACTGGGTAGACGATTTGGGAGAACTTTCTCCATTGGCTTGTGCATATGCCAGAGCCAGAGGCGCAGACAGAATGTCTTCTTTTGGCGATTTTATCTCTCTGTCTGATGTATGTGATGCAGATACTGCAAAAATTATTAAGAGAGAGGTATCAGACGGCGTAATCGCTCCTGGTTATGAACCAGAAGCTCTGGAAATTTTAAAATCCAAGAAGAATGGAAACTACAATATTATCCAGATTGATCCAGACTATGTTCCGGAGCCAATTGAGCGTAAGCAGGTGTTTGGCATTACATTTGAACAGGGGAGAAATGAGCTGGCAATCAATACCGATCTGCTTTCCAACGTGGTAACAGAAAATAAAGAGATTCCAGACGAGGCAAAAATCGATCTGATGATTTCCTTAATTACCTTAAAATATACCCAGTCCAACTCTGTCTGCTATGCAAAAGGCGGCCAGGCTATCGGAATCGGCGCTGGACAGCAGTCCAGGGTTCATTGCACCAGGCTGGCAGGCCAGAAGGCAGACAACTGGTTTTTACGTCAGGCTCCCCAGGTGTTAAATCTTCAGTTTGTAGATGGAATCCGCAGGGCAGACAGGGATAATGCCATTGATGTCTATATTGGTGATGATTATATGGACGTACTGGCAGACGGAAGATGGGAATCTGTCTTTAAAGTAAAACCGCCGGTATTTACCAAAGAGGAAAAACGGGCGTGGTTAGACCAGATGCAGGACGTAGCATTAGGTTCTGACGCGTTCTTCCCATTTGGCGACAATATTGACAGGGCATTTAAAAGTGGCGTGAAATATGTGGCTCAGCCAGGAGGTTCCGTAAGAGATGACAATGTAATCGAAGCCTGCAACAAATACAATATGGCAATGGCATTTACCGGAATCCGTTTATTCCACCACTAAAAAGCAAGATCAGGGAATGTCCTCAGAGCACAGGGCAAGCTGCCTTTGCATAGACTAAGAGTAAGTTTAGCTTTGAGGTGACTTTCTTTGAAAACTTTTCCAAAACCGCTTAGTGCCAGTGAGGAAAAAGATTACCTGGAGCGTTACAAAGAGGGTGACCAGGAGGCAAGGGCTGCGCTGATTGAACGGAATATGCGTCTGGTGGCTCATGTAATTAAAAAATACCAGTATACAGATTACGATATGGAGGATTTGCTGTCCGTAGGAACCATTGGATTAATTAAGGCGGTTAATACTTTTAATGCGGAAAAAGGTTCCAGACTTGCTACTTATGCCGCCAAATGCGTAGAAAATGAGATTCTGATGCTGCTGCGGGCAGGCAAAAAATTTTCCAGGGAAATTTCAATTTATGAACCTATCGGAGTAGACAAGGATGGAGAAAGCGTCAGCTTGGTAGATTTGATCGAAATGGAACAGACCGAAACCATTGATACCCTGATTTTAGACCAGGACATCCGGACGTTGTATGAAGCCTGTGATTCTTGCCTGAAGGATACGGAAAAGACGGTAATCCGTCTGCGGTACGGCTTATATGGGGGAAACGAACATACTCAGAGGGAAATCGCAGCAGTTCTTGGGATTTCCCGTTCGTATGTAAGCCGTATTGAAAAGAGGGCGATTGAAAAACTACGGGAAGAATTTCAAAAATAACCGGCTGCCATGGGGATTCGGAAAAGAGAGAACTCTTAGAAAACGAATCTGCATGGCTTTTTTACGGAAATTTATAACAAATTATACAAGAAACCAAAAGAAATTGCATTGTGCTTTTTTTTCAATAAGTGTATAATAATAAACAGCTGCTTTTAGGGGATGTTGAAAAGAAAGGCAGTATACGGAAAGCAGGTCCGTGATTCAGACACGATTCACAGGCCTTGAAAAAGGAGGATGTGTTATGGCAATTCTGGTAGCTGGCGGAGCAGGCTATATTGGAAGCCACACCTGTGTAGAATTATTAAATGCAGGTTATGAAGTAGTAGTAGTAGATAATCTTTACAATTCTTGTGAGGAGGCGCTGAGAAGAGTAGAAAAGATTACTGGAAAGACGGTAACATTTTACAATGTAGACTTATTGGACAAACCTGCATTAGAGGAAGTATTCCAGAAGGAAAAAATCGACTCGGTTATCCAGTTTGCCGGTTACAAGGCAGTTGGCGAGTCAGTAGCAAAGCCGTTGGAGTATTACCATAACAACATTACTGGCACATTAATTCTTTGCGACGTAATGAGAAAGTACAATGTAAAGAATATTGTATTTAGCTCTTCTGCAACTGTTTACGGCGATCCGGCATTTGTGCCGATTACCGAAGAATGCCCGAAGGGAGAAATTACCAACCCATACGGCCAGACAAAGGGAATGTTAGAGCAGATTCTGACGGACTTACACGTATCTGACCCAGAGTGGAATGTAATCCTTCTTCGCTATTTCAATCCGATTGGAGCCCATGAGAGCGGCACTATCGGCGAGGATCCGAAGGGCATTCCAAACAACCTGGTACCTTATATTGCCCAGGTAGCAGTTGGCAAGAGAGAATGCGTTCATGTATTCGGCAATGATTACAACACTCCAGACGGAACCGGCGTCCGCGACTACATTCATGTAGTGGATCTGGCAAAGGGACACGTATGCGCAATCCGTAAGCTGGAGGATAAAGAAGGCGTATCGATTTACAACCTGGGTACTGGTCATGGCTACAGCGTATTAGATGTAATCCACGCATACGAAAAGGCCTGCGGCAAGGAACTTCCGTACGTGATCGATCCAAGACGTGCCGGAGATATTGCGCAGTGTTACTGCGATCCTGGCAAGGCTGCAAGAGAACTGGGCTGGAAGGCAGAGCTTGGTATTGAAGAAATGTGCCGCGATTCCTGGAAATGGCAGTCTATGAATCCAGACGGATATAACCAGAACTAAATAGAGTCCAGAAGACGGACAATTGAGTAAATGATAGGAGTAAGGAGCTGCTGCGGCAGCTCCTTTTCTGACCAGGAAAGGAGAAGGCAGATGGAAGAACCAAGAAAACTTTTCAAAGCAGGCCTGATTTTGGAAGGCGGAGGGATGCGGGGAGCGTATACAGCCGGAGTCCTGGATTTTTTCCTGGATAAGAACCTGGAATTTGAAGAAGTATACGGAGTATCGGCTGGCAGTATTCATGCAACCAGCTACTTATCCAGGCAAAGAGGAAGAAATATTGCAGTCAGTACAGATTATTTGGACGATCCTGGATACTGCAGCCTGAAAAGTCTCATAAAAACCGGAAATCTATTTGGTGTAAAGATGTGTTATGACCAGATTCCCAATGAATTAAACCCTTATGATCATGAGACGTTTTTGTCTTATCCAGGCCGTTTTTACGCAGTTTTAACAGACTGTGAGACAGGAAAGCCGCACTATCATCGGATAAAAGACATGAAACGGGACATCTGGGCAATTCGGGCGTCCAGCTCCCTTCCCCTGGTTTCCAGAATGATAGGGATCCATGGACACATTTATCTGGATGGGGGAATTGCAGACTCGATTCCGATAAAACATTCGGAAAAGCAGGGAAATATAAAAAATGTCGTAATTCTTACCAGAGACAAGTCTTACCGGAAAGGGCCCAATCGGGCGATGAAACTGATTCGCAGTCTGTACCGCCAGTATCCCAATCTGATAGAGCAGATGGAAACCCGCCATATCCGCTATAATGAAACGCTGGAATATATTGAGGAAGAGGAAAAGGAAGGCCGTATTTTTGTAATACGTCCCTCTAAAATAGTAGAGGTCAGCAGAATAGAAAAGGACAAGGAAAAGCTGATGGCGCTTTACCATCAAGGCTATGAAGATGCAGAAGAAGCGTATCCGGCTCTGAGAAGGTTTCTGGAAACGCCAGAATCCTGCCTGAACGCAGAAGAGACGGAGAAAAGAGGCCAGAATCAGTAAACGGATGAAAAATGTCGAAAAGTAGCGATGAAAAGTAAGTCTTCAGGACTTGAATAATGGGTGGAGAAATGATAAAATCTCTCCATCCATTAAACTTTCTGGAAATCAAATCTAATTTCTAACCAATCGGCGTACTGCCAATGAATTCCAAAGTTTAACACAAATCAAAACATATAGTTGAAGAATGACGCAGCTTAAGAAAGCGGGGGATGCCTATGCCTGTGTCGTGCTATTTTTGTACCTGTAAATAAAAGTGTTAAAATCATCCAAACAAGAAAAGGGGGAATCCTTTTGAAAAAGGCAAGAATATATGCAGTCAGCCTGGCGCTATTTGCAGGGATTTTAAGCTGTGGAAATATTTTTTCAGCAGAGGCTCTGCCGGTTTATCAAAGCAAGAAAATGGCTGTTGCAACAGATGCTAATGCAGAATATGAAAAATTGGAAGAGATAGCAGCAGAACCTGTCCTCATGCGTCAGAACAGGACATCAGATGTACTGACCATAACCGGTTCCGGAGTAGAAGAGAAGATGGCGGGAAGCCTTGGAAAACCTGGCGTATATCTGCTGTTTCAGGGAGCAGAGTACCGGCATGGATTTAATGAAATGATTTCCAATCATACTACAGAAGGCACTTCCAGGCAGATTGACGGGATCTGGGAATATTATAAGAAAAATGAGACGAAAACGGTCAGCAATCTAAAGACAGAGATTTGGAAAGGCAGTGGAAGTTACAGCAATACGGAACTGGTAAAGGTAGCGGATGCCATTACCATTCAGAATTCTACCGATATGGACACTGGAAAATGGAATACGGTTGTAACCATAAAAAATCCCCATCCCAAGCTGACAGGCGTTCTGTTTTACTACTATGCGCCTCATTTGGCAGACTATGGAGGAGTTACGATCTTTCCATTTGGAGGACAGCAGATAGTTGCAGGAGCCGAGCAGGCTCATACGCATATAGGAACTGTCAGGACAGAACCGACCTGTACAACGGAAGGGGCCATAACAGGAACTTGCGAGATGTGCGGTTCCATTCATCAGACGATTCCTGCGTTAGGACATATCATTCCGGAAATATATGATACAACATCAGTTGCGGGTTATAAAATCAAGAACTGCGGGAGGTGCGGTGTCAGGCTGGAGACTGTTCCAAATCAATATCAGGTTTCTTATATGGGGAATGGTGCGGCAGAAGGCGGTACGGAAGGTTCCAGACAGCAGGTAGGAACGCCGTTTGCTATTGCAGAAAATGGATTTTTCCGCACGGGCTATCAATTTACGCTCTGGAATACCCAGGCAGACGGAACAGGAACCGGATACCAGCCAGGGCAGTCTGTCCAGGACCTGACATTAACAGACCAGGAGACAGTGGAGCTGTTTGCTCAGTGGAAAGCAAATCAATACCAGGTTTCTTTCAATCCAAATGGAGGAATCTGTGACAAAGAACCCATTTCCGTTACCTATGACGCTCCATATGGTCCTCTTCCGACTCCGTTAAAAATAGATTACCGTTTTCTGGGATGGACGCAGGAAGACAGCAAAGAACCGATAACAGAAGAGACTGTATATAAAATCCCGTCAGACACGATTCTGACTGCTCAATGGGAACTGTATTTTGAGAATTTAGGAAATGGAACCAACCGCCGTCCAGGGGAAGATGAAAATATGGGAACAGAGGATGATCACTATTTTTATAACGGATCGGACAAAACAGCAGGGACAAACGACGACATCGTTTTAGAAACCGGAGATGATGGGGTCTATGGCAGCAGGGATGACTGCTATGAAAACCAGAACGGGCAGAAGGTTCACTGCGGAAACGATACTATTTTTGATACCAAAGACGATTATATCGACAACGGGGACGGAACCAATAACCGTCCAGGAGAAGATGGAAAATGGGACACAGAAGACGACGAGAAATGGCATAATGGGGAAGATAAACAGCCAGGAACGGAAGATGATAAATTAATCCATCCAGGCCAGGATGGCCAATATGGAAGCAAAGACGATTATATCGACAATGGGGACGGAACCAATAACCGTCCAGGAGAAGACGGAAAATGGGACACAGAAGACGACGAGAAATGGCACAATGGAGAAGATAAACAGCCAGGAACGGAAGACGATAAATTAATTACTCCAGGAGATGGAGACAATGGAAATGGTTCTGGAGATAATTCCGGCAATGGTTCCGGAGGAGGTTCTGGTAATGGCTCCGGCAGCGGTTCTGGCAGTGGCTCCGGCAGCGGTTCCGGCAGTGGCTCCGGCGGTGGTTCCGGCAGTGGCTCCGGCGGTGGTTCCGGCAGTGGCTCTGGCAGCGGTTCCAGCGGAAGCTCTGGTAGCTGGGGCGGCGGTTCTGGCAGTACACAAGGAGGTCCTGGAGTATATGGAGATTCTTATACGGACGTCGGAAAAGGAAAGAGCGGACGCTGGGAAAAGCTTCCAGATGGATGGGTTTTCCACTATACGGATGGAGGAAATGCAAAAGATGAGTGGTGCTATTTATATTATGGAGTTACAGGCAGAACGGACTGGTATCGTTTTGGACAGGATGAATACATGAAAACAGGCTGGCATCAGGACCCGGACGGTTTCTGGTACTTTCTGCACAACATATCAGACGGAACATTGGGGCATATGAAAACAGGCTGGTATCTGGATACAGATGGAACCTGGTATTATCTGAACCCAGTCAGCGATGGACATCGCGGTGCTATGGTTACCGGCTGGCAGCTGATTGATGGAAAGTGGTACTATTTTAATCCGGTTTCAGATGGGAGAAAGGGAGCAATGTATGCGGGACAGATGACGCCGGACGGATATTTGGTTGGCACAGATGGAGCAAGAATTGAAAATTAGAACAAATGTTCGAAAAAAGATTGCAATTTTTGAATGGATATGCTATACTGGAAACCAGAAAGAACAAATGTTCTGAAAGGACAATACAGGAGGCCCAGGTATGCTGGTAAGGCAGGATCTAACCATTCAGGAAAAATTAGAAATCTTAACAGATGCGGCAAAGTACGATGTAGCTTGTACTTCCAGCGGGATTAAGCGCGGAGGAAAAGCGGGAATGCTGGGAAATGCAGCAGAAGCAGGAATTTGCCATAGCTTTTCAGCAGATGGGCGCTGTATTTCCCTTTTAAAAATTCTTTTTACCAATGAATGTATTTACGATTGTAAATACTGTATCAACAGGGTTTCGAATGATACCCTTCGGACATCGTTTACACCAGAAGAGGTATGCCAGCTGACGATGGAGTTTTATCGAAGAAACTATATAGAAGGTTTATTTTTAAGTTCAGGTATTCTTCACAGTGCAGATTATACAATGACGCAGATTTATGAAACAGTATATCAGCTGCGCACAGTTCATAAGTTTAACGGTTATATCCATATTAAAACAATTCCTGGGGCAGATCCGGAGTTAATAGAGAGAGCAGGATTTTTGGCAGATCGTATGAGTGTAAATCTGGAGCTGCCTACAGCTGAAGGACTCCGTTATCTGGCTCCTGGCAAGACGAGGGAAAAAATTTTGAAGCCAATGCGTCAGATCCAGCAGGGAATTTCGTTTCAGCAAAATTTGCTGGAGGGAGAGAAAAAAGAACGCAAGACGAAGAAAGCAGGATTTTCAGGAGGTGCGGCGCTGCTGCAGCATCAGAAGGCAGTTGCAAAAGCAGAAAATTATCCAATAGAAAGAGATTCACAAATCCTTCTGCCGCAAGCGAGATGGGAAGAAAAACGGTTTGTGCCAGCAGGGCAAAGTACGCAGATGATTGTTGGGGCAACGATGGAAAATGATTACCAGATGATGAAAGTAACAGAAGCCCTGTACCAGGGATATGGATTGAAAAGAGTGTTTTTTTCTGCATTTGTTAAGGTAAATGAAGACTCCTCCCTTCCAGAAATTCCAGGAGGACCACCCCTTTTACGAGAACACCGTCTATACCAGGCAGACTGGCTTCTCCGTTTTTATGGATTTCGTGCAGATGAACTCCTTACGGAAAAAGCGCCAAACTTTAATATTTTTTTAGATCCAAAGTGCGATTGGGCATTGCGGCATTTAGAATACTTTCCGGTAGAAGTCAATACGGCAAGGTATGAGATGCTGCTGAGAGTGCCAGGAATTGGAGTAAAGTCTGCCAGGAGGATTTTGGCTGCCAGAAAAAATGGCGCATTAGATTTTTCAGGATTAAAAAAACTAGGTGTTGTATTAAAACGGGCAGTTTATTTTATTACCTGTTCTGGCAAAATGGAACAGGGGTGCCGGCTGGAACAGGATTTTATTACATCCAGTCTGATTGGAGACGAACGGAGAAAAGCCTGGGATATTGCCCATAGCGGTTCCTACTATCAGATGTCCTTGTTTCAGGATATGAATCTTCAAGCGGCACCAACCAGGGAAGATGTGTTCTCAACGATTTCTGGAACATTATAAAACGGGAGAAAACAGATGACAGTTTATATTTGTGAAGATTCTCTGGAGGGAATTCTTTGTGGAGTTTATGATGCATGGATGAGTAAAAAGGGACATAAAAATGTCCGTCTACAGATGAACGGTATGTTCGAACAGGAACTGTTTACAGAATATATTCAGGTTTCGGCTGAGAGTATGAAGGCTTCAAACGTAATTCAAACGATTAGGAGCCGCATTTCAGAGTCTGCATATGAAAAGGTATATATTGCTTCTCTATCTCAAGATGGAGATAAGGCAGATAAGATATACAGATTTTTGATATACGGATTTCATATTGGAAAAAACGTTATGGATATGCTCCAGATACCAGAAGTGTTCCAAGTATTTCAGATGTGCAGGAACGTTTATAATGAAAACCATTTGCTGACAGGATTTCTGCGCTTTACAGAAATTAAAGAAAAAAGGCTGCTTTTTAGCAGGATTGGGCCTAAAAATGTAGTTCTTCCATTACTGGCAGTCCATTTTGCAGACCGCCTTCCAAATGAAAAATGGATGATTTATGATGAAAATAGAAAACAGGCCGTTATTTTTGCGCCGCAGAAAGGCTGGACCATTGCTCACATTGGGGAGAATGAAGCAAAAGAGATAGAGGGGTGGCAGAATGAAGCAGAAGACTATGAAAAGCTGTGGAAGATTTTTCACGATACGATTGCAATCAAGGAGCGAGAAAACAAAAACTGTCAGAGAACCCATCTTCCGCTGAGATTTAGGGAGTATATGACAGAATTCGCTTAATAGACAGGGAAAAGGGGGATTGTTTGTTCAGCAGAATTTTTAGTGCAGGAACCAGTGGGATTGACGGACAGATTATTTCTGTAGAAGTAGATTCTCATGATGGTCTGCCGAGTATAGTCATGGTGGGATATTTATCTTCAGAAGTACGGGAGGCCCAGGAGCGGGTAAGAACCGCATTACGAAATTCGGGCTTTCGAATGCCCCCTAAAAAGACAGTCATCAATCTTTCTCCGGCATCGATCCGGAAGGCAGGAACCAGTTACGATTTGGCGATTGCGCTGGCTGTTTTAGCTGCTTTAGGGGAGATAGATTTAGAAGCGTACCAAAAGTGCCTGTTTGTAGGGGAATTAGGGTTAGATGGAACCATTAAACCAATAAGAGGAGTTCTTCCGATTGTGCTAAGTGCAAAAGAAAAAGGATTTCAAAAATGCTTCCTTCCAAGGGAAAACGTGAGGGAAGGCCAGGCGGTCGGAGGAGTCCGGATTTCAGCTCCACTATCCTTAAGACAATGTGTGGAATGGATTCGTCATCCGGAAAAAGAGGAACAGACAGCAGTCTGTTCAACGGAAGTGTTTACAGAGTTATCAGCGGACGAAAGAGAGATGAAAGATTTTTCGGAAATAAGCGGGCAAATGATTTTGCGAAGAAGCGCAGAAATTGCAGCGGCAGGGAGACACAATTTATTAATGATAGGAGAAGCAGGGGCAGGAAAGACAATGGTTGCTCAGCGTATTCCTACGATACTACCGCCGATGACAGAAAAAGAGCGGATGGAAGTCTCAAAAATATATAGTGTGTGCGGCCTTCTTCCAAAGGGACAGACATTAATGGGAAAGAGACCATTTCGGAGTCCTCATCACACAATCAGCCCTCAGGCGCTGGCAGGGGGAGGCGTAAACCCCAGACCAGGAGAATTATCATTAGCATCCGAAGGAATTTTATTTTTAGATGAGTTTCCAGAATTTTCTTCCAAGGCGATAGAAATTTTAAGACAGCCCTTAGAGGAAAAGACCGTTACAATATCCAGACTTCATGGTACTTATATATTTCCGGCAAATGTTCTTTTGGTTGCGGCGATGAATCCATGTCCTTGTGGATTTTATCCGGATCGGAACAGATGCCGATGTACCAATGGACAGATTCAGCACTATTTAGGAAAAATTTCTAAGCCGATTCTGGAACGGTTTGACATTGCGGCAGAAGCAACTCCGGTATCTTATCAGGAGTTACGAAATTCAGAAATAAATGAATCCTCCAGACAGATTCGCAGCAGGGTAGAAGCTGCTGCAGAGCGGCAGAAGTACCGGTTCCAAAATACAGCTATTTGCTACAACAGTGAGATGGGCGGGAAAGAAATCGAAACATATTGTGCAATTAGTGAGAAAGAAGAAAAATTTTTAGAAACAGTTTATAGAAAAAAGCATTTAAGCGCTCGTGCAGTACATAAAATTTTAAAAGTAGCCCGTACAATTGCAGATCTGGGGGAACGGGAACAGATTAGCCATGGTGATTTATGTGAAGCCATCGGATATCGAAGCTTGGAAACAAAATATTGGGGAAAAGAGGGATGGTACTGACTGAACCTTTAACAAAGCAGGAACGGATGAATTTATATTGGTTGACACGGATTTCGGGATTTGGTGCTGTTACAATCAATAAAATCTGGAATGCTGTTCAGAAAAAAGAAGAGATATATAATATAGAAGGAATGTTTTTGAAAGAAAAAGGGATTCTTTCCGGAAATCAGGAACAAGCATTTGATGCCTTTCGAAAACAGGATATGAGGCAAAAAATAGAGGAGGAATATGAGGGGTTAAAAGAACAGAAGATACGTTTTTTTACGCCTTTTGATGAAGAATATCCAAGAGGCCTGCGTATGATTCACAATAGACCGATGGGCCTTTTCTGTAAGGGGACAATGCCGGATAATCAGCGCTTTTGCGCAGCAATTGTAGGAGCCAGGGAATGCAGCAGTTATGGAAGTCATGTGGCAAGGATGTTGGCAAAGGAACTTAGCAGCATGGGGATTCAGGTTATCAGCGGTCTGGCTTTAGGAGTAGATGGAGCCAGTCATAGAGGGGCATTGGAGGCAGGAAAGCCAACTTATGGGGTGCTAGGATGCGGAATTAATATTTGTTATCCGAAAGAAAATTACCCGCTATTTGAAAAGATGGAAAAAGAAGGAGGGATTCTTTCGGAATATGGGATGGGAGAAAAGCCGAAACCAGCCAATTTCCCTATGCGTAATCGGATTATCAGCGGGATTGCTGATGTTGTAATTGTAGTAGAGGCCAGAGAAAAGAGCGGTTCTCTTATTACGGCAGAGCTGGCCTTAGAACAAGGAAAGGACGTATTTGCAGTACCAGGAAGAATTACCGATATGTTGAGTTCGGGATGCAACCATCTGATTCAGTCGGGAGCATTTCCTCTCTTATGCATAGACGATATATTGGATTATTTTGGTATGAAACATGGAAAAATACAGGGAATTCAGGAAAAAAAGCAGAAGGGACTTGCCAAGAAAGAAAAAAAGGTGTATATTTGCTTGGATTTGCAACCAAAATTTATTGAAGAGATTGTAAAAGAAAGCGGTTTGCCAATGCATGAATGTGTGGGGATCCTTCTGGACTTAGAAATGGCAGGATACATTGTGCAGGACGTAAATCACTATTACAGAAAAAAACTGTGAATGAGGAGTAGTTATGGCGGCAAAGAATCTGGTAATTGTAGAGTCTCCTGCAAAAGTAAAAACAATTAAAAAGTTCCTGGGTTCTACCTATGAGGTAGATGCTTCTAATGGCCATGTAAGGGATCTGCCCAAAAGCCAAATGGGAATTGATGTGGATAATGATTTTGAATTAAAGTATATTACCATAAGGGGAAAAGGAGATATTCTGTCGAAGCTGCGGAAAGAAGTGAAGAAAGCAGATAAGATTTATCTTGCAACGGACCCTGATCGGGAAGGAGAAGCGATTTCCTGGCATTTAATGAAGGCGTTGAAGCTGGATGAGGCTGGAGATAAAAAAGTATACCGTATCAGTTTTAATGAAATTACAAAAAATGCGGTAAAAAATTCCATTAAGAATCCCAGAGAAATTGATATGAACCTGGTAGATGCGCAGCAGGCCCGCAGAGTGCTGGATCGTTTAGTAGGATATAAGATCAGCCCCCTTTTATGGGAAAAGGTAAAACGTGGATTGAGCGCAGGCAGAGTCCAGTCTGTAGCTCTTCGGATGATTTGTGACAGGGAAGAAGAAATTAACGCATTTATTCCGGAAGAATACTGGAACCTGGATGCGGCATTTAAGTTCCCAGGCAGCAAAAAACCATTAATGGCAAAGTTCTATGGAAACAAAGAGGGCAGGGTTTCTATCGGAAATAAGGAAGAAATAGAGAAAATCCAAAATTATCTGAAGAAACAGACCTATGTGGTAGAAGAAGTAAAAAATGGCGAACGGTTAAAAAAAGCGCCGATTCCATTTACCACCAGTACTCTTCAGCAGGAAGCTTCAAAAGTACTGAACTTCTCTACTCAGAAAACCATGCGTCTTGCCCAGCAGCTGTATGAGGGCGTTGAAGTAAAAGGTCATGGGACGATTGGTTTGATTACCTATTTGCGTACAGATTCTACCCGTGTAGCAGAAGAAGCTGATCTGGCAGCAAGGGAATTTATTGGAAAACAATATGGAAGTCAATATGTGGCAAAGGCAGAACAAAATGCCAAAAAGGGAGGAAAGATTATCCAGGATGCTCACGAGGCTATCCGTCCTACAGATATTTCATTAACTCCGGTTATTATAAAAGAATCGCTTCAAAGAGATTTGTTCCGCTTGTATCAGCTGATCTGGAAACGGTTTGCCGCCAGCCGAATGGAAGCTGCAAGATATGAGACGACGACAGTAAAAATAGGAGCAGGGGAATATCTGTTTACGCTGACTGCATCAAAATTAGTATTTGATGGATTCTTATCCGTTTATGTCCAGGAGGAAGAAAAAGAGGAAAAAAATGTTCTTCTTGGAAAACTGGAAACGGGAATGGAATTGACATTAGAAAAACTGCTGCCAAGTCAGCACTTTACCCAGCCGCCGGCGCACTATACGGAGGCTTCTCTGGTAAAAGCGTTGGAAGAGCAGGGGATTGGACGTCCAAGTACCTATGCGCCTACTATAACAACGATTTTAAACAGAAGATACGTAGTAAAGGAAAATAAAAATTTATATGTGACAGAGCTGGGAGAAGTCGTAAACGGAATGATGAAACAGTGCTTTCCAAGTATTGTAGATACTGCCTTTACGGCAAATCTGGAATACCTTCTGGACAAGGTAGGAGATGGAACGGTAGATTGGAAGACGGTGGTTCGTAATTTTTATCCGGATTTAGACGAAGCGGTAAAGAATGCCCAGGCAGAGCTGGAGTCTGTTACTATTGCAGATGAGGTAACAGACGAAGTCTGTGAGCTTTGCGGTCGGAACATGGTAATAAAATATGGTCCTCATGGAAAGTTTCTGGCCTGTCCAGGCTTTCCAGAATGCAAGAATACGAAGCCATATTTAGAAAAAATAGGAGTTCCATGTCCGAAGTGCGGCAAAGAGATTGTTATTAAAAAGACCAAAAAGGGACGCCGCTATTATGGATGCGAAGCAAATCCGGAATGTGATTTTATGTCCTGGCAGAAACCATCCAGAGAAAAGTGCCCGCAGTGTGGCAGCTATATGGTGGAAAAAGGAAGCCAGCTGGTATGTTCTAGTGAAACTTGCGGGTATCGTGAGAAAATTAAATCAAAATAGAAGTATTTCTTAAAAAATCAAAAAACTTCCAAAAACTATTGTGAATGTTGAATAAACATGGTACAATTCAAGTAATATATAGCTTTTTCGGAAAACCATTTCAACAGAACAAGGAGGTTTTGGAAAATGAGTGTACAGTTGTTGGATAAAACAAGGAAAATCAATAAATTATTGCATAACAATAATTCACACAAGTTTGTTTTTAATGACATTTGCAAGGTGCTAAGCGAAATTCTGCTATCCAACATTCTGGTAATCAGCAAGAAGGGAAAAGTCCTGGGGGTCAGCATCTGGCCTGGAGTTGATGAGATTGAAGAATTAATCGTTGACCAGGTAGGAGACTATGTAGATAAATTGCTGAATGAAAGACTTCTTAGTGTGCTGTCTACCAAGGAAAACGTAAATTTGGCTACATTGGGATTTGCAGAAGAAAATGTAAAAAAGTACCAGGCGATTATTTCTCCGATTGATATTGCAGGAGAGCGTCTCGGAACACTGTTTATGTATAAGTCAGATTCCCAGTATGATATTGATGACATTATTGTCAGTGAATATGGAACAACCGTAGTAGGGCTGGAAATGATGCGTTCGGTAAATGAAGAAAATGCAGAGGAGAGCCGGAAAGTTCAGATTGTAAAATCGGCAATCAGCACATTGTCATTCTCTGAGCTGGAAGCAATCACGCACATTTTTGAAGAACTGGATGGCAATGAGGGAATTCTGGTAGCCAGTAAGATTGCGGACAGGGTAGGAATTACCCGTTCGGTTATTGTCAATGCACTCCGCAAGTTCGAGAGCGCCGGCGTTATTGAGTCCCGTTCATCTGGTATGAAGGGAACCTATATTAAGGTGTTAAATGATGTCGTGTTTGATGAACTGAAGGCCATAAAGGCAAATGCAGGAAAAACAAAAATATAAAACAATTGTGATGCATCAGCAGCCGGCAGCACTCAGAAATCTGGATTTTTCTGGAAAATTCTGGGTTTTCCGGCTGCTTTTTCTATGGGAAACAATAAAAAACAGAGAAAAGGACAAAAAAATACTTGCACCATAAGTTGACTTATGTTATATTGGAGTGGCTTACGAAAAAACACGTCGGCGGATTCCTTGGGAAGGTGCCTGAAAGATTCAGGTCTCCCTGGAAGCATGAGATGCCGACGGAAGTTAAAAACCAAATGGAGGTAGAAACATGAGCGTAATTTCTATGAAACAGTTACTGGAAGCTGGTGTACACTTCGGTCACCAGACAAGAAGATGGAACCCTAAGATGGCTCCTTACATCTATACCGAAAGAAACGGTATCTACATCATCGACTTACAGAAGTCTGTAGGCAAAGTTGATGAGGCTTACAAGGCAGTAGCAGACATCGCTGCAGACGGCGGTACTGTTCTGTTTGTAGGAACCAAGAAGCAGGCTCAGGACGCAATCAAGACTGAGGCTGAAAGATGCAATATGTTCTATGTAAACGAGAGATGGTTAGGCGGTATGCTGACTAACTTCAAGACTATCCAGAGCAGAATTGCAAGATTAAAAGAAATCGAGACCATGGCTGAGGACGGTACATTTGATGTTCTGCCTAAGAAGGAAGTTATCGAATTAAAGAAAGAATGGGACAAGTTAGAGAAGAACTTAGGCGGTATCAAGGAAATGAAGAAACTGCCAGACGTAATTTTCGTAGTTGATCCAAAGAAAGAAAGAATTTGTGTACAGGAAGCACACACCCTGGGCATTCCGTTAATCGGTATTGCAGATACCAACTGCGATCCTGAAGAGCTGGATTATGTAATTCCTGGTAACGATGATGCGATCAGAGCAGTTAAGTTAATCGTTTCCAAGATGGCTGATGCTGTAATTGAAGCAAATCAGGGCGAGGCAGTTGCAGATATGGAAGCAGCTGGCGAAATCGAAGCAGATGAGACTGTAGAGGCTTAATTTGAAATGACAGATGCTTCGCCCGATTAGAAAATACGGGTGGAGCATCTTTTTCACTATAATCAGAGATGGAGGAAAAAATCATGGCAGCAATTACAGCAGCAATGGTAAAAGAATTAAGAGAAATGACCGGCGCAGGTATGATGGATTGCAAGAAGGCGCTGGCAGCAACCGATGGGGATATGGATAAGGCAGTTGAGTTCTTAAGAGAGAAAGGACTTGCTTCTGCACAGAAAAAAGCTGGCAGAATCGCTGCTGAAGGTATCGCATTTACTCTGGTAAGCGATGATGAGAAGAAAGCAGTTGTAGTTGAAGTAAACGCTGAGACAGACTTCGTTGCGAAGAATGAAGTGTTCAGAGGTTATGTAGCAGATGTTGCTGCTCAGGCATTAAACAGCACTGCAGTTGATATGGATACCTTCTTTGCTGAGAAGTGGGCAAAAGATGAATCTCTGACTGTAAAGGAAGCTTTATCTGCTCAGATCGCTGTAATCGGCGAGAACATGAATATCAGAAGATTTGAGCGTGTAGAGGAAGAGAACGGTTTCGTTGCATCCTACATTCATGCAGGCGGAAAGATTGGCGTTTTAGTTGACGTTGAGACTGACGTAGTAAACGACGCAATCAGAGAAATGGCAAGAAACGTAGCTATGCAGGCTGCAGCATTAAAGCCATTATACACCAACAGAAACGAAGTAGATGCAGACTACATTGCAAAAGAAAAAGAGATTCTTGCAGTTGCAGCAAGAAATGAGAAGCCAGATGCAAACGATAAGATTATTGAAGGCATGGTTATGGGTCGTATTAACAAGGAATTAAAGGAAATCTGCCTGTTAGACCAGGTATACGTAAAGGCTGAGGATGGAAAGCAGACCGTTGGCAAGTACGTAGAAGAGGTTGCAAAAGCAAACGGCGCTAAGATTGCCATTAAGAAGTTCGTTCGTTTTGAGACCGGCGAAGGTATGGAAAAGAAGGAAGAGGACTTTGCAGCAGAAGTTGCAAAGCAGATGGGACAGTAATCCCCGCCTGATTAAATGATTTGAAAAGCCCTTGAGAAGCTTTTCTCAAGGGCGATTTTCAACCAAAATATGTACTTTCTACAAAAACAAATGTCTTTATTGGCGCGACAGCTATATAGAGAACTGATAAAATATTAAGGTGTGATAAAATGGGCAAATATTTTGCAAAAAGACTTGGAATGGCAATTGTTACAATTTTCTTAGTAACCTGTATTACCTTCCTTTTGATGAATGCAATTCCAGGAAGTCCCTGGCTGAGTGAAAAAACTCCTTCCCAGGCAACCATAGATGCTCTCAATGCAAAGTACGGACTGGACAAACCAGTCATTGTACAGTTGGGAATGTATTTGAAAAATCTGCTGCATGGAGATTTTGGCGTATCTTTAAAGATGCAGAAAAATCGTGCGGTTATGGATATTATTTTGGATATGTTTCCGGTTTCCGCTAAAATCGGCGCCATCGCTTTGACCTGGGCTGTATTAGTCGGAGTACCGCTGGGATGTCTGGCTGCTTTTAAGAGAGGCAAACTGACAGACAGTATCCTTCGAGTTGTTTGTACGCTGGGGATTTCAACCCCGAGTTTCGTAGTCGCTTCCATCCTGCTGGTTGTATTTGCAGGCGGTATTGCGTCTCTGAAAATTTTCCCGACAATTTTTGATCCGGCAGCCGGATGGCGCTCTTATGTGCTTCCCTGCTTTGCATTAGGATTTTATCCAATGTGTTATACAGCCAGACAGACCCGTTCTGCTATGCTGGACTCTTTAAACCAGGAGTATATTAAGACTGCCAGGGCAAAGGGTCTGAAGAACAGAAAGATTATTTTCAAACATGCACTTAGAAATGCCTTGATTCCGGTTATTACGTATTTAGGACCGCAGGTAGCATTTACTCTGTGCGGCGGTTTCGTTGTAGAGAGCGTTTTCTCAATCCCTGGATTAGGACGTTATTTTGTTCAGTCTATTCAGAACCGTGACTATCCGGTTATCATGGGTACTACAATCTTTTTGGCAACCTTCATTATCCTGATGAATGTTGTAGTTGACTTGCTGTATAAGCTTGCAGATCCTAGAATCAGTCTGACGAAAGGTGGAGAATAAGCATGGCGAAAGAAAAAAAGATGAAACGCTGCATCGTTTCTCTGCAGCCAGATGTCGAGTCTATGCTGGATTGGAATACATTAACACCGGCAGATTTTGAGCCGGCAACTCAGAATGAGAGAGAAGATTTCATTCAGGAACGTGCCAGTGTATCTTATTGGAAAGATGCATGGAGAAGATTAAAGCAGAATACAGTTGCCATGGTAGCATTAGGCGTTGTAATCTTTTTGATCCTCTTTGCATTTGTAGGGCCTTACCTGGTTCCCTATGGATATGATGAATTTAACAAAGGTGCAGAAAATCTGTATCCTTATCACTATACTCTGGAAGATCAGAAGCGGCTGGACGAAGAAATTGCAGCTAGAACCCAGAGTGAAGTATTAGACGTTGATGCGATGATTGCAAAAGCAGAAGAGGAAGCGGCTGCAAAAGGCGAAAAGTTATCTTCTGTAGATAAGGCAAAAATCAAAGCTCAGGCAAAGGTCGCTGCTAAAAATACAGAAAGCAGCGAAGAGGCAGATCCGAAGGTAATCCGCAAGGAACTGGGAATCAAGAAAAAGATGTTTGGATATTCCCAGGAGGAATTAGAGCGTAAGGCAGCAGGAGAGAAGGTATTCCCTCATGTGTTTGGTACAGATATGTACGGACGTGATATTTTAGTCCGTGTTATGTACGGTGCCCGCGTTTCCATGTCTGTCGGTATCTGTGCTGCAATCCTGGTACTCCTGATTGGCGCAGTATATGGTTCCATTTCCGGATACTGCGGAGGAAAAGTCGATGCTGTGATGCAGCGTATTGTTGAACTGATTTATTCTGTACCAGAAATGCTGGTTGTACTTTTGATTGCTACAGCGTTAAAACCAATTTTAACAGAGTTTGTAAACTCTGGTTCCGGCCCGCTGAAATCATTTGTAGGCGTCTTAGGTCCCAACCTGATTTCTCTGTTTATTGCATTTGGTATGCTTTACTGGGTAACCATGAGCCGTATTATCCGCGGCCAGGTACTTCAGTTAAAAGAACAGGAATATGTAACTGCAGCAAAAGCTCTGGGAGCTTCCGGCGGCCGTATTATCCGTAAACATCTGCTTCCAAACTGTATTGGGCAGATCGTTGTTACTACCTGTCTGCAGATCCCATCTGCAATTTTCCTGGAATCCTTCCTTTCTTACCTGGGTGTAGGTGTTTCTGCACCGCTTCCAAGTTTAGGATCCATGGCAACAGACGCGCTCAGCGGTATGTATACCTATACCTATCGTCTGATCATTCCTGCAGTCGTATTATCTGTTATGATTTTAGCATTCAACCTGTTTGGCGATGGCCTTAGAGATGCCTTAGACCCCAAACTGAAGAAATAGGAAGGAGGAGACAAGATGGCTGAGACAAAAAATGAAAATCAGAAGTTATTGGAAGTGAAAGACCTGCACGTTTCCTTCTTTACACCTGCCGGAGAGGTAAAGGCAGTAAGCGGAATCTCCTATGATTTAAACTATGGCGAAGTTATGGGCGTAGTAGGAGAGTCCGGTTCCGGTAAAAGTGTGGAGGCATATTCCATTATGGGACTTTTGCAGTCCCCTGGCAAAGTCATTGGCGGTTCCATTACCTTCGAGGGACAGGATGTTCTGAAGTTTTCCAAGGATGAAATGACTTCATTCCGCGGCAGCAAGGTAGCGATGATTTTCCAGAATCCAATGACCTGCTTAAATCCGGTATATACCATTGGAAATCAGCTGGTAGAGGCCCTTCGCGCCCACGATAAATCCATTTCCAAAGCCGATGCAGAAAAGCAGGCGATGAAAATGATGGAGTTAGTTGGAATTAACAACGTGGAGAAGCGTATGAAGCAGTACCCTCATGAGTTTTCCGGCGGTATGCGTCAGCGTGTTATGATTGCCATGGGACTGATTTGCCATCCGCAGCTTTTAATTGCTGATGAACCGACTACTGCACTGGACGTTACCATTCAGGCGCAGATTCTGGAGTTAATGAAAGAACTTCAGAAAAAGACAAAGATGGGTATCATCTTTATTACCCATAACCTTGGCGTTGTGGCAGATATCTGCGACAAAGTATCGGTTATGTATGCAGGAAAGATGGTAGAACAGGGACCGGTAGATGATATTTTCTACAATCCTTCCCATCCTTATACAAAAGGTCTGCTCCGCTCTATGCCGCGTGTAGATGCAGAGAGCTATGAGCGTCTGATTCCAATTGAAGGAACACCAGTCGATATGCTGAATCCACCGGAAGGATGCCCGTTTGCACCTCGGTGTGAGCAGTGTATGAAGATCTGTTTAAAGAAGATGCCGCCATATGTGGAAATCAGTGAAAATCACCGTTCCGCCTGCTGGCTTCGGGTTCAGGAACGCTTAAACAAGGAGGAAAAAAACAATGAATCATGATGAGAAGATTCTCCTTGAGGTTAAAAATTTAAGAAAATATTTTCCGATTAAGGGAATGAAGGGGCCTGGTGTTCAGGCTGTCCAGGACGTATCGTTCTTTATTAAAAAAGGAGAAACGTTAGGTCTGGTAGGCGAGTCCGGATGTGGAAAAACTACATTGGGAAGAACGGTCCTTCGTCTTCACGAACCGACCGGAGGAAGTATTATTTACGACGGAACGCCGATTTACGATAACCCTCTTGGGGAAGACGGAAAACCCTTAGGAAAGCTGCAGGCAGTCAATATGCTGCCATACAGAAGAAAAATGCAGATTATTTTCCAGGATCCGTCCGCATCTTTGGATCCGCGTATGACAGTAGGAGAGATTATCGGCGAAGCCATTGACATTCATAAACTTGCTTCCAGCAAGCAGGACAGAACCGATATGATCAAGGAACTTCTGCGCCGCGTAGGATTAAATACCGAACACGCAAACCGCTATCCCCATGAATTTTCCGGCGGTCAGCAGCAGAGAGTCGGGATTGCCCGCGCCCTGGCTGTAAAACCAGAATTTATCGTCTGTGACGAGCCGATTTCTGCGTTAGACGTATCGATCCAGTCCCAGGTTGTAAATATGCTGGAAGATATGCAGGAAGAATTAGGTCTGACCTATTTATTTATTGCTCATGATTTATCCGTAGTACGCCATATTTCCAACCGGATTGGCGTTATGTATTTAGGATCCTTGGTGGAATTGGGAGAAAGTTACGAATTAAACCGCAATCCAATCCATCCATATACTAAGACGCTGCTGTCAGCAGTTCCGGTTCCGGATCCAAAGCTTAGCCGCAGCCGCAGCAGAATCGTGTTGGAAGGAGATATTCCAAGCCCGATCAATCCGCCTAGCGGATGCCGTTTCCACACCCGCTGCCCATATGCAACAGAAAAGTGCAGACAGGAGATGCCGAAATTTAAAGAGCACGCACCTGGACACTGGGCAGCCTGCCATTTACTGGATCAGTAACAGCAGGGACGGGATAAGAGTAGGTAGCAGCGCCCCTTAAATGGGGCGTTGTCATAGAATCTCACGAAAAAATTCGGGGATAAGAAAAAAAGGAGGAAGAATTATGAGAAAGACAAAGAAAATCATGTCTCTTGCTCTTGCTTCTGCAATGGTTGTATCTTTAGCAGCGTGCGGCAGCGGCGACAGCGCAGATACCACTGCAGCTACTACAGCAGCAGAAAGCACAGAGACAACCGCAGCAGAGAGCAAAGATGCGGCAGCAGAAAGCACTGAGGCAGCAGCCGACGGCGAATACAATCTGTCTGTTTGTATCGCTTCTGAGCCTCAGACCATTGACCCAGCATTAAATACCGCGATTGACGGCGGCATCATGGTTCAGCACGCATTCGAAGGTCTTGTAAAGTGGGTTGACGATGGCAGCGGCAATGCAGTAACGGCTCCTGGCCAGGCAGAGTCTTACGAGAAGGTAGTAAACGATGACGGTACCGTTACCTATACCTTTAAGATGCGTGAAGGCATTCAGTGGTCTGATGGAAAGCCTGTAACTGCTGGTGATTTCGAGTACAGCTGGAAGCGTCTGGCTAATCCGGAAACTGCTGCAGACTACTGCTACATGATTGACATGGTAAAGGGTTATGCAGAAGTTGCATCCGGTGAAGCAGATCCAGATACCTTAGCAATTAAGGCAATTGACGATCAGACTCTGGAAATCGTATTATCTTACGACTGCCCATACTTTGATCAGATCATGGCATTCCCAGCAACCTTCCCAGTTCGTCAGGACATGGTAGAAGGCAACGACGAGTGGACATATGATCCGGCAACTTATATTGGCAATGGTCCGTATAAGATGACTGAGTGGTCTCACAACGCATACATCAGCATGGAAAAGAGCGAGACTTACTATGACTATGACAAACTTGGTCCAGACACCATTAAGTTTACTCTGTTAGACGATGCAAACGCTATGTTAGCAGCTTACAACAGCGGCGAGTTAGACTTTATTAACAACTTCCCGACCGATGAGATTGCAAACTATTTAGCCTCTGGAGAAATCGATGTTGCAGATTACATTGGATGCTACTATGTATGCTTCAACACAGAAGACGAAGTATTCAAGGATCCAAAGATCCGTAAGGCATTCTCTTTAGCAATTGACAGAAACTACATCGTAGAAAATGTTACCCAGACCGGTGAGCTTCCAGCAACTGGTTACGTTCCATCTGGCGTATTTGATGCAGATACTACCGGAGACGATTTCCGTACCGTTGGCGGCGACTACTACAGCGTAGCAGCAGAAGACTACGAGAAGAACTGTGAAGAAGCCCGCGCTCTGTTAGCAGAAGCTGGCTATCCAAACGGCGAAGGCTTCCCAACTGTTGAGTATATGTTCAACACCGATGACAAGCACAAAGCAATCGGCGAGGCATTACAGAGTATGTGGCAGGAAGTTCTGGGCGTAAACGTTACCCTGAGCAATCAGGACTGGAACGTATTCTTAGACAGCCGTAAGCAGGGTCAGTACCAGATCGCACGTAACGGCTGGATCGCTGACTACAACGATGCTTGCTCCTTCTTAGATATGTGGTATACCGACGGCGGCAACAACGATGCTCAGTATTCTAACCCAGAGTACGATGCATTAATTGATGCAGCAAAGGCAACTACTGTTCCAGAAGAGCGTATGGAAGCATTCCATAAGGCAGAAGACATTCTGATTGGTCAGGACAGCGTATTAGCTCCTCTGTACTTCTATACACAGCCATATATGCTGGCAGATGACATTGAGGGTATGTACTATACTCCTCTTGGATTCTTCTTCTTTGGTTACACCACTCAGAAATAAACTTCATAAGAATGTTTTGGAAGGCCGTTTCCGGATTTTGGAAGGGGCCTTCTTTTTTTGAATCCTGTCTTTCCAAAGCAGAATAAGTATGATATAATAAAATTCAGAGTCCATCTGTTTTTCAGATGAGGTGTTTGACACCAGAAGATTATACAATAGGAGATTGATTCTGATGAAGACAAGACGCGTATTGTTAAAATTAAGCGGCGAGGCGTTAGCTGGTCCGAAAAAGACAGGCTTTGATGAGGATACGGTAAAAGAAGTAGCCCGTCAGGTAAAGATTTCAGTAGATGCAGGCGTACAGGTGGGGATTGTGATTGGAGGCGGCAACTTCTGGAGGGGCCGTACCAGTGAAGCCATTGACCGGACTAAGGCAGATCAGATTGGGATGCTGGCTACGGTTATGAACTGCATTTATGTATCTGAGATTTTCCGCAATGCAGGGATGAAAACCCAGATTCTGACCCCCTTTGAGTGCGGTTCCATGACCAAGCTGTTTTCAAAAGACAGAGCGAATAAATATTTTGAGCGGGGCATGGTTGTATTTTTTGCAGGCGGCACCGGACATCCATACTTTTCAACCGATACCGGTATTGCCCTCCGTGCCATCGAGATGGAGGCGGACTGTATTTTACTTGCAAAGGCCATTGACGGCGTGTATGACAGCGATCCGAAGCTGAATCCAGACGCAAAGAAATACGATACCATTTCCATCCAGGAAGTAATTGACAAGAAACTGGCCGTTGTAGATTTAACGGCGTCCATTATGTGTATGGAACACAAAATGCCCATGGCTGTATTCAGCCTCAATGAAAAAGACGGTATTGCCCTGGCCATGCAGGGGAAAATTAACGGCACAATCGTGACCGCATAATCAGGAGGACATTATGGATATTAAGACATATGAAGAGAAGATGAATAAAACCTTAGATTCCTTAACCAATGAGTATGGAACCATCCGAGCAGGACGTGCCAATCCTCATGTGTTAGATAAGATCCGAGTAGATTATTACGGAACGCCAACCCCACTGCAGCAGGTAGGAAATATCTCTGTTCCAGAGCCTCGCGTATTGGTTATCCAGCCTTGGGAAAAAAGTCTGATTAAGCCAATTGAAAAGGCAATCCAGACTTCCGAACTGGGAATCAATCCAACCAATGACGGCAGTGTAATTCGTCTGATTTTTCCGGAACTTACTGAAGAGCGCAGAAAAGATCTGGCAAAAGACGTAAAGAAGAAAGGCGACAATGCGAAAGTTGCACTGCGCAACATCCGACGGGATGCCAATGACGCATTTAAGAAAGCAGAAAAGGCAGGCGAGATTTCAGAGGATGAACAGCAGGATTTAGAACATAAGATTCAGAAACTGACTGACAAGATGGTTGAAAAGATCGACAAAGCTGTAGAAGTAAAGACAAAAGAGATTATGACTGTATAATCTGTCAGGGGGCTGCCGCAACAAGAAGAAAGATGATTTCAGCGGCAGTCCTTCTTTGCATATCGGGAAACAGATAGAGGAGGACAAACCATGCCAGATACAGGAAAAATAGAAAATATGGCAATTCCGGCTCATGTAGCCATTATTTTAGACGGAAATGGCCGATGGGCCAAGAAAAGAGGACTTCCCAGAGCCATGGGCCACAAAGAGGGATGCAAGACTGTGGAGCGTACCGTAGAACTGGCTGCCAGAATGGGGATCCAGTATTTAACTGTATATGGGTTTTCCACGGAAAACTGGAAGAGATCCAGCGAAGAAGTAGGAGCTCTGATGCAGTTGTTCCGCTACTATATGGTCCGCCTTTTAAAAATTGCAGGGGAACACAACGTTCGGGTAAAAATGATTGGGGAGAGAAGCCGATTTGACCAGGACATCATTGACGGAATCAATCGCCTGGAAGAAGAAACCAAAGACAATACAGGGCTTACCTTTGTCATTGCAGTGAATTACGGGGGAAGAGATGAAATTACCAGAGCGGCAAAGAAACTGGCAGAAGACTGCATCTCGGGAACGGTAACTCCAGATGAAATTAACGAAAAGATGGTAGCGTCTTATTTGGATACTGCCGGAATTCCGGATCCGGACCTGCTGATTCGTACCAGCGGAGAGATCCGTCTCTCAAATTATCTGCTGTGGCAGTGCGCCTATACCGAAATCTATGTAACAGATTGTTTGTGGCCGGACTTTAACAAAGAGGAATTAGAAAAAGCCATTGCTGCGTACAATAAAAGGGAACGGCGGTTTGGCGGCCGCTAAGGGGACGGAAAGGAGTTTTATATGTTTGGAACACGTCTAATCAGCGGAATTGTTCTGGTAATTCTTTCACTTATTTTTGTAGTGTCCGGCGGAAGTCTGCTGCTTGGAGTTACAGAAGTAATTTCTCTTATCGGGCTGTTTGAGCTGTATCGGGCTTTAAAAATCCAGAAAAGTCCTATGGCGGCTGCCGGATACCTGGCAGCCCTGGCCTATTTTGGCCTGCTCTGGATCTCAGATACCGAGTATTTGATGATGGTATTTATCGGCTTTTTGATGACTTGTATGACCATCTATGTAGTGACTTTTCCAAAATACAAAACGGAAGAGGTAACAGGAGCAGTATTTGGACTTCTGTACGTCCCTGTTATGCTGTCTTATCTGTATCTGACCAGACAGATGCCGGATGGGAGTTACGTAGTCTGGCTGATTTTTATCAGTTCCTGGGGATGTGATACCTGTGCTTACTGCGTGGGAATGCTCTTTGGAAAGCACCGCCTGGCGCCGGTACTCAGTCCGAAAAAGTCCATCGAGGGGGCGATAGGAGGCGTAGCAGGAGTGGCGCTTCTGGGATTCCTGTATTCCAGCATTTTTAAGGACAATATGCTGAATCTGGTCAATCCACAGGCGGCCTGCGCCATTGCCTGCGCCATTGCGGCGGTCATTTCCCAGATTGGAGATTTGGCGGCGTCTGCTATTAAGCGCAATCACGATATCAAAGATTATGGACATTTGATCCCTGGACACGGCGGAATTTTAGATCGGTTTGACAGTATGATTTTTACGGCTCCGGCAATATTTTTTGCAGTATCCCTGCTGGATAAGGTACTTTAGGGAAATCATTCAGATTGGAGACAGTTATGAAAAAAATAGCGGTTTTGGGGTCAACTGGTTCCATCGGAACCCAGACCCTGGAAGTGGTAAGAAACAACGGAGATATAAAAGTAACAGCCCTGGCGGCTGGCAGCAATATTGAAGCATTAGAAGCCCAGATACGGGAATTTAGGCCGGAGAAGGTGTGTGTATTCCAGGAAGAAAAAGCAAAGGAACTGCAGCTTCGGATTCCGGATTTAAGCGTAAAGGTTTTGTCGGGAATGGATGGCTTAATTGAGGCGGCAGCGGGGACAGATGCAGAGATTGTGGTTACGGCAGTCGTCGGCATGATTGGAATCCGTCCAACGATTGCGGCAATGGAAGCAGGAAAAGACATTGCCTTAGCCAACAAAGAAACCCTGGTAACGGCTGGCCATATTATTATGCCTCTGGCAAAGGAAAAGAACGTCCGTCTCCTTCCCGTAGACAGCGAACACGCGGCGATTTTCCAATGCTTAAATGGAGAAAAAGGCAATCAGATTCACAAGATCCTGCTGACTGCTTCTGGAGGCCCGTTTAGAGGATGGACCAGAAAGCAGATGGAAAAGGTTCAGGTAGAAGACGCCTTAAAGCACCCCAACTGGGCTATGGGCCGTAAAATTACCATTGATTCTTCCACTATGGTCAATAAGGGATTGGAGGTAATGGAAGCAAAGTGGCTGTTTGGCGTTGATATGGATCAGGTGCAGGTGGTTGTCCAGCCCCAGAGTATCATCCATTCTATGGTAGAGTTTGAGGATGGGGCAGTTATGGCTCAGCTTGGAACTCCGGATATGAAGCTTCCGATCCAGTACGCTCTGTATTATCCGGAGAGAAGATATCTGCCTGGAGACCGGCTGGATTTTACAAAATTGTCCCAGATTACCTTTGAGACGCCGGATCCGGAAACGTTCAAAGGACTGAAATTGGCTTATCAGGCAGGAAATGCCGGAGGTTCTATGCCGACGATTTTTAATGCCGCCAATGAACTGGCAGTAGCCGGATTTTTAAATAGAAGGATTTCTTATCTGACGATTACAGACTTGATTGAAGGCGCTATGGAGCACCACAAAATCATTGAAAATCCGACTGTAGACGAGATTTTAAGCTGTGAACAGGAAGCTTATGAATATATAGAAAGCAGGTGGTAAATTGCTGAATATTGCAGCAGCAGTGATTACGTTCGGACTGATTATCCTGATCCATGAGTTTGGACACTTCCTATTTGCAAAATTAAACGGAATCTATGTGGTGGAATTTTCCATTGGCATGGGTCCAAGGCTGATTAGTTTTGTAAAAGGGGAGACCAGATATTCCCTGAAAGCCCTTCCATTCGGCGGTTCCTGCATGATGCTCAGTGAATTTGACGGAGCAGATGACGCAGGAATGCTTCCGGAGGGAGTTACGAAGGAAGACGTACAGGGAAAAGGCTTTACAGATAAAAGCGTTTTTGCAAGAATTTCCGTTGTAGCGGCAGGACCTGCAGCCAATTTTCTGCTGGCGTTTCTATGCGCCCTGGCCGTGGTATCCCAGGTGGGCTATATGCCGGCAGTCATTGCAGAAGTAGAGCAGGGAAGCCCTGCCTATGAAGCCGGTCTGCAAAAAGGAGACCGGATTACTGAAATTGCAGGAAAAAAAGTAGCAGATTATCGGGACATTTTTCTGTATCAGACCGTAAATCCTGGAAAATCCTATGAAATGGAATGGGAGCGGGAAGAAGGCGGAACCAGAACCACATACAGCAGTCTGGTTACTCCGGTCTATTCAGAAGAAACTGGCAGTTATCTGGTGGGATGCTATTTTCCAGGATATACGCCAACGAAAAATATTTGGGAAACCCTGCGATATGCCGTTTATAATGTAAATTATCAAATAGAAGCAACGGTAAAAAGTTTAGGAATGATGTTCCGCGGCAAGATAAAAGCAGAAGACGTATCTGGTCCGGTAAAAATTGTGTCTGTAGTCAGCGAAACCGTCAGTGAAGCCAGACAGTATGGTTTTGAAACCGTTTTGCTGAATCTGTTGAATTTAAGCATTATGTTAAGCGCCAATTTAGGCGTTATGAATCTTCTGCCGATTCCGGCGTTAGACGGCGGACGGCTGTTCTTTTTGCTGATTGAGGCAGTAAGAGGAAAGCCCGTCGATCCGGAAAAGGAAAGCATGGTTCATGCGGCAGGCATGGCAGTTTTGATGGTATTTATGGTATTTATTTTGTTCCAGGATATTAAGAGCCTGATTTTTCCATAAAATACCGTAGGCCTTGAAAAACAGGAGGAAAAAGATGTATCGAGACAATACGAGAAAAGTGAGAATTGGGGATAGGGAAATCGGAGGCGGCAGTCCGGTTCTGATTCAGTCCATGTGCAATACCAGGACAGCAGATGTGGAGGCAACGGTGGCGCAGATTCTTCGTCTGGAAACAGCAGGATGCGAGATTATTCGGGTGGCAGTACCGACTATAGAAGATGCCCAGGCGATTGCAGAGATTAAAAAGCGGATCCACATTCCTCTGGTTGCAGACATTCATTTTGACTACCGGCTGGCCATTGCCGCTATGGAATACGGAGCCGATAAGATCCGGATTAATCCAGGAAACATTGGTTCAAAGGACAGGATCCAGGCCGTTGTGGATAAGGCAAAAGAGCATCACATTCCTATCCGCGTGGGCGTGAACAGCGGTTCTCTGGAAAAAGACCTAATTGAAAAATATGGCGGCGTGACAGCAGAAGGAATTGTGGAAAGCGCTCTGGACAAAGTCCATATGATTGAGGAAATGGGATATGACAATCTGGTAATCAGCATTAAGTCTTCGGACGTTTTAATGTGCGTAAAGGCCCATGAACAGATTGCCAGCCAGACTGATTATCCGCTTCATGTAGGAATTACTGAGGCAGGTACTCTGACTTCCGGCAATATTAAATCTGCTGTAGGACTGGGAATTATTTTAAACCAGGGTATCGGCGATACCATTCGGGTTTCCTTAACCGGAGATCCGGTAGAAGAAATTAAGAGCGCCAAGAGGATTTTAAAGACCCTGGGACTTAGAAAAGGCGGTATTGAGGTGGTTTCCTGTCCAACCTGCGGACGCACCAGGATTGATTTGATTGGACTTGCCAACCAGGTGGAAACTATGGTAACCGAATTTGACGATTTAGATGTAAAAGTAGCAGTAATGGGCTGTGTGGTAAACGGGCCTGGCGAGGCAAAAGAAGCGGATCTTGGCATTGCAGGAGGCGTAAAAGAAGGCCTTCTGATTAAAAAAGGCGAGATTGTAAAGAAATTTCCGGAAGGAGAGCTTTTGGAAGCCTTGCGTGCAGAACTGCTGGCGTTAAGGGAAGGAAAAAAGAATGGCAAAACCGTTTTTTGACGTATTTCCGCAATTAAATATTGCCCCTCAGTTAAAAGAGCTTTTAAATCTGGTACAGGTGGAAAAAGTAACCTCTTCCAGAGACAGAAGCTCTCTTCGCATTTATCTGGAAAGTCCCAGGCTGATTCATAAAAGCAATATTTATGCGCTGGAAAAAGGAATAAAGGATCAGCTCTTTCCAGGCAAAGAGCTGACAATAAAAATTATGGAAAAATACCATCTTTCCGGTCAGTATACGCCGGAAAAACTTCTGATGGTTTATAAAGACAGCTTGCTTTTAGAACTGAAGCAGTACAGTATTATTGAATATACCATATTCCGGAAAGTGGAGATTTCTTTTCCGGAACCGGATTTAATGGAAATGACCATCGAAGACAGTATGGTATCGAAAGAAAAGGCGGGGGAACTGAAACGGATTCTGGAAAAGATTTTTCTGGAACGGTGCGGCCTTCCTGTGGAAGTGCGCTATCACTATATTCCAGCAACAGAAAGCAAGGTGCGCAGGCAGTTAGAAGAGCGGTTAGAAGAAGAATGCCGTCAGATGGCCAGAGAGAGAAGAAAGGACGAAGCGCCTTTTGAGGAATCCAAGCCAGCCGCCCGACCGGCGGCTGAGTCCAGACCACAGAGAGCGGAAGCTCCAGAAAGTCCGGCGTTAAAAGAAGGCAGAGGCAAATTCGACGGGGAAAAGAAATATCTGCCAAGACGTTCCGACAATCCGGACGTTTTATTTGGCAGGGATTTTGAAGACGAGATCATTGAGATAGAAAAAATCGATGGAGAAATCGGCGAAGTAACCCTTCGCGGTAAAATTATTGCCAAAGACTCCAGAGAACTTCGCAGCGGAAAGACCATTATTATTTTTGACATTACGGATTTTACAGACAGCATTACCGTTAAAATGTTTGCCAGGGAAGAGATGTTAGAAGATCTGAATGCGGCGGTTACAATGGGAGCTTTTATCAAGATTAAGGGAGTAACCACCATTGACAAGTTTGACGGCGAACTGACGTTAGGATCGGTAACCGGAATCAAAAAATGCGAGGACTTTACTTCCAAACGTATGGACAACAGTCTGGAAAAGCGGGTAGAGCTCCACTGCCATACCAAAATGAGCGATATGGATGGAGTGTCTGAAGTAAAAGATATTATTAAACGTGCGAAAAAGTGGGGGATGCCGGCCATTGCCGTAACCGATCACGGCTGCGTCCAGTCTTTCCCTGACGCAAACCATGCCTTAGACAAAGGCGACACATTTAAGGTGCTGTATGGGGTAGAGGGGTATCTGGTAGACGACTTAAAGCAGCTGGTAGAACGCCCCAGAGGCCAGAAGTTTTCCAGTAATTATGTGGTATTTGATATTGAGACGACCGGATTTTCCCCATCCAAAGATCGGATTATCGAGATTGGAGCTGTAAAGGTAACAGACGGAAAAATTACAGAGAAGTTCAGCACCTTTGTAAATCCCCAGATTCCCATTCCCTTTGAGATTGAAAAACTGACTGGCATTACCGACTCCATGGTTCTGGATGCGGAAGACATTACCGCTGTGCTTCCCAAATTCCTGGAGTTTTGCAGCGATGCGGTGCTGGTAGCTCACAATGCCTCCTTTGACGTAAACTTTATTACAAAAAATGCAGAACGGATGGGAATTGCCATTGAGCCTACGGTGTTAGACACGGTAACGCTGGCCAGGCAATTGCTGCCTAATCTGGGCCGTTATAAGCTGGACACGGTTGCAAAAGCCTTGGGAATTTCCCTGGCAAACCACCATCGGGCAGTAGACGATGCAGGCGCGACAGCAGAGATTTTTGCAGCGTTTGTGGAAATGCTTCGCAAGATGGGAATTGAGGATTTAAATCAGTTAAACGACAGCAGCCAGGTATCTGCAGAGACTATCCGGAAGCTGCCTACGTATCACATTATTATTCTGGCTAAAAACGACGTCGGGCGGATTAACTTATATAAATTAGTATCCATGTCCCATCTGACTTATTTTGCCAGAAGGCCAAGGATTCCCAAAAGCCAGCTTGAGAAGTATCGGGAGGGGCTGATTATCGGTTCCGCCTGTGAAGCAGGAGAACTGTTTCAGGCGGTATTGAGAGAAGCGCCGGAGACGGATTTGGCCAAAATTGTCGATTTTTATGATTATCTGGAAGTACAGCCTTTAGGGAATAATGCGTTCATGCTTCGGGATGAGAAAAGTACGGTAAAATCCAGAGAAGACTTAATCAACCTGAATAAAAAGATTATCCAGTTAGGCGATCGGTATGGAAAACCAGTATGCGCTACCTGTGATGTCCACTTTCTGGATCCCCAGGACGAAGTATACCGCCGGATCATTCTGGCCGGACAGGGCTTTAAGGACAGCGATGAACAGGCGCCTCTATATCTTCGGACCACAGAAGAAATGCTGAAGGAATTTGACTACTTAGAGCCAAATAAGGCAGAGGAAATCGTGATTACCAATACCAGAAAAATCGCGGATATGTGCGAGCCGATTGCGCCGGTCCGTCCAGACAAATGTCCGCCGGTCATTCCCAATTCCGACGAAACATTAAGGAAGATTTGTTATGACAGGGCCCACGAGATCTACGGAGAAGATCTGCCTTCCATTGTAGTAGAAAGACTGGAACGGGAATTAAATTCCATTATTTCCAATGGATTTGCGGTAATGTACATCATTGCCCAGAAACTGGTGTGGAAATCCAACGAAGACGGCTATCTGGTCGGATCCAGAGGTTCGGTCGGCTCTTCTCTGGTAGCGACTATGGCCGGCATTACAGAAGTAAACCCGTTAAGTCCTCATTATTACTGTCCTCATTGCCATTACAGCGATTTTACTTCCGATGAGGTAAAAAGATTCAGTGGAATGGCAGGCTGCGATATGCCGGATAAGGATTGTCCGGTATGCGGAAAGCCCTTAAAAAAAGAAGGATTTGACATTCCATTCGAAACGTTTTTGGGATTTAAAGGAGATAAGGAGCCGGATATCGACTTAAACTTATCCGGCGAGTATCAGAGTAAGGCCCACGACTATACGGAAGTTATTTTCGGAAAAGGCCAGACATTTCGGGCCGGAACCATCGGAACTCTGGCAGATAAGACAGCATACGGCTATGTAAAGAAATACTATGAGGAACGGGGAACCAGAAAGCGGAACTGCGAGATCAACCGGATTGTCCAGGGCTGCGTCGGCGTCCGACGGACTACCGGACAGCATCCTGGCGGTATTATCGTACTGCCTCTGGGGGAGGAAATCAACTCCTTTACTCCGGTCCAGCATCCGGCCAATGATATGACCACTATGACGGTTACGACCCATTTTGATTACCATTCCATTGACCACAACCTGCTAAAGCTGGATATTCTGGGACACGATGATCCTACCATGATCCGGATGCTTCAGGATTTGACTGGACTGGATCCGGTAAAAGACATTCCGCTGGACTCCAAAGAGGTAATGTCCCTGTTTCAGAACACATCCGCTTTAAAAATTACGCCGGAAGACATTGGTGGGTGTAAGCTAGGAGCCCTTGGTATTCCAGAGTTTGGCACAGACTTTGCCATGCAGATGTTAATCGACGCCCAGCCTAAGTATTTTTCGGATCTGGTGCGGATTTCCGGTCTGTCCCATGGTACAGACGTATGGCTGGGCAACGCCCAGACCTTGATTCAGGAAGGCAAGGCCACCATTCAGACGGCCATCTGTACGCGAGATGATATTATGATCTATCTCATCCAGATGGGGCTGGAAGAAGGGCTTTCCTTTACCATTATGGAAAGCGTCCGGAAAGGAAAAGGGTTAAAACCGGAGTGGGAAGAAGAGATGACAAAGCATGGAGTGCCGGACTGGTACATCTGGTCCTGTAAAAAGATCAAGTATATGTTCCCTAAGGCCCATGCAGCCGCTTACGTTATGATGGCCTGGCGGATTGCTTACTGCAAGGTATTTTACCCGCTGGCTTATTATGCAGCTTTTTTCAGCATCCGCGCCAGTGGATTTTCCTATGAACTGATGTGTCAGGGAAGAGAAAAATTAGAGGTTCATCTGGCAGACTACAAAAAGCGGAGTGATACCTTGTCGAAAAAGGAACAGGATACGCTGCGGGACATGAGAATTGTCCAGGAAATGTATGCCAGAGGATTTGAATTTACTCCCATTGATATTTATAAGGCAAAAGCCCGTCATTTTCAGATTGTAGATGGAAAACTGATGCCGTCTCTCAGCAGTATTGACGGTCTGGGAGAAAAAGCGGCAGAGGGAATTGTGGATGCGGCAAAGGACGGCCCTTTTTTATCCAAGGAAGATTTCCGCAACCGGTCCAAGGTCAGCAAAACCGTCTGCGATTTAATGTCAGAACTCCATATCTTAGGAGATCTGCCGGAGAACAACCAGTTGTCCCTGTTTGATTTATAAGGAGAAACTACGATGCGTTTTACCTATCTTCGAATCCGTCATTTTAAATCCATTGAGGACATGGAAATCAAGGACATAGAAAATGCCTTGATTTTAGTAGGAAAAAATAATACCGGAAAAACTTCCGTACTAGATGCCATCCGTCTGCTGACCGGCTTCCGTCCTGTTCAGGAAGGAGATTTTAACGAAAGAGCCCAGAATATCGAAATAGACGTCTCTCTGGAAATCACGGCAGAAGACTTGTCTTTGTTTCACAAAAGAGGGGCAGTCAGCGCTTATAAACGGTTTTCTGTCTGGGAACAGGAAGTCCGGAAACGGCTTCCGTCCTTTCGGGGAGAGACTCTGTCATTTACCTGTACCATCAATCAGAGCGGGAAACGGCGGTTTGGGGATGGAAGCAAAAAACATAATAAGTACATCGAAGAAATGCTCCCAAAGATTTCCTATATCAATGCAGATCGGGATATGGGGCTTTTACAGAGCGATTTGCTTTTGACGCAGGGAAGAATTATGAGGCGGGAGATCCAGGCTGGCTCCTGTATTTTTGACGGAGCCAAAACCTGCCGCCACTGTTTCCAGTGCATTGGCCTGATTCATCAGAAAAAACCGGAAGAATTAAGTATTATGGAAATTTCCAGGCTGATGGAATTTAAGATGTACCAGGTAAATTTAAGCAGCTTTACCCGCCGTCTCAATGAGAATTTTCATAAAAATGGAGGACTGGAAGAGATTTTATACAGCCTGAACTGGAATCCAGAAGAGATTTTTAAGATTCAGGCCCAGATTTACAAAGAAGAATCCGGCCGGCTGGTGTCCATTGACAATTTAAGCAGGGGCATGAAAAACATTTATATGCTGTCCCTTTTAGAGACATACAGCGGGGAGCGGGATCAGGTTCCTACGATTATACTGGTAGAGTATCCGGAAATGTATCTCCATCCCCAGCTGCAGAAAACAGCCAGTGAGATTTTATACCGTCTTTCTAAGAAAAACCAGATAATGTTCAGTACCCATTCTCCCAATCTGATTTTTAACTTTAACAGCCGCCAGATCCGCCAGGTAGTTCTGGATGAAGAGGACTGCTCGGTAATCCGGAGTCATACGGATATTGGCCGGATTCTGGATGATTTGGGCTATGGGGCCAACGATTTGATGAACGTCAGTTTTGTGTTCTTTGTAGAAGGAAAACAGGATAAAAGCCGTCTGCCCCTGCTTTTGAAAAAATACTATTCAGAAATTACGGATCTGGATGGCAACCTGTCCCGAATTGCAGTCATTACCACCAACAGCTGTACCAACATTAAGACTTACGCGAATTTAAAATACATGAACCAGCTATACATAAAGGATCAGTTCCTGATGATACGGGACGGGGACGGCCAGGATGCCGAAGCTCTGAAACGCCAGCTCTGCCGGTATTACGACGAGGCGATTCTGGCAGATGCAGATAAGCTTCCCAGAGTACGTCCGGAAAATGTGCTGATATTAAAATACTATTCCTTTGAAAATTACTTTTTAAATCCGGAAATTATGGCAAAGCTGGGGATTGTAGCTTCTCCGGAAGCGTTTTATGATACACTGTGGGAAAAATGGAGAGAATATCTGCACCGTTTGAAAAGCGGGCAGAACCTGCGGCAGGCGATGGGCAGAGATTTTACCTGTGCGGAGGATATGAAACAGCATATGGAAGAAATTAAAATCCATCTGAGAGGACATAATCTGTTTGACATTTTTTACGGACGTTACAAAAAAGAAGAGACAGAACTCTTAAAGAGGTATATGGATCTGGCTCCCAGAGAAGAGTTTCAGGATATTTTAGACGCTGTCGACCACTTTGTCTATTTCGACAGCCGCAAGCAGCAAAAAAAGAATTGACATTTTCAAGTCCGGACATTATAATCAGAAGTAGATACCATATACCCCTATATGGTATATGTACAGGAAAGGAGTCCAGACATGAAAACAGAGTGCTATTTAATAGATGGAATGAGCTGTGCGGCCTGCAGCGGGGCGGTAGAGCGGGTTACCAGAAAGATGGAAGGCGTAGATCAGAGCAATGTCAATCTGACCACAAACCGGATGGTCATTACGTATGACGAAGACCAGGTCACGCCAGACATGATTATGCAGAAAGTAGACAAGGCAGGCTTTAAAGCTACGCTGCTGGATCCGGATGCAGAGAAAAAAGAGCAGGAGCGGGAGATGGAAAAACAGCGGATTCAGCTGAAAACGGCAAAGAAGCGGGTAATTACGGCGATCTGTTTTGCCCTGCCTCTTCTTTATATTTCCATGGGCCATATGGTTCCGTTCCCTTTGCCCCTTCCGGCATTTATGGATATGGAGACAGGACCTATGGGATATGCCCTTGCCCAGCTTTTTCTGACCGTTGCTGTATTGATCTGCGGCCGGAAGTTTTATATTGTAGGACTGAAAGCCCTGGCAAAAGGCAATCCCAATATGGATTCCCTGGTTGCCATTGGTACGGGAAGCGCTTTTCTCTACAGCCTGGTTATGACCATTGGGATCCCTAAAAATCCTATGAACGCCCATCATCTGTATTACGAGTCTGCCGCAGTGGTGGTAACCCTGGTTATGCTTGGAAAATATATGGAAAGCCGAAGCAAGGGAAAGACCTCTGAGGCCATCCGGAAACTGATGGAGCTGGCTCCGGATACGGCAGTTCTTTACGAAAATGGTGTTGAAAAAGAGAGGAAGACCGAGATGGTGCTTCCAGGCCAGCACATTCTGATTAAACCAGGCAGCCGGATACCCCTGGATGGTACTGTGGTAAGAGGAAGCAGCAGCGTAGACGAGTCTATGCTAACCGGAGAAAGCGTCCCAGTAGAAAAGGAACTGGGGGATACAGTCATTGGCGGAAGCATGAACTACAATGGCGCCATGGAAGTAGAAGTAACCCGTACCGGAAGCGACACCACCCTTTCCAAGATTATTAAAATGATCGAGGATGCACAGGGAAAGAAAGCGCCGATTTCCAAACTGGCTGACAAGGTGGCGGGGGTATTTGTGCCGACTGTTATGGTCATCGCGGCTACATCCGCTCTTTTGTGGCTTGTAATCGGCGGAAAGGATATTGCCTTTGTGCTTACTATTTTCGTGGCTGTCCTGGTAATCGCCTGCCCATGTGCATTGGGACTTGCGACTCCTACGGCTATTATGGTAGGAACCGGAGTGGGCGCCAGCCATGGAATTTTAATTAAAAGCGGCGAGGCTCTGGAAATCTGTCATAAGGTAGATACTGTAATTTTAGATAAGACCGGTACCATTACTGAAGGAAAACCAAATGTAACGGATGTCATTGTTCTGGAAGAGGGACGTACAAAAGAAGAGATCCTTAGTCTTGCAGCCAGCTGTGAACAGATGTCAGAACATCCTCTGGGGCAGGCGATTGTAGAAAAGGCAAAAGAAGAAGGAGTGGATCTTACGATGCCGGAGCAGTTTTCCAGCATTACCGGTTCTGGAATTGAAGCTGTTTTAGAAGGTCAGACAATCAGCGTAGGCAACCGGCGCCTTCTGGAAAAAATGAATTTACAGCCAGATGAAGAGGCGGAAAACGAATACGGATCCAGTCAGGGAAAGACTCCTATGTATCTGTGCATCAACGGCCGTCTGTCCGGTATGATCTGTGTGGCCGATACGATCAAAGAGACCAGCAGAGAAGCGGTTGACAAGTTAAAATCCATGGGAATTAAAGTGTATATGCTGACTGGAGATAACCGCCGGACTGCAGAGTACATCGGCAGGCAGGCTCATGTAGACGAAGTGATTGCAGAAGTTCTGCCGGAAGATAAGGCGGCTCAGGTAAGCCGTCTGCAAAGCGAAGGCAGAACGGTTATGATGGTAGGAGACGGCATTAACGATGCTCCTGCACTGGTTCAGGCAGATGCCGGCTGCGCCATTGGTTCCGGAAGCGATATTGCTTTGGAATCCGGAGATATTGTTCTGATGAAATCCGACCTTATGGACGTATATCGGGCCATCCAGCTAAGCAATGCCACGATCCGCAACATTAAACAAAATCTGTTCTGGGCGTTTTTCTACAATTCCCTGGGAATTCCGGTGGCAGCGGGAGTGCTGTATCTCTTTGGAGGCCCGCTGTTAAGCCCGATGATAGGCGGATTTGCAATGTCTCTTAGTTCTGTGTGCGTAGTAGGAAACGCATTGCGGTTAAGGCGATTAAAGTTATAGAAGAAACATGAATACACAAACAGATGGAAGGAGAAGAAGAGCCTATGACAGAAGAACGGGAGTGCTGTAAACACAAGCACAGAGAGCCGGTAGAACAAAAAGACTTGCTGACCCGTTTAAACCGGATAGAGGGGCAGGTCAGGGGAATTAAAAATATGGTGGAGCAGGACCGGTACTGCATTGACATTCTGACCCAGGTTTCGGCAGCTCAGGCAGCTCTTTCCAGTTTCAGCAAGGTACTGCTTGCAAACCACATTAAAACTTGTGTGGTAAGCGATATTGAAAAAGGCGATCTGGATGTAGTCGATGAATTGTGTACGGCCATCCAGAAAATGATGAAGTAAAGAAAAGGAGAAGAAAGATGAAAACGTATAAGTGTGAAGAAATGATGTGCAACGGATGTGTAAACAGAATTGACAAGGCGTTAACAGGAGCAGAAATTAAGCATACCATCAGTCTGGAAAACAAGACCGTAACCATTGACGGATGCGAAAGCTGTGAGAAGAAGGCAGTAGAACTGCTGGATGATTTAGGATTTACAGCAGTAGAAATCTAAAGGAAGAAGAGGGGCGGTATCCGGTCCGACAGAATATCGCCCCAGGATTGTTCTATATCTGACAGGCGTTGACAGGGCAAAAAAGAATTTTGCAAATTTTTTTAAAAATTGGCAAAATTTCCATTGACAGCAGGAGCGTTTTGTATTATACTACGTCTTGTGATTGAGAGCAGACAAGCTCTTGGGACAGATGCTTATCGAGGCGTGGCTCAGTTTGGTAGAGCGCTGCGTTCGGGACGCAGAGGTCGCGT
>UQMJ01000023.1 GCA_900542035.1 uncultured Clostridium sp.
CTCCATATTGAAGAACATTCTGCATGGTATAAGGTTCATAGGTGTACCGCATCAGTCCTGTCGGGAAACACACCTGCTTTGTTTTGATGGCATAATATCCGTGGTCGATTCCAATGATCATCGCTTACCACTCCCTTCTTTCTCGTTTTATAAAACTTCCGGGGAAAGAGTCCCCGAACCCGGAGCCATGCTCCGGCAAAAACTTTTTCTTTTCCAGCCTGTTAAACTTCCTACCCCCGGAAAACTGCCGCTTTCTTTCATGAAACTTCTATTTTTATCTTTCCTGCTGATGTTGCTTCCTTACAGATTTTTGTTTTTCACAACTTCGTACAGGCTGTAATCCTGCAAACAAGGTATCCATAATCCGTTTCATCTCTTCAAATGATACCTCTTCCGGCATGGTGAACATAATCATCTTTCCATCCACTTGTTTTCTCCCATTTCTTGTATGAAAGTAGGTAAAGGTATTTCCCCAACAACCATCTGCTCCCGTATGGAATTCTTTCCATCGATCATCAATTTCCATGATATATCTTGCAGTATCTACCCCGATTTCTTTTTGCTCAATCCGCTGATCTGCATACATTTTTTCTGCAGCATAAACATCTACATCCTTTCCCGGCGCTAAATAAATTTGTACTGCATTCGTCTGATATACTCCAAAATCATGCATTTCGTACTGAGACAATACCAGTCTGGCCTCATAAGACCTAGGCGGTATATAATCGACCACCAGTTTCTTTAATCGCTCTGGCGGTTCTGTTTCAAAATAATAAGGATCGCCTGCCACAATCCGCCTCGGACACTTTACACGGAAAAGTTCCCTGCGTAGTAACTTTGGTTCTAACTGTTTTTCTTTTTCCATTTATTTCATCCTTTCTTTCAGCTTTTTCCTGCCCTAGTCGTAGAAACATGTCTGGGCAGGGAGATAGTGAAGTGTTCCTTCCACCACAAGCGCCTGCTTTTGAAAGCGCAGGACTCCCTGATTTTGCAGGTCAACCAGTTCACGATAGGCTTCCTTGGTCAAAAAATAGCGATGATACTCTCCCTTTTCCTCGAACCCTTCCTTTTGCTCTAACACCAAAAACTCCACCATATATCGAGTGTCCGGTGCAAAACGTTTCTCACACAGGATGTCATCCCCCTTCACTGCCTTCACACCTTCCGATTCCCTGGCGACTGCCAGTAATTCATGGATACTGATACTCACGTTTCCTATCACCTCCCTTCGAAGTCTTTTTCAAATTTTCTGCGAAAAAAAGACAGGCACCTACACGATGTCTGTCTCTGTGGGATCTTCCATCCCTTTTTCCTGATACTGTTGTTTTATGATCTGTTCCAGCTGTTTTCGAATTTCCTTATCCGGTACCTGGATGCAAAACCCCTGAAGCCAGCGGTCATGCAGATGCTCATCTGCTTCTGTTACATCCCAAGATATAATGCTCATGTGCGATAAAGTAACATGATAACTGAATTGATAGTCAGTCCCATTCCGTAAAATGCAAGTTTCCGAAATGTTTCCGAACTTTCTTCAGCCCATTGCTACAAAAAGCAGGAAATGTTATAATTCAAAACGAACAACTGAATAAAAGTGTCTTCGGGGCAGGGTGAAATTCCCGATTGGCGGTAAAGTCCGCGAGCGTAAAACGCACGATTTGGTGTAATTCCAAAACCAACAGTATAGTCTGGATGAAAGAAGATATGGTTAGATTCCGCAGATTTTGAGAGTGTTACTTTCTTTTCTGTGACCTAATGATAATGCTAACACCTGAAAGACATTTTCTTTTGGGTGTTAATTTTTTGCCACGGAGGGAAGCAATTATGAACAGTAAAACAAAAAGAATCACAGTTATTGGTATGCTATGTGCGATTACTTATGTCACTATGGTTGTTGGCAGGATTCCTATTATTCTATTCTTAAAGTATGACCCATCAGATGTTATTGTAACTTTAGGTGGTTTTATTTGGGGGCCGATGACTTCCTGCATTGTATCTGTTATTGTAGCAACCCTTGAAATGATTACAGTAAGCGATACCGGAATATTAGGTTGTATTATGAATATCGTACAAACACTATCTTTTGCGTGTACGGCATCTGTCATTTACAAAAAAAAGCACACTTTATCTGGTGCAGTGATTGGTCTGGCATCGGGATGGCTAATAACGGTTATCGTTATGCTGTTGTGGAACTATTTGGTAACGCCGCTTTATATGGGGTATCCAAGAGAAGCAGTTGTAGAATTGTTACTTCCTGCCTTTCTTCCATTTAACTTATTGAAAGGTGGGTTAAATGCGTCCATTACATTTTTACTGTATAAGCCCATAGTTACCGCTTTGAGAAAAAACGGATATGTTGCTACTTTGGAAAATGAAGCAAGACAAAAGCATACTGGTCTGCTTATACTGGCAAGTTTTATAATAGTAACTTGTGTTTTGATTATCCTGTCAATGAATGGGATTATATGAGGAGCAAAATGAAAGAAAATATAAATAAGCCTATTTATACACTAACGGGAATTGTTATACATGGTCGAGGTATTGGAAAGCATGTAGGGACACCTACCGCAAACATAGAAATAGCAAAAAATACATTTTTGCCAAAGACAGGGGTGTATGTGGCAGATATTCTTTTAAGTGGCAAGATATATTATGGTGTTACCCATATTGGAACGCGCCCTACGCTTGACAATGATAGCTTTGTTTCAATCGAAACACATATTTTTGATTTTGATAAGGATATATATGGGTGTACGATAACTGTCAACCTATATAAGAAATTGAGGGAAGTTAGAAAATTTAATGAATTATCCCTGCTACTCGAACAAATTACAAATGACCGGATAATGGCACAAGAATTTTGGGGATTAAAGCAAACAAATCACACCTTACACATTGATATTAACCGGCATTGTGTAATATTAGAACAGCAGGAAGTTTATTTATCAACAAATGAATTTGAAGTCCTTTATTTGCTACTGCAATCTCCTCAAACCACATTCACAAAAGAACAGATTTATGAGCAGATTTGGCATGAACCTACAAATAACCATTTGCACGCAGTAGAAAACACGATTTTTCAAATACGGAAAAGGTTAAAACCTTATTGTAAGGGACATAGGTATATAAAAACAGTAATTGGCTATGGTTATAAATTTAATTCCGAGTAACAAACCCAGCCGAGCCAGTCAACGGCAAGTGAATGGGCTTCGCCCACCGTTGACAGCCCCGCCTGTCCTTGCTGGTGAGTAATCAAGGGGCGACAGCAAAAAGTGCTGCCGCTCTTTCCCATAATCGAAGAAAGGAGGATTTTCCATGACTGAATACGAAGCCTATCAAGAACATATCCGCTATACCCATGATACCTATTGCCGGATTGTTATTCGCCATGCGTCCTTTGACGCTGCCCGTATGCTGGCGGCGAGGTGGAAACGGGAAATCTCCCTTGAATACTTGACCGAAGAAAAGTTTGTCCCACTAAGCACCACAGACGAGTATTTTCAAGTGCCGGACTATGGCGAAACTTATCCGTTTTCCGGAATATATTCTAATTTTTCTATTTGTGCATAAGTATATCTTCTCTTTCTTGCTTCACTATATGACAAAAGACCATATTCCATTTTGTATGCCGGAATACGGTCTCTTTGCATCGCTTGTAACGCTTCGATCATATTTTTATAATGATGCCTGGATTTATAAGCATCTATCTGTCCTCTTGTCATTCCTATGACAGCTGCAAAATCAGCCAGACTCTTATAAAATGTTCCTTGAACCTTTAATCTCGGAATAAAGGCAAATACCTCTGTATCTGGCCATTTACATTCATCTCTCAACTGCTTTATCATCTGGAAGCATTTTATAAAGGAATACTCAGGTTTATAACGCTGTTGCCCTTTTACCAGCGATTTAGAAATATGATATTCTCTACATAAAAAAGCAGCATTTTGGTACACTTTTCCTTCATATTCTACTTCATATCTTTTTCCATTGTTTCTAATTGGCAAATGGACTGCTTCTTCCAATGTTTTCCCATATTTCAAACGTTCAAAAACATTGCAGGGCTGCACCTGATATTTTGCACACAACTCTGTTAACGTATTATAAGTATTGCCTTCAAAGTAAATCGGTTCTTTCTGCAACAGTTCCAATACAATTTCTTCTAACGTTGCTTTTCTTGTATAAGACCTAAATGTAATAGATGTTTCACGGATTCCAAAGGCTTCTGCCACCTCATACCTGCTTTGGTATTGCTTTCCCCATAATGTAATCTTTTTCTCCTGGGCTTCTTTACAACTCTTTACTGCTTCTTCTACAGTTTTACATCTTTGCATGTAGTGTGACAATGAATTCCATGGCAAACCATATTCTTCTGCTAATGCTTTGGGAGATCGGTACAGCTTTCCATTGTATTCAAAAAGCCTTCCTCTCCCACGCACATCATCGATGCACATCCGTATTGCTTCTTCCAGTGACCACCCCCCCGGTGACGGAAAGAATAGATTCTCTTACGATCAATTCCGTATTCCTCTGCCAGTTCTTTTATGGTTTCATAGGTTTTCCCTTCATAACAGTACGCCATGTAATCACCTCCCACTACATCAGTATATCTTTTTCCTATATAAAAGCTATTCACACATACTACCAAAATACCTTCTGTAAACCTGTCTATTATTGACAATAAAAAATCTGCTACAAGGCGATCTTCCCTCATACCAGATATTAATATTTTCTTCCTACTCCATACACATTTTTTCCCATTACCTGTGTATCATGTACCTATATTGTCATATAATCCTACTGTGTACACTCTATGTACAGTAAGCACATGGGGTACAGTTTACGTCGGCCAGAATCAGCGACGGATCTCCTGCCAGGGCTCTGGCAATGGAAACTCTCTGCTGCTGGCCTCCGGAAAGCTGGTTGGGCCGGTTCTGGTATTTTTCCCTCAGTCCCACTTTTTCTAAAGAAGCCAGCGCCCGTTCTCTCCGCTCTGCCGCCCCTACTCCGGCATATAACAGCGGCAGTTCTACATTTTCTAACAGATTCAGCTTGGGAAGCAGGTTATACTGCTGGAAAATAAACCCGATCATTTTGTTGCGGATTTCTGCCAGTTCATCGTCTTTCATATCGCTGACATCCTGGCCTCCTAAAAAATAGCTTCCCTCTGTCGGCACATCCAGCGCTCCGATAATGTTCATCAGCGTAGATTTTCCGCTTCCTGATTTTCCCACAACCGCTACGAATTCCCCTTTGCAGATGGTAAGGGAAATGCCGTCATTGGCCCGTACCTCTTCGTCTCCCATCTGGTAAATCTTATAAATATCCTTTAATTCAATTAATGGGGTTCCTTTTTTCTGATTTTCCATAGCGCCTCCTATCTTCCGCCTGGGCCTCCCATGCCGCCAGGAACCGCCATCTGCATCATAACTCCCATCATATCGGATTCTTTGCTGGATTCATCTACATAGACCTGGTCTCCTTCCGACAGTCCTTCTGTAATTTCTACATAGGTATCGTTTGTAAGGCCGGTTTTTACCTGGACTGCCCGAAATCCTGCCGGAACTCCATCTGCAGGTTCTGTTATTGTATCGTCTTTTACATAAACCTGATTTCCTCTCATTAAAGAATCCACTGGTATGGTCAGAACGTCTTCTGCCTGGTCAATAATAATGGTTCCGTCTACATTCATGCCTGGAAGCAAATCTCCAGATTCCTCTAACGTTACCGTTACCGGATAAGTCGTAACTCCGTTGCTGTACGTGCTCTGCAGGCTCACATTGGTAACCGTTCCGGAAAAAGTCTGTCCCTCAAAGGCATCTGCTGTTACCTCAACTTCCTGTCCTACCTTTACATTCTGAATATCCAGTTCATCAATGGACATCTCAAAGGTAAGAGATGACAAATCGTAAATAACCGCTAATGTGGTATCCGAACTTCCAGAGCGGGTAATGTTGTCTCCCACTTTCGCCGCTTTCTGGATAACCTGACCGGATATGGGCGCCGTAATGGTATAATTTTCCAGGCTGTCCTGGGTGCTTTCCAGCTTATTCTTCGCCGTCTCCAGCCCTTCCTCTGCCTGATCCAGCGCATTTTTATAAGTTTCCAAAAGATCGGATGCAGATTTTGACGTAATGCTGAAAATCGGCTGGCCTTCGGTTACATAATCGCCCTCGCTGACTAACAGCTGTTCAATCTCTGCGCTGCCATTTCCGGAAAAGCTGGCGCTCATGGTTTTATCTACAGCGACAGAAAAGCTTCCTTCTTCACTGCAGGCAAATTCCCCTACTTCCGCTGTGGCCGTCATGTCGGTTGTCAGACCGCCTGGATTTGCCACGATTATGGTCACATAGCGCACCAGCCTGCCGCCTGCCAGAGTTTCGTCCATACTGCTGACTGTAGTTACCTGACCGGCCAACTGTTCTCCGGTTCCGCTTAAGGTTACAATGGCCTGGTCTCCAACCTGGATCATAGCCGCTTCTTCTCTTAAAAACGGCAGCCGCAGCTTCATCATGGCGTCGCTGTAAATATCTGCGATCTGGGATCCATTATTAATTTTGTCGCCAGCTTCCACATACAGGTTTTTGATATATCCGGTCTCGGTTGCTTTATAGGTATTGCCGCTCCACTCTGACTGAACCTCGCTGTAGTCCTCTTTGGCGCTGTTATAGGAATTTTCCGCCCTGGAAACAGAGTTGTTGGCAGAACTCAGCTCCGAGTCGATGGAAGATGGATCGATCTGATAGAGAATCTGTCCTTTTTCCACCTGATCCCCTTCCTCAAAATCTGCCATGGTGACTTCTCCTTCTACCAGAGACGTAATTGTATAGGTATCTTTTGCCGCCAGTGTGCCGGAAGACGACAACGTAGAAGTAATGCTTTGTTTTACAACTGCGGCTGTCCGGTTTTCCTGTACCGGAGCTGCCGCTGCCTTTGCTTTCTGTCTGAAAACCATAATTCCTGCCAGAGCCGCTCCAATCAGTACCAGCGCTCCAATCAGAATAACGGTTTTATTTAGCTTTTTCCTTTTTCTGCTCTTTTTTCCATCCCTGTTCTCCTGACTTATAATTCCAAGAAATCTACCACCCGATAGGTCGGTTCCCCATCGGCATTGGTGGTTTTTTCACAAATCAGCACCACATCATCGCCGACCTTTACGGTTCCATACATGGAAAATGCGTATTGAAGCTCGGAAGAAGTCAGGGTGTACTCTGCCTAGGGATCTTCCTCATCGTCATTGTCTAAAAGCACCGCGCTTGGGATCATCACATCGGAAGAACTATAATAAATATGGGTAACTTCTCCGCGGACTACCACTCTTCCCGTATCTTCATCGTCGCTGTCAGCGGAATAGTACCAGACGGTTTTGGTATCGGAATTCCAGTAGATCACGCCATAGCCGTCATTGGCCAGCGCGCTTTTTACGGTTTCTTCATAAGCGCTTTCTCCATTTAAAAACCAGCTGGCTTCTGAGGTATCAAACGGAACCACACTGGACAGTTTCTGGGAACGGCGCACCAGTTTCGGGCCTTTTAAACTGTTGTCTACCATATTTAATGGATTAATTTCTCCATCCTCAGTCAGCTCGCATCCCAGAATACTTCCGTAAATGGTATTGGAGTCTTTCGGCTTTGTCCGAAGCAGGTTGTAAAACAGGTTGATGCAGTCCTTTTTATTTAAAACCTCTCCGCTTTCCCTGTCGATTCCTTCTCCCAGCTCTAAGAACTGGAATTTGGCGCTTCTGGCATGAACCTGATCGCCGGTAAAATCTTCATTGGTATAGCCCAGCATAGCCAGAACCGCCCGTTCTGCGTCCTGCATGGTAATGTATTCGTCCGGTTTAAACTGGCCGCCCAGGTATCCACTCATCCATCCTTCTTTTGCTGCAATCCGGATGTAGGACGCGTATTCACTGTCTTTGGGAACATCGGAAAATACGGATACGCTGCTTTCACTGCTGACCGTACTTCTGTAATCCGACGCCCGAACCAGCATTTTGGCAAATTCCCCTCTGGTCACGCTGGCTCCCGTACTGTAAGAATCGGTAATACCGGACAGCTCAATTACCCGCTCTCTCATATCGTACCCGACTGCAGCCTGGGTTTGTACCGGCACCAGCACAGAAGCGGCTCCTGCCATCATGGTCAGGGCCGCATAAAATTTTCTCTGATTCATATAAAACTCCTCTCCTATTCATTCCTGTGGTAAGTTTAACAGAAGAATGTGTTCATTTTGTGATTTTCTAAAAAAATAATAAACTGTTTTTTCTTGTAACGGATATCGGAAACTGATACAATTAGGAAAAGCAAATAGCACAAATACTTTCTGGGCCTATACGCTTGAAGTTGTCGGTTTTGGAATTGTTTCAATAGGATGCTTTGGAAGGCTAAAAACAGCTAGAAGGGAATTGGAAAATCGGAATTGACCGAGCAAAGCGAGGGATACTTCTTGTCTGTAAGGACAAGAAGATGGGAGTGGAAAAGAACAAGAAAATCGGAAATTACAGGAAGGGTAATAGTTTGATAATATAGGCATAGCCATTCACAATGCAGAAAAGGGAGGATTTTTATGAAGAGTTTTGTAATACTTGCATTTATGAAAACACTTGTCATTATTCTGGGAAGTAATTTGATATATGTTTTATATGGTTTAATATCTGGCAATCCGTTTGAAATAACGCTAGCATTTGAAATAATATTTTTCCTGGTAATATTCTTTACCAGTTTAATTGAATATATATGGAAAAATCGAAAAAAGTAATGTAATACTCTGCTATATGGTTTCAATAAAGTGGATTGGCAAATTGGTATACAACTCCCTGTTTGCATGGAACGATAAACTTGAAGTTGAGAGGAGAAAAATAAAAATGGATATGGAAGTATTTAAAGAATTTAATCAAAAATGCTCTCAAGAACTGCCAAATGAAATTGACAAGATCCTTTAAAATGCAAACGGGGAAACAGTCTGCGCCATTAGCTTTATCACGACTGATGATTTTTACGGTTTTTACATAGCGTGGGATTTCAGCACAGAGATTGATGAATATTATGATTGGGAAAATGGAAGTCATCCAGATTTCTTATATCAGCCGCTGGTTGACATTGTTGAAGCTGACGAAGAAATTGACTTTTGCGAACCATCTGATGAGAAGTGGAATTTTGCCGAAACCTTGCTTTCTGTATTAGAAAAGAATATTAAGGAAATTCCGGAAAAAATATTTGAAAAGAATGGTTTCAGAAGAGAAGATATTCTGTTTTTTGCTACAATGGGGGATGGCGATTATATTGAAAAAATGCTTGAAGCATCTATAAAAATGTTCAATTCCACAAAAACTCTTGGGGCATATGGTCTGACAGAGTAATCAAAAACTTCCCGTTTGTAGGGAAGTTGCGGAAAGCATAAAAGCAGTATTTGTGGAGGTTAGATTAAAATATGTTCGGATAGAAGTAGTCTGCAAACAATTACTATATTAATGGCAGGAGAAATAGGAAATGAATACATATTATATTGGTGGTTCACCATGTGCTGGAAAAAGCACAGTAGCTGAAATATTGTCTAAGAAATACAACTTATATTACTTTAAAGTAGATGATTTTCTTGACGGTTATACAAAATTGGGAGCTTTAAAAGGATGTCCGATATGCAAGAAAACGATCGAATTAAATGCAGAACAGACATGGATGCGAGAGCCTTCGCTCCTATGCAAAGAGGAATTTGAGTGGTATAAAGAAGTCTTTGAATATGTGATAGATGATTTAAAACAGATTCGTTGTAAAAATGGTATTATTACAGAAGGTGCAGCATATGTACCTACGTTAATAAAGCAAATAGGAGTTGTGAGAAACCGATATATATCGCTCACTCCCACACCGGAATTTCAAGTTTTTCATTTTAGAAAAAGGGAGTTTGTGCCATATATACTTGAAGGATGCAACAATATGGAAAAGGCTTTTAGTAACTGGATGGATAGAGATATCTTGTTTGCAAAAGAAGTACAGAAACAATGTCTTGAAGAAAATTACCTTTCTGTCATAAACGATGGAAACGTAAAGATTGACAACTTAGTTGATATTGTTTCTACTCACTTTGGCTTAGGAAGTTAACAGTACAGAAAGGATACGATGCATTAGACAACTTCCAATTGAACAAAATCAAAGTAAAAAGGCCACGCTGCCGCTCTTCTATCAGGAACGGCAGTAATGGCCTTTTATTATAGGTGCGGCTATATGCTATTTAGTTAGAAACCGTTCTGCCGCATGAATAAGTCCTGCCGTCATTGGCTGTTAATCCTCTAATGCCTGGCGGAGATCTTCAATAATATCGTCTGCATTCTCAATGCCAACGCTTAAACGGATTAAAGACGGATCCACTCCTGCCTCTACCAGCTGTTCATCGTTTAACTGTCTGTGGGTATGGCTGGCCGGATGGAGAACACAGGTTCTTGCATCCGCTACATGGGTAACAATAGCTGCCAGTTTTAACTTGTCCATAAATACCTGGGCGCCCTGTCTTCCGCTCTTTAAGCCAAAAGAGATTACGCCGCAGGATCCATTGGGAAGGTATTTTTCAGCCAGTTCATGGTATTTATCTCCTTCCAGCCCAGGATAGTTGACCCATGCCACGTCTTCTCTGCTCTTTAAATAAGATGCCACCTTTAACGCGTTTTCACAATGGCGCGGAACCCGAAGATGAAGGGTTTCCAGACCAACGTTCAATAAAAATGCGTTCTGCGGGGACTGAATCGATCCTAAATCTCTCATAATCTGGGCAGTTGCCTTTGTAATGTATGCCTTCTTTCCAAAACGTTCTGTATAAATAACCCCATGGTAAGAATCGTCTGGCGTAGTAAGTCCTGGGAACTTTTCTGCATGGGCGTTCCAGTCAAAATTGCCGCTGTCTACAATACAGCCGCCAACGCACATTGCGTGTCCATCCATGTACTTGGTGGTAGAATGGGTTACAATATCAGCCCCCCACTCAAACGGCCGGCAGTTAATCGGCGTTGCAAAGGTGTTATCTACAATCAGAGGAACTCCATGTTTGTGGGCAAGTCTGGCAAATTTTTCAATGTCCAGGACAACCAGCGCCGGATTTGCAATGGTTTCTCCAAATACCGCCTTAGTGTTTGGACGGAAAGCCTGTTCCAGCTCTTCTTCTGATGCGTCTGGATCCACCAGGGTTACTTCAATCCCCATTTTTTTCATGGTTACGGTAAACAGGTTGGACGTACCGCCATAAATGGTAGCCGCGCTGATTACGTGGTCTCCTGCGGAGCAGATGTTAAATACTGCGTAAAAATTTGCCGCCTGTCCGGAAGAGGTCAGCATGGCTGCCACGCCGCCTTCCAGCTGGCAAATCTTCTCTGCTACTGCATCGTTGGTAGGATTGGCTAAACGGGTATAAAAATATCCGTCTTCCTCTAAATCAAATAAACGGCCCATCTGCTCGCTGGTCTCGTATTTAAAAGTCGTGCTCTGATAAATCGGAAGCACCCGCGATTCTCCATTCTTTGGCTTCCATCCGCCCTGGATGCAAATTGTGTCAAGGGATTGTGTTTTCTCCATTGCTTTTTCCTCCTGGTTGTCTCTTTTCTATGCTTTCTGCATTCAGCAACAGTGTACCACAAAAACCGCATATTGAAAACACTAAAAACTTAAGCTATAATCATTTCAGTTTTATGATAAGCAAGGAGGATCTTATGGAACCATCGAACGTTTACTTTACAAACATGAGAACAACTTTAAACGAAAATCTGCTTCAGAAGCTGGAACGCCTGGTCAAAAAAGCCGGAATGCTGGACCAGATTGATTTTCACAACAAATTTACAGCAATTAAAATCCATTTTGGAGAACCAGGAAACCTGGCTTACCTCCGTCCCAATTATGCAAAAGTCCTGGCCGACCTGATTAAAGCCCAGGGAGGACGGGTCTTTTTAACAGACTGCAATACCTTATATGTAGGCCGCCGCAAAAATGCCCTGGATCATCTGGATGCCGCTTATGAAAACGGATACAATCCATTTACCACCGGATGTCACGTGATCATCGCCGACGGTTTAAAAGGAACTGACGAAACCCTGGTTCCTGTTGACGGCCAGTATGTAAAAGAAGCCAAGATCGGCCGCGCCTTGATGGATGCGGATATTGTCATTTCTTTAACCCATTTTAAGGGCCATGAGTCCACAGGATTTGGCGGCGCGTTAAAGAATATCGGCATGGGTGGCGGTTCCAGAGCTGGAAAAATGGAGATGCACAGCGCCGGTAAACCTCATGTAGAGCAGGATGTGTGTATTGGCTGCGGTATGTGCAAAAAGAACTGTGCCCACAGCGCCATTACCATCGAAAACCGCAAAGCTTCTATTGATCACAGCAAATGCGTTGGCTGCGGACGCTGTATCGGCGCCTGTCCCACTGACGCCGTTTCTCCGGACTACGATGAAGCAAATGATATCTTAAACTGCAAGATTGCCGAGTATTCCCTGGCCATTTTAAAAGATCGTCCAAACTTCCATGTCAGCCTGGTCGTTGACGTTTCTCCCAACTGCGACTGCCATTCTGAAAATGACGTACCTATCGTTCCAAACATTGGTATGTTTGCATCTTTTGACCCAGTAGCCCTGGATATGGCCTGTGTGGACGCTGTTAACCGCCAGCCGGTTATGGCTGGAAGCATCTTGGCAGAGCAGAACCACTGCCATCACGACCACTTTACCGATACCCATCCGGAAACCAACTGGGAAAGCTGCATCGACCATGCAGTAAAACTGGGACTGGGAAGTAAAGAATATCATTTAATTGAGATCTAAACCGCATCGGCCGCCCTGTCCTGCAAAACTGCAGGAGGGCGGCCGGTTCATATAAGCCTCTCTTCCAGAATCCTAAACGCCTCTTCAAACAAAATCTCGTCCAAATCCAGAATCTGAATCTCCGGATCCGTCCACATCCAGGCATTGTGGGGGGCTTCTTTCTTTTTTAAGACACCGATTACGTTTTTATGGGTATGAATGGCTTCTTTTAGCAGATGGAGATACTTCTGTTCGTCTTTTTCCAGAATTCCGATTTCATCCAGCACCAGAATACGTTCCGGATATTCCAGGCTTTTTTCTAAAATTTCACAGCCAAATCCATCGAACATTCCTGGTATTACTTCATTATAGGTATCGTGCTGGATAGAAAACTGCCGGTCATTGTTTTCCACTTCCACCAGCGCGTGCAGACAGAATCCGGCCCGTTTCCCTTCTTTATAGACGGGAAGGGTACAAAAGCCGCAGACCGGAAGTTTATGCTGTTCTAAAAATGTGCGGATACAGGTGGATTTTCCAATCTGCTTCTGACCAGTTAAAAAAATCTTCATGAAAAGTCCTCCGTTAGAAAATGATATGGATTCATTATACGTCCATTTCTGTCAAATGCAACTATTTTATCTCATTTAATGAGATTTTTCATAAGCTATCTTTTTCATTATAAATGCCGATCCGCAAAGTCCAGATAGCAGTTCCAGTCATACTCGTCCAGTTCGTGAGGGCCGGTTTTTATATGGTGGCCAATGCAGCTGTCCTGCAAAGGAGTTTCCGGCTTCTGGCGGCTGCCTTTTTTGATTCCCTCTTTTCCATAGAGTTCATAAACAGAACTGACTTCTAACAAAGACTGAAACTGCCCTTCAGGGTCTGCCCAGCTGTCCCTGGTTCTGGCTGATGTATAGAGAAGTCTCGGTGCAATCAAGCTTAAAAGCATATGTTGATCAAAAGGAAGTTCTTCTTCCCTTTTGCTGAACTTTTTATATCCTGGACAGAACCAATACGAAAACTTATCCGTAATATCTGCAATCCGTTCTCCCGTATTGCCCCTGGATAATGCGTCTCCGCTATTTCCCGAGCAGCTTGCAGCAGCCATTGTTACCCTCTTGTCTCTGGCTGCCGTCCAGAGAGCCGTCTTTCCTCCCCTTGAGTGGCCTACAACGGCAATCCGGTTTTCATCCAAATCCGGATCCGTCTCTATATAATCAATGATTCTGCTGACTGCCCAGGACCAGGCGCTGATAGCGCCATACAGATTGTCCGGACGGCTCATATTCCGTCCGCTGTACTCCGGAAATAATCTGTGAAATCCGGTAGAAAATCCCTCTTCATAATCCGGCGCTACCTCCTGGGTACGGAATACAGCGGCTGCATACCCTCTGGAAACAATAGTTTCTGCTGGCCAGAAGGAACTTAAAAAATCTCTGGATGGGTCGCTGTCCCTGATTCCCCGATTGCATATGGTAATAAAAACAGGAGCCTTTTTGACGGCTTTTGGAACAAATACCACAAAGGAAAAAGCAAACTGTCTGTCCCCTCTTCTGGCCTCAACTTCCACGGTCTTTCTCACGGCTCTTCCTTCCATAATGTATTTCGACTCTGCTGCATCCACAAGATGGACGGAAACAGAAAGTTCTTCTTCTGGAACTCTTCCATATTCCATCTGCTCAAACATTTCCAAAATCTCCGGCCTTCTCTCTTCTTCCCATTCTTGCACCGTTCTTACACGTGTGCCATCCCTGCATATCATTGGATCCGGCAGGTTTTTCCACTCTTCTCTCATTTTCTTCTCCTCGTCTAACGCTTCTGATAAAAACTGCGGCCCTCCCAGGATGGGAAAGCCGCAGCTTTTCATTCATTTCGTATGTTTTCTATTCTGCTAAAAAATCCGCTGCTATCTGATCGATATTTTCAATCAGTTCATCTGTCGTAATATTTCCTGCAAGCATTTCAGAAATGCCATTCTTCAGATCGGTCTGAATCGCGTTGGTAAATGCCTGGTATCCCCATTCCTTACCTGGAATCTCGCTGCTTGCATTCAGTTCATTGGAGAAAATCTCAAAATACTCTGCGCCAAAGTCATAGTCTAACGCTTCATTTCCCTTTACCTGGGACAGATAGTAATTTTCCTTGCAGTAACGGGCATTCTGCTCTGGCTGGGAAATCCATTCGATAAACTCAGCAGCTTCCTTTTCAACGCCGGTTCCTGCAAACGCGCCCAGCCATTTTCCGCCAGGAACCGTTGCTCTTTCCGCATCTTTTGGAAGATAGGTTACGCCCCACTCAAAGTCTGTAATCTGATCTTTATAGTTTGCAATCATCCAGCTGCCTGCAAAATGGGTTGCTACCTGACCGGTACGGAACATCTCGTTGGGGTTCTCTGCTCCCAGCCATACAGAAGTCGGCATAATACCGTCATCATGGAGTTTTTTAAACCAATCTAATGCTCTTCTCATTTCCGGAGAATTAATATTGGAAGCCGTCATGTCCTCATTTAATAAACTTCCTCCTGCCTGATACAGCAACGTCGAAAATCTTTGAACAGAATAATCAAATACCATGCCGTATTTGCAGTCGCTTCCTTCTATTACTTTCTTTAATGCCTCTTCATACTCTTCCCAGGTCCAGATGTCTTCCTCTGACTGAGGTACTTCGACTCCTGCCTGTTCAAACGCCGTCTTGTTGTAGATAATGCCATTTGCGGTTACATCCATAGGAGCTGCCAGGAATTTGCCGTCAAAATCCGTTCTCAGTCCAGTGCCAAAGTTGTTTTTAAAGGCTTCCGGATCCGATACGTACTCGTTTAAGTCGATTAACTGATTCTGGACTACGCCTAAATTGGTCAGTCTTGCCAGAGCCGGCTGTTCTCCTGCATTCAGCATATTTTTCAGCTTATTGTCTACGTCTGCATACGGGACTTCAATCAGTTCAATCTTAATATCCGGATGAAGTTCCATATACTCCTCTGCCAGGCGCATAAAGGACTCTCCTTCTTTTCCATCGCTGAACCAGACTACATCCAGGGTCTTTACATCGCCGCTTGCCGCTTCTTCTTTTCCCGCTGTCTCCGCTGCTGTTTTGTCTGCTGCCGCCCCTGTTGTTTCCTGTCCTCCAGAGCATCCGGTAAGGGTTCCCAGTATCATGGCTCCTGCTAACATTCCTGCTAAAATCTTTCTCATAGTAATCTCCTCCTACTGTGATTATTGATTGTTTTCTTTTTCTTTTGCATACTTTCCAGGCGTAATGCCAGTTATTTTTTTAAATGTAGAAATAAAATGACTGTCGCTGTTGTAAGAAAGTTCCATCGCCACTTCCGTTACCGGCATTCCGCTGCTTAACATCTTTTTTGCAGCTATAATTTTCTGATTGGTAATGTACTGGTTCAGAGTAAACCCCGTTTCTTTTTTAAAGTAATGGCTCAGATAATACCGGTTCACATAAAAGACCTCTGCCAGATCATCCAACTCCAGTTTTTCATTAATGTGGCGCACAATGTATTTCTTTAGTTCCTCAATCCGGCTCCGGTAGGGAATCAGTCTGGTTTTACCCCCCCCCGCATTTTCAGCATAGCTTCCATCCTCGTAAACAGAAGCGGTCTTTACAAGGGTGTCAAACATCTCATTTAAGGTGTTCAGCAAATCCAGCACTGCAATCCTTGCATTGTTTTTGTTGTATATATTGGAGAAATCTTTGACTATGGTTTTCTCCACATTCTGCATCTTCTCTTCCACCAGTTTCAAGTTCTTCCCTGTCAGATGGAAATGATTGGTGTACTCTTCCTGGTATTCCTCAAACAGACTGGTAAAATTAAAACCAAAAGCTTCTGACAAAGGCGCGATACTTTCCGGTTCAAACATCAGCACATAACGCTTGTAGTCCTCGCCTTCCTTTCCTTCTGTCCGGTGGTACTCCGTACTGTTGATGAAAAAGATGTCTCCTGCTTTCGTATTGTAAATCCTGTTTTTTATTTCCAGAATTGCCCCGTCACACAGAAACAGGATAATTTCATATTGTTTATGAAAATGAAATCCCTGCATCTTCCAGTTCTGGGTAGAACCATGGAAATAATATAATGATCCAAACTCTTCAAAAAACACCTTTTTCTTCATTCAGCCGCTACCTTTCTGTCGTATATCTCATTGCTTCCTGCAGTGCCATAATCATCATCGCCTGCCCATATGTCATTGGACAGCATATAATATTTTTATAAAATTCTGCATTTTCTCCAATCGGTGTTCCATAGGATACATTTTTCACAACCCCTTTCTCATCAATATAATCCAGGAGATGAGAGAGCGCCTTCTGTACGGTATCTCCATACTCGTCCTTTGAAATCACACCTTTTCGGATGCCCTTCATCATTCCGCATAAGAAGCCGGCGCTGGCAGACAGTTCGATATAGGAACTGCTGTCGTTAATGACCGTATGCCACAATCCTTCTTCCGGATCCGCATACTTTTTCAGAGCCTTTACCTGATTTTCGTAAACGGTCAGGAAATGCCGCTTCAGCCCTGCGTCCAAATCCACCATTTCCATATAGTCCATAATGGCAACGGTGTACCAGCTGTTTCCTCTGCCCCACATGATTTCGCCGTAGTTGTTATTCCGGTCAAAATTGAATCCATGATAGAACAAACCTTCCTGCTTATTTAACAGATATTTGATGTGTAAAAGAAACTGGTAATTTGCCTCGTCTATGCAGTCCTTCCGGTTTAAAATCGCTCCTGCCCTTGCTAAAAACAGAACCGTCATAAACAGAGTGTCAATCAGAATCTCACCCTGATTCGGATTTTTGGTAATCATATGCTGGAAACAGCCGTCTCCGGTACGAATCAGGCCTTTTTCTTCCATAATCCAGGCTGTCCATTCCTTTATCAGATCCAGATATTCCTCTTTTCCTGTAATCTCATATATGTAGCTTAGCGTCAGCATCGGAGCTGTGGTATTGACATTCTTTTCCAGAATTCCTTCTTTTATCCGGTCGTCAAACCATTGAATCAGGAAGTTTAAAATCTTCTCATCTTTGCTGAATTCATAATATTTATACAGTCCATAAAGTCCAACTCCCTGGGGCCATTCCCAACAGTCTATGTCGATCAGACTAATAGGGAACTTTTCTTCAATCCCATTGTTTTTCATGGTCAGCATGGCGTCTGCAACCAGATTCAAACGATTTTCATAAACGCTCATCTTTTTACTCTCCCTTCACTCGGATAGTTCCAGCCGGATCCATAGGATAATGATGAACCTTTTCTCCATTTACCAAAAGAGCCTGATCCGTTCCAATCACATAGTCCGTTCCGTTGTCCGTTACCTGTATGGTGCCGTCTTCTTTCCACTCAATCCCAATGTTCTGCATATCTTCAAAAACGTCTTCGATTTCTCCAGCTTCGTTTCGGGTCTGTACCTTTACTACCCAAATGTTCTTCCGCCCGCAGCTGACAAATTCCCTGCGGGCAGTTGGTCCGCAGCTGACCATGGACAGACTGTTTAAAGATTTCACTCCGATATATCCCCCATCTTTTTCTACTACAATGGTATGTTCATCCCCATTGTACTGGTTAAATTCACTTAACGGAATATAGGCATGGGTATAATCAATCCGGTTTTCCTTCGGTGTATCAAATACCAGAATTGCCAGATTCTCATACTGGACTCCCAAAGGAAGTACGCTGTTTCCGGCCCAGAAATTCGGTCTTCCGCTGCCATATGGGTGGGTTTCTCCTGGATGGTTGATAAATACCTGGGCTGTCTCATCAATAGTTGCCTGTAAAATGTGCTCCTGATAACCATTCTGAAACGGCTTAAAGCCAATGGCCGTAGAAAGCTGTACCTCGTTATTCTTGTATGTATAAAGGTTGGCGTGCTGTTCAAAGCCCTGGGTATTCTCAAAAATCAGGCTCTGACCTTCTTTTAAGGTAATATACTTTTTATATTCCGAAGGCGCTTCATAGTCGCCGCAGGCCACCGCCACATTTCCCATTCCGTTTCTTGCCAGGAAGCCTTCATTATAGAAAAGATATAACAGGGCTGTGGTTCCCGCATTGTAGTTGCCCTTCATCTCTTTTTCATAGGTTCTTCCGAAGCTGGTCATTACCGCTCCTTTGTGAGCGTTGACTGCAAGGCTGTAGCTGACCATATCCAGGGCCTTTTTCGCCATTTCATGAAGCTTGTCTTCTTTATCGGTCACATTATAAATGGCAGCCAGTCCATGGACGTCAACCGGAATATAGGCGTTGGAATTCCATTCCGTAATGAACTCTCTGAAAAATTCTTCAAACCACTCTTCCAACAATTTTCTGCCTCTGGCGCTGACTTCGGCTCCAGACTTCCCGCTGTTGGTAAATACATCTTCTGGGAACAGACGGCCGGCCAGGTACTGGCAGGTATGGAACAGCAGGGCATGGTTTTCACTGAAGAACCACATAACGTCGTCTCCAGGCTCGTCAATCCAATACCGGTAATTTAAAGCGGCGTCTTTAATCACTGCTTTTACCTTATCGGACATCTCATCCTGATGTTTCAAATACGTGGTCAAAATGGTAGTAAAATGGAAGTCCGAGCAGTCCTGACGCTGGTTGACGCCTATGATTTCATCTAACAGCATCTGTTCGGCTTCTTCCAGATGGTACCCTTTTTCAAAATATGCTGCAGCCTTATAAGAATTTGGCACGCTATATTTTGCAATGGTATCTAATACGGTTTCTTTTCTCTTCCTCACATCCTCAGATCCATTGGTCAGAAATTCTTTCCACACAATCTGGTTGCCCAGCTTTCTCTTTAGTAAAACCGGCCCTTCCTGCAGGGCGAATTCAAAAAAGTAAAATCCAGGAAGAATGTCTTTGGAATCCATCAGGAACAGTTTTTTCTCGTCTTTTTTCAGCTCATAAGAAAGCGCTGGGTCCTCGTCTTTCTCATGCTGCATTTTTTCTACCCACTCTCCGTTGGCAATGGACATCTTCAGCTGCTCCTGTTCCAAAAGATGGCCAGGCAGCGATAAAATGACCGGTTCGCTTATGTAAGTTTCCTTCTCAAAGCAGATATTGTCAAGGATTTTTTCATACCGGTATACCTGCTCCGTACATACCTCTTCCGGTACTGGAAGCTGGATAGAAAGGTCCTGACCCCCTTGATATTTCAGGCGGAAATAGTAATCGGTATCCCGTTCTGCCAGATCATCCAGGCATAAAATCAGCTTATTTTCTCCTTTTTGCAGCGGAATCTTAATACTGGTGCGCTTTACCATATTTCTGGTAAATGGAATATAATCCGTTACAAACGCATCATTGTTCCAGATGGTAACACCGCCGCAGGTTTCCAGCTCAAATTCTGCCTCTTCTTCCTGCCCCGCGATTAAATCCGCAAAACAGTACGTCCTTAAATAGGTGGGGCAGAAATAAAATCCGGATTCCTCATAGCCGATATTTCCAAATGGGAAGTATACCTGCAACCCCTTTTTCTTTCCAAATACTTCTGCCGTCTCCCCTGCCGGTATCTGGCTGATGTCCAGGTAATCCGGCAATTTTTCCCGACGCGTTTCAATAAATTCTTTCCGGCATGGATTTTCGTGAATGGAAAATCCTTTCTTTAACCACTCGTTGACCCTGCCTTTTAAAATCGCTTTTTGAAAGGTCTGGGGTTCTGTAAACACCCCAGTGGTAATAAAGCGGTTTACATATCCTTCTTCTGATAACGAATATCTAAGTACGTTCATCTCGTTCCTCCTAACCTTTTACGCCGCCGGCGGTCATTCCGCCGATAATGTATTTCTGAAGAGTGACAAATACAATCAGTACCGGAATCATGGAAATTACAGACATTGCAAGCAGGCTGTTCCAGTCTACGGAAAACTCGCCGGAGAAGTTCGCCAGAGCAAGCTGCAGGGTATAGTGCTCTTTTCCGTTAATTACAAGTTTCGGCCACAGATAATCGTTCCATCTCCACATAAAGGAGAAAATACAAAGTACGGAAACAACTGGCTTTGCAAGAGGAAGCATGACTCTTAAAAAGATCTGAAGCTCTGATGCGCCGTCAATTCTGGCTGCTTCCATTAATTCATTGGGAATCGGCACATAATACTGGCGAACCAGGAATACTGCCGTCGGAGATGCGACTGCCGGAATAATCAGGCCCCATAAGTTGTCGTACAGGTTGGTTGCAACGATTACTTTGAAAATCGGAATCATGATTACTTCCAGAGGAATCATCAAAGTAACCATTACCATACCAAACAAAAGCTTTTCTCCTTTAAAATGGTACTTTGCAAACACATATCCTGCCATTACGTTTACCGCCACAGTAAGTACGGTCGCTGCTATGGCTACAAATACGGTATTTCCAAAATAGCGGACAAAATCGCCTTCTTTCAATGCCAGAATATAGTTGTCCAGGCTTGGATGCTTTCCAATCAGGGACGGAGGCCAGGTAAACAGTTCGCTTGCCGGCTTAAAGGAAGAACATACAATCCAGACAATAGGCATCAGAAAAATAAAACACAGGACTGCAAGAAGCAGATAAATTGCACCATGAGCCAATTTTTTAGTTTTCATTCTCGCTTCCTCCTTTGTTTAATTTAAACTGTGCAATAGTCAGCGCTGCAAGAACTGCAAATAGTACCATTGCCATGGCGCAGGCATATCCCATCTGGCTCTTTTCAAAGCCTGTCTCCTGAATGTACTGTACCATAAATTTCGTAGCGCCTGCCGGACCGCCTTTCGTTAACGCATATACCAGCGGATAGGTCTTGATAACCGTTACCGTGGAAAGTACCAGTACCAGAAGGCTGGTTGCCTTTAACAGCGGAAGGGTGATAAATCTAAATTGCTGCCAGAAGCTGGCTCCGTCAATCTGGGCCGCCTCATAATAATCTCTGGGAATTGCTTCAATTCCAGCTACAAACATGACCATGTAATAGCCTGCCAGACTCCAGACAGTAACAAATACAATTACACCCATGGCAATTTTCGGGTCGGTCAGCCACTTTACAGGAGACTTTCCTAATGTTGTAATCATATAATTGATAACGCCAAAATCTTCGCCTAACAAAAATCTCCAGGATAAACCTACTACAATACTGGAAATCATGGTCGGCCAGTAAAATACTGCGCGGAAAAAATCGCTTCCTTTCACCTCTCTGGTCAGAAGAAGGGCCAGACCAAGGGCTGCCACATAGATTCCAGGAACTGCCATAGCAGTAAATGCAATTGTACGGGTAAATGCTCTCCAGAATGCCTTATCTCCTAAAAGTTTACTGTAGTTCTTAAGCCCCACAAACTCCTGGGGATTGATTCCATCCCATTTCATAAAAGAAATCTTCAGTCCGTTCAGGGCCGGATAAAACAGAAACACACCGAAAATAACAATCATCGGAAGCAGCATCAGGTACGGAAATAATTTTCGCTCAAAAGATTTCATATTCTTGTTCCTCCTTTTGTTCACATTATATCCTATATTCTTCCTGGTTTCTTGTTGTTTATAGTGCAATATTTACAGATTATTGCTGTGTTATTTTGCTTTTTAACTATTTCTGCATAAAAATATCGTGCTGCACGTCTGAAAATTGTGCAGCACGATACTCTGACTTTTCTCCATTTTCAGTTGAACTTCCGGCCGTTTCCATGTATGATAGAAAGGACTATTTTTTTAGAAAGAGGATTGTTTATTTATGGTAGACGCGATTGTACAATGGTTCACAGCCAATCTCTCTGGTTTCATGGCAAAAGAAGTAATTGTCTTTATTATTTCCATGATTCCAATCCTGGAACTTCGAGGCGGCCTTCTGGCAGCATCTCCAGCCCTGTTAAACGTTCCGATTCTCACTGCGATTCCGCTGTGCATAATCGGAAACATTCTCCCTGTTCCGTTTATCCTGCTGCTCATCAACAAGATTTTAGAATGGATGGAGCACGTCAACCTGTTTCGTCCCGTTGCTTTATGGCTGAAAAATAAAGCCATGAGCAAGAAAGATCAGATTGAGAAATACGAATTCTGGGGACTGGTGCTGTTTGTAGGCATTCCCCTTCCAGGAACCGGAGCATGGACCGGCGCTCTCATTGCCTCCCTGCTTCACATGAAAATCCGGAAATCCTTCCCTGCCATCTGCCTGGGTATTTTAATCGCTACTGTGATTATGTCTATTTTATCCTATGGCGTGTTAGGCGTACTGTTCGGATAAAATTACGGCTCTTCAAACATCGTTTCTTCTGACGGGTCTTGATTTAGGGGCGTTTCCAGCTGAAGCATAGCTTCGGCCGGAGACGCCTCTTCTTTTTGGATTTTTGCGCCGCATTTGCTGCAAAAGGCCGCTTCCTTTTCTGCTTTTGCACCGCAGGAAGGACAAGTAACGGTTTCTTCTGACGGGCCCAGTTTTTCTTCCAGTTTTTCAATCCTGGCCAGCAGAATCTCAATGCCGCGAATCAGTTCTTCTTCTGGATGGTTTTCTTTTTCTGCCCGTTTTCCCTTAGAAGTTTCAAAATACCATTTTCCAAGAGCTGCATACAGTTCTTTCAGACGGCCTTTTTCCGTTCCAATCTGGGCGCGGAGCTGGACGTTTTCGGTTACTTCCCTGGCCTTTTTTGCCGCTTCCTCTCCTGTAACCGCAATGGTTCTTCCTACTTTTTCAAATAACGCATCCATGTTCATCATCTTGTCCTCCTTGTGAAAGCTTTACTTTAATACTGGAAACAAAAACGGATCGCCGATTTTATCCAGATATTCTCTCAGGCGCTTACGGAAATGAAGGATTTGTTCGTCCTGGCAGTCAGAAGGGATTTCTTCCGGACTCATTTCGTAATAATCCGCTTTGCAGTCATAGAGCCATTCATGGGGTGCTTCCCCTGGCTCGTATCCATTATAGCACACATAGGTGTATCCGTCTGCCTTAATTCCTCTCCATCCGTAGGCTTTATGGGTCAGGCCTCTTTTAGAAAACTCTGCAACCATATCGGCGCCGCCTGGATAAGAGCATAAAAACATATCCTGAGGCGCTTCTGGATCCGGCGCATAAACAGTATGGGGCTGTGCCGGATGGTTCAGAATCCAGTTTCCATGGCTGTAGCCTTCACAGGTATCCGGAACCGGAGCGCCTAAAAGCTCCAGAAGCGTCGGCATATGATCAGGGCTTGCAAACATATCCCTGCACTCTCCTGGTACCAGACGGCCTTTCTGACGGATCATCAGCGGAATGTGGATGGATTCCTCATACCAGATGTTCTTGCTCATCTTGCTGTGGGATCCCATCATCTCTCCATGATCGGCAGACAGTACCAAGATGGTGTTTTCTTCCAGGCCATTTTCCCGCAGATACTCGTAAATACGTCCAAACTGGAGGTCCAGACCGTAAACGGCTGCAAAATACTGGCGGGCCTTGGTTTCCATTTCCGGAGTCCGCATCTCTTTTGGCACGTTTGGACGCCAGCACACATCTGCGTCTTTAAATTTCTCGTAATATTCATCCGGAACCAGCTCGTAAGGAAGGTGAGGCGGATTCCAGGACACAAACAGGGCGAATGGATTTTCATCGTCTTTGTGATTTTCCATATATTCTAAGGCTTTGTCCGTCTCAAATTCCGGAGACCACTTACCTGGTTTTATCTGCTCTGGCGTATCCTGCCAGTAATGGGGATCCAGATGATTATCGCAGGCGCCGTAAGACAGCCAGTAATCAAATCCCTGTCTCCTCTCTCCTGGCGGGGTAAAAGCGTCCCAGTCTTTGGCTCCGGATTCCGGATGGGACGTAAAGTTCTGCTCCGAAGCGTCTAAATGCCACTTTCCGATATAGCCGGTCGAATATCCTTCGTCCTTTAAGACATTGGCAATACAGGTTTCCTGAGGCTTTAACATAATCTTCTCTTCCAGGCCGATTTTGCAGTTGGTCCACAATCCAATGGACAGCGGATACTTGCCGGTCATTAAAGAACCTCTGTGTGGGGTGCACAATGGAAAGGTGCTGTAGGCGTTGGAAAAGCATACGCTTTCCTCACAAAACCGATCCATCCAGGGGGTAACCACCGGATCTTCCTTCTTATAGCCCACTGCATGAGCTCTCCATTGATCCGCAAATACATATAGTAAATTAGGTCGTTTCTTTGACATTTCCTATCTCCTTTACACGAAAAGCGGACCCAGCCAGAAAAGCGGGTCCGCCAATTTTTCATTTAGCCTTTAATACCACTGGCTGCTACGCCTTCTACGAAGAACTTCTGGCAGCTTAAGAATACAATGACTACCGGAATCAGGGAGCATACAGATGCCGCCATAATCCATGCATAATCTGCACCGTACTGAGAAATAAACATTCTGATACCAAGCTGAACGGTCTTTAATTCCTTGGTCTTTAAGTAAATCAATGGACCCATAAAGTCGTTCCATACGTTGGTAAAGGTAAAGATGGTTAAGGTTGCCATTGCCGGCTTTCCTAACGGGAATACAATGCGGCGGAAAATGCCGTATTCATTCAGACCATCGATACGGGCAGCCTCGCACAGTTCGTCCGGAATGCTGATATAGAACTGACGAATCAGGAATACGCCGAATGCGGAGAATGCCTGCATTAAAATCAGTCCCAGATGGGTATCGTTTAATCCCATCTTAGATACCAGGATAAACTGAGGAACCATGTATACCTGCCACGGTACTGCGATTGTAGTAACATACATTAAAAAGATTAAATCTCTTCCTTTGAACTTACATTTGGTAAAGCCGTATGCTGCAAAACAGCTGGTGCAAAGCTGAATCAGAGTGGTGCAGATGGTCAGCTTTGCAGTGTTCTTAAAGAAGGTTAACAGCGGAATCTTGTTCCAGATAACCTTGTAGTTTTCCCAGTGCATGGACTCTGGCCACCAGGTCATCGGAATGGAGAATACGTCCTTATTAAGCTTTAAGGAAGAAATAACCATCCAGTAAAACGGAACCAGCATAAACAGGGATAAGGCAATTAATAAGGCATATAACAAAATTTTTATCGCTTTTTGTTTCTTTTCCATCTCAATTCCTCCCCCTTACATATCTTTGGACCACTTCTTCTCACCGCTGAACTGGATTAAGGTAATTACCAGAACAACTGCGAACAGAATAATAGCCGCTGCACTTGCCGGACCGAATTCCCATCCGGTAAATGCTTTTTCATAAATATAGTTTACCAGTGTCTTGGTTGCGTTTCCAGGACCGCCGCCGGTCATAACATATACCAGGTCAAATACCTTAAAGCACTGAATGGTAAGCATAATCAGTACGAAGAAGGTGGTTGGGGTCAGCATCGGAATGGTAATGTACCACAATCTCTGCCAGCCGTTGGCGCCATCGATCTGGGCTGCTTCATAAAGGGAACTGGAAATCCCCTGTAAAGCTGCCAGATAAACAATCATGTAATATCCCATGTACTTCCAGATACTAACGATGGAAACTGCTACCATAGCCCAGTCTCTGCTGACTACCCACTTAGGCGGATTGTCCACGCCGATAAACTTTAGCATTTCATTTACCGGACCAAATTCAGGCTGGAACAGCATATTCCATACAGCTCCCACTGCCACGATGGAGGCAATATATGGGAAGTAAAATGCGGTACGGAACACTGCCACGCCCTTAATCTTGCTGTTTAATAATACTGCTAAAAGCAGAGACAGAATTAATGTTGGCAGAACCGTCATAAGTGCATACTGAACGGTATGAACAAAAGAACTGCGGAACACTCTGTCTCCGAAAATCTCTGCAAAGTTGGCCAACCCCACAAACTCCATTGGTGCCTGAGAGCCGTCCCACTTCATTACGCTTAATACAAAAGAAAAGATTACCGGAATAAACACAAAGATGCAGTACCCGATTAAGTTCGGAATAATAAAGGAATATCCTACTACATTATTCCGAATTGCGCGTTTCTGACGGGATGTCAGGCCGCCGGCCTTTTTCTCACTCATAGCTTACCTCCTTATTATACTCAGTAGTTTGAACCCTTTTCCGGCATTTTCACCGGTCTGCTGCGTAAAAAAAGCGCGCCTTCAGGCTTTTACTGTCGGCGCGCTCTCGTAGTTTCTAATTACCAGCCTTTGATTTCTGCGACACGAGTATTGAGTTCTTCAATACCTTCATCAACCGTATATTCACCAATCATAATCATATCATGTACTTCGTCTAATACTGTTCTTACTTCCTCGATCTGTGGATCCAGAGGACGGTCGAAGGAATAATGGGTGTAGCTTAATGCTTCCTTGTTGCTCTCTCCTTCTGGGAAGAACTCGTTGGATGCGATGGTGTTTACAGATTCTTCTGTCTGAATACCAGTAAATACGCCGCAGCCTGCTAAGATATTAGCAGCTTCTGGAGAAGAAGCGAATTTTACGAAATCCCATGCAGCTTCTGGAGCATCGGTAAATGCGCTGATTACAACTGGTGTCAGAGCACCTACGGTATATCCGCTCTCGGTATCTGCAGAATGAGGAATTCTTGCAACGCCCCAGTTAAAGTCGGTCTCGCCTTCCTGTCTGGACTGCTCCATGGTTGCGATGAACCAGGTTCCCATTGGCATCATAGCGCACTGCTGATTCTTAAATACGGAAGAGTAATGGATATTTGCAGTCTTTAAAGTTGCGTAATCCTGCATATAGCCGCCTTCCTGAAGAGCCAGCGTATCTTCATACCATGGCTTTAAGAAGCTGTAATCTTTCTCAACAACGGTATGAGTGCCATCCTGTACAGCCCAGTTGGTAACCAGTGCCTGCCAGGTATGGTCATGAGTACCGTATACCTTTGCGCTGCCCTCGCCGGAGGTCATCTTTGCAGCTAAGTCATAGTACTCTTCCCAGGTCATATCGTTAGATGGATATTCAACGCCTGCTGCATCAAATAAATCTTTGTTGTAGTACAGTACGTACCAGTCGTTTCTGTAAGGCATACCGTAGGTAACGCCGTTGTACTGAAGCTGCTCGAATGCGCCGTTGTAAACAGAGGTATCTACGTTGTCGTTCTTAATAAAGTCATCTAATGGCAGTAACTGCTGCTTATCAGCCATCTGAAGCATGGAACCCATATCTTTTACGAAGATAACGTCTGGGTCTGGCTGAGCTGCAGATAAGCTGATTCCCAAAGAATTGTTGTACTCATCTGCGGAAGTGTCGATAACCTTGATTTCTACGTTTGGATTCTGCTCTTCATAAGCCTCTACAACTGCGGAGAACTGTGGAGAAGAATCATAGTCCCAGGTGGTAATGGATAATGTAATCTTTTCGCCATCGGCTGCTTCGGCATCTGCCTTTGTTTCCTCCTTAGAATCTGCCGGAGCCTCGGTTGCTGTGCTGTCTGCTGCAGAAGCTACAGTAGTCGCTGCTGTGTCATTGCTGCCGCAAGCTGCTAAGCTTACTACCATGGTGGAAGCCATAACTGCTGCCGCTACTTTTTTGAGTCTCATAATAGAACTCCTCCCTTGTTTTGATGGCTTTATTCTAGCAAAAAACTGCACAGAAAGCCATTTTTTTATTTTATATTTCTATTACTTTTTCCTAATTTATTTATACTTTTTTTGTTTTCTTGTACTTTTTTCATGTTTCACTACCCAATTCCCATATTTTTATATATAATAGAGAACAGATATCCGCCACTTTCCGCAAATAACAATTGTCCTGAGGAGCAACTCTTTTATGAAACAAAGGCAAACCTTTATTCCCAAAACATTTCAGAGAAAAATCATTCTCTATAACCTGCTGATTGTCATTTCCATTGCCAGCGCTATCAGCTATTACAACTTTCATTCTTATAAACAGGACGTCATTGCCAGCGAGACCCGCAATTCCCAGAATACCGTCCATCTGCTCTCCAGCCGTCTGGAGCTGGCCTATCGGGAAATGATCAATCTCTTATTAAACTGTTCCGAACGCCAGTCCCAGTTTTTTTCCGGAAACGTTATTTCTTCCAGTACAAATATGGAACTGTCCGCTTCCAAAGTCCTGAAAGATTACTGTGCTATCTCCGGTTACAGTGAATACATTTACCGGATTTCCCTCTATAAAGAGGGCCAGTATTTTTTACAGGCAGGAAGCCTGCCAGGATCGTACCAGGATTACGACCAGATTGTATCGGCTCCCTGGTTTGAAGAGAAATTGACCCGAAACAAATATCAGTATCATATTCAATTAGAAGAAAACCCCTTTCCTTTAGGAAAAACGGCAGTTCCGGTTTTCATCCCTCTGGTTCGTCCCATCGGCTATTATCCAAGTCAGGATCTGGCTGAGGGATGGGTGTTTCTGGCCATTAATCCGAAGCTCTATTCTGATACCTTAAAAAGCCTGGATTCCGACCGGTACGTCTATGCGGCTTCTCCAGACGGAACCCTGATTGCTTCCCTGACGGAAAGCAGTTTTCCCATTGACAGCTTTCTTCCTCTTATCCAGCAGGCGGAAACGTCCTCTGGCTTTATTCCCGTCTTTCTTGGCCACGAAAAGGGAATCCTTACTTATGAAAAAGATGCCGTCAGCGGACTGATGCTTTTTGAAATCCTGCCATTTTCTGAAATGCCCATTGACCGGCAGGTAATTTTTAAAACCATTGCCATGATTTTCTTTTTCTGCATGGTAATCGGACTGGCTCTCTCCTTTTTGATTTCCAGACAGCTTGGCCGTCCCATCGAGCGTCTGATTGCTCATTTAAATCTGGTTGCCCAGGGAGAATTTACTTCTGACCCTTCCATCGAAAGCAAGGACGAAATTGGTACCATCGGCCGGCAGATCAACCATATGTCCAGTCAGATCAAAGAGCTGATGGAAACCCGTATCCAGGGAGAAAAAGAGAAAAAAGATCTGGAAATCAAAATGCTTCAGGCACAGATCAACCCTCACTTTCTGTACAATACCCTGGATTCTATCCGGTGGATTGCCACCATGCAGAAAAACAGCGGCATTGTCCAGATGGTTACTTCCCTCTCCTCTCTTCTCCGCAATATGGCCAAGGGATTTAATGAAAAAGTAACCTTACAGCAGGAATTGGAGTTTTTAAATGATTATGTTGTAATCGAAAAAGTCCGTTATCTGGAATTATTTGATCTCCAGACGGAAGTGACCAGTCCCCAGCTCTATCAGGCCAGAATTATCAAACTGACTTTGCAGCCTCTAGTTGAAAATGCCATTTTCAACGGAATCGAACCTTCTGGGCGGACCGGCCTGATTAAAATACGGGCATGGGCAGAAGAAACCGTTTTATATGTAAGCGTTACAGACAACGGCATTGGAATGTCCCCTGAACAATGTGAAAAAGTCCTTACCGATACCTCTCGTGTCACAAAAAGCACCATGAGCGGCATTGGACTTCCCAATGTAGACCGGCGGTTTAAGCTGGTTTACGGAGACGAATACGGCCTGACCATTGAAAGCGAACTGGATTCCTTTACCCGTATTACCGTTTCCCTTCCTCTTGAATATTGAGAATGCATAGGAGAGTTTGATTATGTACCGTATCATATTGATTGATGATGAACCCTTAATTCTGGCCGGAATTGCCTCCCTGATCCGCTGGGAAGACTACGACTGCACCATAATTGGAAAATCAACCATTCCCACAGAAGCCAGGCAGATGATTTTAGAGATGCAGCCGGACATCGTAATTACAGACATCCGGATGCCTGTCTTAAATGGTCTGGAGCTTGTAGAATCCTGCAAAAAAGAAGGCGCTGTTTTTTCTTTTATTCTGCTGACCAACTTAGAGGAATTCAGCCTGGCAAAAAAAGCCATGTCTTTGGGAGCCATCGACTATCTGGTTAAGCTGAACTTAAAACCGGAAGAACTGATTTCCACCCTGGATCGGGCAAAAAAAGGCTGCGATCTGATGCGGAAAAGCCGGAATCTGGCTGGATTTCCCCAGACAGCCCCCCCTCCTGCCGATCAGGTGCGCCGGTATTTAAGTCAGACCTTATTAGGAAAAAATGCATCTGACAGCCCGCTTGGTCCCGCTCCGGACAACAGCTGGAAAAACCCCTTTCTTCTCCTGTTTTCCCTCTGCCCCAATCACATCCGGTTCCAGGCAGATGAAGACAGCTATGACTTCCGTTCCCTTACCGGACAGCTTTTTGACATTATGGGCAAGATTTCAGACCGCTATTTTACTCATTCCCTGTATTTTGAATATGATGGAAAAAACACGTACCTGCTGGCAGCATCCTTAAGGGACACCGATGATTTCCAGCGGATCTTGACGGAATTCTGCAGCAGGGTTACCACTGCCCTGACTACTTATTTTGAATTAAATGCCGTTTACGGCGCCAGTACTGTAAAAACTTCCCTGGAAGAACTGCCGGAAGCCTTGTCCGAAGCTTTGACCTCTCTGGAATATTATTATTATAACTCTTCCAGCCCCCTGGTTTTTTATGCCGGACAAACCTTCCACCAAAGCGCTGCCAGACATTTCAACATCAACATCTTTAAAAAGGATCTGTCTGCATCCATCCAGCAAAATGACAGCAGCCGCTTAAAAGAGGTATTCCAGCAGATTCTGGACTTATTTTCCACCTGCCAGCCTGGCAAGGAACAGGCTACCAGCGCCTGCATCAACATTTACACCTATCTCTACTCCTTTTTTGAGATTGATCAGGAAGACTTTCGGGAAATCTTCCCCTATACCATTAACATTGCCGAGCAGTTAGGACACTTCAACAGCTTATCGGATATTCTGACCTGGCTGGAAAGCTTCTGCGACAAGCTGTGCACCCTGCTGTCGGAACGCAGGGGAACCCGTTCCGATACGTTAGTGGAGCAGGCAAAGGCTTATATCCACTCCCACTATTCCGAAAAACTGACTCTGGCAGATGTAGCGGAGCATTTAAATATCAGTTCCGGCCATTTAAGCAATACCTTTAAGAAATTTACCGGCGTGACCATTTCCGACTATATTGCCACCATCAAAATCGACCACGCCAAAGAGCTGATTGACACCCATCAGTATCTGATGTACGAGATTTCCGATATGCTGGGATTTGAAAATCCTTACTATTTCAGCAAGGTATTTAAAAAAGTAACGGGAATTGCCCCCAGGGAATACGAAAATATGAAAAAGATCTTTTAGCATCCGTGTGCAAAACGGGGAGACCAGTTCTTCTAAGAACCGGCCTCCCCGTTGTTTTGCTTGATATGATTTTCTTTGCTATGACTCTTCTTCTGTCCGTTTTGCTTCTTCTGCCAGATCCCGTTCTACCATATCCGGCACCATTCCTTCCGGAAAGAATCCTGTGACCCCATATACATTCTTCTTTCCTGAATTTATTGTTATGTGTACTACTATATCCTCATCTCTTTGTAAAAATCCGGTCATCTCATAATATTCGTCCAGAACAACCCGATCCAAAATCTGCCGAATCTGCTCTTTTTCCTGATAGGCAACGCTGCAGCCCTGCCAGATGTCCTCTTTTGATTCTTGGTATCCAACATCTCCCTGGTGTAAGGTCTTATCTACTATGACACTTACCTCATCCAGATGTTCCCAGAGATTTTCCGGCTCGATTCCTGCTTCTGCTAACAGATTCAGAGTTCTGGTAAAGGACGGATAAATGGGGTAATATCCTATTGAAGTACTAATCTCGCGTTCTTTTTCTTCTTCCACATACTGCCTGAACTCTTCTTCTTTCTGATTTAAGAACCGCAGTTCGCCAATGGGAACTTCCTGCTTTCTGGTATCCAGGCTCAGTTCCTTTAAATCCTGCTGGTAGGCTTCTAAAATACGGCCCATTATCGCCGGATCCGTTATCTCAGCCTCTTCTAATTGATTTCCGTTGGACTCTACCTGATACTGAATTTTTACGATGTCTTCCGGCAAAAATCCAAGAACCGGATATTTTCCCTGCTGGTAAGCTTCATCCAGATAGACTGCGCTGGCCGCTTCCCAGGCCTCGGACAGCGGAAACCGGTACTCTCTCCACTCTTTTTTTCCATTGGTCAGCGTGTACCGGATGGTCACATACCCCCAGTATTCCTTTTCTTCTTCCATTGCATAGTACTGTTCTCTGGATGTCTTCTCCATCAGCGCATATTCAATGCCTTTTTTGGCAATTTCCAGAACCGGTTCCACATTGGTAATCTTCATACGGTCGAACACATAATCCAGACCTCTGATCTCCACCAGTTCCGGATCCTGCCCCTCTTCTCCATCCTTGATTTCAAAGTAGGAAACCCATCCGTCTCTTCCAAATTCAATCGCGGCTTCGGCTACGGTTTCTTTTTCCGGCAGATATGTGTCATAGCCCATCCAGTCGTTTTTGAAACAGAACAGTACAGCCAGACCGCCCATCATACATACTGCCAGCTGGACTTTGTGGTCAAACAGCCTGCGGAAATCAAAATGGTAAATAATCTCAATGAGGCAGTGGCACAAAACCGCTCCTGCCGCAATTCCAAATACGGCCCATCCGGTGCTGGACTGTAACATCCAGAAAAACAGCCCTCCTGACAAGGAAGCAAGCAGGGTAAGCAAAATCCGGATTACCGGCTTGCTTGCCGGAAACGCCATTGCTTTTCCAGCCGCCTCTGACGGACGCTTTTTATACAGCAGCACACATAAAACAATGAGAATGACCACTGCCAGTCCGCTGAAGGCAATCAGTCCTTCAAACGTAAGAGTTTCCTCGTACTGCCAGCTTTCCGGCTTTCTGACCGCCAGGATATAGCTGGCAATGGGAGAGAGTCTCATCAGTTTATCCGCCATCGTTTCTGAAGGAATGCTGTACGTAGTAAACCAGGTCTGAAAATACCCCTGGATGATAAACGCCAGCCATGGGAAAAAGAGGAAAAATACGCCTCCTCCCAAAAGGCCTACGATCAGATTGCCGGTCATAATCATCGCCAGCGATACGGTGCTGTAAATCAGCAGGAAATACAGCATATGGAGAAGCCAGCCCGTTCCTGCCATTTTTGCCAGTTCTGTTACCGGAACCCCATAGGATGCCGCTATAATCAGCGCGATTCCCAGGCACAGGGCGTAGGCGGCTGCCGGAATTAGAATTCCGACCGAAAAGGTAACCGTAAACAACAGTCCCCGTTTTACCGGAATGCTGTGATAAAAGTCTACTTTTCTCTTATTGTGAAGGTAGGCAAAGCTGGATGCGCCGCATACCACTGCCGCCCCGATAATTACCATTACAATAACCGGATTCTCATAAGGAGAAAGAACCTGCTCAGCCGCTTCCATAAGAGCCTGATGCTCCGGTTTTCCTATCTGCGGCCCATACTGGAATGCCATCGCATATTCCTTCTTTACATTGCTCAGCTGAAGGGCCAGGACAATCGGATATGCAAAGAAAAATACCAAAAATGACAGCGCAGCAAGCCAGACTCTTCTTTTACCGTCTTCTTTTGCCAATTTAAAGAATAAGTTTTTTGATGTCATAACCTGCCACCTCCGTTTCACTAATAAAGATTTCCTCTAAGGATAAAGGAATCATTTCAAAAAATACCGGCTCGTAAGACGCCATCTTCTCTTCTACTTCCTGTCTGTTTCCCCGCACTGTCAGGGTTGACAGACTGCCTCTTTTTTCGATTTTGATGATATCCAGCCCCTTTATCTGTTCTGGATTCATTTCTGGCTTTAAGACACACTGGATTTTGTGAATATTCAGCTTCATATCGTCCAGATCCTTTGACAGAAGGATCCCGCCTTTGTGCAGCAGTCCTACATGGTCGCAGATGTCTTCCAGTTCCCGTAAATTGTGGGATGCAATAATAGGCGTCAGGTTGCGTTCTTCCATATCTCCTGCAAAAATACTTTTTACAGTCTGGCGCATAACCGGATCCAGGCCGTCAAAGGTCTCGTCGCAGAACAGATAATCGGTATTGGCGCATACTCCGCAGATAACGGAAACCTGTTTTTTCATACCTTTGGAAAAGGTGTTGATTTTCCGTTTCTCATCCAGTTCAAAATTCCTCATTAATTTGTGGAACCGATCCTGGTCAAATTTCTCATATACAACCTTGTAATATTCTTTCATCTCTGCCGGAGTGGAATTGTTGAAAAAGTACTGCTCATCTGAAATATAGAAAAACCTCTTTTTCGCCTTTAAATTTTCAAATACTTCCTCTCCATCTATGGAAATGCTTCCCTCGTCCGGCTTTAACACGCCGCTGGCCATGCGCAGAAACGTGCTTTTTCCCGCTCCATTGGTCCCTATCAGACCAAACACATTTCCGTCCCGAATCGTGGCGTTGATGTGATCTACCGCTACAATTTCATCAAAACGCTTGGTCACGTTTACCGCTTCAATCATGCTCATCCCCTCCTGTTTCTGATTTTCCGGCAGGATTCTCTGCCTCTGCATATTCTGACTGTCTGATTCCTTCCCGCGCCGCTTCTATAATCTCATCCTGGCCAAGCCCCAGACGGGCCGCCTCGGATGCCGCCTCCAGAACCTTTTCCCTGGCTTCTTTCTGCCGGAACTGCTTCATTTTCGACGTGTCTGTTACAAAACTCCCTTTTCCTTTTATGGAATAAATATATCCCTGTCTCTCCAGTTCTGCATATGCTCTCTGGATGGTATTGGGATTAATAGACAACGCCACCGCCATACTCCGGACAGACGGGAGCTGACTGTTTTCTTCCAGGACTCCCAGCATCATCATGGACGCCAGTTTCTCCGTTACCTGTTCATATATCGGGCGCCGGTCTTTGTAATCCAACTCTATCAGCATCAGATGCCTCCTTTCCAGTTGTCTGGATGTCTGGCTGCCTGACCATCCGTACCAACTGTATTATTTATATTAATACAGTACCATAAGTTAGAAAAAATGTAAATGGGAGGTTTCTTACGATTTTGTGAAGAATCCGGAACCTATAAAAAACGCCGCTCCACAGATGAATCATCTGTGGAGCGGCGACCCCTTTCCGTCTCTAAAAACACTTATTTGATTGTTTCCAGAATGGAAGTCCCAATGGTTCCCTTTGGCATTGCGATTCCAAAATTCTCTGCAATGGAAGCGCCTACTGCCCCAAAAGAATCCGTCTCTTCCAGCCTTCCAGAGCCTTCTAGCCCTTTCGCATAAATCAGAAGAGGAACCTGCTCTCTGGTGTGATCCGTCCCTTTATAAGTCGGATCGTTTCCATGATCGGCTGTAATCATCAGCAAATCGTCTTCCCTCAGAAGCTCTAACACCTCTCCCAGTTTCTCGTCAAACCGCTCGGTTTCCTTCGCATATCCATCCGGATTTCTCCGGTGTCCCCATAAGGCGTCAAAGTCTACCAGATTGACAAAACATAGTCCTTCAAAGTCTTTGTTGGCAACCAGATCTTTTGTCTGTTCCATCCCATGAACCGAACTGTCTGAATGGTAAGCTTCTGTAATTCCTTCTCCATTGAAAATGTCGCTGATTTTTCCTATGGAAATGACAGACAGCCCCTGTTCTTTTAATGCGTCCAGGACTGTTTTTCCAGTGGGACTTAAGGCATAGTCCCGACGGTTGCTGGTGCGTTTCAATTCGCCCCGTTTTTTCCCTACATAAGGTCTGGCAATGACACGGCCTACCCGCCACTCGTCTTTTAGCGTAAGTTCCCTGGCAATTTCACAGCAGCGGTACAACTCGTCCAGCCCGAACGTTTCTTCGTTTCCGCAAATCTGCAGAACCGAGTCTGCCGATGTATACACAATCATGTGGCCCGTTGCAATTTCTTCTTCTGCCAGTTCTTCTAAAATCTCCGTTCCGCTGGAACTCTTATTTCCGATAATGGTACGTCCGGTACGCCGTTCCAGCTCTGCGATCAGCTCCGGCGGAAATCCGGTTTCTGTAAAGGTTACAAACGGTCTGGTCGTTTTGATTCCCATCAGTTCCCAATGTCCCGTCATAGTATCTTTCCCTTTACTGGATTCATTTAATACAGTGTAATAGCCCATAGGATTTTCTGCCGGCTTCACTCCTTTTAACGGATGAAGATTTGCCAGTCCCAGCTTCTGAAGATTGGGAATCTTCCAGCTTTCTACGGCTTCGGCGATATGGCCCATAGTATCCGCGCCCTGATCCCCATACTCTTCTGCGTCTTTTGCATTTCCTGCTCCAAAGGAATCCATGACAATCAAAAATACACGCTTAAATTTTCTCATCGCCTGTCCCTCCCATTATCTGACCGTCTGCTCCATATCAATTGCTTTTACAGGGCATACAATCTGGCAAAGTCCGCAGCCTGTGCATTTTTCTATATGAACAAATGCTTTCTTTTTGTCTTTTTCCAGGGAAATCGCCTGTTTTCCGCCATCCTGGCAGGACGTTACGCATCTGCCGCAGCCGATACAGGTCTCTTCCTTTACCTTTGCTGCCAGCTGCTGCTTTAATGATAAATTTCTGGCGGCCGGCGCCATATGCTCCAGGGAATAACCTCTGAACTCGTCCAGGGACTGATAGCCTTTTTCTTCCATAAATTTCTGGAGATAGGCCATCATCGGCCTGATAATCCCATATCCCTGATACATAACTGCCGTTGCGCTCTGTAAGGTATCGGCTCCTAACAGCAGGTATTCCAAAGCATCCTGTCCATTGCAGATCCCTCCGACTGCAGAAATATCAAATTTTTGTTCCTTTGCCGCTTTCGCCATTTTGTAAATACAGTGCTGTGCCATTGGCTTAATAAATGCTCCGGACAATCCCATCGGCGCGCTTTGCCCCATAATATCCGGCATATGTACCATTGTGTCAGCATTGACAGGTCCGATACCATGGATAGAATTAATGCCAGTAACCCCGTCGGCTCCCGCTTCTGCCGCATACTGCGCCATCTTTCCCACATCATTTACATGAATGGACAATTTTGCAATGACCGGAATCTGAATTTCTTCTTTTACCCAGCGGATTACCTGCTGCATCAGTTCTTTTTCCTGACAGAGCATGACGCCGGCTTCGCTGTCAATACAGGAAAGGCACAATTCCAGAGCATCCGCTCCCGCATCTTCTGCTTTTCTGGCAAGGCTTTTCCATTCCCGTTCCAGGTATTGGGCCTTTACGCTGATAATCAGCATTTTTTCCGGATAGTTCTTCTTTACCTGGGCAAAATCTGCAAATGCGGCGTCTACGGTTTTGTCCATAACAAAGTCAATGTTTCCCATTCCGGTAACGCCCTTTGCGCCAGCGGTAGAAACTGGCAGCATTCTGGGAGACAGGCTTACCTTCAGCTCATCCTGTAAATAAGAAATGCTTTTTGTCACTGCTCCAGCCCATCCCAGTTCAAATGCCCTGCCAATCATTTCTCCTGTCGCGCTGACAGGAGAAGAAGCCAGAAAAAATGGGTTTTCACAGCGGAATCCACAATAATTTGTTTCCATATTTAATGCCATATTGCTTCCCTCCGTCTTAATTTACGCTTCCAACAGCCTTCCCCAGCCATGAAAGGTCAGGTTTTCCAGACCGGCTAACCGAAGTCCTTCCCTGACTGCCGCTATTACAGAATCAAATACAACTGCTCCTGTCCGCCGTTCAATTTCTTCAGCTCTCCAGGCTGCGGCCAGATTGGTGCATACCACAGCAATTCCTTCTCCGGCCGTTCCATGGGTAGCGCAGCACAGCTGTTCCAACTGTTCCTGCGTCACGCTTCCAATTTCTGTATTTTCTGTAATGCCAAGTCCCGTCACATCTGCCGGAGTAAATCCCAGCTTTTTATATTCCCGAATGATTGCGTCATTCATTTCCTGTATATAAGGAGTAACCAAATGAATCCGGCTGATTCCGAAATCCCGATAGCTTTGGACCATCCCTAACGAAGCGGTTCCCATGGGAATTCCTGTCTCTTTTTCAATCTCCCGACACATTTCCTGGTCTCTGTCAATTCCCAGCCAGCTTCCCGCTGTACCGTTCCAGATAATCGCATCTACGTTGGCCTGGGCCAGCTGGTTTGCTGCCTGAAGCATGGTCTCAATCTCAAATTGTTTGTCTGAATCCTTTTCCATCGATACGCGGACTACCGGAAGCCTGGAATAATGGACGGTTACCACGTCTTCCATTCCTGCAAATATACGGCTGCAGATTGGTTCCACTACTGTATTAGAAGAAGGAACAATCATTCCGATTCGTTTTGGAAAAGAAGCTTTTGTTACGATCGTTTCTGCGCTCATGGCTTCTGCGCCTCCATCCGGTAATCAATACCGGTCTTTTCTTTTACCAGCTTCAAAATTCTGGCTGTCGCGTTGTTGGCATCTTCAATAATCTGATTTAAATCGCCTGCTAAGAAAATGCCGTTTTCAATCAATACCTTTCCGTTGACAATGGTCGTATCTGCCAGATGATTGTTTCCGCAGTACAAAAGCGCCCCTCTTGGATCCGTAAGAGCTCCCGCGTAGCCTGGCTGCATCATGGAAAACAGGACAATATCTGCTGCCATGCCTTCTTTCAGCATTCCGATATCTTCTCGGTTCAAGCATTTTGCGCCATTTACCGTCGCCATTTCAAAGACTTCTTTTGCATTGATCCAGCGCTCCGGACCATATCCTGGATGGCCGCCTTCAATACGGTGCACATACAGCATGGCTCTCAATTCGCCTAACATATCTCCGCTGTCATTGCTGGCTCCGCCGTCTACTCCGATGCTGACCGGAATTCCCCGATCCCTCGCCTCTAACGCCGGCGCTACCGGATATCCAAGGCGCATATGGCAGGATGGAGACTGGGTAACAGAAGCCCCGTTTCTCGCTACAATATCCAGCTCTTCTGCATTATGACGGCTGATATGGGCAAACGATACATTTTTATCCATCCACCCGATTTCTTCCAGCCACTGGTGGGGCCGCTTTCCATACAGTTCCCCGCATTTTTTGATCTCATCGGGTCTTGGATGAAGGTGGGTATGCAAAAGTCCCTGATAGCGATCTGCCATTGCCTTCAATTCCCGCATAAACTCCGGATTCTCAAATACAACGGTTGTTGGACCTAACCCTACGCGGCTCATGGAAAACGGACTGTTATCATGGTACTTCTGGAATGTCTTTTCGCAGGCATCCATAATATCCTCATAGGATTCTACCAGTTCGCCGGCGTCAATTCCCAGGCGTTCTTTCATCTCAGCCGGAAGATTTCCTTCCATGACCGGCATACAGCCGCGGAATCCATGGAAACGCAGCCCCATTTCTTTTACTGCCTCAAACTCTGCCTCCATCAGGCTGTGCCTTCCATGAGGGAAGAAATACATAAAGTCCATAGAAGTGGTACAGCCGGTCATAAGAAGCTCTGCACAGGCCAGGCGGGCTGCCGCCCTCACATCCTCTTCCTCCATATTTTCCCAGGCCCCGTAAGAATACAACAGCCACCCAAGCAGATTTCCTTTCTGCATAATGGGGATATTTCTGGTAATGTTCTGATAGAAATGATGATGGGTATTGACAAATCCAGGAAGGGCTAACTTTCCTGCCCCGTCTATTACTTTTACCCCTTCTTCCGGCGTCTCCAGATTGGATCCAATCTTCTTGATCACGTTTTCTTCTATATAAATATCTGCATTCTCTAAAAACGTATCGTTCTCATCCATGCAGTAGAGATACCGGATATTTTTAATCAGTAATCGCTCCATCCGTTACCTCCCAAGCTTTTTGTCTTCTTCAATTAAAATCCGAAGTCCTTCAATCGCCGTCTCCATGGCTGCCTGCAAATTTACCTTTTTATAAGCCATAATTCCGGACGCCCTGCAGCTGCGGATGGAAGAAATGACGAAAATAGCGGCCGCTTCCATTTCTGAACACATTACATTGGAACGCTCCCATGCCTGCCAGCGCTGCTTGACATACTCGCTGTTAGGCATGGTTTCCGGCTCAATCTCACCATAAAATGCATCTTTGGAATGGGTAATGCCTTCTGCAAAATTGTATCCCAGTTTTTTAGCCGCTCTTGCCAGAGCATCCACTACGTGACGGTCTGCTACTGCCGGATATGCTAACGGCACATAAGAAATTGTGGTTCCCTCATCCCGAACTGCCGCTGTATTGATCACTCCGTTTAAAGACATATCCTGAGATTTCGGACATACCCGTCCGGAAGTTCCCACCCGAATAAACGTATCGGCCCCGCAGCGGATCAATTCTTCTACTACAATGGCGGTAGATGGGCTTCCCATACCGGTAGAAGTTACAGAAACTTTTTCTCCGTTTAACGTTCCGGTCCAGGTCTTGCACTCTCTGTTGTGAGCCACTAATTTGGCGTCGTCAAACATAGCGGCAATCGCATCTGTACGGAACGGGTCGCCAGGAAGCAGGACGTAACGTCCTACATCCCCTTCTTTGCAATGAATGTGATACTGTTTTCCATCTTCTGTTAAAAACGGCATAATCTTTCCTCCTGTCAAAATCAATACTTGTTATCTTGCTCCCTTGTCATAAGGAACTCCAGATGCCTTTGGCGCCTGGGAACCCTTTGTATTTAAAGTCAGAACAATCAGAGTTGCCAGATATGGGATCATCTTATATACGCTGCTTGGGATTCCCAGATCTGCCAGTACCGGAATTCCTGAATAAGCAGAGGAAATGGTCTTCATAAATCCGAAGAACAGCGCTGCAAGCATGATCTTTCCTGGTTTCCACTGTCCAAAAATCAGTACGGCCAATGCCAAAAATCCGTAACCGGATACAGAAGCATTAAAGCTGGTAGAAGTCGGAATGACATAGACTAATCCGCCGATTCCGGCTAACGCGCCGGAAATCAGCACACCCATATAGCGCATTTTATAAACGCTGATGCCTACAGAAGCCGCTGCCTGAGGATGCTCGCCGCAGGCTCTGAGACGAAGGCCAAATCTTGTTTTATACAGCACAATGCAGGAAATGACTAAAATGATGATTCCCAGATAAGTCGTCAGGTACGCATTCTGGAAAAACAGTCCGCCAATAATGGGAATATCTCCTAATACCGGAACTTTTTCGATGCGGAACTGGTTTTCAAAGGGAATCTGCTGTACGTTCCGGATAACTCTTGCCACAAAAATAGCGAATGCCGGCGCAAACATATTAATTGCAGTACCGCTGATACTCTGATTTGCCTTCATATTTACAGACGCATAAGCGTGTACCAGGGAAATGACCATACCCGTTACCATGGAAATGATCAGGGCGATTAACAGAACCGGCTGTCCTGGAAGGACTCCCTGGAAGAGGTTGATAAACAGGATTCCGGTAAAACCTCCTAATACCATGATTCCTTCCAATGCAATGTTGATAACGCCGCTTCGCTCGCAGAACATTCCTCCCAGTGCAACGATCAGCAGCGGGATTGAAAACAGCATCATTTGTTGAACTAAAAAATATACCAGACTCATGTTCCTTCTCCTCTCACGCTGATTTTTCTGCTTTATCTGCTTTTTTTCTGCCAAAGAACTGATTGATGATTCCGCGGAATACTAAAGCAAATGCGCTAAAATAGATAATTACTGAAATAATAATATCAATTACTTCTGGTACAAAGTTGTACAGCTGCATCTGATCGCCGCCGACCTTTAAGTATGCAATAAAAATACCAGAGAAAATAATACCAATCGGATTATTCATAGCCAGAAGCGCAACCGGAATTCCGTTAAATCCTTCTGCTGCCAGAGTATCGACTACCTGAATTCCGTTTCCGGAACCAGCCAGATATAACAGGCCCCCGCCAAGGCCAGCCAGCGCACCTGCAATCGCCATAGAAGAAATTACGTTTTTCTTCTCGTTCATACCGGCATACCGGCCAGCCTCGCTGTTAAAACCGCAGGCTTTTAGCTCATAGCCAAATACGGTTTTCTGAAGAATGACCCAAATCACAACACCGGCCAGAATCGCAATCAGAATACCGGCATTTGCACTGGACGGACGATTATTATGACGGAAAATCAGATCCAGTCCCATTTTGGGAAGAATGGCATCTGCATCAACCGGAAGAGACTGGCTCTGCAGCGGATCATAGATAAATCCGCTAACCAGAGCGTTTACCGTATACATTCCAATGTAGTTCATCATAATACAGCCAATTACTACATTTACATTTCTGGTTGCTTTCAAAATACCTGGCACCATTCCCCACAAAGCGCCGGCCACAATCGCTGCTAACAAGGCAGCAATCCAGTGAAGGGCTCCTGGAAGAAAGGTAAAGCGGACGCCGACAAAAACAGCTGCAAAGGCGCCGACTATAAACTGTCCCGCTGCGCCAATGTTAAAAAGTCCGGTCTTGCTGGCAAATCCAACGGACAATCCGGTCATAATTAACGGAGTTGCATAGTAAAGAACCTGTCCCATATTTTTCATATTGGACACGCCGCCCAAAAGAATGGCGATAAACCCCTGGGAGGCCTGAGATGGGTTACTGGCTATTAAAATAATTAATCCGACGAGCATTCCCAAAAGGATTGCCATAACTGACGCCAGAAAACTGGATACGCCGGATGGAAGAGATTTTCTTTTCACGTTTTATGCCCTCCTTTTGGAACCTGCCATATAAAGACCAAGTTCCTGTACAGTTACGTCTTCCGGTCTTAAATCGGCAACGATTTCGCCTTCGTACATCACTAAAATCCGATCGCTGATGCTCATAACTTCATCCAGCTCTAAGGATACCAGAAGCACTCCTTTTCCTGCCTTCTTCTGGGCTACCAGCTGATTGTGAATGTATTCAATAGCTCCTACGTCCAGACCTCTGGTAGGCTGAACCGCGATCAGCAAATCCGGATTGCGGTCAATTTCTCTCGCAATAATAATCTTCTGCTGATTTCCTCCGGACATACTTCTGGCAATGGTCTTGCCGCCCTGTCCGCAGCGGATGTCAAATGAGTCAATGAGACCGTCTGCATACTGGTAGATCTCCCGCTCTCTTAAAAATCCATGACTCTGGAATTTCTTTTCAAAATAGCTTTGAAGCACCGTATTGTATGCCAAATCATAATCCAGAACCAGTCCGTGTTTGTGACGGTCTTCCGGAATATGACCCAGTCCGTGGGTATTTCTCTGACGGATGCTCATGTGGGTAAAGTCCTGATCCTTCAAATGAATCTGTCCGCTTTCAATGGGGGATAATCCAGTCAGCGCATAAACCAGCTCGCTCTGTCCGTTTCCGTCAATTCCGGCAATACATACGATTTCGCCTTCCTTTACGTCAAATGACACATGGTTTACCGAAAGTTTCCCGCTGAAGTGGTTCTTTACGCTTAAATCTTCTACAGACAATACGCATTTTCCAGGATGGTAGGTTCCCTTATCAATCTGGAGATTTACTTTTCTGCCTACCATCATTTCAGACATTTCTTCTTTACTGGTAGATGCCACATCAATGGTTCCCACATATCTGCCTTTTCTCAGGACGGTACAGCGGTTTGCCGCTTCTTTGATCTCATTTAACTTATGGGTAATAAACAGAATGGATTTTCCCTCTGCTGCCAGGTTTTTCATAACCTTGATTAACTCGTCAATTTCCTGGGGAGTCAAAACCGCCGTCGGCTCGTCAAAAATCAGGATTTCATTGTCTCGGTACAGCATTTTCAAAATCTCGACCCTCTGCTGCATTCCTACTGTAATATCAGAAATCAGCGCGTCCGGATCGATTTTTAATCCATACTTTTCTGATAAGTCCATTACTTTTTTACGGGCTTCATCCATTTTAAGGAGGCCTTTCTGGGTGCTTTCCACACCCAGAATTACGTTCTCCAATACAGTAAAGTTGTGAACCAGTTTAAAATGCTGGTGTACCATACCAATTCCCAGTCTGTTTGCGTCGTTTGGATTTTTAATGTGTACTACTTCTCCGTTCTTCCGGATTTCTCCGGCCTCCGGCTGATACATTCCAAACAAGACGCTCATTAATGTAGATTTTCCGGCTCCATTTTCTCCCAGCAGAGCATGAATCTCACCGCGCTTTAGCTGGAGTGTTACATTATCATTTGCAACAATTCCTGGAAACTCTTTCCGAATCCCCAACATTTCAATTACGTATTCCATATTTTTTCTCCCAGCATTCCGCTAACTGAATTCCTTTATTTTACTTCTACTACCTTTACGGTACCGTCAGAAATCTGGTCTAATGTATAAGAAGTTCCTTTTTCATCTACATCGCGAAGAGGCTTGAAGGTTCCGTCTGCCAGTTTCTTATACAGTTCATCATACTGAGCCTGGTCGAACTTCTCAAATCTGGAAGTTTCCATCGGAAGCTCTACGCCTTCGTTAGAAGCATCCATTACGATGTTTTCGCCGCCTGGGAAGCTGTCCGTATAGAATTTATCCAGCATCTGGTATACGGTTCCGCTTAACGATTTCATCGCAGAAGTTACAACGGTTTCAGACTCTTCTGCCCAGTCAATGTCAACGCCGATGGATTTTCCGGAAGAAGCATCCGCTGCTGCCATTACGGACTGTCCTACGCCGGATCCGCAGGCAAAAATGATTTCCGTACCATTCTGATACCAGGTCGCTGCCAGGGTCTGGGTCTCAGGAGTTGCATCAAACGTACCCGTGTAGTAGTAATTGATTTCCACATCTGTTACTCCCAGCTCTTTTGCAGCTGCTTCTGCGCCCTGAATGTATCCATATCCATAACGTACTACTGCAGGAGTTGCAACGCCGCCCATAAAGCCCAGTTTCTTGTAGCCTTCTACAACTGCCGCATAACCTGCTAAAAATCCGGCCTGCTCTTCTGCGTACTGGATTCCAACGGTGTTTGCGTTGGTTTTCGATTCGCCATTCTGGGTTGGAACTCCGTCTAATAACACAAATTTTGTATCTGGCCATGTGTCCTGCGCAATGTACATTGCTTCGGTAAACCGGAATCCTGGCGCTACAATGATTTTTGCTCCGCCTTCGATTGCCAGTTCCATCGCGGATAAATAAGCATCGGTCGTTTTTTCTACTGGCTTGTAATACTTATAAGAAATTCCCTTTTCTTCGCCGTACTGCTTTACGCCCTCGTAGGTTCCCTGATTAAATCCTTTATCGTCAATGGTTCCGCCATCTGCTATCATGGCAATTTCCGCTCCGGCAGATGAATCTTTGCCTCCTTCTGCCTGGGTGGATTCTGCTGTATTTCCGCCTGAAGAACATCCTGCTGCAGTAACTACCATGAATGCTGCCAATAATGCCGCTCCGATTTGTTTCATTGTTTTTTTCATGATCCTTCTCCTTTTTTCCTGGTCCTATAACCGTTTCTTTTTTCTTTAGTAAACTCCGTTATTATTTTCCCCGTCTTCCAGAATACGGATTGCAGAACTGGTTCCGATTCTCTCGCAGCCTTCTTCTAAGAACAGTTCCAAGTCTTCTCTGGTTCTGACACCGCCTGCTGCCTTCATCTTTACATCCTTATCTTTTGGCAGGTTTTCCTTAAATAAGCGGATATCTTCAATCTTTGCACCTGCAGTTCCAAATCCGGTAGAGGTCTTGATGTAATCCGCACCGCCGTCTGCCACGCATTTGCAAAGACGTACTTTTTCTTCTTCAGTCAGATAACAGGTTTCGATAATAACCTTTAAAATTTTATCGCCAGCAGTCTCTTTTAATGCAGCAATTTCTTTTGTTACGCGGTCAAACTCCCCGTTTTTTACATCGCCTAAGTTTACCACCATATCTACTTCCCCAGCGCCTTCTGCAATTGCCTGGGCAACTTCTGCTTTTTTTACTTCCGTGGTGTTATATCCAAGAGGAAATCCGATTACCGTACAGATATTCAGCTTTTCTCCAAACGTCTCATGGACTCTCTTGATATAAGACGGCGGAATGCAGACCGATGCCATCTTGTGTTCCAGCGCTTCCTCACATAATTTTTTAATTTCTTCCCAGGAAGAAACCGCCTTTAATAATGTGTGGTCAATGTGTTCATAAATCATACTTTTTTCCATGATGAATACCTCTTCTTTTTTCTTACTTGAACTGCTGATTGACTGGTTCTTTTGTTTCCGAAAACATTTTTAACAAAAAAGCGTTTTACCGGTATACACTTTTTTGATACTTGCAATTTAACATTGTCAATAAAAAACAAAAAAGCCAACCGAAACGGCTGGCTTTTAGGCTCATCAACGTTAATGTATTGCTTATTTGATTTAACCGTATTGTAGCACCCAATATACAAAATGTCAATCTTTTGTCTCTATTTTCTATTTTTTTGTACATTCTATCTATTTCTTTTATGTAAAGCAGAACACACTTTATCGTTATATCTCCATATTCCATCATACTTTCTTATTTTTCGGCATTTTGACAAATCTGCTCATTTTTTGTGCATTCTGCCCAATTTCCCCAAAAGAAATTTTTGGTTGTACACTTTACTTGGGGGTAAAGTAAAAAAGAAATAGGCATAGAGATTCTT